>JBGASX010000005.1:0-93278 GCA_044229445.1 Gemmatimonadales bacterium | reverse complement strand
CCCCGCCTTGCTGCGCGGGCTGCCGAGGTAGTCGCCGGTCGCGTCGAGCCGGATCGAGAGCAGCTCGCCCAGGCCGAGCCGCACGCCGACCAGGCCGCCGATCCCGTTGGCGCTCTCCACATAGTTCGTGCGGAACATGTTGCGCACGTAGCCGCCGCCGAACAGCAGCGCGCCGTGTTCGCCCACCGGGAGGTTGTAGACCAGCCGCGCGTGGATCGGGACGTTCTTCACCAGGTCGTTGTTCGTGGTGTAGGTCGCCGTGTACGAGGCGTCGCCCTCGATCTCGAGGTTCGGCAGCACGAACACGCCGAGCCGGGCGCCCACGCCCGCGCGATCATCGAAGTGGGTCGCCTTGTCGTACTTCGTGAACCGCCCGAAGCCCCCCAGCTCCACCGTGCCCGGCTGCTGGGCGGCCGCAGGTGCAGTCGCCGCCAGGAGCAGCGCCGCCGCAAACCAACCGATACGTCGTGTCATGAATCTTTCCCTGTTGAAGTGAACTCCGCCGCTGCGGGGTCGTGCAGCAGCGCGAAAACAATCTGGGCGAGATCCGCCAGCTTTCTCGGCCGGGTCAGGACGACCGAGGCCACCGACTCGGCCGCATCCATCAGCCGCGGTTCCCGCGGCAGAGTCAGGATGCAGACCGCCGTGGCGGGAGCGACAATCCGGATCCGGCGTGCCAGCGCGAGCCCGTCTGCCTCCGCATTCGGGGCGAGCTGCAGGTCGGTCAGGACGGCGTCGTACGATCCGCGGGCCAGCCAGGCCTCGGCCTCGCTGACGCTGGCCGCGTCATCGACCCGCGCGCCAACCCGGCGAAAGTAGTCGCCGACGGTGAAGCGAAGCCCCGGGTCCGAGTCGACCAGAAGGAGCCGCGGCGCGGCAGGGCGGGAGGAAGTAGTGGAGTCGGTCATCGCGCGGCGCCATTGGCAAGCTCGGGGCCACGCGCTATCGGTAGGAGGGCCGGAACTAAATCGATGGTATGACGGAGGTTGAGTTTCGGAGTGGTCGCCGGGCGGCCGCGCTTGTCCGGGAGCCGGACAGGTTGTCCAGACCCCGGACGCGCTACTGGCCGTCGGTCGCGATGATGCTGGTGCTCAGGGAGAGGAAGGCCTCCTCGACGCCGTCGCCTGACTTGGCGCTGGTCTGGAAGATCGTCCAGCCTTTTTCCTTCAGCCACTCCTGCTGGGTCGCACTGATCGCCCACTGCCCCCAGAGGTCGGCCTTGTTGAGGCAGAGCACGAAGGGAAGTCCGGGGGCCCGTTCCGACGCGGTCTCCTGCAGGCCGATGGCGACTTCCAGGGTGTCGGCGCGGGTGCCATCGGCGACCAGGATGTAGCCGGCGGCCCCGCGGAGATACTGCATCCGCACCCACTGGTACCGCTCTTCACCCTGGAGATCCCAGAGCATGAGGTTGAGCGTGTGTTCGTCGACCTCGACCGTCTTGCGATCGATCTTCACGCCGATCGTCGACAGGTACTTGTCCGAGAAGACGCTGTCGACGAAACGGCGGACGAGACTCGTCTTGCCCACGCCAGGAGCGCCCATCATGCAGATCTTCTTCTCCAGAACCGTCATCGTTCCTCCGCCGGCGGGGCGGTCGTTGCGAGCATGCGTTGCGCGAGGAGCAGGAAGCTGTCCTCGACTCCGAGACCGCTTCGGGCGCTGGTGCGGACGATCGGCCACCCGCGGTCCCGCAGAGGCGTCAGCGCGTCTTCCGAGATCGCGATCTGTTCGGCCAGGTCCATCTTGTTGATCACCAGCGCCACCGCTGCCCCGGGGGCGATCGCCGCGGCCCGTGCTTCGAGGGAGAGCGCCGTCTCCAGGGTCTCGCGGCGGGTCGCGTCGGCCACGATCAGGCAGCCGCCGGCGCCGCGCAGGTATTCCAGCCTGGTGGCTTGCTCGGCGCTCTCTCCCTGCAGATCCCAGAGCATCAGGTTGAGCTGGGTCGCGCCGAGCATCAGGGACTTCCGGTCGATCTTCACGCCGACCGTTGCCAGGTAGCGCTCGGAGAAGATGCTCTCCACGAATCGGCGCACAAGACTGGTCTTGCCGACGCCGACTGCCCCAAGCATGCAAACCTTCTTCTGCAGGACTGCATTCACGGCGCGACCGGTTGCAGAGGAAGTGCGAGATCCGCGCGGACGGTGGCCGCTCGGCGCAGCGCCCGCTCCGCGTCGCTTGCCGCCGGAGTCGAATCGGCGGGCGCGCGCTCGGCGCCAACCTCGATACCGGGGGGGAGCAGTGGCGCCATCCTGGCGCGCAGCGCGTCGGCCCGCTCGGTCCGGAGCCATTCGTTCGCGTCCGCATTGCCCTGATCGTCGGCCGATCCGACCACTGTCAGGCGAAGCCCGAGTCCGAAGGTGCGTGCCACGCTGTCGAGTGTGGCCACATCGGCGGCGATGGCGCCGGCCTCGCTGCTCCCGGTGCTGTCGAGCAGCGCAATGCCGGTGGGGAAGAGGATGCGATGGGCTTCGACCGCGGCGACCAGCGGGGCCAGTTGCGGGAGCTCGCGCGGCGACCGGCGCTCGATGCTCAGGCTCCCGACGCCGGCGAGGGCCGGTGCGAGCGTGCCTGCGCGGGCAAACCACGCCTCGTCCGCCGCGCCCGTGGCCACCAGCGTGTCCGCCACGAGCCGGAGCGCGATGGTCCGCGGCGGGGCGAGCGCCCGGGTGGCCCGGCTCAGGATGAACTGGGGGAGCAGGGCCACGTAGGGTTCCCAGCGGCCGGTGACGTCGGCGACGCCGAGCTGCTGGTCGGCGAGCAGCGCCACGGGGTCGCGCGCGAGCGGATCGCGAAGGCCACGCACGACGTACCGGCCGCCCTCACGCGCGGCATCGGTGACGATCACGCCCGGCTCCTCCCGGAGACGGTCGAGGTAGGCGTGCCAGCGTCGTTCGCGCAGGTAGCGGGGCACCAGCAGGACCGCGAGCAGCACCAGGGCGACGGTGAGCAGCCCGTAGGTGCGCCAGGGCGTGCGCCGCTCGGGCTCGCGCGCCTCCATCAGCAGCAGGGCATCGAGCCGGGGCCGGCTGCGGAGGAACGGGCTCGCGTCCCCCTGAAAGCGGGCGAGTTCGGCGGCATGCTCCCCTTCGATCGCCTCGATGGCGCGCTGCAACTCGGCGCGGAATTCGAACGGGGCGTGTCCGCGGATCACGGCCGCGAGCAGCGTCCGGGCCCCCTGCTCGACCCAGACGGTGAGTTCGCCCACCTGCATGGTCTCGAGCATCTCCTCCTGCGCCACGCCGAAGGAGTCCCGGGTGAAGTCCTGGATGGCGGTGAGCATCCCGGCGACCATGTCCGGGGGCTGGGCTGCGGTACTCGGCGCGGTGACGTGCTGCAGCAGGAGGCCACTCTCCCGGTGCACCAGGAAGACCTGCTCGACTCGGTACAGCAGGCTGTGCCGGAGCACGACCTCCGCGAAGGAGGTCCCGGTCCGGAGCGCTTCCAAGCGCCAGGCCAGTCCCCGGAGCGAGAAGGTATGCTCCAGCGCCTGATTGACCGACTGCATCATCCCGGCGAGCGCCTGACTGATGGCCCGGCGGATCGCCGGGCCCATGACGGGGAAGAGGGCGTCCGCGAGCGGTTTGGGGTCGCGCCGGACCGAGGCCGTCAGCGCCCGCTCGACCACGGGGGAGAGGGCCTCCGGATCATCCAGCTTCTGCTCGATGCGGCGGATCGCCTCGCGCTCCTTGCCAAGGAGGATCGCGCGGAGCCGCGCCAGCGGATCCCCCGGCGCGTTCGGCGCGGGGGGCTCGACCCTGGGCGAGTCGGGGCGGGGCGAGTCGGCGCGTTTCGGCGCCTGGACCTCCGGCGTCATCCGTTCGGCCGGAATTCGTCGGCGAGGCGCTGGGCGAGGTCGGCGAAGAGCGCGCCGAGAGCGGCACGATCGGCCTTCCGGGTGTGCAGTTCGTCGGTCTCCCGCTTGAGCGCGGAGTTCAGCTCGTTGACCCGGCGCTGCAGCTCCTCTGCAAACCCGGAGGCATGGCGGGCAAGCTCGCCGCGGAGGTCGCGCTGGCCGCGCGCCAGCTCTTCGCCGGTCTCGGTGAAGCGGCGGTCGGCAGTGCGGCTGAGCTGCTCCAGCGCGCCGCCAAGCTCCTGGACCTGCCCGGTACGGTTGCGCTGCTCGCCGGTGATCCGCTCCGAGAGCGACTCGATCTCGCGACGGATGAATTCCTCGAGCGACGTGTACCGGTTGCGCATCTCGTCGCGCAGGTCGGCGGAGTCCTTGAGCAGCCGCTCTTCGAGCTGCTGGAAGCGGCGATCATAGTCGCGCATCTGCGCACCGAAGATGATGTCGCGGATCTGGTCGATGTTGCCGGGTGCGGCCTCGGTCTGGTCCATCTGGTCCTCTGGGCTCTGGGTCGGTCGCGGGAATCTAGCCTTTGGGAACCGCGATCTGGAATTGCTTGAGTTTCTGGTACAGGGAACTCCGGGGAATGCCGAGCCGCCGGGCGGCCTGTTCAACCTTCCCCTTTTCCTCGGTCAGGACTCGCTCGATGTGTTCCCGCTCGAGGTCCTTCAGGGTCAGGTGCGTCCCCGGGGCGCCACCCGAACCGGTCTCGAGCCCGGCATCGAACAGCAGATGCTCGCGGCCGAGGGACTGGCGATCATGAAGGAGGACGGCCCGCTCGAGGACGTTGCGCAGTTCCCGGATGTTGCCCGGCCAGCGATAGGCGGTCAGCGCCGCGACCGCCGGCCCGGTCAATTCGATCGTCGGGCGACCGACGTCCTGGCCCAGCTGCTCCAGCAGCCGGCGCGCGAGCAGCGGAATGTCCTCCGGGCGGTCCCGCAGTGCGGGCACGGTGAGCGGCAGGGTCGAGATCCGGAAATAGAGGTCACCGCGAAAGTGGCCCGAGGCGACCAGCTGCGCCAGATCCTGGTGCGTTGCCGCGATGAGCTGCAGATCCACCTGCCGGTCCCGCACATCCCCGACCCGCCGGAAGCGCTGCTCCTCCAGCACCTTGAGCAGCTTGGGCTGGAGCGCGAGCTCCATGTCGCCGATCTCATCGAGGAAGAGCGTCCCCCGGTGGGCGAGATCCAGCAGTCCGATCTTGTTCTGCACCGCGCCGGTGAAGGCGCCGCGTTCATGACCGAAGAGCTCCGACTCGAGCAGCTCGCGCGGCAGCCCGGCGCAGTTGAGGTCCACGAAGGCTTCGTCGGCGCGCGGACCGTTGGCGTGCAGCCAGGCGGCGAGCACCCCCTTGCCGGTGCCGGTCTCGCCGCGGAGATAGACCGGCCGTTCGGCCCCCGCGACCCGCCGCGCCTGTTCGGCGAGTTCCCGGATCGCCGGACTCGTCCCGAGGAACGGGTCGACGGGGCGCCGGTCGCGGCTGGCCTTCCGCGCCAGCTGCTGCTGCCGGTTGCGCTGATGTTCGAGGCTGCGCTCGATCACCACGAGCAGCGCGGGGAGGGTGACCGGCTTGGTCAGGAAGTGTTCCGCCCCCTCTTTCATCGCCTGGACCGCCAGCTCCACCGACCCGTGCGCGGTGAGCAGGATGATCGGCACCGCGTCCGAGATCGCGCGGAGGCGCGGCAGCAGCCCCAGGGCGTCTCCGTCAGGCAGCTTGTAGTCGCAGAGCACCACGTCCGGGCGGGTGCCGCGGAAGGCGATCTCCGCGTCGGTCGCCGTCCCCGCCTCATCCACGAGGTACCCGCGGGTCTCCAGGAAGTCCCGAAGCCCGAATCGGATCGCGGCGTCGTCATCAACGATCAGGATGCGGTTACGCGCCATGGCTCGTCAGGTCGGAGGACGGCACCGGGAATCGCACCCGGAGCAGGGCGCCACCACCGGGGCCATTGCCCGCCTCGATGACGCCTCCGTGTTCGGCGACGATCCGCTCCACGATCGCGAGACCGAGCCCGGTGCCGCCCTGTCGGCGGGTAAAGAAGGGCTCGAAGATGCGCGGCAGGTCCTCGGCGCGGAAGCCGGAGCCCTGGTCGGCAATCTGCACCTCCACCCAGCGCCGGCCATCCTGCCAGACCACATCGCTCGTGACCTCGACCTGGGTCCCGGCCGCCGAGTGCTGCACCGCGTTGTCGATCAGGTTCTGCCAGAGCTGCAGCGCGCGGGTGGAGTCCACGGCCACGTCGGGGCAGACGGCATGGGCCGTGTAACGCAGCCGGACGCCGCGACGCTCCGCGAGCGGCTGACAGTGCAGCAACGCCTGCGCGATGGCCCCGGTCGGGTCGCCGCGGCGGAGCTCCACCCGGCTCGGGGTTCCGTAGTCGAGCAGATCCCGCATGAGCTGGCTCAGACGGTCCACCTGCTCGCTCAGGATGTTGAGATAGGGCGTGTACTCCGCCCGTTCCCCGAACCGGGCCCGGAAGGCGTCCAGGGCTGACGAGATGCCGAAGAGCGGATTGCGGACTTCATGGGCCACGCCCACGGCGATGAGCCCCAGGCGCCGAGCGGCGGCCTCGGCCGCCTCCCGGGTCCGCTCCGTCTCGATCTGGGCGGTGACATCGTGCACGATCTCGTGCAGCAGCACCCGCCCATCCACGTGCAGCGGACCGGCATAGATCTCGACGAGCCGGAGCTCACCGGTCGCGAGTCGATGCGGGAAGCCGCGATAGTGCCCGCCCATCGTCGTGGCCAGTTGAATGGCCTGCAGGATTTCCTCGGGGGACTGGGTGTCGATCGTGGCCACCGGCAGGCCACGCAGGGCCTCGCGCTGGTAGCCGTAGAAGGCCGCGGCGGCGGGATTGGCGTCGACGATCGTGGCCGTGTCAGGATCGACGAGGAGCTGCACGGCACCGATCTGCTCGAAGAGCTCTCGGTAATACGTCTCGGGAGTAGTCGGGGTGACAGGCGCCTGCATACCGGGGAAGGTGCAGGCGATCAGGCGCGGGGGAAAGGGGGAGCGGACCGTCGGCCGCCGCACCGCTGGCGACCGACGGTCGAAGGGGTGCCCTACTGCGCGGCCCAGCCGATTTCGCCGCCGATATACCAGTTCCGTCCGGGCGCGGTCTCGAACACCCGGTTGAAGGTGGCGTTCAGCGTCAGGGCGCTGACATAGCGGCGGTTCCAGAGGTTGTTCACGCCGATGAAGGGGCGCAGCCATGCCCCGCCGCTGCGGCCTTCCCAGCTGATCCGCGCGTTCGTGACACCCAGGCCGATCCCGCTGACGGTGGTCTTCGGATCGGCCTTGCCCCAGCCGTTGATGTAGACCGTGTTCTTGTCGTCGGCGAATACCGAGGAGGACATGGTGTGATCGATGTCGAGCGAGACTCCGCGCACCGGTCCCGCGCGCAGCCCGAACCGGATGAACGCCTTGGGCACGCCGGGCAGGCGCTTGCCGTCGAGCGTGTCGACGGTGGCGCCATTCACGCTGCGGTAGACATCGTAGCGATAGTTGGCGTAGGTCCAGTTCCCGAACAGGCTGAGCTGATCGAGGACCCGGGCGTTGAGGCCGAGTTCGATGCCGTCGTTCTTGAGACGCCCCGCGTTGGCGAAGTAGCCGCGCCCGCTCACTTCCCGGTACTGCACGATCGCGTCCTTGACCCGCCCGAGAAAGCCGGCGGCGGAGTAGGTGAGCGGTCCGATCTCGCCCCGCGCCCCCACCTCGTAGTTCACGGTGCGCTGCGGCTTGAGACCGGTGTTGAAGCCTCCGGTCGAGTTCGGCTGGTTGGCCAGTTCCGTCGTCGTCGGCGTCTCGAAGGAGGTGGAGACGTTGAGGTAGGGGCTGAAGCGGCGGTCCTTGATCACGCTGACCCCGGCGTTGCCGGAGAGCGAGGACATGGTGCGGTCGCCGCTGTTGTCGGTGCCATCGCTGAAGTGCTTGTCGGCGACATCGAATTTCACGGCGTCATAGCGCCCACCCGCGCTTACCACCACGTCCGTGATCGGGCTCCAGTGCAGCTGCACGAAGGGGCCGATCTCGGTGACGGTCTCGAGCTGGTCTACCGTGATCGAGTCCTTCACACCGGAGATGGTCAGATAGGTGGTCCGGGCATCCTGCATCCGCTGCAAGTCGAGGCCCGCCGTGACCCGAAGGCCTGCCTCGCTCGGGCCGAAGCCCTGGTCGGCGCTGACCCGCACGCCGCCCGCCTTGCGGTCGATGGACTGCCAGATGCCCTGGTTGAAGGGGGCTCCTCCCCGCGGCGGCGTGGCGGCCGGACTCTCGAGATTCCGCAGCACGCCGAAGACGGTCGCGCTGATCTCGCCGCGCGGGGTGAAGTGCCGCAGGGTCAGGCCGAGCTGGCCCTGGCTCACGTCCTTGTCGGCCTTGCGTGCGATGTTCGCGGCGGCGGCTGAGTCGGGGTTGGCGAATACTTCGGCGGCGGTGAGGGCGCCCGGGTTCTGCGCCTTCGGGGCGTTGCTGTAGCCGAACCGCAAACCCAGGCTGGTGCTGCTGCCCAGGAGGTAGTCGCCGCCCAGGTTGAGCTGGGTGATCTCCGACGCGCTGTGCTGCCGGAATCCGTCGGACTGCGTGCGGGAGAGCGACAGCACGCCGCTCGCCGCCCCGACGCGCGCCGTGGTGCGGCCCTGGATCTTGAACAGGCCGAAGGAGCCTCCTTCGGCGCGAATCGACTGTGAAAACCGTCGCGGCCCCGCGCCTTCGGAGGTCAGCGAGACGACGCCGCCAGACGCGTTGCCGTAGAGCGAGGAGGCCGCGCCGCGCAGCACCTCGATGCGGCGCAGATTCGCGAAGTCGACGTTCGAGAGCTGGCTCTGTCCGTCGGGCAGGGTCTGCGGGATACCATCGAGGATGATCTTGATGCCGCGGATGCCGAAGTTGGCCCGCGCCCCCGAGCCGCGAATGACGAGGCGCTGGTCGAGGTTGGCGTTGTAGCGGTTGGCGACGTAGACGCCCGGAAGGTTGTTGAGGGACTCGTCGAGGCCGAGGGTGGACTGAGCTCCCTGGATCTCGTCACGCCCGACCACGGAGACCGCCGCCGGAATCTTCACGACGGTTTCCGGGCTGCGGGTCACGGTGACCTGGAGATCCGGCAGCCGGACTTTCGCCGAGTCCTTCTGAGTGGTGTCACGGACGGCCGGCGACTGGGCCAGCGCCGGGGTGGCGAGCATGACCAACAACGCCAACGAAGGCAAGCCTCGCATCAATCTTCCTCGCGATGTGGGGGATATCACCCAGACAGGTGGGCGAACCGGATCTCCAGCGACGCGAAAGCACACCGTGTGCCGTCACCCTCGATTCCGGCCCAAACAGTGATCCCGCTGTGCCGAGCGCAGTTATCGGGGTCATCTCACGCGCTGGCCAGGGTGGGAAAGTGGGGCAAACCCACCGGGGTGGGGCGTATGCCCCACCCGGCCCTCGCGCTTGAATCGCCTCCCGCTGGGGCCTAGATTCCCGCCATCCTATGGCCGCGCAAAACTATCACGCACCGGACTTTACGGCACCACCGCTGGCTCAGGCGCCGGATGCGACCTTCGCACCGATGCCGGCCGACGGCGTCCTGCCCGAAGGCTTCTTCTCGACCTCCAATCTGCCGACCTACGTTCGGGTCGAGGGCCGCTGGCTGCTCCCCACCCGCCCGCGGATGGATTGCGCCATCGTGAAGCGTCCCGGGGGCCTCGAGGTCAGTGAGCCCCGGCGCCTGACACGCGGCGACCAGGTCGCGATGGGACTGGCGGAGGATGGCTCCGAGGGGATCTACGTCCACTCGGCCGGCTTCCTGGGCGGGGCGCACAGCGCCAACGAGTTCCGCTTCATGTCGAGCGAGGTCAGCCGGGAGCGGCCGGTCAACTACGACGAGCTGGCCGAGCGGCTGATCGAGGAGAAGCGCCAGGGCGGCTTCCTCATCTGGGTCGCCGGGCCCGCGCTGGTGCATTCCCGCGCCCGCGGCGACTTCGAGTGGTTCATCCGGAACGGCTATGTGCAGGCAATGCTGGCGGGCAATGCGGTCGCGGTCCACGATATCGAGGCGGCCATCTTCGGCACCACCCTCGGCATGAGCAACACCGGCCGCCCGACCGATGGCGGGCACGGGCTGCACATGCGGGCGATCAACCAGGTGCGCGCCGCCGGCTCCATCGAGGCCGCGGTCAGGTCGGGGCTGATCGGCAGCGGCATCATGCATGCGCTCGTGACGCATGGCGTCCCCTTCGTGCTCGCGGGCTCGATCCGCGACGATGGCCCGCTCCCGGGCGTGGTGCACTCGAGTGTCGAGGCCCAGGACGCCATGCGCGAGCACACCGTGAAGGCGACGGGCGCGGTTCTCATCGCCTCGGCACTGCATGCGATCGCCGTCGGCAACATGCTGCCGGCCTACCACACCCACTACGAGGGTGTGCCGATGCCGCTCATGACGGTGTGCGTGGATCAGACCGAGTTCGTGGTGAACAAGCTCAAGGATCGCGGGACCCACCAGGCGTACGGGGTGGTGACCAACGCGCAGGACTTCATGCATGTGCTGCGCTTCTACGTGGAGAAAGGGACCCAGTCGTGATCCTCAATCAGCCCGGTTCGGGATGGGGCCGCCTCGCGGAGCACGTGGCGGGCGAGATGCCGGTGGGCGAAGTCGACGGGGTCTGGCAGTTCCGGACCATCAAGCGCGACGGGCGCGAATTCGGTACGGCGATGATCTCGCGGGTCGATGGCGAGCAGCAGGAGCGCCGCCGGATCTACACCGCCCGCTTCATGCACCAGCTCAAGGGCAAGGAGCGCGGGAAGTTCGAAGCCTCGCTGGAAGAGGTGGGCAGCGGTCCGGTGGAGACCCTGGGCGACCTGCTCGCCGGTGTCCGCAAGCGGATCGAGGACGAGGATCCCCGGCCGGTGCCGGTGGACGAGTGGTTCCCCGTGGCGGATGGCGCGACTCGCGACGGGTGAGGGCGAGGCCCTCCTCGAACGCTTCCGGCGCTATCTCCGGGACCATCGCCAGCCGGTGACCCGACAGCGGGACCGCGTCGCCGAGGTTGTCCTCCTCTCCGACGAACATCTCTCCGTCGAACAGATTCGACGGGCGCTCGCACAGCGGGGCGGGGCGGTCGGGCTCGCCACGATCTACCGGACGCTCGAACTGCTCGAGAAGAGCGGGCTGGTCCGCGGACACGACTTCGGGCAGGGCTTCCGCCGCTACGAGCCGATGTCGCCGGAGGCCCATCACGAGCACCTGATCTGCCGCCGCTGCGGGTCCGTGGAGGAGTTCTCGCACGAGCGCCTGGAACGGATGCTCCCCATCATCGCCGACGAGCACGGCTTCCAGCCCGAGCGTCACCGGGTGGAGATTTACGGTGTCTGCCGCAGCTGCCAGCGCCGGGTCCTTGGTTAGGCGGGGTCGTGCATGAATGACGCGGGTTCCCTCGGCTTCCTCGTCGCGTTCACCGCGGGGATCCTAAGCTTTCTCTCTCCCTGCGTCCTGCCGCTGGTGCCCTCGTACATCGGGTTCCTGACCGGGCTCTCGCTCGACGAGATGAGCTCGCGGCGCCGGGTGGCGTTCACCCACGCGCTCCTCTTCGTGCTCGGCTTCACCCTGATCTTCCTGCTGCTCGGGGCCTCAGCCACGGCGCTCGGCCGCTCGCTCAACTACCACAAGGTCTGGCTGCAGCGGATCGGTGGGGTGCTGATCATCGGCTTCGGGCTGATCTGCCTCGGCGTCATCAAGCTGAACATTCTGCAGATGGAGCGCCGGGTCCATCTGCAGAACAAGCCGCTCGGCTACCTCGGGTCCGTCCTCGTCGGCATGGCATTCGGTGCTGGATGGACGCCCTGCATCGGGCCGATTCTGGGCGGGATTCTCGGACTGGCGGCGGCCTCAGAAACGCTGGGCCGGGGTGTCGCCCTTCTCGGGGCGTATTCCGCGGGACTCGCCGTGCCGTTCCTGCTGGCCGCGTGGGCGGTGGACGGCTTTCTGGAGTGGTTCCAGAAGTTCCGGCGCTACCTGCCGTGGGTGATGCGGGTGAGCGGTGCGCTGCTCGTGGTGGTGGGCGTGCTGCTCGTGACGGGGCAGTTCACCCGGCTGGCGGGTGCGCTGCGGGCGCTGACGCCGGAGGGTCTGCTCAACCGGCTCTGACGCTCTCCGCCGATTCCCCCTCGGCGCTGAAGCCGCGGGGCCCATCCCCTTCGAGCTCTTCTTCCACCTCCTGCCGGCGCAGCAGTTCCCAGTAGCGCGCCCGGTTTGCCATCAGGGTCTCGTGGGTGCCCTGTTCGACGATTCGCCCGCCATCAAGCACCAGGATCCAGTCGGAATCGCGCACGGCGGAAAGCCGATGCGAGATCACCACCCGCGTCCGCGCGGCGAGCGCATCGCGGAGGCCGTGGAGGATCTGCACCTCAGTGTGCGCGTCGACTGCGGAGAGCGAATCGTCGAGCACGAAGATGGGCGGGTCCTGCGCCAGCGCCCGCGCAATGGCCGCTCGCTGGCGCTGGCCACCGGAGAGATTCACCCCGCGCTCGCCGAGCATGGTGTCGAAGCCGTTCGGCAGGTCGGGGAGCGCGGCGGTGAGCTGGGCGGTTTCCGAGACGCGCTCGAGCCGCCCATCATCAGGCGCGCCCAGCAGGACGTTCGCGCGCAGCGTGTCGCTGAAGAGGAAGGTCTCTTGCGGGACGAAGCCGACGGCGAGATGCAGGTCGCGCAGGGTGAGATCCTTGAGATCGATGCCGTCGATCCGGACCCGCCCCTGATCGGGGTCGTAGGCGCGCACGATCAGCTCGGCGAGCGTCGACTTGCCGGTCCCGGTCGCCCCGACGATGCCGAGTGATCCACCGGCAGGCACGCCGAAGCTGATGTCCTCGAGGACCCACCCGCGCTCAGGGGCGTTGGGGTAGCGGAACCAGACCTGCTCGAAGCTCAGGCTCCGTGCGCCCCGCGCGGGAGGCAGGGCCACCGGTGAGACGGGATCGGCGATGGCCGGAACCGAGTCGAAGAGCGCATTGAGCCGCCCCATCGAGGCCTCACCACGCTGCACCAGGTTCACGGCCCAGCCCAGCGCGATCATCGGCCAGACGAGGTAGACGAGCCAGGTGCCGAAGGCGATGAACTCGCCAACGGTGATTGTGCCCTGGATCACCAGCCCACCCCCGATCCACATCACCGCCACGGCACCGAGCCCGCCGAGGAAGGCGAGCAGCGGGTGAAATGCCCCGTAGACGCGCGCCAGGGCTAGATTGCGGTCGGCGTACTCCGCGTTTATCGTGCGGAACCGCTCGACCTCCGCAGCTTCCTGACGATAGGCGCGGACGATTCGGGCACCGGACAGGTTCTCGTGGACGGCCGCGGTGAGATCCGAGTAGGCCGCCTGGATGCGCAGAGTCCGCCGCTGGATGGCCGCGCCGAAGACGACCATGCCGATGGGCAGTCCGAGCAGCGGAAGCAGCGCGATCCCCGCGAGCCGCGGACTGATGTGGAGCAGGTAGGGCACCACCATGGTGGCGCGGACGATCGTATCCGAGAGGTACATCGCGCCCGGCCCCGCCACCATGCGGACCGCGAGCAGGTCGTTGGTGGCCCGAGCCATCAGGTCGCCGGTGGCGAAGCGGTCGTAGAATTCGGCCGAGAGCCGCTGCAGGTGTTCGAACAGCCGGTCGCGCACGTCGGTCTCGACCCGGCGGCTCACGCTGTTGAGGGTCTCGCGCATGACGAATCGCGCGAACCCGCCCGCGGCGGCCACGCCCAGGAGGAGGAGCAGCGCCCGGCGCACTTCGGCGATGGTGCCGCCGTGGCCCAGAGCATCGATGCCCTCCTGGAGATACTTGGGCGCCAGGGTAGTGAAGTAGTTCGACAGGACGACGCAGGCGAAGCCCGCGGCGAAGACGCGGCGATAGGGTCGGGTGTAGGGCAGCAGTCGCCGCAGGTGGATCATGGGTGTGCAATGTCGCTCGGGCGGGAGAGCCCGGGCAAGTCATCGTTCAGGGAGGAAACATGGTCAGGAAGTTCATCGGCGGGCTCGCAGTGGCATCCCTCGTCGCGTGCGGCGGGAAGAAGGATCAGTCCCAGGCGGCCGCGGACAGTCTGCAGCGGGACCTGCAGCTCGCACCGGCGGAATCCACTACCGCGATCAACGACAAGCCCGCCGCCCAGCCGGAGACCCCGGCCACGACGCCGGCACCGGCCGCGACGACCCCGGCTCCCAAGCCGAAGCCCGCACCGTCGAAGCCGGCGGCCCCGAAGACGAAGACCTACACCCTCGCGACGGGGGCGACGCTTTCGGGAACGGCCAACGACAGCCTGCACTCGCGCCACAATAAGGCCGGCGAGCTCTTCCACGCCACGCTGAGTGACGATGTGAAGGATGCTGCGGGTGCGACGGTGATTCCCGCAGGCTCGGTCGTGACGTTCAAGGTCACCCACATCGAGCATGCGAACAATCGCAGCGAGAAGGACGGCCACCTGACCCTCGAGGCGCAGGACGTCACCATCGGCGGCCAGAGCTATCCCATCACCGGCACGGCCAACGAGACCACGGTCGAACATGCCCTCGAAGGCCAGGGGGTCACGGCCGGTGGCGCTGCGCGTGTCGGCGGCGGCGCCGTCGGCGGTGCGATCCTCGGCAAGGTGATCGGCGGCAAGACCGGCGCGATCGTCGGCGGCGTGGCGGGTGCGGCAGGCGGCGCCGTGGCGGCGCGGCAGTCCGCCGACCGCGACATCGTGGTCCGCCAGGGGATGAAGGTCTCGTTCACCCTCGGCGCGGATTTCAGCATCACCCGCTGAAGCTTCAGGGGAAAGGCGAAGGGGACCGCGAATTCGTTCGCGGTCCCCTTCGTCATTTCACGACCTCCATCCTCAATACCCGGCGCCGCCTCCGCCTCCCCGCGGGTCGGAGACACCCTCCCAGCCGTTGGGCGTCCGGATGATGCCCTCGAGATCGCCCCAGTGTCTGCTGCCCCACGGTGAGGTGTATCCCACCTTGTGGCCGATCGCCTTCAGTCCCGCGATTGCCGCAGGCTGGAACCCATCCGGCTCCAGCCGGATCTCATCGGGCAGGCCCTGATGATGCATCTTCGGCGCGGCGATCGCGTCGGCCAATGACATGCCGTGGTCGATCACGTTGGAGATGACGTGGTAGACCTGGGTGATGATGGTGGAGCCCCCGGGCGTGCCGACGACCAGGAAGACCTGTCCCTTCGCATCGAGGACGATGCTGGGCGTCATGGCGGAGAGCATCCGCTTCCCAGGCTGGACGGCATTGGCCTCACCCTGAACGAGGCCGTACATGTTCGGCTGACCGGGGGCGGTGCTGAAGTCGTCCATCTCGTCATTGAGCATGAAGCCGGCCCCGGACACAGCGACCATGCTGCCGTAGCTGTCGTTGAGCGTGGTCGTGCAGCTGACCGCATTGCCGTCCGGGTCGACCACGGAGTAGTGCGTGGTCGAATTGCCGTCCCGGATGCGCGGATCGAACGGCGGCGTCGGAGTCGCCTTGACGGGGTCGATCTGGGCGCGCAGCGAGGCGGCGTACTCCTTCGAGAGGAGCCGGGTCAGCGGCATCTGCACGAACGCCGGGTCGCCCAGATAGGCGTTGCGATCGGTGAAGGCGCGGCGCATGGCCTCGGCTTCCCGGTGCATCAGGGCGGCCGACCCGAACGGCGGCAGCTTCCCGAACCCTTCCATGACGTTGAGGATGATGCCGAGCGTCACGCCGCCCGAGGAGGAGGGCGGCATCGAGTAGATGGTGTAGCCGCGATAGTCGATCTTGACCGGGTCGCGCCAGATCGCCTTGTAGCCGGCGAGGTCGGCGAGCGAAATCAGGCCGCCATCGCGCTCCATCTCCGCCACGATGGAATCCGCGACCCAGCCATGATAGAACCCGGCGGCCCCGCGGTCGCGAATTTCCGCGAGTGTCCGGCCGAGGTCTGCCTGGACCCATCGGGCACCAGGGGCCGGAGCGCGACCGCTGTCAGGCAGGAAGTAGCGGCGGCTGGCCGGGAAGTGGTAGAGCCAGTCACGATTGCCGTCCAGCGAGTTGCTGCGCGCCGAATCGACGATGAAGCCCTCGCTGGCCAGCCGCACCGCCGGCGCGATGACGTCCCGGAACGGGAGGCGCCCGAAGCGGCGGTGCGCCTCGGTGAGTCCCGCCACGGAGCCGGGGACGCCAGCCGCCAGCGCTCCCTTCTCACTCAGCGCGGTGCCCCGGCCACGATGGTCGAGATACATGTCGTGAGTCGCGCGGCCGGGAGCCGCCTCCCGATAGTCGAGAGTCGTCGTGGTGCCGTCCTTGAGACGGAACACCATGAACCCGCCTCCGCCGATGTTCCCCGCCTCCGGGTGCACCACCGCCAGTGCGAAGCCGACCGCGACCGCGGCGTCGACGGCGTTGCCCCCGGCCTTCAGGATCTCGCGCCCCACCTCGCTCGCGATGGGCGAACTGGAGACGACCATCGCCTGGGCTCCCTCGGCGGTCCGCGCCTTGCCCGCGAGATTCCAGGCCGGGTTGACCCCGGCATCGGCCGAGGCGGACGGGGACGCCGCCGACGAGGAGCGGCGGCCGGCGCAGGCCGGCAGGAGGACCACGCACAGCAGGGCAGCGCGCAGGACGCGATTTCTCAAGGACGACCTCGGGAGGCGGATGACACGTTGCTGGGGATGACCCGACGTACCTAATTTACGTCTCGCCTTCCCCAAGAACCAATGACTGACAGCTTTCTGGACCCGCGGCTCACCGAACGCCGAAATCCGCGGAGCGCCGCCATCGACCGGGCGACTGCCCGGGAGATCGTCGAGCTCATCGCGGCCGAGGATGCCACCATCCCGGTGGCGGTGGCCGGTGTGAAGGCCGAGATCGCTCGGGTCATCGACCTGCTCGAGGCGGCCTTCCGGGCCGGGGGAAGATTGTTTTATGTCGGCGCCGGGACCAGTGGCCGACTCGGCGTCCTCGACGCAGCCGAATGTCCGCCGACCTTCGGCACCGACCCCGAAATGATCATCGGGATCATCGCCGGGGGCCACAAGGCGATGTTCCGTTCGGTCGAAGGGGCCGAGGACGACGTCAATGCGGGGATCGCGGAGATCGACGGCCACCGCGTGACCGGAAACGACGTCGTGGTCGGGATTGCCGCCAGTGGTACCACCCCCTTCGTGCGGGCCGCACTTGGACGGGCCCAGACCCGTGGCGCCCGCACCGTCATGGTCTCCTGCTCTGAGCCACCGCAGATCCTCCGCGACACCTGCGATGTCTGCATCACCCTGCCGGTCGGGCCTGAGGTGGTCACCGGCTCGACCCGCATGAAGGCCGGGACGGTCACCAAGCAGGTGCTCAACATGCTGACCACCGGCGCAATGATCCGCCTCGGCAAGACCTATGGCAATCTGATGGTGGATGTGCGGGCCTGGAACAAGAAGCTGGTCGATCGCAGTGAACGCATCCTGATGGAGACGACCGGGGCCACGCGCGAGGCGTCCCGCCAGGCGCTCGCGGCCGCAGATCAGCGGGTGAAGGTGGCTATCGTCATGCTGCGCCGGGAGGTGGACCGGGACGCCGCGGAACGGTTGCTGACGGAACACGGTGGCCATCTCCGGTCCATCGTGGGAGATCCTCCAGCGGTGACGACCTCATGACTGAACGACCGACACTCGCCATCGGACTCATGTCCGGTACCTCGCTCGATGGCGTCGACGCCGCGCTGGTCCGCTTCGAGGGCCCGACGCACTGCCACCTGGTGCACTTCCTCACCCGGCCCTACAGCGCCGCCGAACGCGACCAGATCCTCGCGGCGATCGCCGCGGGTGGTGCACGGGAACTCGCGCTGCTGCATACCCGCATCGCGGAGTGGTCCGCCGAGGCGGTCGATGAACTGCTGGCCGGGTCGCATACCCGGGCGACCGAGGTCTCGATCATCGGCATGCATGGCCAGACGATCTGGCATGAGCCGCCGGCGGTGAGCTGGCAGCTGGGCGAGCCGGCGATTCTGGCGGAGCGCTTCGGGGTCCGGGTGGCGAGCAACTTCCGCGCGCGCGATGTGGCGGCCGGCGGCCAGGGCGCTCCCCTGGTGCCGGCGGCGGACGTCCTGCTCTTCGCCCATCCCGATCACCCGCGGGTGCTGCTCAATATCGGTGGCATGGCGAACCTCACCTACGTGCCGCGGCGGGCGGTCGAGGAGGGGGCGTTTGCGTTCGACACCGGTCCGGGTGTCGCGCTGATCGACGCGGTCGCCCGCATGGTCGATCCCGGATTGCGCTACGACGTGGATGGCCAGCTCGCCCGGCGCGGCGCGGTCAAGGCCGAGGCCTTCCACCGTTTGCTCGCCGACCCGTACTTCACCTCCCCGCCGCCGAAGAGCACCGGGCGGGAGCGCTTCGGCCTCGCCCTCGCGCAGCAGCTCTTTCGCGACGTGCCCGGCCCTGATGCCGTCGCCACCGCGGTCGAACTCACCGCCCAGACGATTGCGGTATCCATCGCACGGTGGGTCCCGGGCACGCCGGAGGTGGTCGCGTCAGGCGGCGGCATGCATCACCCGGTCCTCACCGCCCGGCTCGAGGCGCTGCTCGGCGAACGGAGACAGCCGCTGCGCCGGTTCGACGAACTCTTCTTCAACGGGGACGCGAAGGAGGCCGTCGCCTTCGCACTGCTCGGCTATCTGACGATGCATGGACAGCCCGGCAATCTGCCCGGCGCGACGGGCGCCGCAGGTCACCGGGTGCTCGGACAGCTCACGCCCGCATGAACGTCGGTCGCCTGGTCCTTCCCGCGCTGCGCTGGCGACCCGAAACCGGATTCCACCACGAGGATCGCGCGATCGAGGCTGCGCTCGAACATGGCGTCGGTGGCTTCATCATTTTTGGCGTCCCGGGGGCCCGAGCGGACGAGATCGGTACCCTGATCGAGGACCTCGTGCGACGGGCGGGGCGCCCATTGCTCATCGGGGCGGACCTCGAGCGCGGAGCGGGCCAGCAGGCACGACGCCTGACGCCGATCCCTCCGCCCGGTGCCCTCGCCTCGCTGGAGGATGAGTCCGTCATCGCCTGGGCCGGCGCGACGACCGGACGAGAAGCGCGCCGACTCGGCATCAACTGGGTCTTCGCCCCGGTGGCCGATCTCGACATCGAGCCCCGAAACCCGATCGTGCAGACCCGCTCGTTCGGCGCCGACCCATCGCGGGTCGGCCGCGCGGTCACGACCTGGGTCCGCGCCTGTCAGGCGGAGGGTGTGCTGGCCTGCGTCAAGCATTACCCCGGGCACGGACGGACCACGCTCGACTCTCACAACACGCTTCCAGCCGTTGCGCTCGGCCTCGATGAACTCAGCGAGACCGATCTCCATCCCTTCCGGAAGGCGGTGGAATCGGGCGTGCGGTCGGTGATGACCTCGCACGTGGCGTTCCCCGCATGGGATCCGAGCGGACTGCCCGCCACGCGTTCGAAGGTCATGCTCGATCACCTGCGCGGCCCGCTCGGATTCGGTGGGCTGATCGTGACCGACGCGCTGATCATGCAGGGCGCGCAGTCGAGCGAAGGCGAGGGCGACGCGATGGTCGCCTCGCTCAGGGCCGGCTGCGACCTGCTCCTCTATCCGAACGATCCCGCGGTCACGGTCGATGCCATCCGGCTCGCGTCGGCCATCGATCCCGCCGTCGCCGCCCGCTGTGCCCAGTCGCTCGAGCGGTACACCCAGGCGCTGGCCGTCGTGTCGGCGCCGGTCAATCCCGCCTGGCAACTCGACCTCGGGACTCACTCGGCGCCGGGCATCGCGGACCGCCTCTTGGCGCGCGGCGTGATCCGTGGCGAGGCGCCCGAACTTGACGGTGGAGTGGCGCTGACGGTGGTCGACGACGACCTGGGAGGCTGGTACGCCCCCGGTCCCAGCGACCTCGTCGGTCGCTTCCTCGCCGGATCGGGACACTTCGAGCGGTATGAGGGGAAGCGGATCGTGCTCGCCTTCGCCGAGCCGCGTGCCGCGAAGGGAAGGGGGGGATTCGGGCCGGAGAGTCTGGCCAAGCTCCAGGCGCTGGTCCCGGACGCCGCGCTCGTGGTCCTGTTCGCCCATCCGCGGCTGGCGGCGGAGATCCCGGGCGACTGTCCCATCCTGCTCGCCTGGCACCGGCAGCCGCTGATGCAGGAGGCGGTGGCGCGCTGGCTGGGTGTGCGTGGTGCGGGAGGGGTGGCGGCCTGACTCGGCGCGCGCGCTGCGTCTGCGGAGGCGCGCCACCATCACCCGGAACCGCTCACGCGATCGCGGGTCTCGAGCGGGGTCCTTCCGGTGGCAGCAGGGGGCGGGGCCGCGCCTCGGCCCGTGTGAGCGGAAGCGCCTGGGCGATCAACTCTTCCATCGGGATCGGTTCACCGATCGCATAGCCCTGCGCGTAGTCCACCCCGATCTTCCGGAGCGTCTCCAGGGTCTCGAGGCTCTCCACCCCTTCCGCGACCGTCTTGAGCCGCATCACGTGGCCCACCCGGTTGATCGCCTCGACCATGGCATACTCGACCGGGTCGTTCTCGATGTGCCGCAGGAACGCCCCCGCGATCTTCAGCGAATCCACCGGCAGGTTCTGGAGATACGCGAACGACGACATGCCGCTCCCGAAGTCGTCCAGCGCGAACCAGCAGCCGAGCGACTTGAGGTCGCGGATGAAGTGCGCCGCGAGCGCCAGGTTCGCGATGGCGGCCGTTTCCGTGATCTCGAAGCAGAGGGACTCGGGTGGCACCTCGTTGCGGGCGAGCTGATCGCGCACGAACGAGAGCATCGTGGGATCGCCGAGTGAGGCGCCGGAGAGATTGATCGAGGCGATCGGCTTCCAGCCGGCGGCCCGGTGCCGCGCGTAGAGCGCAGTGACCTCGCGGACCACCCAGCGGTCCACCGCCCCCATCAGGTTGTAGCGTTCCGCCGCGGGAATGAATGCACCCGGCGCGATCAGAGTGCCGTCCCGTTCCACCATTCTGAGCAGGATCTCCACCCGGGTCCGCTCGCCCGGATGCAGGACCAGGGGCACGATCGGCTGGCCGTACAGGCGGAACCGGTGCTCCTGCAGGGCCGACGTGATGCGGCTGACCCACTGCATCTCCCCCTGACGGAGCGCCATCGTCGCATCGTTGGGCTCGTAGAAGTGGACCCGGTTCCGGCCCCGCTCCTTGGCGGCATAGCAGGCGGCGTCGGCGTCGCGCAGCACATTGGCGAGACTCTCGGTCTCCGCCGTGATCGGAACGACGCCGATGCTCACGCCCAGCGCGAACGGCTTCCCTTCCCAGACGAACCGGAACTCCTGCACCGTCTCCAGCAGGTCGTGCGCGACCCGGGTCGCCTGCCCGGGCGGGCAATGCTCGAGCAGCACGCCGAACTCGTCCCCGCCAAGGCGGGCCAGGGTATCCCGCCGGCGGACCTTCTTCTGGAGCGCGCCTGCGAGCTGGCGCAGCAGCTCGTCGCCTGCCACGTGGCCGCAGGTGTCGTTGACCACCTTGAACTGGTCCAGATCCAGGAAACAGAGCGCGTGAGTGACCGCCTCTTCCTGCGCTCGCGTGAGCGCCCGGCCGACGCGCCGCTCGAACTCGTGCCGGTTCACCAGCCCGGTGAGATGATCGTGGCTGGCCTGGTGCGCGAGCTGCCGCGCCAGCGTACGCGCGCGGCTCACATCGTGGAAGACGAGCACCGCGCCGATGATCTCCTGGTCGTTGTTCGTGACGGGGGAGGCGCTGTCGTCGATGGCGAACTCGCGGCCATCGGGGCGGACGAGGAGCGAGAGATTCGAGCGCCCCACCACCCGCTTCTCCCGGAGACAGGTCTCGACCGGGTTCTCGATCGGTTCACGCGTCGTCTCGTGCACCAGCGCGACCACACTCGAGATCGGCCGTCCCGCGAGCTCAGCGCTCCGGCAGCCGAGCAGCTGCTCCGCAACGGGGTTGAGATACTCGACCACCCCTCTGGCGTCCGTCCGTACCACCGCGTCGCCGATCGAACCGAGGGTCACCTCGGCCCGCTCCTTCTCCTCGGACAGGCGGCGTTCGAGCTGCTTCCGCTCGGTCATGTCGCGCGCGATCGTCGAGTAGAAGTCGACCATGCCCTCGGCCCGGCGGTGACAGATGATCACCTGCGAGAGCGTGAGCTCGCGCGCATCGGCGGTGAGGATCGTGGTTTCCCCGGACCACGTGCCATCGCGCGCCGCGGCCGTCAGCGCATCGATGCGGAGCAGCACCTTGGTCCACGAGGGAACCACGTGATCGCGCGGTGGGAATTCGGTGCCGCCGCCGAGCAGCTTGCGGCCCGCGTCGTTGAGGTAGATGGCGTTCCCGTCTGCGTCCGCGAAGCAGACCGGGTCGGTTGTCGATTCGAGCACTGCGGCGAGCCGGCGCTGGAGCGCGGAAAGGGCGTGCGCGCGGCGCCGCGACTGGGTGACCGCGGCGAGCGCGGCGAGGAAGAGAAGGCAGGTCAATGCCGCGCCGGCGAACAGGGCGCTTCGGGCGGTGTTTACGACATGGTAGGCGCTCCGGGCATCGGTCTCCACCGCGATCCCGAGATCGAGCTGATCGTCCCAGGCCCACGTCCCGATGACCAGCCGCCCCTCGTGATTCTCGTAGCCGTCCAGGTCGGCGCCGGACGCCCGTTCGATCGAGGCCTTGGTGATCCGAGCCCGGTTCGGCGCCGAGGGGCCATTCCGGGTCGAGGCCGGCTCGACTCCGGAACTCGAACCGAGGACGTGCCCATCCGCCGCGAAGAAGTACACCTCGCTCATCGAATGGACCCTGCTCTCGGCCGAGAGCGCATCCAGTTCCTGGTGCACCGGGAGCGCCAGCGCGAGCACCGCGATGACTTCGCCATGCTCGTCGCGGATGGGGGCGAAGGCGCAGAGCAGGGGCGAGGCCTGGCTGCCCTCCTGGAAGGTGCTGAGTGCGGGGAGACCATCGATGGCCTTCTCGAGCGCATCGCGCATCCCGGCCGGGGGACTCGCCGTGAGGGAGTCGGGCCAGCGCAGCAGCGTGCTCTCGTCGGCGCGGATCACCCAGTAGCCTGGGATGCCATGCTCCCGGATGCCGGAGTCGAGCAACCGCCGCACGGCATCGGCCGCCCGCCCATCTGGGCGGGGGGACACCGAAGTCCCGATCATCCTCGCGACGACGGGGCCGAGGCCGCGAGTCGCGGCGACCCCGACGGCCATCGTCTGCTGGCGCGTCGCCCAGTGCCGAGTGGCCTCGCGGGCGCTGGCCATCACGGTGCTCAGGTTATATCGCGCGGTGTCCCGGACGGCGTGGTCGATCCTGGAGAGCGTCCACCAGGCCGCGAGACTCACGCCGAGCAGGAACAGCAGGATGCCGCCCCGGGCCACCCCGGAAAGCAGGCGATCGGAGGCGCGGGCGTGGGACAGCGATGGCGGAGGGAACTCCATGCGGGCAATGATGCTGCCCGGGAGGGGATGGGGCGGTGACTGCCCTCACCACCCCGTGTGAGTGGCGGGGAGGCTAAGGAGAGATCAGGGCTGGAGCAGTTCCCAGACGAAGTTCACCGGAACCGCGTAGAGAATGCGTCCCCCGCTCCCCGGCTGGCCCCCGTAGAGGACGCCGATGACGAGGCCCGCCTTGTCGAGGATCGGGCTGCCGCTCGCACCCTGGGCACCGTAGCTGTCGAGCTGAAGCAGGTCCGGCAGCGTGCGGGACACGGTACCGAGGGTCAGCGTGGCGGCCGCACCAAATTCGGTCCAGTCGCGGCCACCGGCGATATCGAGCCCCAGCGGGAATCCGAGGACGGCGGCGGGCTCGCCCATCTCGAGCTGGCGCGTGCTGTCGGCCAGTCCCTTGATGACCGGGACCCCCCGGTGGACGCTCACCCGGAGCAGGGCGAGGTCGCCGTGCTCGGCGATCTTGTCGATGTCGGCCTTGAAGTTCTGCCGCGTCCCGTCGAAGACGACGCCGATCTTGGCCGCCGCGACTCCCGTCGAATCGACCACCACGTGCTTGTTGGTGACGATGTAGCCGCCGTTGGGGTCGGTCTTCACGGCGAAGCCGGTGCCGGTGTAGACCTGTCCGCTCGGGAACTGCACGAAGATCAGGGCGATCGCGTCGCGGTTCGCATTCGCGATCCCCTTCGCGTCCATCTGCGCGGCGCCGGCGAGGGTCCGCTGCTGGCGCACGGCCGCGTCGAGCCGGGTGCGGAGGTCGTTGATCAGGCGCGCGTCGTTGGGCGTGGCGGCCAGCTGCTGCTTGAGCCGCTCGGCCTCGGCCTGGGCGGAATCAAGCGCCGCCTTCAGGCCCTCGCTGCCGGCCGCCATCGTGCCGATCTCCGCCATGAGGCTGTCCACCTGCCCCAGCAGGAGCTGCCGCTGTTCCGTGAGCCTGCGACCGGTCTCGGCCGCCTGCCACAGGTAGGCACCGGAAAGCACCACGACCACGCCGAAGAGCCCGATCACCGTGTTACGGAGCGTCTTGGTCTGCTTCGTGACCGCGACGCGGATGCGGGTGTTGGTCCCCGGTCCCGGCGTCCGCCGCGGCGTGCGCAGTTGCTCAGGGGTGAGCTTGGGCGGAGGCTCGGGCGGGGTCCCCGGCTTGGCGCCGAAGACCACCGTGCCCGGACCCTTGGCCTCGCTGGGCGGTGCTGCTTCTGGGGCGCGCGGGGTGGCGATCGCGGTGAACCGGATCTCCGGACCGCTCGGTCCGAACCGGATCGTCTCTCCGCTCGTCAGCATGTGGTCGCCGGAGATCCGCTTGCCGTTGACGAACGTGCCGTTGGTGCTGCCCAGATCGCGCAGCACGAAGAGGTCGCCAACCAGGGTGACCGTCGCGTGGCGGCTCGACACGTCGAGATCCTGATCGGCGTCGAACTTGAGTTCGGATTGCGGATGGCGCCCGATGCCGATGTGCGCCTGGGCGAAGACGTCGGTCTGTCCTGCGCGCGTGCCGGAGAGAAAGGTGAACTGGGCTCGCATGCGCAGTGGGCGTGGGTTCAGTGCTGGCCGAACAGCATGAACAGCGCGAGCGCCACCACGACCAGTGCCACGAGGCCCACCAGCAGCCAGCGGGGCTGGGGTGATGGCTTGGGGAGCGGGACCGGCGCCGGACTGCCGGTGTAGACCGGCACCGGTTCCGTCGTGGCCTCGGCTTCGGTCAGCGGGTAGACCTCATGACCGACGCCGGCACCGCCATCGGGTTCGGCAAGTCCGTTGCCGCCAAAGCGGGCCGCGATCGCCGTGATGTTGTCCGGGCCGCCCCGCTCGTTCGCGAGGTCGATCAGCTTCGCGCAGACCTCCATGAGATCGGTCGTGCTTCCCGTGATCTCGCAGATCTCTTCCTTCTTGACCTGACCGGAGAGCCCGTCGGAGCAGAGGATGAGCAGGTCGTTGCGGCAGAGCGACTGCCGGGTGAGATCGACCTTCACCCGCGGGTCGGGGCCGAGGGCCTGGAGGATGATGTTCCGCCGCTCGCTCTGCTCCGCCTCTTCCTCGGTGATCTCCCCGGCCTCGACCAGCCGCTGCATCAGCGACTGGTCCTTGGTGATCTGGGTGATCTGTCCGTTGCGGACCAGATAGGCCCGGCTGTCCCCGACCTGCGCGAGATACAGGTCGGAGCCGAAGATCCCCGCCACCGTCGCCGTGGTGCCCATCCCGCGCACCTCGGGATGCTCCCGGGCGTGGGTGTGGATGCGGTTGTTGGCGAGTTCGACCGCCTCCTTCATCCGGTAGGCGAAGCGCTGGGCGCTGATCTCGTTGTCCTCGGGCCACACACTGGTCATGTGGCTGAAGACGGCGTCGGCGGCCATGCGGCTGGCGACCTCTCCGGCCGCGGCGCCTCCCATGCCGTCGGCCACCATGAAGAGCGACCCGCGGGGGCCGACTTCGTGCTCCCGCATGTCGGGTTGCAGGCTCGAGACGCGCCGCGACAGATCGGCCACGAGGAAGGTGTCCTCGTTGTGATCGCGGGTGCGGCCGAGGTCGGTCTTGCCGAAGACGGAGACGTGGACTGTGCTCAAGGGCAGGTCATCTTTTCTGTGAGGTCGGCCCGGTCCTGATATTTGTCGTCCAGCCCAGCGGCGTTGACCGCCCAGGTGTGTGCGCTGTCGCGGAGGTCTTTCCACGCCGCAAGATCAGGCGGGGTCTTCTTGCAGGCGTCGGTCGCGTCCTGAAGGTACGCATTCATGACCGCCGCCGCGGCCCGTCCACGCAGGTTCCGAGGAATCGAGGCGTCCTGATACAGAGACTGCGCCCGTGTCCGCGCGACCGCTCGCCTGGAGGGAGTATCGAAGATCGTATCCTCGAGCGCGGAGAGCTGAGCAGCAAGCGACGCAGCATTCGGCAGGGTCGGGAAGGGCCCCTGACCGGCGCTGTCCCGGCCGATCGGCGGCTTCGTGCCCGGCTTGACGGATCCGGTGCCTGACGGTTTCGACGCCGTGTCCGCGGCATGCATCTGAACGACGGGGCCGGGGTCGGTGCCCTGCGGCTTCTGCGAGTCGGCAGGGGGCGTCGGCACGTTGACCTGCTGGGTCGTGTCCGCGGGCGCGGGCGCGGGTCCGTTCCGGCCTCGGAGCAGGAACATGCCTCCGCCGACTGCCGCGAGCACCACGACGGCCGCGATCGGCACGATCGGCGAGCTCTTCTTGACCGGAGGAGGCGGGGCCGATCCCCTGGCCGGAGCCGCATCGCCCTTCGGCTTCGGGGCCCCGGCCTTGGGATCCACCCGCGTCGCCGGAATCGCCGCCTTGATCTCCTCGGCGCGCACCACCTGGGTGCCGGCCTCGACGTCCACCGCCCCTGTCATGCTGGTCGCGAGCTTCCGTACGTCGCGGGCGAAGTCGCCCGCATTGGCATACCGGTCCGACGGGCTCCGCGCGAGTGCCTTGTCCATCACCCGCTGCAACTCCGCCGGGAAGCGCACATCGGGGCGCGCCGCGGCGAGGGGTATCGGATCGTCGGTCAGCCGCTTGATCATCGTTTCCTGCTGGCTGTCGGCGGGGAAGGGCGACGCCCCCGTCAGCATCCGATAGAAGACGAGACCCAGCGAATAGAGGTCGCTCCGCCCGTCAACACTGTCCCCGGCCAGCTGCTCCGGGGACATGTATTCCGGGGTGCCGACGACGAAGCCGGTCTTGGTGACCTTCTGCTTCCCCCCTTCGTCGCCGCTCATCGCCTTCGCAATGCCGAAGTCCACCACCTTCACGGTGTCCTTCCCGCGGGCGGTGATGACCATGATGTTGTCGGGCTTGAGGTCGCGATGCACGATGCCAAGGTCGTGGGCGACCTGGAGCGCCTCGGCGCACTGGACGATCATTCCCGCTGCCCGGGCGAGCGGCATGGCCGGGGTCTCGTCCAGCAGGGCGGTGAGGCTCTTCCCCTCGATCAGCTCCATCGCGAGGTAGATCAGCCCCTCGGGCGTCTCGCCGAAGTCGTAGATGGCGCAGACGTTCGGATGACTGATGCGGCTCGCGTTCGCCGCCTCGCGGTTAAACCGGCTGATCGCGTCGGGGTCGCTCATCGTCCCCGGCGTCATGATCTTGATCGCGCAGCGGCGCCCCATCTTCACATGCTCGGCCAGGTAGACCTGGCCCATGCCGCCTTCACCGAGCTTCTTGGTGATATGGTAGCGCTCGGCGATGATCTCGCCGACGAGGTCGGTGCCGGCCGCGGACTTCCGCAGCGCCGTCCCGTCCCGGACGCAGAAGAGCTGGTCGTCGCCGTATTCGGCGCCGCACGTCGTGCAAACCCTCATCCGATCTCCGCGCGCAGCATCTGGTCTCCCACAAGCAGGCGGGCGTTCGGCGGCACGCGCCGCTCACCCCGCACCGCGACGGCTACCCCGTTCCGGCTGCCGGCATCCACCAGCACGAAATCCGCATCTTCACTGCGAATGAGCGCGTGCAGCGCGCTCATCGACGAATCGTAGGGGAACTGCCAGTCACCCTGTTCGCGCCCGACCCGCACC
Source organism: Gemmatimonadales bacterium (assembly GCA_044229445.1). Classification (GTDB taxonomy): domain Bacteria; phylum Gemmatimonadota; class Gemmatimonadetes; order Gemmatimonadales; family GWC2-71-9; genus JADJOM01. The sequence continues at coordinate 65,555 of JBGASX010000005.1, read as the reverse complement.
GTTCTCCCCGGCGACAGCGTCAGGATGTCCCGCGCGCTGCCGTCAGCCCGCACCTGCGCCAGGTTCGCGATGTCCGCCGCCGGCGTGAGGCTGCCGAGCCGCCGGGTCTGGTCCTGCTCCGGGGGCCGCGGGCCAGGGTAGCCGAGGCGGCGATAGCGGAGGATCTGGCTCCCGAGCAGCACCTGGTCGCCGTCGGTGAGCCGATGCGGCTCGTCGAGGTAGATCCACGTGCCATTCTTGCTGCCGAGGTCGCGGAGGGTCAGGATGCCGTCGAGGAACAGGAACTGGGCGTGCAGGGGCGAGAGATAGTCGTCGTCGGGGAAGTTGATGTCGGCCCCCGACCGTCCCATCGTCGTGACCGCATTGAGCAGCGGAAACCGCTGCGCGACCTGTCCGGCGCGGTCGAGCAGGGCGAGTTGCGGCGCCACCGCGCCCGCCTTCACCGCGACGGGGACGACCACCTGCGGGCCGGTGTCGCTGAACGCCGCGCCGCAGGCGGGGCAGAACTTGAACCCCTGGTCGTTCTGGCGGCCGCACCGAAGGCAGGCGTGCGCGGCGCGCGCCTGTGTCAGGCGGGTGCCGCAGGTGCCGCAGAACGGCAGGTCCGCGCCCACCGGTGTGTTACACGATGGGCACTTCACGCTCGGGCCTCCGGGCGCGACTCCGCGGGAAGCGTCAGGCACCATGGGTGACCTCACCGCCCCGAAAAGACGGAAGTGTCACTGGGATGCTGACCAGCCCGCGCCGGTTGCATGAAGATGGAGCGTACCTCGGATCCGGGAGATGGGGACGGATGCTCGAATGCAATCTAGGATTGGCCGCCGGGAGCGTCAACGGACGATCTGCCGTAAGTCTCGGTGGCTGTGTACCTTGCAGCCCATGCCTTCCCGCTTCTCCGTCGTACTCCTCGTCAGCCTGACTCTGAGTGCCGCCTGCGCTCCCGGCGGAGGCCCGCCGGGCCCGCCCCCGGTCAGAAGCCCGGCCGGTACGGCCCATGGCGCCCCGGGGCCCGCGGCGGGCGGGCCAGCCGACTCGAGTGCCCCCGGACTCCCCTCGGTTCCCGAGGCCGCCGGGGCCCTGCAAATCTCGGTCGTCTACCCGTCGCCGACCGACATCGTGGAGGCCCGCGACTCGACCTTCCTGTTCGGTTCTCTCGGGACCGGCCAGGCGACACTCACGGTCAATGGCACCTCCGTCCGCGTGTGGCCCAACGGTGCGTGGCTCGCCTGGCTGCCGCTGGTCGGGGACTCCGATGCGCATTTCACCCTCGTCGCGAGGTCAGCGACCGACTCCGCGTCTCTTCTGTACACGATGCGCCGGGTCCGCCGCTTCCAGCCGCCGGCGACTGGAGTCTGGATCGACACGACGTCGTTCGCTCCCGCGAGTCGGATCTGGTGGCCCCGGGACGAATATCTCCCGGTGAGCCTGCGCGCGACCGAGGGGGCGGAGGTCCGTCTCAGGTTGCCCGACGGGACGATCGTTCCCATGGCGGCGGACATCGGTCCGGGCGAGGTCTCCTGGGGCGTACGCGCCTTCGACCGGGACACGGCGAACCTCGAGGTGCCCCGACGCGCGGACAAATACATCGGCGCCCTCCGCGGTCGAGCACTCGGCGAGAATCCTGGGCCGCTGCTCGGGCCTCCGCCTCCGGCACTACCGATGCCCTCCTGCTGTCGGCAGGGAGGGACCACTCCTGCTCCCGGACGGCGTCCTGCCGACTCATCGAGTGATGTCGTCGTCGAGGCCATCCTCGGCGCCGATACCGCCCGGGCCCGCTGGCCGATCCGGCTGGCGCTGCTGGACACCCTTCCCGCGGTCGTGGAGTTCGACGACGATACGGCCCGCAAGGGCAATACCGACAGTCTCACCATCGGCCGAGCCCGACCGGGCGCGACGTATCACTGGTTCTTTCCCACCGGAACGCGCACCGTCGCGAACGCCCGCCTGGGCGACGATCTCCGGGTGCGGCTGTCCCGGGGACAGGAGGCCTGGGTCCCGGCGGCGGACGCGATCGCCCTCCCGCCAGCAACGCCGGCGGTGCGGGGCACGGTGCTTTCCCTCACACTGACACCAGCCGCCGATCGCGCGCTCCTCCGTATCCCCGTGACCCAGCGTGTCCCGTTCCGGGTCGAGGAGGAACAGGGCCGCCTGACAGTCCGGCTCTACAACACGGTCGCGGACGTCAACTGGACTCGCTACGGGGCCGCAGGCGGCTACGTCCGGGACCTTCGCTGGCTGCAGGCCACGAATGACGAGGTCACCATCACGCTCGATCTCGCCGGTCCGGTGTGGGGCTATCGGACCCGGTGGAGCGGGAATGACCTGATCCTCGAGGTGCGACTGCCGCCGAAGATCGATGCGGCGCATCCGCTGCGGGACCGGCTCATCGTCATCGACCCGGGCCATCCACCCTTCGGCGCCACGGGCCCGACCGGGCTGCGCGAAGCCGAAGCGAATCTTGCCGTGGCGCTGATCGTACGGGAGCTCCTCGAGGCTGACGGGGCCCGCGTCATCATGACCCGCACGACCGATGTCTCGGTCGATCTTGCGGCGCGTACCCGATTGGCCGATTCCGTCGGCGCGGAGTTGCTGGTCTCGATTCACAACAACGCGCTGCCCGATGGATTGAACCCGTTCACCAATAGTGGTTCGAGCGTGTTCTACAATCACCCGCGGAGTCTGCCGCTGGCTCGCGCGATTCAGCGCGCCCTCGTGCGCCGTCTCGGCCTGCGGGATCTCGGTGCGGCACGCGGAGACCTTGCCCTCGTCCGCCCGACCTGGATGCCGGCCGTGCTCACCGAGGGGCTGTTCATGATGCTGCCGGAACAGGAGGCCGCGCTCCGCAGCCCCGAAGGCCAGCGCCGCTACGCGCTGGCGGTACGGGACGGGATCGCGGAGTATCTGCGGAGTGTGGCGCTCGAGGCGGGGGCGGGCGTCCCCTAGCACGACTCGCCCGGCGCAGATGCACCGCCAGCCCGGTCGTCAACATGCAACATCGAGGAGTGATCGCGATTCCGATGGCCGTCCGTTCGACCCTGGCCTGCCTGCTGGCGGCGCTAGCCCTCTCAGCCAGTGCGTCGCCCGCGCTCGCGCAGTCGCCCGAGGACCGTGTGGCGCTCAAGGTGTTCCGCGACTCGCTCGCCACCACGAGCGACAGCCTCGCGCTGCTCGAGCTCGAGCAGCGGCTGATCCAGGTCGCCAAGGCCGATCGCAACAACCCGATGCACCACCTGCGCCTGGGATTCCTCGCGATCCGCATCGGCGATCTGGGCAGCAAGAGCCGCTACGACGACGGCGCGGGGGAGTTCCAGTGGGCGACCGAACTGCAGCCCACCTGGCCCCTCGCCTGGTATGGACTGGGCCTGGCGGAGGACCGGGTCGGCGACTCGCAGATTTCGATCGTTCAGGGGCTGCAGGCAATGTTCGGCAAGGACCACCTCACCCGTGCCGCCAACGCATTCGCCCGCTCGGTTCAGGAAGATCCCTCCTTCGTCGACGGACTCGTCGAACTCGCCTCCACGGCGCTCCGCCAGCGCATCAACATCAAGACCGACATTGCCCGGGAAGCACTCCGTCAGGCGGCCGCCACCTCGGCCGCCGCGAATCCCGAGGTGCTCCTCTATCGCGGCCGGGTGGAGCGGGAGGTCGGTGACGTCGACTCCGCGCTCTCCGCGTTCCGGGGATACCTGGAGAAGGGGGGACGCCACGGGCTCGGCGAACTCGAACTGGCCCGCACCGAATTCCTGCACGGCTCGCTCGACGGTCAGCGGGCCTATTACGACGGAGCGGCGAGCACCGATTCCTCGTCGGTGGCGGAGTATCGGGCCGATCTCGCGCTCATCGCCAACGACAGCGCGATGGCCGAGTTCGACCAGACGTCCGGTGAACGCCGGGTGGCATTCCTGCATCGGTTCTGGGGACAGCGCGATCGTGGTGCCCTGCTGCGCGATGGCGAGCGGCTGCGCGAGCATTATCGCCGGCTGTATTACGCCCGCCGCAACTTCCAGCTGGTCACGCCCAACCGGCACTACGATATCGTCGAGCGCTATCGCTCCGGCAGCCGCGAATACGACGACCGCGGCGTCATCTACATCCGTCACGGCGAGCCCACCCAGCGTGCGACGTACAGCGCGCCGGGGATGGAGCTGAACGAATCCTGGCACTACCGGCGGGCCGACGGCGATCTCGTGTTCCACTTCATGGCCCGCGAGGATGTGCAGGACTACAAGCTGGTGGAGAGCCTCTTCGACGTCCTCGGCTTCAGCGATGCGATGGCCCTCCGGGCGGACCGCGACAACAGTCCCGGCGCCGCGATGGCCAACGAGCTGCTCACGACGCGCGACCGGTTCGCGCCGGTCTACTCCCGGCTGATCGCCGCCGGGACCGCCGGCTCGCAGAAATACCTGACGGAAGAGCGGATGCTCGGGCGGCGCAGCATCGCGATCGGCACGAAGACCGATACCTACGAGCTGACGTACGCGCGGCCGCTCAAGGTGGCGACGGATGTCGTCGTGGTCGGGCGAGATTCCCTGGGCAGTCTGATGCACGTGACCTACGCGATCCCCGGCTCGGCCCTGCACGACATACCGACCGATCGCGGGCACGTCTATCCGGTACGCATCCGGCTGACGGTCGCCGACCGCACGGGCCGAAGTGTTGCCGCCGTCGACACCACCACACTCTTCCTCAACCGCGAGCTCGTGCCGCCCAACGAACACCTGGTGGGCAAGCTGAGGGTGCCGGTGGTCCCTGGTCCGCTGACCTATCATCTGGCGATCGAGCAGGGGGATGACAACGGGGTCATTCTCCCGAGCGACACCCTGACGGCGGGGGACTTTTCCGGGGACCGGTTCGAGATCAGCGGACTCGCGCTTGGCGCCCGCGCCGCCAACCTGACCTGGCGCCCCGCGCCAGGAGATACGGTGTGGTTCAATCCGCTGGGACGCTACCGGCGCAGCGCGCCGATGGAGCTCTACTACGAGGTCTACGGGCTGGAGACAGGGGCGCCCTTCCGAACCGAGATTCTCATCACCAAGGAGGGAGGGGGAGGATTCCTGGGCATCTTCGGTGCACGGAAGCCCGCCATCCGTCTGGGGTTCGAGGATCACTCGCAGGGCATGGCGACCCATTTCGGCCGGAGCGTTGCCCTCGATCGGCTGTCGCCGGGCCGCTACTGGATCGCAGTGCAGGTCAAGGATGCGACCGGGAATCTCCGCACCAGCCGGGCCGGCTTCGAGGTGATCGACCGCTGACGCCTCTCCCCACCCTAACTCCACCCACCTCAAAGACTTGACTCTCGACGTCCGAACCGCATAGGTTCGGCCATGTTCTGTCAAAGGTGCGGCACCGAGGTCCAGAAGGCGACGCAGTTCTGCCCCACCTGCGGCCTCGATCTGCGGGTGAGTACGCCCGTGCAGGCCATCGCCGGCGGCGATGTGACCGAACTTGATATCGTCCGTGATGCGCTGAGCGAGGAGTACGAACTCCTCGAGGAACTCGGGCGGGGCGGGATGGCCATCGTCTATCGCGCCCGGGACCGCCACCTCGAGCGCGAAATCGCGATCAAGGTGCTGCCGTTCTCGCTCGCCTTTGACGCCGAATTCGTCGAGCGGTTCACGCGCGAAGCCCGGACCGCCGCCGGCCTGGAACACCCCAACATCATCCAGATCTACCGCGTCGGCAAAAGCGGCCGCGTCATCTATTTCGTGATGAAGCTGCTCCGCGGCGGGTCGCTCTCGCGCGTGCTGGCCGACCGGAAGAAGCTCCAGCCCGGAGAGATCCGGAAACTGTTGAGCGACGTCGGCAGTGCGCTCGGGTACGCACACAAGCGCGGCATCGTGCACCGCGACATCAAACCCGACAACATCATGTTCGATGAGTTCGGGCAGTGCGTCGTCACCGACTTCGGCATCGCCAAGGCGGGCAGCGGCTCGAAGCTGACCGGCACCGGCATGTCGATCGGGACCCCGCACTACATGAGTCCCGAGCAGGCGCGCGCGCAGAGCATCGACGGACGCAGCGATCTCTACAGTCTCGGTGTGCTCGCCTACCAGGCACTGGTCGGGGAGGTGCCGTATGACGGCGAGGACAGCTTCGCGATCGGGTACAAGCACATCATGGAGCCGATCCCGGTACCGCTGCTCGACACTCCGGATGAGCGGCGGCTCTTCGAGATCATCAAGAAGCTGATCATGAAGGATCCGCTGGACCGCTTCCAGGACGCCGAGGCATTGCTTCGCGCCCTCGAAGGCCAGCCACGGGAATCGGTGATGGGCCGGCGCGTGTCGACTGCCCAGGCGATTCTCGCTGTCCAATCCACGACGCCGCTTCCCGCGGCATCGATTCCGCTCTCTCCCCCGCCGGTCGCCCGGGCGCTTCCCCAGCCACCCGCACCGGGGAGCGCACCAGCCCGTGGACCGGATACCCCCAGGCGCTCGGTGATGCGCCGCTCGGTGGCCGCGGAGGAACCGAGTCAGGGAAACTTTGTCCCCTGGGTACTGGCGCTGCTGGTCATCGCGGTCCTCGGCCTCGGGGCGAGAACCCTCTATAAGAAAGGGGTCTTCGGGGGGCGGCCCGCCCAGGACACCGTTCCCTCAGCCACCGTACCGGACTCAGCGGCCGCGATCCATCCCGACTCCCTCGCGGTGCAGGATTCTTCCTTGCTCTCTCCCGAGCTTGCCCGCTTCGATTCGGCGACCGGGGAAACCACACGGGTCAACGCCCAGGCGCCCAAGCCTGTCCCTCCGGCCAGCAAGCCACCGGAGGCGAACGTGGGGGACAGCGGGACGCTGCTGCTCGAGAATCTGCCCCGCGGATCGCAGGTGTACATCGATTCCCGCCCCGTCACCCAGCCTGGGGCCGGCATCCGTCTCCCGGTCGGCTGGCACGAACTCGGCGTCTCCGCCCGGGGATTCGCCTTCTATACTGACAGCGTGCACATCGAGCCGTCCGGGAAGCTGGTACTCTCACCGAATCTCAGCGCGACCAACGCCCCGGCCCCACCCGCCGGCTCGGCAGCCGAGCTCCGGCGACGGGTGCTGGCCCGCCTTGATTGCGAGAATCCGTCGGCCACCAACCGATTCGGCCGGGCCTGCTACGATTCTCCCCCGCTTCCGCTCGGCGCGACCCGCCTCGCTCCGCCGAACGGCGTGCAGGGCGTACCGTCGGCAGTGATCGTGGTGGTGAAAGTGTCGCGACAGGGGAAGACGCTTGCGGTCCGCACTCGGCAGGCGTCGAATGAGCCGGCGTTCACCCAGGCGGTCGAGAACTACGTGCAGGGCATGGAATGGACGCCGGCGATGCGGGATGGCCAGCCGGTCGACGGCTGGACCATGGCGGCATTCACGCCGGACACTCCATGAGCGGTCCCGTTATCGCGAAGTCGGCGTGGATCGCGCCGACCGCCCTCGTGATGGGGGACGTGGTCCTCGGCGAAGAGTCCAGCATCTGGTATGGGTCGATCCTGCGCGGCGACAATGATGCTATTCGCATCGGAGATCAGACCAATCTCCAGGACGGTACCATCGTCCATGTGGACGACGGGGTGCCGTGCACCATCGGGAACCGGGTCGCGGTCGGGCACCGTGTCATCCTGCATGGCTGCACTGTCGAAGACGACTGCCTGATCGGCATGGGCAGCATCCTGATGAATGGCGTGATCGTCGGACGCGGCAGTCTCATCGCCGCGGGTGCCGTCCTGCCCGAGGGAACTCGCGTGCCGGCGGGCTCGCTGGTGATGGGAGTGCCGGGCAAAATGGTCCGTCCGATTGACGCAGAACTGACGCTCCGCATCGAACAGACGTGGCGACACTACATCGCGCAGGCGAAGCGACATCGCAGCGGGAAATTTCCTCCTGTCAAGTCGTGAGTTGGAGCGATTGGAGTCGGCGGGGCGGGCGTGAGCCCGCCCCGTTTTCGTCTTCCAGGAAGTTGTGACAGCTTTGTGATGTGAAAATTGATTTTGCACGTATTTGCGTGACTTTCCCGCGTATTGTCGCGCAGGGCCCTCGCTCCTACTTTTGTCTTCCGTTTTACTCCGCCGTGCAGTGATCTGTTACCCAACTGACATGTGCCGGTTTCACACTCTCGCCTCGTTCAGGGACGGGCCATGGCGAATTCCGCTGACGCAACCCACTCGCTCGATCTGTCTGCCAACGCGCTCACGGTGCTGGAGAAGCGCTATCTCATCAAGGATGATCAGGGCAAGCCGATCGAGTCGTCGGCCGACCTGTTCTGGCGTGTCGCACGCACCATTGCGGAGCCGGACCGCCGCTACGGGGCGTCGGTTGGTGCGGTGGAGGCGCTGTCGGAGGCGTTCTTCGGACTCATGGCCCACCGGAAGTTCATGCCGAACTCGCCGACCCTGATGAACGCGGGCCGGCCGCTTGGTCAGCTGTCTGCCTGTTTCGTGCTTCCGGTGGAGGACACGCTCTCCAACGGCAAGAACGGCATCTACGACACGCTGCGCTCGATGGCACTGGTCCACCAGTCTGGCGGCGGCACCGGATTCGGGTTCTCCCGGCTGCGCCCGAAGAACGCGATTGTGCGCTCGACGATGGGGGTCGCCAGCGGACCGGTGTCCTTCATGAGCCTCTACGACGCCTCGACCGACGTCGTCAAGCAGGGCGGGACGCGGCGTGGGGCCAACATGGGCATCCTGCGGGTCGACCATCCGGACATCCTGGATTTCATCGGCTGCAAGGACGACATCACCAAGATCACCAACTTCAACATCTCGGTCGCCGTCACCGACGCGTTCATGGAGGCAGTGGAGCGCGACGGCGATTACGACCTGATCCACCCGAAGTCCAAGCAGGTGGTGGGGCAGCTCAAGGCGCGCGAGGTCTGGAACAAGATCATTCATGGCGCCTGGAAGACCGGCGAGCCCGGCGTCTTCTTCATCGATCGCGCCAATCATTTCAATCCGGTGCCGCATCTCGGCGCCTACGAAGCGACCAATCCGTGCGGTGAGCAGCCCCTGCTGCCCTACGACGTCTGCAATCTCGGATCGATCAACGTCGGATATTTCGTCAAGGATGGTCAGGTCGATTGGGACGGGATGCGCCAGGTGATCCATCTCTCGACCCACTTCCTCGAGAATGTCATCGACGCCAACAACTATCCGCTCCCCGAGATCGACGATCTCTCGAAGCGCATCCGCCGCATCGGCCTCGGTGTCATGGGGATGGCGGACCTCCTGATTCGTCTCGGGATCGCATACGACAGCGAGGAAGGTGTCGAGATGGGCCGGAAGATCATGGCCTTCGTCGACGACGAATCCAAGGTCGAGTCCGAGCGGCTGGCCACGCAGCGGGGCGTCTTCCCCGAATGGGAGAAGAGCATCTGGGGGCCGGACGCTACCTGCGGCCGTGACGCGCAGGGCAACCGTATCCGCCCGATGCGCCGCCTCCGGAACTGCAACGTGACCACCGTGGCTCCGACGGGCACGATCTCCATCATTGCCGGCTGCAGTTCCGGGATCGAGCCGCTCTTCGCGGTGGCCTTCATGCGCAATCAGGCTGGGGTCCTGATGCCGGACGTGAACGAGGACTTCGTCGCGATCGCGAAGCGTGAGGGCTGGTACTCCGACGATCTGATGAAGCGCATCGCCGAGGCCGGACACATCCGGTTCGCCGAAGTGCCGGAGAAGTGGCAGCGGGTGTTCGCCACCGCCAACGAGATCAAGCCGGAGTGGCACATCCGGATGCAGGCGGCCTTCCAGGCGCACAACGACAGCGCCATTTCCAAGACCTGCAACTTCGCGAACGACGCCAGCGAGGCCTACGTCGAGGAGATCTACCGCCTCGCCTTCAAGCTCGGCTGCAAGGGCGTCACCGTGTATCGTGACGGCAGCCGCGACATGCAGGTCCTGTCCACCGGCTCGGTCGCCAAGAAGGTCCAGGAACAGGCGACCAGCACCGGCAAGGCCGAGGCGCGCTCCGATCTCGGTGGGATGACCGGTGCCTCGGCAGGTGAGGCACGGGAGACGGCCGCCGATCTCCACGGCGAAATCGCGGAGTTCCGCGCCGAGAACGAGCGGCTGCGCAAGATGGTGCTCGATCTCGAGGCCGAGAATCTCCAGCGCCGCCAGAAGCGCTCCCGGCCTGACATGCTTCGCGGCACCACTCGCCGGATCGAGACGCCGCTCGGCACACTCTACGTCACGATTACCGAGGATGATCGCGGCCAGCCCTTCGAGATCTTCATGAGTCTCGGCAAGGCCGGTGGCGCGCTGATGGCGGATGTCGAAGCAATCGGGCGACTGATCTCCCTCGCGCTCCGTTCGGGCATCCCGATGAAGGAAGTGCACCGCCAGCTCCGGGGCATCAGCTCGGATCGCTCCATCGGACTCGGACCGAACAAGGTCATGTCGGTGCCGGATGCCGTCGGCATCGCGGTCGAGAAGTGGATGCAGGACAAGGCCGGCGTCCAGCAGGAACTGCTCCCCGGCACCGCGGCACCCACCGGGCTGCCGACCGTCGCGCAGGTGCAGCAGGTCGTGACTCAGGGTGGGGAACAGTATTCGCTCAGTCACAATCAGCCCGTCCTCGCCGGCGCCTGCCCCGACTGCGGTTCGCAGCTCGAGCATGCTGAAGGCTGCAACAAGTGCCACGTCTGCGGATTCTCTGAGTGCGGCTGAGTCGCTGACTCGCCGGAGGGCAGGACGACAGACGATGAGGGTGCCGGGGCGGGAATGACCGGCAGGAAGACGGGGGCGGACCTGACATCCGCCCCCGTCTCCGTTTTTTCCGGGCCGCAGGGATCCTGGCTGATGCGTCTGGACGGAGCCTGCCGCGGCGGGTACGATGACAGGGTGCCGTGGCCAGCTGCCCCTGCGGCGGCTCCAACCGTTCCAGGCCTCTCCAGCGACCGGAGGCAGCCCCATGGACTACCCCAAGGCGTACATCAGCGACGCGGACATCGCCCGGGCCGACGACCCACTTTTCCAGCACCTGCTCGATACTTACGCGTCGGAGACCAACAAGACCGCCTCGGTGTGGAGTGAGCTCCGCGACGATCAGCTCGGTTTCCGCCCGCACCAGAAGAGCAGCACCGTCCGGGAGATTCTGGTCCACCAGGTGCTGTCGGAGCGGCGCTTCTTTGGCGAGTTCATTGGCCTCGCCGAGCCGGGAGTGGCAGGCCTGCTTCCCCCCGGAGAGGCACCCGGCGTCAACGACTACATCGCCCGTTATGTCGCGCTCGCGAGACCCCGGCTGGAAGCGATCGCACATTTCGACCAGGCACGCTGGAGGGAGCCGGTGCCCTTCTTCGATACCACTCGGGAGCGAATCTGGGTTTTCTGGCGCCGCGTGCTTCACACCGCGCATCACCGGGCGCAGGTCGGGATCTGCCTGCGGCTGCTGGAAGATCTCGTGCCGCCGACCTACGGTCCGACTGCCGACGTCACCTGGCGGGGGGCCGATCCGACCCGGACGATCGAGGCGGCCGCCCGACAGTCGCCGCCGAAACCCTGAACTGTCCACGGGGCACAACTGGTGTACTGCGCCGATCCGCAGTAGCTTGGCTCCAATCCGGATCGCGAATCCGCACCTTCCTACCGAGGCTCAACCGATGACCGATCAGTCCGGCGAACTCACGCCCGTCAAGCCGGCGCGAATCGCTCAGGAGATCGCCAAACTCTCCGCTGGCAGGCGCTCAGGGGAGATCAAGGCGGACATGTACGACCAGAAATTCGCGCGCGTCATCCAGGAACTCCGGGGCCGCCAGGTCGACGGCACGCGCGAGGATATCATCGCCGCGCTGAAGCCGCTGCTCGACGCGGGCGACATCACGGAGAAGGAACACTTCCGGCTTCTCGCTCAGCTCGGCATGCGTCCCTGAGGCTGTCATGTCGCTGCCTCCACCGCTCGGTTCGCTGGAAATGACGGTGGAGGCCGGTGACGGCCTGATTCTGAAGGGCAGTCTGACGTACCCCGACCTCACCGACGGCGGGGATTACCCGCTCGCCGTCCTGGCCCACCAATATCCCGCCACCGCGGACAGCTACGCCCCCCTGCTCGAGGATCTGCACGAGCTGGGATTCGCCGTGCTCGCCTTCGACGAGCGCGGGCATGGGGCTTCCAACCGGACCCCGAAGGGACGCGTGGTCATCGATACTCCAATCGGCTTCGACCTCGACGCCTTCGGCGCGGCCTTCGTGAGCAGCGTCACCAAGGTCGGCTTCAACCGGATGGACGACGACGTGCTGAGGGTGGCGAGCTGGGGAGCGGCGCAGAACAACATCGATACTTCGGCCATCCTGCTCGTCGGGGCGAGCGTCGGCGGAACCGCCGTCACCCTGACCGCGCCAAAGGTCCCTGGACTGAAGGCCCTCCTGACGTTCGGACCGGCCGGGGAACTGGTCTGGGGCGGCGATGGCCGACAGCAGGCGCGTCGCGCGATGGAAAGGATCACGGTGGATTCGCTCCACACCAGTTCCGAGTCGGACGCCTTTTCGGCCGCGGCCAACGCCCGTGCCTGGAGCGAGGGCCTGGCCCACGCGCGCGCGTACCTGGTTCCCGGTCACGCGCATGCGATGGCGATCTACTATCAGGCCCGTAGCGAGGTGCTCGCGTTCGTGCGTCGGGCCTTTGGCCTCTGATGCTCACCCGCCGGCTGGGCCCCTCAGGTCCCCAGGTGTCGGTGGTAGGCTACGGCGGGATGCATCTCTCGATCACCGGCCGGCCCGCGGAACCCGATGCGATCCGAGTCGTTCATGCGGCCCTCGATGCCGGAATGACCCTGATTGACACCGCGGACGCCTACTGCCTCGACGAGGGCGATACCGGCCACAACGAACGGCTGATCGCGCGAGCGCTCCAGGAATGGCCGGGCCCAAGGAACCAGATCCTCGTGGCCACCAAGGGCGGGATCGTGCGGGCTGGGGGCCGCTGGGACAGGGATGGCCGTCCCGAACATCTCCGGGCAGCCTGCGAAGCATCGCTCAAGGCGCTCGGTGTGGAGCGGATCGCACTCTATCAGTTTCACGCCCCGGACCCGAGGGTGCCGTTCGAGGAGAGCCTCGGGATGCTCGCTGACCTGCAGCGGTCGGGCAAGATCGGTCGGGTCGGCCTTTCCAATGTGTCGGTGGCCGAGATCCGGCAGGCCCAGCAGATCGTGGACGTTGCCTCGGTTCAGAACCGTCTCAATCCCTTCTTCCGGGAGGCGCTGAGTGATGGAGTCGTGGAGTACTGCGCTCGCCACGAGATCGCCTTCCTCGCCTACAGCCCGACTGGGGGAGGGCGGCTCACGAAGAAGCTGCCCGACCATCCGGCGCTCCTGGGCATCGCGCGGCGCATCGGCGCCACCCCTCACGCCGTCTGCCTGGCCTGGGTGCTCGCCAAGGGAGAGACGGTAATCGTCATTCCAAGTGCCAGGCGTTCCGAGCACGCGATCGATTCGGCCACTGCGGGCGATCTCCGGCTGGGTGCTGCAGAACTCGCCGTCATTGATGCGGCGGAATTCTCGAGGGCGTAGGACCTCAGCGGGTTGCTCTGGGCGCGATACGAAGGCGGGCCGGTCAAGGTGACCGGCCCGCCTTCCTGTACGCTGTGCCGACCTGCTCGCCGTGATTACGGCGTGTAGGAGTCGCTCGAGGTGAGCAGGTTCCCGGCAGCATCGGCGCCGCCGAGGATGAAGACCTGCATGCCGGAGGTGCCTGCGCCCATCGAGTTCCTGGCCGAGGGCATCGAGACACCGGTCTGCCAGCTGTCGGTGTTCGGGTCGTAGATCTCGACGGTGTCGAGGGTGTTGCCATCGATCCCGATGCCACCAATGACCGCCAGATAGCCGTTCACAAACCGGCCCGCGGCATGGTAACGGGCGGTGGGCATCGGGGCCCCCGCACTCCAGGTGTCGGTGGCAGGGTCGTAGATCTCGAGCGTGCCGGTCACGACGCCATTGCTGTCGAGCCCTCCGGCCACGTACAGCTTGCCGTTGAAGACGCCGGCGGTCGGGAAGACATGGGCCTGACTCGACGGAGCCATCGCCGCCCAGGTGTTGGTGCTCGGCGTGTAGGCCGAGAGCAGGGTCCTGAAGTTCACACCGTCGCAGCCCGTCGTGACATACAGCTTGCCGCTGATGGCGCCGGTGGCGCCGCAGCCGCTGGCGACAGGCATCAGCGCCTTGGTCGACCAGGTGTTACCCGAGATGCTGTAGGCGTACAGCGTGCGGGTCGGCAGCCCGTTGGTTGGCGAATAGCCACCAGCGACGTAGAGCAGATTGCCGATCGCATCGAGGCCATTGCCGTCGTAGCGGGCGAGGGGCAGGGCAGTCTTCTGGGTCCACGCCGTGCCGTTGAAGTAGCGGAACGTCGTGATGGCGCCGGTGGCGTTGATGCCGCCCGCCATGTAGGTGTTCGCTCCGACAGTGCCGGAACCGGCGAACCGGGATACGGCCGACGGCATCGCCTTCCGCGCGGCCCAGATGTTCCCGGGCGTCAGGATCTCATTGGTGCCAACCACCGCCCCGGAGGCATCCGTGCCACCGATCGCCTGCACGTACGGATCGGCGTGGCCGATGTCCATGACGCCCAGCCCCGAACGCGGTGTCGGCAGCGGGTTCTGCGCCGTCCAGGTGTCCGTCCAGGGATTGTAGACCTCGACGACATCGAGAGTGTTGCCGTCGTCGTCGACGCCACCCATGACGTAGATCAGGCCGTTCACATGGCGGCCCCACATCCGCGCGCGCGGCGTCGGCATCGGCGCGAGCGAGCTCCAGGTGCCGGTGAGAGTGTCGTAGACCTCGAACGCCGCAGTGACATGACCGGTCGAGTCGTAGCCACCCATCAGTCCGGCCTTGCCGTTGACCTGACCCGAGGCGCCGAAGGCGTGGGCGGTCGGGGAGGGGGCCGCAACGGTCCAGGTGTTCGCGGTCTTGTTGTAGATGTAATAGTTGTTCTTGTACCCCGGAGTCGCGTCGCAACCGGAGGAGACATAGAGCTTGTTGACCAGCGCGATCGTGGTGCCGCAGGCCGAGGGCGCCGGCATCGGCTTCGACGCGGACCACTTGGTCTTGTTCCAGATGTAGAGTGAGGTCGTGGGCACGCCGAGCGACGACTTTCCGCCCGGAACGTAGAACCAGCCGCCGATTTCCGCGGCGCCATTGCCCTCGTACCGGGCCGCCGGCAACGAAGGCTTGGTGATCCAGGTGTTGGTGGCGCGATCGTACGCCTCGACCTTTGCCGAAGCGGCGGTCCCGTCCCAGCCACCCATGAGGTAGATCTGGTTGCTCACGACCTCGATTGCCGCCGCGGTGCGCGGAGTCGGCATCGGCGCCAGCGCGTTCCAGACGTTCGTATTCGTGGTGAGGACCGGCGCCGGATCCAGGCTGAACGCGGGGCCCGCGGGTAGCTGCGTCACGCTGCTCGGGGCGATCAGGTCGTTGCTCGAACAGGCCTGAAGTCCGAGCAGCGACAGCGCGAAGGCGGCTGGAAGCGCTCGGATCGCCAAGGAACGCACGGTCACTACGCTGTTCATACGAGTCCTTACGCAGACGGGACGGGTCTCGGTCCGGCGCTCAGTGACGGATAGCGGGAGCGCACAGCCGGTGATCGATTCGGCAACAGCACCCCTCAGGGGCAAGCGATATGCCATGGTTATTGGTTTCCTGTGTCAACGTAAGTCTATATTCACAAAGCACTTAGTGCAATGGTGCCGGTGGCGGAAGGCAGGCTGCTGTTGAGCAAGTGCGACAATCCAGCGCCAGGCCCGAGGATTCGTGCATCACCAGCCTCTTGCGCCCCTCCGTACCAGATAGAACGCGCCCGCGATCAATCCCTTCTCAGTCCCCCGGTACCGCAGTAGCATTCCCTTCCTATGGCTCTCTCTCCTCGTCGTCCGACCGTTACCGCGATGGTTGGCGGTGTCCCCGTCGGCAGTGCGCATCCGATCGTCGTGCAGTCGATGACGAACACCGACACCGCCGACGTCCCAGGCACCATTCGGCAGGTGTCCGCCCTCGCGCGCGCCGGCAGCCAGCTCGTGCGCGTGACCGTCAACAACGAAGAAGCGGCCCAGGCGGTCCCCGCTATCGTCGATGGCCTCGAGACCCAGGGCGTCCGAGTTCCCATCATCGGGGATTTCCACTACAACGGCCACCTGCTGCTGACGAAATATCCCGCCTGTGCCGAGGCTCTGGCCAAGTACCGGATCAATCCCGGCAACGTGGGTGGGAAGCATGCCGACGACAACTTCCGGGCGATCATCGACGTGGCTCTCCGGAATGAGAAGCCGGTCCGGATCGGGGTCAACTGGGGATCGCTGGACCAGATTCTCCTCACCGAGATGATGGACGCGAACGCCCGGCTGGCGGTCCCTCGGGACGCACGGGATGTCATGATGGAGGCGATGGTCGAGAGCGCTATTCGTTCGGCGACGCAGGCCGAGGGGCTGGGCATGCCGCACGACCGGATCATCCTCAGCGCGAAGGTGTCCGGCATCCAGGATCTCGTCGACGTCTACCGGATGCTGGCGGGGCGAGCGGACTATCCGCTGCACCTTGGCCTGACGGAAGCCGGAATGGGGATGAAGGGCATCGTGGGTAGTGCCGCCGGTCTCGCCATCCTGCTTCAGCAGGGCATCGGCGACACCATCCGCGTCTCGCTCACGCCCAAGCCGAACGGTGATCGCACCGAAGAGGTGCTCGTGGCGCAGCAGATCCTGCAATCGCTCGGCTTGCGGAGCTTCACGCCGCAGGTGACCGCCTGTCCGGGCTGCGGTCGTACGACCAGCACGTTCTTTCAGCAGATGGCCGAGGACATCCAGGGGTATCTGCGGGAGCAGATGCCCCTCTGGCGGACTCGTCATCCGGGCGTGGAGGAACTCAAGGTTGCCGTGATGGGGTGCGTGGTGAACGGCCCGGGGGAGTCCAAGCACGCGAATATCGGCATTTCGCTGCCGGGGACATTCGAGGAGCCAAAGGCGCCCGTGTATGTCGACGGTCGGCTCCTGGTCACGCTCAAGGGCGACACGATCGTCGCTGACTTCCTCAAGATTCTCAACGAGTACGTCGAAAACCGCTACGGCTCGGAGCAGGCTGCCGGTGCCGCGCACTAGCGCGACCTGCGACTCCCCGGAGCTGCCGGGCCCGCGTGATGCTTCAACTTGACGCCGCCCTCCGGGAGCGCCCGCTCATCGGACTCGCCACGATGTTCGGAGCGGGGCTCGTCACGAGTCTGACACCCTGCGTCTATCCCATGATCCCTATCGTCGCCGGGGTCCTCGGTGGGTCAGGGGCGGCTCAGCGATCGCGGGCCCGAACGCTCGGCTTCACGCTCACCTACGTCATCGGACTGGCCCTGGTGTATTCCGCCCTCGGGCTGCTGGCGGGCCTGACCGGTTCACTTTTCGGATCGGTCAGTTCCAACCGCTGGTCGTATTTCGGGGTCGGCAATCTGCTGCTGCTGTTTGCCCTCGCGATGCTCGACGTCCTCCCCGTCACCGTTCCGAGCCGACTGCTCAATTGGGCGAACCGTTTCGGCGGCGGGTCCTATGGTGGCGTCTTCGCGATGGGGGCGACCTCCGGGCTGGTCGCTGCTCCCTGCGGTGCCCCCGCGTTCGCGGCGGCCCTCACGTTCGTCACGGCGACCCAGAGCGCAGGATGGGGTTTCGCGTATCTCTTCGTCTTCTCGCTCGGCATGACCGCCCTCCTGGTCGCGGTCGGGCTGATTTCCGGTCTTGCCGGATCGCTGCCAAAGAGTGGTGCGTGGACGGTGTGGATCAAACGGCTGGCAGGCGTCGTATTACTCGCCATGGCCGAGTACTACTTCATCCAGATGGGGAAGGTCTCATGACATCTGTCATTGCCCGCTGCGCGCTGGTGGGCGCGGTGGCACTCGCGCTGGTCACGTCCCCCGCTCAGGGACAGGGCGAATCCGGCATCAAGATCGGTTCGTCGGCTCCCGTGGTGAGTGTGAACGACCTGGACGGGAAGCCGGTCAATCTGGGACAGTGGATCGGGAAGCGGCCTGTCATGCTCGAGTTCTGGGCCACCTGGTGCGAGAATTGTGAAGCCCTCCTTCCTCGCGTCACCGCCGCCAAGAAGGCCGTCGGTGACAAGGTGCAGTTCCTGGGGGTGAACGTCACCGTCAACCAGACCCCGGAGCGGGTACGACGCTACAGTGAGCAGCACGATGTTCCCTTCCAGGTGCTGTACGACGACAAGGGAACCAGCACTAGAGCCTACGAAGCCCCCGCGACTTCCTACATCGTGATCGTGGACGCTGCCGGGAAGGTCGTCTACACCGGGGTCGGGGCGGACCAGCGTTTCGAACCCGCCCTCAGGCGCGTGGCCGGGGTCAAGGAGTGAACCGCACCATGAGTCTCAGAACGTTCCCGACCGTCATGTTCTTCCTCGCGGCCGCCGGCCTCGGGTCGCTTCCGGCGGCGCCGCTCCTCGCCCAGGACTCCACCATCGGTCGGCCTGCGGCCATCCTGGTCGATGGTCCCCGTGAAGGGGAGATGGCCCCCGACTTCTCCTTGCCCTGGGCAAGCCGCGACAGCGTCGGGGGGGAGCCCTGGTTCGGGCTGACCGCGCAGCGGGGCAGGATCGTCGTCCTCGCCTTCTATCCGAAAGATTTCACCTCCGGCTGCACCGCGGAAATGCGCACCTTCGCGGACCAATACGGGGATCTCTTCGGGGAGGATGTCGTCCTGGTGGGGATCAATGCGGACTCCCTCGAGACCCATGTCCGCTTCGCTCAGAGTCTCGGACTTCCCTTCCGGCTGCTGAGCGACCCAGACCAGAAGGTGTCCAGGAAGTATGGCAGTGCTGGGGAAAAGGGATACAACCGTCGGACCGTCTACGTTATCGACAAGAAGGGGCGGGTCTCCTACAGCGACCTCCGATTCGGCGCTCTGGACCCGAAGGCCTATCGAGCACTGAAGGCCGCAGTACAGGATGCCCGCCGGGCCAGGTAGCACGCTCCTACAGCATTTATGCATCCGTATACACATGCTGTGCATAGTTACCAGCTTCGTGACGACACTGTCGCCATCCGTTTTTCAACATTCAGCGATCAGTTTTTCTCATTGTGGGCATTGTGGTTAGCTCATTGACTTCAAGTGGAAAATGAGCCGATGCCCTAGCTGCTTCTGAGACCTCGCGATACGCTCCTCAATCCACGCGTTTCCCCAGTCCACATGTGGAAAACGGGCTGAATCCACATGCGTGGGTGACTCTCCTTCTGTCACTCTCCGCGTCTGTCGGCGTAGCCTCGATGATGTGGAAAAGTTGCAATGGGCCCGACGCTCACACTTGGCTCCACCGGATCGGGAGGGAAACCGCTTCACCGCTTCGGTCCTCGCAATCTCATCCAGCTCCGTCCTTCCGTCGGATCCTCCGAGGCGCGAACGGACTTTTCCACAATGAGAGAGCCTTTGCCAACGCGGTAGTCGGCCGGTTCCGGTGAGTGCGCAGGAAGCCCGGTGTGATAGGGCGACGCGACCGCGATGGGGGCAAGTGGGAGTTCAGGCAACTCGTCGGTTACGCACCCTTGAAGCCGGTCCTGCTCCGCACCCTGAAGCGCCTTCTCCGGCCTCTCCCTTACGATTATTCTCCCCTCCGTCATTCGCCCCCGCCCAACGCCTCCCTGAGGAGCCCGTGCCCGACGCCACGATTCGCCGCACAAAGATCGTTGCCACCCTTGGACCAGCCTGGGCCCGCCCGGAGCAGATGCATGCCCTGTTCGATGCCGGGGTGAACGTGGTCCGCGTCAACGCCTCCCATGGCACAGCGGAGATCCGGCGGGAGTGGATCAACCTCGTTCACCAGGTCCGTTCGGAGCGGAAGGACGCGATCGCCATCCTGCTGGATCTGCAGGGGCCGCGAATCCGGGTCGGGGCCCTCGCCGCCCCGATTCGACTGGTCCCGGGGCAGCAGGTGGTCTTCGCCCCCGAGGCCGTCGTGACGCCCGGGGAGATTTCGACGACCTACGACGCGATCGCACGGGACGTGCATCCTGGCGCCAGGATCCTGCTCGATGACGGTTTGATCGCCGTACGGGTCAACGACATCCAGGGTGAGCGGGTGATCGGCACGGTCGAGTACGGCGGTGAGCTCAAGTCGAACAAGGGGATGAACCTGCCCGGCATCGATGTCAGTGCGCCGGCGCTCACCGAGAAGGACAAGGAAGACGTCATCGAGGCCGTCGCGCTCGGGGTCGACTATATCGCCCTGTCCTTCGTGCGGAAGTCGGCGGATCTCGACGGGTTGCGCCGGCTCGTGCCGAAGAGCATCAAGCTGATCGCGAAGATCGAGAAGGACACGGCCCTCCGCGACCTCTGCGGCATCCTCGAGGCCTCGGACGCGATCATGGTGGCGCGCGGGGACCTCGGTGTCGAACTGCCGTTCGAGGAGGTGCCGCTGGTCCAGAAGCGGATCATCCGCGAGGCCAATCTCCATGGCAAGCCGGTGATCACGGCGACACAGATGCTGGAATCGATGGTCAAGGCACCGGTCCCGACGCGGGCCGAGGCCTCCGATGTCGCCAACGCCATTCTCGACGGCACCGACGCAGTCATGCTTTCCGCCGAAACGGCGGTGGGGACCTATCCGCTGGAAGCGGTGCGGGCCATGGACCGGATCGCACGCGAGATGGAATCCCACCGGCAGGGGCGCAGCCCGGCCTTCGACGCGGCCGTGGGACGGCGGGCCGAGTCAGACGACAATCGGCACCCCAAGCCGGGGTCCAGCATTCCGGCGCGGACGGAGGATGCGATCGGGGTGGCGGTATGCGCCGCCTCGGAGCTGCTGCATGTCCCATTCATTCTGTGCTTCACGAGCAGTGGGTTCACCGCCCGCAAGGTGGCGACCTACCGCCCGACCGTTCCGATCATCGCCGCCACACCCGAAGTCGAAACCTACCGGCAACTGTCCCTGGTCTGGGGCGTCCTGCCGATTCAGACGGCCCACTCCACAGACTACGATTCACTGCTGAGCCAGGCACGCTCGCAGATTCTGACGCGAGGACTTGCACGGCCCGGGGAGCGGGTGGTCGTGACCGCCGGTGTGCCGTTCGACGTGCCGGGAACCACCAACCTGCTCAAGATCGAGGCGTTGTAGCGGGCGGCATCGGTCACATGAAACTCACCTTTCTCGGCACCGGCACCAGCTTTGGTGTCCCCCAGATCGGCTGCACCTGTGCGGTCTGTCAGTCTGGCGATCCGCGGGACCGGCGGACCCGTTCCGGGGCCCTTCTCGAGGCAGGGGGGAAGACGATCCTCCTGGATACGCCTCCCGAGCTTCGCCTGCAACTGCTGGCGGCTCGAGTGGCGCAGGTCGACGCCGTGCTCTACACCCACGAACACGCCGACCACGTCAACGGCATCGACGACCTCCGGATCTTCTCCGTGCGTCAGCGCGCACCGCTCCCCTGTTATGGCCCGGCGGAAACGCTCGACCGGATTCGCGGTGGTTTCCGGTACATCTTCGACCACGAGGTCCGCGCGTTCGAAGGCACCTCGAAGCCGCAACTGGAAATGCACCCGATCGAGCCGGGGACGAGGCTCTCGATCGCTGGCATTTCCGTCCTTCCGCTCGCCTTCGAGCACGGCTATCTGCGGGTCTTCGGCTACCGGTTCGGGCCGATCGCCTATATCACCGACGTGAAATCCGTCCCCGAAGCGGTGCGGTCGCAGCTCGGCGGGCTCAAGGTGCTCGTCCTCAACTCCCTCTGGTGGCGGTCGCATCCGACCCATCTCTCCATCGGGGAGGCCATCGAGACGGCCAGGGCGATCGGGGCGGAACGGACCTTTCTCACGCATCTCACACACGAAACCGGGCATGCCGAGCTCGCCGCTCAGCTTCCGCCCGGGGTCGCTCCGGCATACGACGGGCTCACGATAGAGGTAGAGGAATGAAGCTCCATTACGGGCGGATGTTCAGTGACCGGCTGGACGGGGTGCACGGCTTGCCCCGGCCGCGGCTGGCGGAACTGGCGCGCCACTTCGGCGACGTGCAGGCCGAGGTGCGGCGGCGGCGGTCCCAGGGGGAGTATGGTTTCTATCGGCTCGGCGATCAGGCAAACGCGGTGCAGCAGATCCGTCGTTTCGCCGAGGGCGTCGGGCAGGCGTTCGACCATGTTCTCGTGCTTGGCATCGGCGGGTCGGCGCTCGGGATGAAGGCGCTGCTGAATGCGCTCAAGCGTCCGGGGTGGAATGAGCTGGACGACGAGGGCCGGGACTTTTTTCCGCGGCTCACGGTGCTCGACAACGTGGACCCGACCTCGGTCGCTGAGGCGCTCCGCCGTATCGATCCGCGCCGGGCGCTGGTCAACGTGATCAGCAAGTCGGGCGGCACGGCGGAGACGATGGCCCAGTATCTCGTGATCCGACAGTGGCTCGAACAGGCGCTCGGACCGGCCGCTACGCGGCATCTGGTGTTCACCACGGACCCGAAGCGGGGGGCGCTCCGCGAGATCGCGAGCCGCGAGGGAATCGCCGCGCTCGAGGTGCCCGCGGACGTGGGCGGCCGCTTCAGCGTGCTGTCGCCGGTCGGACTGCTGCCGGCGGCGCTGGTGGGGATCGACATCGAGGGACTGCTCGCCGGTGCGCGGCAGGCGGTTGCCCGCGCGGAGTCGGATGACCTGCTGCAGAACCCGGCGGCCCTCTGGTCGGCCTTGCACTGGTCGGCTGATACGACCCTCGGGGCGCGGATGCACGTGCTCATGCCGTACACCGATCGGCTGCGCGAATTCGCCGAGTGGTTCCGGCAGCTCTGGGCCGAAAGCCTCGGCAAGGCGAAGGATCGACGGGGACAGGAGGTCCACGTCGGGCCGACCCCGCTCGGCGCCGTCGGCCCGACCGACCAGCACAGCCAGGTGCAGCTCTTCATGGAGGGCCCGTACGACAAGGTCGTCACCTTCATGGAGGTGGACCAGTTTGCCGAGGACGTCACCATTCCCGAACTGCCCAACCTGCCGGCCGACCTCGCCTACCTCCCCGGACACACGCTGGCCGAGCTCTTGCAGGCGGAGTGTCAGGCGACCTCCTCGGCGCTGGCCCGCATGGGCCGGATGAGCTGCTCGCTCCGGCTGCCCGAGCTGTCGGCGGCGTCACTCGGTGAAGCCATCATGTTCTTCCAGCTCGCGACGGGCTACGCCGGCATCTGGTATGGCGTCGACCCCTTCGATCAGCCCGGGGTCGAGCTGGGCAAGCAACTGACCTATGCGGCCATGGGCCGACCGGGGTTCACCGGCGAATCGCTCGGCGTTCCCCCAGGCGACATGGTCTGAGCTGTCTCACACATCTCGCGTTCAGGGTCTCCTATGGTCTCGCATTTCGGTCGTCTTGCCTACCTTGCCCTTGCTGTGGGCACGAGTCTGGTGCTGGTACCTTCGCGCGCCGAGTCGCAGGCCGTGCTCCGGCCCGGCGTCATCGCCAAGGGGGAACTCAAGTCCGGCGATCTCAAGCTGGACGACGATACCTACGCCGACCTCTGGCGCTTCAACGGCACCCGGGGGCAGCAGGTCCGGATTACCATGCGTGCTCCCACCTTCGATGCCTACCTCCAGCTCGGGTACTACAACGAGAAGGGGGAGTGGATGAGCGTCGATTCGGACGATGACGGCGCAGGCGGGACGGATGCCAAGATCGAATTGGCGCTTCCCCGCGAAGCGGAGTTCACGGTCAGGGCAAACACCCTGAAGGTGGGTGAGACCGGCGCGTATTCCCTGCTTCTGGAGACCGGTAGCGTCAGCGCGCCGTCCCCCAGCGTGCCCCCTCCGAGCAGCGGGTCGAATCCGCTGGTGTCGTCCACTCCAGGCGCCCACATGCCGCTTGTCCTCGGTCAGTGGCTCAGCGGGACTCTCGGCGCCGGTGATGATACGCTCTCCGACGGCAGTCCGGCCGACATCTGGGTGTATCAGGGCCGCCGCGGCGAGACGCTGACGATGGTGCAGAAGTCGGACGCCGTCGATTCCTACCTCACGTTCGGCCCGGTGACGAACGGGCGCTGGACATGGGCCGAGGCGGACAACAACGGCGCCGGCGGCAAGGACTCGAAGCTGGTGGTCACCCTCGACAGTGATGGCGAATACTGGGTCCGACCGAATGCGCTCTTCAGCGGCAAGGGCCCGTACACGCTGTTCGTGAGCAGCAGTCGTGGCGATCAGCCGGTCGCAGCGGTCGCGCCGCAGGCTCAGCCGCAAACCGCTCCGGGCGGCACGCCGATGCCGGCGATCGGTTCGGTGGGCCCGCTGCAGCAGGGCCTGACGCCGGGTGCCGCGGCCTCACCGACTCCCTCCAGCGCCGGCCAGTCCGCCCCGCCGGTTGCCGCAGCGCCCTCGGGGGCCCGGGCGGCGGAGATCCAGATCGGACAGACCATCCGCGGCCAGCTCGCCGCCGGTGACCCGCTGAGTTTCGACACCACCTACATCGATACCTACGTGTACCGCGGCCATCGTGGCGAGCGTATCAACATCATCATGATGTCCCCCGATTTCGGGAGCTATCTCCTCTTCGGACGGCAGCCCTCCGGTGGCGAGCGCTTCAGCTCGATGGAACACACGGGCGCGAGCGCGGGCCGGGAGGCGAAGATCTCCGTGACCGTGCCTGACGACGGCGTCTACTGGATTCAGGCGAACGAATTCGACCGTACCGAAGGTTCGTACGTGCTCACGATCGAGGCGGCGCGCTAGCGGGCCTGCCGCGGCCCGCCTAGATTTTCGAGAACGTAACGCAACTTCCAAGAGGACAGTCACTTATGACGGATCATCGCGCCCAACTCATCGCCCTCTACGGGGGCGCCGTCGTGCAGAGTGGCGAGGCCGTGACGGTCGCCGACGCCGGGCGACTGCAGGGCGAAGCGACCGATCGTCTGGTCTGGCAGGCCGTCTTCGGAGGGCCAGCCGATCGCGATGCGGCGCGGTGGCTGTTGTGGGAGATCGGGCAGGCGGTGGGCGCGCGCCCGCAGTCGATTGCCCCGATCTACTTCGCGAGAGGGCGGGGCGAGTGCGGTGGCTTCACCGTGCCGGCGATCAACGTCCGAATGATGACCTACGACACGACACGGGCCATCTTCCGCGCGGCAAAGGCGCGCAACGCCGGCGCGATCCTGATCGAAATCGCCCGCTCGGAAATCGCCTACACAGATCAGCGTCCTGCGGAATACGTGTCCGTGATCATCGGTGCGGCGCTCCGCGAAGGCTACTTCCAGCCGCTGTTCATCCAGGGGGATCACTGCCAGGTCAACGCCAAGAAGTACCAGGCCGATCCGAAGGCGGAAGTCAGCGAGGTCAAGAAGCTGATCGCCGAGGAGGTTGGGGCCGGGTTCTACAACATCGACGTCGACACCTCCACGCTGGTGGACCTGTCGCATCCCACGCTTCATGAGCAGCAGCGGCTGAACTTCGAGCACGCCGCGGAGATCACCCACTTCATCCGCGAGCGTGAGCCGAAGGGGATCTCGGTGTCGGTCGGGGCCGAGATCGGCGAAGTGGGCCACAAGAACAGCACGGTGGAAGAGCTGCGGGCCTTCATGGATGGCTACACGGCCTCGCTCAAGCGCTATGGGAGTCTCGAGGGGATCTCGAAGATCTCCGTCCAGACGGGGACCAGCCACGGCGGGGTGGTGCTCCCCGACGGTTCGATCGCCAAGGTGAAGCTGGATCTCGATGCGCTGGCCGCGCTCTCGAAGGCCGCGCGCGAGGAGTACGGGATGTCGGGTGCCGTGCAGCATGGGGCGAGCACGCTGCCACCCGACGCGTTCGGCAATTTCGCGCGGCTGGAGACGGCGGAGATTCATCTCGCGACCAATTTCCAGAGCCTGGTGTTCGATCATCCCGCGCTGCCGGCGGACCTTCGCAAGCGGATGTACGACTGGCTCGATGTGAACGCCGAAAGCGAGAAGAAGTCGGGCGACACGGCCGAGCAGTTCTACTACAAGGCCCGCAAGAAGGCGATCGGACCGTTCAAGAAGGAAGTATGGGGTCTGCCCGCCGAGGCGCGCGCCAGCATCGCGGCGGATCTCGAGAAGACCTTCGGATTCCTCTTCGACCAGCTCAAGATCGCGGGAACGACCGCGCTGGTCACCAAGTACATCCAGGCGCCCTACCAGGCCCACAGTTCGCTGGAACGCGCGCTGGTGACCGCGGTGGACGACGCGGAAGCGGGGGAGTGACCATGTCCAGGGATGACGACCGGGAGGTCGTGTACGTCGAGCGCGAGGGCGGTTCCATCAAGCCCATCCTGTTCGGTGCGCTGCTGGGCGTCGCGGTGGGGCTCCTGTTCGCGCCGCAGAGCGGGGCGGAGACCCGGCGGGCGCTGAAGCGCCGGCTTCGCAAGGCACGCGCGCTCGCCGAAGAGAAGGTCGGCGAGCTCTCGGAGAAGATCACCGGGGAGTGGCGGAAGCCCGAGGCGACCAACCGGGAGGACGAGCGGGACGAGGCCCGCAGCGACCTGGAGCGTCGCCTCGCCGAGGCGCGAGCCCGGCGCCGGAAGCCCGTTCTCGAGGATGATGACGCCGACGATGAGGAGCCGGTCGCCTGACCGGAGGGATCCTCCTCAGCCGCCTCAAGGGGCTCCGGGCGTTCGGGTGGCGGACCCTGGTGCAGGCGGACCGACACAATCTCCCCTTCCTCGCCAGCGCGCTCACCTTCGACGCGCTGCTGGCGGCGATTCCGTTTCTGCTGCTCGTGCTGGTCGCCCTCACGCACGTCGCTCATCTTTCGCCGCGTTCGAGTGCGCAGGACCTTCAGCAGCTTTTCCAGCGGCTCATGCCGCCGTCAGGGAGTGACGGCGAGGGGCCTTTTGCGGCGGTTGAAAAGTTCTTCCTCGGCCTGACCCGCGCCCGCGCGACGATCTCGCTCTACGCCATCCCGCTCTTCGTCTGGTTCTCGACCCGCCTGTTCGCCTCGATCCGGACGTCCCTGACGCTGGTGTATGATGTGCCGCGCCGCAGCTCCGGCCAGCATTTCATCATCAGCTACCTGCTGGGGAAGCTGCGGGACGCCGTGATGGTCGTGCTCACCGTCTCCCTGATCATCGCCAATGCTGTGCTGAGCGGGGGCCTCAAGATCATCGGAGCCCGTGGCCAGGAGATGATCTCGGCGATTCCAGCGCTCGGCTTCTTCGTGAGCGGGCTCGGCTACGTCGTGACCCAGGTCGTCGCCTTCGGGTTCTCCGTCCTGGTGTTCTACCTGGTGTACCGCCACGCCTCGCCGAGGAGACTGCCCCGCCGGGCGGCGCTCGCCGGGTCGCTCTTCACCGCGGTGCTGTTCGAGTTCGCGAAGCGCGCCTTCGGGTGGTACCTCCACAATCTTGCCGTGGTGAACCGGTTCTCGGCGGATGCCAACATCGGCGCGGTGATCCTGTTCGTGTTGTGGCTGTATTACACGGCGCTGGTCTTCCTGATTGGGGCGGTCGTCGCCGAGACGTGGGATTTGTGGCACCGGCAGCGCGGGATTGGTGGACTCCGCCCGGTGCAGCTCGCCGGTGGCTGACCGCCCCGGTGCGCGGTATGTTCTGACCTGACAACCTCCACAGCTGCTCGCCGGGCATCCGCTCGCCGAGTCGCACTCGATTACGTCTCGCCAGCCGAGCCTCGTTCATGCGCCTGCTCTCGACGCTACTGCTGCTCCCGACCCTCCTCCACGCACAGGATTTCGATTTCTATGCCCGCGGTCCCTACCGGTCGCAGGTGCCCCGACCCGAGTCGATCCTCGGCTACCCGGTGGGCTCGCAGCAGACGATGTACTACCAGCAGCAGCAGGTCCTCGATCGGCTGATCCAGGCGGCCCCGGAGCGGGTGCGCACCGAGGTGATCGGCCGGACGGCGGAGGGGAAAGTCATGCGGCTCCTGATCATCTCCTCGCCGGCGAATCTGGCGCGGCTGGACGAGATCCGGGCCAATCTCGCGCTGCTCGCCGACCCCCGGAGGACCAGCGCCGATCAGGCCCGGACCCTCGCGGAACGGACCCCCGTCACGGTGCTGCTGAATCACTCGGTGCATGGCAACGAGCCGGCGGGCTTCGAGGCGGCGATGCAGACCGTCTATCAGCTGCTGGCCTCCGACGAGCCGGCCACCCAGGAGATTCTGCAGAACGTGGTCGTGCTCATCAACCCGTCGCAGAATCCGGACGGCCATGAGCGCTTTGCCGCCTGGTCGAACTCCATCGCGGTGGGCAGCGACGATCCGCTGGCCGTGGAGCAGACCGAGCCATGGGCAGTCTGGGGCCGGTACAATCACTATCGCTTCGACATGAACCGCGATCTGCTGGCCCAGTCCCAGAACGAGTCGAAGGCGCTTGCCTCGGTCTACGTCCGCTGGCACCCCCAGGTCGTCGCCGACCTGCACAGCACCACCTCGCAGTACTTCTTTCCTCCGGTGGCCGACGCCCACAACGCCAACCTGCCGGGCAAGACGTACGACTGGTTCGAACGATTCGGGAAATACAACGGGCAGGCCTTCGATCGGTTCGGCTGGCAGTACTACGTGCGGGACGTGTTCGACTTCTTCTACCCGGGGTACATCGACATGTGGCCGTCGATGCGCGGCGGGATCGGCATGACGTACGAAACCGACGGCGGCCCGGAACTGAAGAAGCGGAAGGATGACGGCAGCTACGTGACGTTCGAGATGGCGATCGCGCATCACTACACGGCCTCGCTTGCCACACTGGAGTATGCCGCGAAGAATCGCGCGGAGCGGCTGCGGGACTTCCACGAGTTCCACGCCACCGGCATGAGCGAGGCCCAGAAGCGGCCGATGCGCCGGGTGCTGTTCAGCTCGACCGACCCGGGGCGGGCCAGGTGGCTCGCGCGGCGCCTCGCCGGGGAGGAGATCGAGGTGAGCCGCCTGACGCAGAGCTACACTCCGCTGCGCGCGACATCGTACATGGGTGGGCCGGTGGCGGCGAAGCGCAGCTTCCCCGCGGGGACCTACATCGTCGATCTCGCCCAGCCCGAGGCCCGGCTGGCCACCACGATGCTCGAGCCGCGAGCCGTCTGGGACTCAGGGTTCGTGCGCCGGCAGTTCGCCGCCTTCCAGCGCAACCAGCGCCGGGGCGCCGAAGAGAACAAGGAAGGCTACGAGTTCTACGATGTGACCGCCTGGTCGCTGCCGCTCACCCTGGGGCTCGAGGCGTGGTGGACCGACGACACGACAAGGGTCGCGGCCGAGCGGATTCAGGCGACCGATTCCGTTGCGCCGCCGCCAGCGCCCGCGCGGGCGCAATCCGCCTACCTCTTCGGCGACGAATCGGAGGCCGGCACCCGGCTCGCGATGCGGCTGCTTCGGGAAGGTTTCCGGGTCAGCGTTGCGACGCGGCCGCTCACCGCCGACGGGACGAAATACCCGACTGGCACTTTCGTCGTGCGGCTCCAGCGGAATCCGGAAGCCGTCCACGACCGGATCGCGGCACTCGCCCGGGAAACTGGCGCCCGGGTGACCGCCGTCCGTTCGGCCTTTCCTGACTCGGGGCAGTTCGGAATTGGCAGTGAAACAGTCATTGCGGTGCGTGCTCCGCACATTCTGCTGGCGGCCGGAGAGGGAATTGACCAGACCGCCTTCGGTTCGGTCTGGTTCTACTTCGATCGTGAACTGGGTATCCCCGTCACCCCGGTGAACGTGTCGGCGCTCGGCAATGCCAACCTCGAGAACTACAACGTCCTGATCATCCCCTCCGGCTACGCGGGACGCCTGTGGCGTGAACTGGGTGAGGCGGGCGCGACGAAGCTCCGGAGCTGGGTGGAATCGGGCGGGGCGGTGATCGCCTTCGGTGGCGCGACCGACCTGCTGGGGCGGAAGGAGGTCGGGCTCACGACCGTCAAGGAGCTCACGGGGGACTCGGTCGCCGTGAAGGACACCGTGGTCATCGATGCGGCGCACCCCGGCCCCCCGCTCGTTTCGCCGAGCGCCGCGGGTAGCAACACGCCGGAGGCTGTGCCCGGCGCGATCTTCCGTGCGACCCTCGATCGCAGCCACTGGCTGACCTTCGGGTACGACCGCGACCAGCTGCCGGTTTTCATGGAGACGGGGAGTTTCCTCAAGCCGTCCGAACGAGGTGCCAACCCGGTGGTCTTCACCGGCAGCGATCTCACGCTTGCCGGCTTCACGTGGCCGAACAACACCGAGAAGCTGCTGCGGAACTCGGTCTGGGCCGCCGTCGAATCGGTCGGGAGTGGCAACGTGGTCGTGTTCGCCGAGAACCCGGTCTATCGCGGCTTCTGGCGGGGGCCGGCGAAGCTGCTCACGAACGCGGTGCTCTTCGCGCCAGGGCGATGACCGACCGCCTGACACTCGTCGTGCTGGCGGCGGGGCTCGGCAGCCGGTACGGAGGGCTCAAGCAGCTCGATCCGCTCGGACCCGGCGGATCGACACTGATGGACTATTCGGTGTACGACGCGTGGCGGGCCGGGTTCGACCGGGTGCTGTTCGTGATCCGCCCCGACATCGCGGAGGCCTTCGCCCGGACGATCGGCGACCGCTACCGCTCCCGCCTCGAGATCGCGACCGCGCATCAGCGGCTCGATGCCATGCCCGGCGGGACCCCACTGCCCGCCGGCCGCACCCGACCGTGGGGGACCACCCAGGCGGTGCTCGCGGCGGGCCCGGAACTGCATGGCCCCTTCGCGGTGCTCAACGCCGACGACTTCTACGGCCGGCAATCGCTGCAGGTGGTTGCCGAGTTCCTCCGTCGCTCTCCGCCAGGCAGTCTGCATCACGCCGTCGTCGGCTATCGTCTCGAGGCGACGGCGAGCCCGGCCGGGGGGGTGAATCGCGCGCTGCTCGAACAGGGCACCGGGGGTCGGCTCCGCCATATCGCCGAACTCCGGGAGCTGACCCGACGTGCCGACGGCAGCTTCACGACTCCAGTCGGGCCGGGGCAGCGTATCCTCCCGGGCGATGCCCTCGTGTCGATGAACCTCTGGGCCTTCGGCGCTTCGATTCTTCCCGCGCTTGCGCAGGTCTTCGCGGAGTTCATCGCCAGCGGTCCGGGCGAACGCGACGAGAGCTACCTCCCCGATGCGGTCCAGATCGCGATGGCCAGAGGGCAGGCGACGGTCGAAGTGCTTCCCACCTCGGATCGCTGGTGTGGCGTCACCTACGCCGAGGATCGAGGCTGGGTCAGCGCGGCACTCCGGGCGCTGGTGGATGAGGGCCGCTATCCGGAGGTGCTGTGGCCATAGGGGAGGACGAGGCGCGGACGGCGATCGCGGCGTTCGGTTTGCGAGGCGTCAGTCTCGAGGCAGTCGAGATCGGCCACATCAATGCCTCGTGGCGGGCCACGGCCACGACGGGCCACGGCTACTTCCTGCAGCGACTCAATCCGGAGGTCTTCCCCGACGGGGCGGCGGTGATGCGCAATCTCGGCCATGTCACGTCGCACCTCGCCGGCAAGGTCCGCCATCTCCCCGATGCCGAACGGCGAGCCTTGCAGGTCCTCACCCGGGCCGACGGTTCGCTCTGCTGGCAGGCGCCTGACGGGGCCTGGTGGCGGATCTTTCACTACATCCCGCACACACGCACCTGCCAGCACGCCACGACGACCGACGAGGCGTACCAGGTCGGTCGGGCCTTCGGACTGTTCCAGGCCATGCTCGGCGATTATCACGGCCCTCCGCTCACCGAGACCATTCCCGGGTTCCACGACACGCAGGCACGGCTCGCGGCGTTCGAGCGGGTCGTCGCCCACGATCCGGCCGGACGGGTCGCTTCCGTGGCGGCGGAGCTCGCCCTTGTGCGCGCCCGGCGGCCGTACGCGGCCGTCCTGCCCCCGCTGCTCGCGAGCGGGGCGCTGCCGCTCAGGGTCGTCCACAACGATGCGAAAGCCGCCAACGTCCTGCTGGACAGCCACAGCGGCGAGGCGCTTGCTGTGGTCGACCTCGATACCGTGATGCCCGGGACAGTGCTGTACGACGTGGGAGACCTGATCCGTTCCGTGGCCAGTCCCACGGAGGAGGACGAGCGGGAGCTGTCGCGGATTGCGGTCCAGTCGGCGCTCGTCGCGGCACTCATGGCGGGCTTTCTCGGCGCCTGCGGTGCGCGCCTGACCGCGGCCGAACGCGGACATCTCATCTTTGCCGGATTGCTCATCACCTACGAGCAGGGTGTGCGCTTCCTGACGGACTATCTCGGGGGCGACACCTACTATCGCACGACGAGACCGGGCCAGAATCTCGATCGGGCCCGGGCCCAGTTCCGGCTGCTCGCGTGCCTCGAAGCCGAGCGATCGGCTCTCGAAGCGGTGGTCGAACGAACTCCCTGCGGATGATTCCCCGATGAAAGTCCTCGTCTGCCTCGCGCTCGCCGCCGTCACCGGCCTGCAGGCCCAGGAACCCCGGTATGGGACGGGCAGTTGGGACGCCGATTCGCTCGGCAATCAGCGCGCCGTCATCCGTGTGAGGCAGGCCGCGCCGGCCGTCCGCGTCACGATTCCCTGGCGGCGGCGGGACAGCCTGCCCGAAGGACGGGACATCGTCGTCCTCTCGCAGGCGAGCGGGAAGAGCATGCGGCTCGCGCGCGGGCACATCGACCGGGATGCCGGCACCATCGCCTTCGAACCGGCGGACGGTCCAGGCGAATACGACGTGTACTATCTCCGCTACACCGGCAGCGTCCGCGCCAATTACCCCCGCGTTTCCTATCCGCGCCCGTCTGCCGGTGACTCGGCCTGGATCCGCCTGCTTGCGCTCGAACCCGAGGGCATGGGAGATGGCTGGCGCGGCCTGCCCGAAGCGGAACTGGTGGAGATCCAGTCCGATGGGACCTGGAACAGCCTGGCGCCGATGGAACTGATCGCCGGCAAGGAGGAAACCCGGGTGCTGCTGGAGCGTCACGCCGGGGCGGCGCTGCTCCTCTTCCCGGAGGATCGGGAGCATCCCATCCGGATGACGAGAGATCTGCCGCATCGCTGGATCGAGGCCGGGGCGAACGGACCCGTCCGCATCTCTGGAGTCCGCGGCGAATACCTCGCATTTCAGATCGGCGTTTACGCGGTCGACTCGCTGGATTCACTCTCGGTGAAGTTCACCGCGCTGCATCGCGGCGGTGTGGCCGATTCGATTCCCGCCGCTCTGGTGACCTGCTTCAACCTGGCCGGCGTCGACTGGGAGGGCCGGCAGTTCGCCACCCGCGTCAGCGTGCCGGCCGGGCGAGTCCAGGCGCTCTGGTTCGGGATCGAGCTGCCTGACTCGGCACGACCGGGGCGCTACGAGGGAACGGTCACGGTCGGGACGCGGAATCACGGACGGGTCGCGTTGCCGGTCGTCGTCACGATCAGTGACGGAGCGGTCGCTGCCCGGGGTGATGACGAGCCCGCGCGTCTTTCCCGGCTTCGCTGGCTCAACTCCCGCCTGTATCAGGATGACGCGCTCGTGCGGCCCTACACGGCGGTGAGCGTCGCGGGGCGAACGCTTTCCATCCTCGGGCGGCGGGTCGTGCTCGGCGCCAGCGGCCTGCCGACCAGCATCCGCAGTTACTTCACGTCGGCCATGACCGGGGTGGGCGCGGCCGGGCGGGAAGTGCTTCGCGGTCCGGTGGCGCTCGTGGCCACGGACGCCGCCGGTCGAGTGCTCCGCTGGCAATCCAGCGGCGTGCGCTACGGCCGCCGCGGACCGGCGGCGGTCCGGTGGAGCGCGAGCAGCACGGCCGGGACGCTCGCAATGCACCTCACCGGGACGCTCGAGGCGGATGGCAATATCGAGTATCAGATTCGGCTCTCCGCGCGGCGCACGACCGAGCTGGGGGATATCCGCCTCGAGATTCCGCTCGATTCGGCGGTCGCGCGGTACATGATGGGACTCGGGCAGAAGGGCGGCCGGCGGCCCGCCCCCTTCGAGTGGCGCTGGTACCAGCAGGCCAATCAGGACGCGGCGTGGATCGGCGACGTCAACGCCGGGCTCCAGTTCACGCTCAAGGACGAGCACTATGTCCGGCCGCTGAACACGAATTTCTATCAGCTCAAGCCGCTGGTTCTGCCGACCAGCTGGTACAATGCAGGCCGGGGCGGCTGCCGCTTCACGCTCGAGGGAGCCGCCTACCTGGTACGCTGCTTCAGCGGCGCGCGGACGATCGCGGCCGGCGACTCGCTTTACTTCAATCTCCGTCTCGCCGTCACGCCCTTCCGGCCCATCACGCCCGCGGCCCAGTTCTCGACCCGGTTCTATCACGCCTATGTCCCGCTCGACACGGTCGCTGCCGCCGGGGCGAATGTCATCAACGTCCATCACGCGACCGCCATCAATCCGTGGATCAACTACCCCTTCCTCACGCCGGACACGATGCGGGCGTACATCGATGCCGCCCATCGGCGGGGCATGCGGGTGAAGCTCTATTACACCGTCCGGGAGCTCACCACGCGGGCCCCCGAACTGTGGGCGCTCCGGAGTCTGGGTCACGAGGTCTTCGCACCGGGGCCGGGCGGAGGATACAGCTGGCTGCAGGAGCATCTCGGGGACGACTACATCGCGGCCTGGTACGTGCCCCAGATCAAGGACGCGGCCATCGTCACGAGCGGCGTCAGCCGCTGGCACAACTTCTACGTCGAGGGACTCGACTGGCTGGCGCGCAACGTCAGGATGGACGGGCTCTACATCGACGATGTGGCGTTCGATCGGATCACGATGAAGCGGGTGCGCAAGGCGCTCGACCGGCACCGGCCCGACGCCCTCATCGACCTGCATTCGGCCAACCAGTACAATCCGAATGACGGCTGGGCCTCGAGCGCCAACCTGTATCTGGAGCACTTCCCCTATCTCGACCGCATCTGGTTCGGGGAATACTTCGACTACGACAGTCCGCCCGACTACTGGCTGGTCGAGATGTCAGGCATCCCGTTCGGGGTCATGGGGGAGATGCTCGAAGGCGGCGGCAATCCCTGGCGCGGGATGCTCTTCGGGATGACGAACCGGCTCCCCTGGGCCGGCGATCCTCGACCGCTCTGGAAGGTCTGGGACGATTTCGGGATCGGCGCTGCCAGGATGGACGGCTGGTGGGACCCGGCGACACCGGTGCGCACCGGGCGGCCGGACGTGCTGGCGACGAGCTATCTGCGGGAGGGCAGGGCGCTGGTTGCAATCGCGAGCTGGGCGCCGGACACGGCGGCCGTGCGGCTGCAGATCGACTGGCAGACGCTCGGGATCGATGCCGCCACCGCCACGATCCACGCCATGCCGATCCGCGACTTCCAGCCCGGCGCGGAGTTCGCGCCGGGGACGGAGATCGCGGTGCCCCCCGGAAAGGGCTGGCTGCTGGAGATCCGGAAGAGGGACTGAGACGGCGGATCGCCCGCGCGGATCAGCCGCGCGCGGAGCTCCCCCACAGCTTCGGCACCAGACGGAGCAGCGCGAGTCCGCTCACGACGAAGATCGCGAGCCAGACGAGACCCTGCGTCGTCCTCCCGTACAGCAGGCTTCCGGCGCCGAACAGCGCCGCGTAGACGAATGCCACGCCGCAGATCCAGCCCGCGAAAGACGCCGTGAGGCTGTCGGTCGAGGGCTCGAGGCGTGTGGCTGCCTGCACCGGCGCCCAGCCCGGGCCGCCCGGCCGCACCAGCTTGTAGAACCCGGCCAGTCGCTCCGGATCGGTGGGCGGGGTGAGCAGCGCGGTCGCAATCCAGATGACAGTGGTGATGGCCACGCTCACGATGAGCGTGAGATGCGACGGAAGATGGAACCCTGCCTTGCCGGCGATGTGAAAGCCGATCGCGACCAGGAAGCTCGAGACCATCGCCGCAATCTCGCTCCAGGCGTTCACCCGCCACCAGAACCAGCGCAGGAGATAGAGCAGCCCGGTGCCGGCGCCGATCGAGAGGATCAGGTCGAAGGCCTCCTTCGCCGTGCTGAGGGCGTACGTCATCAGCGCGGCGCAGACCATCAGGCCGGCGGTGGTCAGGCGGCCCGCCAGCACGTAGTGCCGGTCCTCCTTGCCGGGGCGGAGAAAGCGCCGGTAGAGGTCATGCACTAGATAGGATGTGCCCCAGTTGAGATGGGTCTCGATGGTGGAACGATAGGCGGCGAGCGTCCCGGCAATCACCAGTCCGAGGAAGCCGGCGGGGAGGAAGCGCATCATCGCGGGATAGGCGACGTCGTGGCCGATCAGGCTCGGATCGACGTGAGGGAACGCCGCGGCGATGTCGCTGAGCTGGGGATAGATGATGGTCGAGGCCAGCGCCGTGATGATCCAGGGCCAGGGGCGCAGCGCATAGTGCATGACATTGAAGAGCAGGGTGCCGGTCACGGCGTCGCGCTCCGACCGGGCGGCGAGCATCCGCTGGGCGATGTAGCTCCCCCCGCCCGGTTCCGCCCCGGGATACCAGACCGACCACCACTGGACGGTGATCGGTATGAGAAAGACGGTGAGCACCGCCGTCCAGTCACTGAAATCCGGCAGCAGGTTCAGCGTGGACGGAGGCACCTTGGCCAGCAGCCCCGACAACCCGCCGACCGCCGGCTGTTGCAGCGCGAAGTAGGACACGGCGACCGTGCCGGTCATCGTAATGCCGAATTGGATCGAGTCGGTGACCAGCACGCCCCAGAGTCCCGAGACCGAGGCGAAGAAGATGGTCATGACCGCGCACACCAGCAGGGTCCGCTCCATCGGCCAGCCGAGCACGACGTTGGCGATCTTGATGGCGGCGAGGTTCACCGTCGCCATGATGACGCAGTTGAAGAGCAGGCCGAGGTAGAGGGCCCGGAAGCCGCGGAGAAAGGTCGCGGCGCGACCGGAATAGCGC
This sequence comes from Gemmatimonadales bacterium, assembly GCA_044229445.1. Classification (GTDB taxonomy): domain Bacteria; phylum Gemmatimonadota; class Gemmatimonadetes; order Gemmatimonadales; family GWC2-71-9; genus JADJOM01. Next base: position 28,885 of record JBGASX010000005.1, on the reverse strand, counting down.
AGCTCGTAGAACTCGAGGTCGGTCAGCACCCCGCTGCGCCGCCACAGTCTCGCATAGAAGAAGACGGTCATCATCCCGGTGAGCAGGAAGGCCCACCAGACCCAGTTCTCCGCCACCCCTTTGTCGCGCACCAGATTGGTAACCAGGTTGGGTGTGTCGGTGCTGAAGGTCGTGGCGACCATCGAGACGCCGACGAGCCACCACGGGGCGGCCCGCCCGGAGGTGAAGAACTCCGCCGTGCTCGACCCGGCCCGGCGCCAGAAGAAGAGCGCCGGCAGGAACGAGACGATGATGGACACACCGATGATGGCCCAATCGATCGGGGCGAGATGCATGACGACTCCTGGAGGGAAGGAGGCCGGGCTCGGGCGAGATGCATGACGACTCCTGGAGGGAAGGAGGCCGGGCTCAGGCCTGGCGGACGAGCCAGTCCTTGGCGGCGTCGAGCGTGTCGAACAGCCCGCGCTCCCGGCGGGCCACCTGGTTGAGCACCTGCAGCAGCACCTTCTGGAGTCCCGCGACTCCGACGAGCGCCGACGCGCGAATCCATGGCTGCACGCGCGCGAAGACACCCTTGACGGCCGCCGCACTCTGCCGATCGAACGAGAACCCGCGGACGATCATGACGACCCGGACCGATGCCGGTGGCTCGGCCCGGATGAGGGATTCGGTGTGGACGATGAGGTCCTGGATGTCGCCCGAGCTCCGGAGGTCCGAGGCATCCACCACCAGCAATCGGACGCCGCCGTGGTCCACGAAGCCGCTGCGCGCGGACAGGGCAGAGGGGTCGAGCATGCAGGTCCTCGTGAGCGGGACTGGAGGATGACCGACCCGGGGCGCGGCGGCAAGGGGCTCCGGTACCGTGCGCGAGGGGGCGTCGCTATATTGACGGCGCCCCAGGTCCGAAGGGCGCTGGCGCGCGAACCGCGTCAGGACCTCGCCGGTAGCAGCGCTAAGCGATGTCCAGTGTCGCTTCGGGGTGCCTGGGGCACTTTTCTTTTCCCTCCGCTATCTTCCCGCGCATGGCTCTCGCGCTCGCCCGAAAGTACCGTCCCCGCCGCTTCAGCGACCTGCTGGTGCAGGATCATGTCGCGGCCGTGCTGCGTGGCGCGGTCGTCAAGAATCGGGTCGGACACGGCTATCTCCTCACCGGTCCGCGCGGGGTCGGCAAGACGACGGCCGCCCGCATACTCGCGATGGCGCTCAACTGCGAGAAGAAGGGCGAGACCGAGCCGGCCGGCGAGCCCTGCGGCGCCTGCGAAAACTGCCAGCGGATCTGGACCGGGTCGGCCGGGCTCGACGTCGTGGAGATCGACGCGGCCTCCAATCGCGGCGTCGACGATGCCCGCGAACTGCGCGAACGGGCCATGTACGCCGCCTCCCGCGAGGGACACCACAAGGTGTACATCGTGGACGAGGCGCACATGCTCACGCGCGAAGCCTGGAACGCGCTGCTCAAGATCCTCGAGGAACCACCGCCGGGCGTGGTCTTCGTGTTCGCCACCACCGAGCCGCAGAAGATCGCCCAGCAGGCGGCCCCCGTGCTCTCGCGCCTCCAGCGGTTCGACTTCCGCCGGATCGGCGCGCCCGCCATCCGGGACCGGCTCCGCGCCGTGCTCGACGCGGAGAAGATCGAGGCCGATGACGACGCGCTGACGCTCATCGCTCGTCAGGCGGATGGCGGCATGCGGGACGCGCTCTCCGTGCTGGATCAGTGCCTCTCCTTCGGCGAGGGGCGGGTGACCGCCGACCGGGTGCGCGACATTCTCGGCCTGGTCGCCGACCAGGTCTACGCCGAGCTCCTTGAGGTGCTCGCCACCCGGAATCCGGCGGGCGTCTTCACCCTGCTCGACCGGCTCGACGAGGCGGGGGCGGACCTGGTCGAGTTCACCGGGGCGACGGGTGAGGTGCTCCGCTCCCTGCTCATGCTGCAGGTCGGCGCGAAGCCCGAGGGGCTCACCGAGGCGCTCCTTGCCACACTCCAGAGCTATCAGGGTCAGCTTGGCACCGGCGACCTGCTCCGGATGCTGAAGCTGCTGGGCGAGTCCGAGGCGATGGTGCGTCGCAGTGCCAACCCGCGTCTGGCGGTGGAAACCCTCCTGCTGCGCTGGACCCTGATGGACCGGACGGTGGACCTCGAGGCGGTGCTCGCCGGGACCGCTTCCTCGCCCCGGGGTGCCGACCCGGTGGCTCGTCCCGCCGTGTCATCCCCCCCTCGGGTCGAGGCGTCCGGAGCGCTGGCGGCCCCGCGCCGGTCGGTGGAAGCCCCGAAACCGCCGGCGGCGGCCCACGCACCAGCGGCGGCACGTGCGCCAGTCAAGGCCGAGTTCACCCTGGATGGCCTGCTCCGCGCCTGGCCCGACCTGGTGGTGGCTGCCCGGGAGCAGAGCCGATTCCTCGGTGAAGCCCTCGCGGCCGCGCAGCCCACCGCGGTCGACGCTCCGACATTGAGTGTGATCGTCCCCGACGGCAATCCGATGCACCTGGAGGCGCTCGGGCGCCAGCGGGAGGCCGTCGAACGGCTGCTGAGCCAGGCGGTGGGCGCGCCGGTCACGCTGAGCGTCGTCGAAGCCCGGGGGGCGGCCGGGGCGCCGGCCCCCCGGACCCGGCGTCTCAGCGAGGCCGAATCCCGGGCGGAGCGCCTCAAGGTCCTGAAGGGCCGCGATCCGGCACTGGAAGCGGCCGCCGAGACCCTCGATCTGGAGGTGCTGGAATAGCCCGGTCCTTGCTTGCCTTGGGCCCTTCGGAGCCCTACTTTCCTCAGACTTTGCAGTCACTTAGCGATACTTCTCCCATGGCCGATTGGCAGCAGCTTATTCAACTCAGCCAGCAGATGCAGGGGCGGCTTCAGCAGCTCCAGCTGGAGCTGGCCGAGCAGTCATATGATGCCCAGGCCGGGGCCGGGCTGGTGCGGGCCAGGGTGGATGGCAAGGGAACTCTGCTCGCGTTGACGATCGACCCCGAGGCGTTCCAGGGACGGGATGCCGAGCTGCTCGCGGATCTGATCCTCGGCGCCGTCGGCGAGGCGCAGCGGCGAGCAGCGGACGCCCTCCAGCAGGAAATGCGGCGAGTCTCCCCGCTGCCCCTCAACCTCCCGTTGTAGCGTCGGTGGGAGCCCTCGACGATCTGGTCACGGAGTTTTCACGACTCCCGGGCATCGGCCGCAAGACGGCACAGCGCCTGGCGCACCATCTGGTGCAGCAGCCTGCGGACCGTCTCACCCGCCTGGCGCAGGCACTGGTCTCGGTCGGTGAGCGGGTGCGGCCCTGTCAGGAATGCGGCAACCTCGCCGAAGGGGAGCGGTGCGAGATCTGCCTGGACCAGCGGCGCGACGCCGGCCTGATCTGTGTGGTCGAGGAAGCGTCGGCGGTGACGATACTGGAGCGGGCCGGGGAGTACCGCGGGCGCTATCACGTGCTCGGCGGCCGGATCGACCCGCTCGCCGGGATCGGGCCGGAATCGCTTCGGCTCGACAAGCTGGTCGCCCGGGTGGATGCCGGCGGGGTGCGTGAGGTGATTCTCGCGACCAATCCGTCGATGGAAGGCGAGGTCACCGCGACCTACGTGCAACAGCTGCTGGCGGGGAAGGGCGCGAAGGTCACCCGGCTCGCACGGGGACTCCCCGTGGGCGGCGACCTCGAATATGTGGACGGGGTGACGCTGGCCCACGCCCTGACGGCGCGGCAGGAGATCGGCTGATGGCGCGGCGAAGCGGAGCAGTGCTGTTCGGCGTGGTGGCCGGCGTGGCGGCGGGGCTCTTCCTGGCGCAGCGGCATCTCGGCCGGCATCGCGAGGATCTCTTCAGCAGTCGCCCGTTGCGCCGCTACGCGGCACTCGGCAATCTCGCCGCGACCGAAGGGGTCGAGACGGCGGCGCTGCTCAGGGACTATCTGCAGTGGGAGCGCCATCCCGCGCTCCGGCGGCGGGCGGGCGCCATTCTCCGCCGCATGGAATCGGCACTTGGCTAATCGCAGGGGAGTCTGATGGCAGGTGCATCCAGCTGGTCATTCCGGGAAGAGGATTCCATCAGGATCCATGGAATCCTCACCGCGTTTCTCCGCGAGTCCAACGCGCGGACCGGGATGATCGTCGACCGGACAGGACAGATGGTCGCGGTCGTGGGCGAAGAACCTTCCTTCGATCCCACCGCCTTCGCCTCCCTGACCGCCGCGGACTTCAGCGCCAACGACCAGCTCGCCCGGATGATCGGCGAGCCGGAGTTCGGCAGTCTCTTCCACCAGGGCGAGAAGGAGTCGATGTACCTCGCCGATATCGCGCGCCGCGTGATCCTGGTGGTCCTGTTCGACAACCGGACCACGCTCGGGCTGGTCAAGCTCCGGGTGCGGCAGACCGTGACGGATCTCCGTCAGGTCTTCGAAGACATGTTCACTCGGGGAACGGCCGGCCAGTCGCAGGTCGAGACCGGCTTCCTCGGCGAGGCGGAAGATGAAATCGACAAGCTGTTCGGCGCGTGACGGAGAGTAGACACCCATGTCGATGATCAACTACGCCTCGCGCGAGATCAACTGCAAGCTGGTCTACTACGGCCCGGGGCTCGGCGGCAAGACGACGAATCTCGAGTTCGTCTACAACAAGGTCGCGCCGAACTCGCGCGGCAAGCTGATCTCGCTTGCCACCGAGACTGAACGCACCCTGTTCTTCGACTTCCTCCCCGTGGACCTCGGCACCATCCGCGGGTTCAAGACCCGGTTTCACCTCTATACCGTCCCGGGCCAGGTGTACTACAACGCCTCCCGCAAGCTGATCCTCAAGGGCGTCGACGGCGTGGTGTTCGTCGCCGACAGCCAGATCGAGCGGATGGAGGCGAACATCGAGTCGATGCAGAACCTGTACGACAACATGGCGCAGCACGGCTACAACCTGACCCACATCCCGTTCGTCATCCAGTACAACAAGCGGGACCTGCCCAACGCCGCGACCATCCGGGAACTGCAGGCCGCGCTCAATCCGGGCTGGGCGGTCGAGGATCCCGCGAAGCAGAAGGTCCAGCCCGATCCGTATCACGAGGGCGAGTTCCTGACCGAACAGCTCGAAGGGCAGTGGATCGAGCGGTCGCCTTACTTCGAAGCCGTCGCGATGAGCGGCGATGGCGTCTTCGATACCCTCAAGGCCGTGAGCAAGCTGGTGCTCAAGAGCCTGGGCTCGACCTGATGTGGAACCTTCCGAACGTCCTCACCCTCGTTCGGATTCTTCTGACGCCGGTCATCGCGCTGCTGCCGTTCATTGACGGGTACTGGCCGAAGTTCATCTGCTTCCTGATCTTCCTTTTTGCCGCGGTCACCGATGTCGTGGACGGGTATCTCGCCCGCTCTCGCAACATGGTGACCGACCTCGGCAAGCTGCTCGACCCGATCGCCGACAAGCTGCTTCTCTTCGCGACGATCATCCCGATCTACTGGATCTCCCGTACCCGGCACGATCTCTACGACATTCCGGTCTGGGGCAGCATCCCGCTCTGGGTCTGTCTCCTCCTGATCGGGCGTGAGCTTGCGATGACCGGCTTCCGGTGGTGGGCCCAGCACCGCGGCATCGTGATTCCCGCGGCCGGGGCAGGGAAGCTCAAGGCCACGCTGCAGAACATCTATATCGGCGCGACCTTCCTCTGGTTCACCTTTCGTGACGCCCGCAAGCCGCTCGGCTGGGAGCACAACAAGATCGCCGAGTACTGGAACGAATTTCATGGAGGCGTCGTGGCCCTCACCCTGGCGCTCGCCACGGTCCTGACGGTCTACTCCTTCGTGGTCTACATCTACCGCTACCGCGGACTCTTCAGTTCCAGGCCCTAGCGGCCCCCGGGACCACGATGCGGATCGAACTCCTCACCATCGGTACCGAGCTGCTGCTCGGCTTCACCATCGACACCAACAGCGCGGAAATCGGGAGAGCGCTCGCCGCGGCGGGCATCTCCGTCGTGCGACGGACCTCGGTCACGGACGATCCTGAGGCGATCCGGGAGGCGGCCGCGCAGGCCCTCGCCCGCAGCGGCGCCTTCATCGCGACCGGTGGACTCGGCCCCACCGCGGACGACATCACCAAGAAAGTGATCGCGGAGCTCTTCGGTATGCCGCTCGAGTTCCGGCCCGAACTGTGGGAGGGGCTGGTGGCGCGCTTCGCTCGGTACGGCCGGGTCCCCGCCGAAAAGAACCGCAGTCAGGCGGAAGCGCCCGTTGGGGGTACCATCCTGCCCAATCGATGGGGAACGGCGCCGGGGCTGTGGCTGGAGGGCTCGCGCGGACTCGGAATTCTGCTACCCGGCGTTCCCTCCGAAATGCGCGGGTTGCTGATGCATGAGGTCCTGCCACGGCTTGCCGCGCGGGCCGGCGGCCGCGTGGTCCGCTCGCGCATGGTCCGCACAACGGCCATCCCCGAATCCACACTGGCCGAGGGACTTGGTCCCATCGAGGAGGCGCTGGCGCCGCTCAGTCTGGCGTACCTCCCGGGCATCGAGGGGGTGGATCTCCGGCTGACGGCGTGGAACCTCGAGCCGGAGGCTGCCGACGCCAGGCTTGAGGCGGGTGTCGAACTCCTGGCCGGCCGCGCCGGCGAATGGTGTTACGGTCTGGATGACGCCGACCTGGGGGCGATCGTGCTGACGCGGGCCAGGGCGCAGGGCCTGACGCTCGCCACCGCGGAGTCCTGCACCGGCGGCGGCATCGGCAGTCGGCTCACGGCCGTCCCGGGAAGCTCCGACGTCTTCGTCGGTGGGATTATCGCGTACGACAATCGGGTGAAGATCGACGCCCTCGGTGTGTCGGCGGAGATGGTCGAGAAATTCGGTGCGGTCAGCGAGCCTGTCGCCAGCGCGATGGCGATTGGTGCCGCCCAGCGACTCGGCACTGATCTCGCCGTCGCGGTGACTGGCATCGCCGGTCCGGGCGGCGGAACGGAGGAGAAGCCAGTCGGCCTGGTCTTCATCGCGACCGCGCAGCGTGGCGAGGTGCGCTGCCACCGCCACCTCTTCCCCGGAGATCGCGCGGAAGTACGCGGACGGACGGTCCAGATCGCGCTGTACCGACTGCTGCAGCACCTGGGCGGAAGCGTCGCATCCGCGGAGTCCCCCATCTAGCACCACCGTTTCGATCCTCATTCACAATCGGGGCGCGGACCGATTTTCGCCCCCTTATTCATGTTGCTGGCCGGGCCGATAATCGGCTCAGCAGTCCTCATGGTGCCGTGGCGATTGCCGCGGCCGCCCGGGCTGGGGAGCCATTGTGGAAGACCTCTGTACCTCGAGTCCGCCGGCACCGCGTCGGCCGGAGACGCCTGACCGCAGCCGCAGGCCGGGCGCGCACGCGTGCCCGCTGGCATGACCTCGACCCGGCCGTATCGCTCCCTGGGCTTCAAGCTGATGGTCCCGGTGCTCGTGGCAGGGACTGTACTCGCCGGCCTCGTCGCGTGGCTCAATCATCGCCTGGTCGAGCGCCGTCTCGAAGAGGACGGGGTCAAGCGCGGTCTCGCCATCGCCCACGCGGTGGCCCTCGCGGCGGCCAACAGCAGCCACGCCGCCGACCTGCAGCGGTACATTCTTGCGCTCGGATCCGAACCGGAAATCGACCGGATTGTGCTCGCCACCGGCATCCCACCGCGGATCATTGCCTCCACCCGGACCGAGTGGGTCGGGCTTCCACTCGACAGTTCCCCCAGCACGCACCTGCGCCAATACCTGGCCGGAGGCGCGCCTCCCGCCGCCGATCTCCGAACGACCGATTCTGCCACGGGTGACCTGGTGGTCGCCGTGGGCTTCCGTGGCCTGGCCGGCATGCCCGCGCTGGGCCGCTCGAGGCCGATCCCCGGAGGCGTATCGGTCCGGCTGAATCAGTCCGCCCTGCTGCACCAGGTGCGAATCGCGAGCATCGAGCTCACCCTGACCCTCATCTGCGGGATGCTGGGCCTGGTCTTGCTCGGTTTCCAGCTGCTTCGTACCAGGGTCATCCGTCCGCTGCGCGTCATCGGCGACGCGGTGGCGCGCGGTCATGCCGGGGAGCGGAAGGAGACTCTCTCCCCCCTGGCGGACGACGAAATCGGGGAGCTGGGCCAGGTCCTTCACTCGGCACTCTCGCGGGCCGAGCTGGACGAGGACCGTCTGCAGGCCGTGGTGGCGCAGGTGCAGGAGGTGATCTGCGAAGTCGACCCCGAGGGTCGCTGGAGTTTCCTGTCGCCGGCCTGGGAGCAGGTGACGGGCTACACGGTGGCGGAGTCCCTCGGCCGACCGATGGTCGAGTTGGTCCTGCCGCAGGACCGGCACCTGCCGCTCGAGGCGATTCGGAATTGCCTGACTGGCGCCGTGCCAGGCCCCGCGAGAGCGACGCCACGCATGCTCCATCGCAGCGGGGCGGTGCGCTGGGTCGAGGGAGTCGTGACGCCGCGGGCGGACGGGAGCTTCGCGGGCGCACTGCGCGACGTCACGGAACAGAAAGAGGCCGCGGATGCCCTCCGGCTGCAGGGCGAGTTCGAACGCGGCGTGCTCGATGCGATGCATGCCCACGTCGCCGTCATCGGCACGGACGGCCGGATCCGCGCGGTGAACCGGGCGTGGCGTGAATTTGCGCGCGCCAACGCCCCCGAGGGGTGCGGGTGCACCCCTCGCACGGACGTGGGGGCTAACTATCTGGGCGTCTGCCTCACACCAGGCGAAGCCGAGAGTGAGGGTGCCCTCGCCGCGACCGAAGGCATCGTCGCGGTGCTCGAGGGCAGAGCGGCGACCTTCGAGATGGAATACCCCTGCGATTCACCCACGGAGCAGCGCTGGTTTCAGCTCAATGTGACGCCGCTCGGCGAACCGGTGGTGGGTGCGGTGGTCGCGCACATGAACGTCACGGAACGCAAGCAGTCGGAGGAGGCGCTCCGGCTCGCGCACGATCAGCTGGCCCTGCACCTGGAACACTCCCCCCTGGCGATCATCGAGTGGGATCCGGAGTTCCGGGTGCTGCAGTGGACCGGAAGCGCCGAACGGATGTTCGGCTGGAAGGCGGAGCAGGTGATCGGACGTCGCCCGGGGCAGTTCGCCTGGCACGTGGAAGACGCGGACCGAACGGCGGAGCGGGCGCTGGCGCGGCTCGCCGCCGGCGAGACGAGTCACGTCGCCCTGGAAACGGAGAATTACACGGCCTCCGGCGACGCCATCCGCTGCCGTTCCTGGAACACCGTGGTGCGCGACGAGAAGGGCCGTCCCCGGTCGTTCTTCTCCATCGTGCAGGACGTGACCGAGCATTGGCAGACCCAGGAGGCGCTGGCGCGGAGCGAGGAGCGGTTTGCCCTCGCGATCGAGGGTACGACCGATGGCATCTGGGACTGGGACATCGCCCGCGGAACCGCCTGGTACTCCCCTCGTCTCAAGGAACTGCTGGGCTACACTGATGCCGAGATCCCCAACCAGCTGGACGCGCTGGCGGGCTTCATCCATCCCGAGGACCTGGAGGAGTATCAGTCGGCGATCTGGCGGCACCTGAAGGAGCGGACTCCGTATCTGGCCACCTATCGGGCGCGACATCGCGACGGGGAGTGGCGCTGGCTCGAGGACCGGGCCCACGCGGTCTGGGATGAGGCTGGCACGCCACTGCGGATGGCCGGCTCGACGACCGACATCACGGCCCGCAAGCAGGTCGAGGCAGCCCTGCAGCAATCCGTCCAGGAACTCGCTGCCGCGAAGGACCGCGCCGAGGCGGGCACGCGGGCCAAGTCGGATTTCCTGGCGACGATGAGCCACGAGATCCGCACGCCGATGAACGGGGTGCTGGGAATGACCTCCCTGCTCCTCGACACGCCGCTGAACGACGAGCAGGCGGAGTACGCCGAGGCGATCCGGACCTCGGCGGATGCACTGCTGACCATCATCAACGACATTCTGGACTTCTCCAAGGTCGAGGCGGGGAAGCTGCAGGTCGAGATCGCGCCCTGCGATCCCAGGCAGGCCGTGGAGGAGGTGCTCGATCTGCTGGCGCCGAAGGCTGACGAGAAGGGGCTGGAGTTGGCGGTGGTCTTCGCCCCCGACGTGCCGGAGCGGCTGCTGACCGATCCCGGCCGACTGCGCCAGATCCTCCTCAACCTGGCGGGCAACGCAATCAAGTTCACGGCCCACGGAGAGGTCATCCTCGAGGCGGAGCGACGGACTGCTCCGAATGGGGAATGGCTCGCCCTGACGGTCCGGGATACCGGCATCGGGATTCCTCCCGAGGCGCTCGGTCGTCTCTTCGGCCGCTTCGAGCAGGCCGATGCTAGCACCACCAGGCGGTTCGGAGGTACCGGGCTCGGGCTGGCCATTTCTCGACGCCTGGCCGAACTGATGGGGGGGAGCCTCACGGTGGAAAGCAGACTCGGGGTCGGGAGCGCGTTCACCCTGCTCTTGCCGGCCAGGTGGGTCGAAGGCCCTGAAGCCAGGGCGCCCGAGCTTCCCCTCGACGGGGTACGGATCCTGGTCGTCGATGACCTCGAGCTCGCGAGGCACGTGCTCGAGCGGCAGCTCCGGAGCGCCGGGGCCACGGTGTTCGCCGCGCCCGGGGCCGCGGAAGGGATGCGGGTGCTGGAGCGTGAAGCAGAGGCGGGGGCGGCGATTCCCGTCGTGATCTGCGATCACGTCATGCCCGGCATCGACGGCGAGCAGTTCGCGACCATGGTGCACGAGCGGTTCGGGGCGGGGAGTCCGAGACTCATCCTGACGACGAGCAGTGGAAGGACGGTGCTCGATCCTGGTCAGTTCAGCGCGATCCTGGGAAAGCCGATTCCGGGGCGACAACTCGTCACGGAAGTCCGCCGGGCGCTGGCGTGCGGGCCAGGGATCGGGCGTCAGCCGGCAGGCACGCCAGCCGAGTCTCCGGCCCCGGCTGGTCCGCGGGTGCTTCTGGTCGAAGACAACGTCGTGAATCAGAAGGTCGCGGCGAAGATGCTCGGCAAGCTCGGTTGCCGGGTGGAACTGGCGGCGAATGGGCTGGAGGCGCTGGATATGACCGCGCGCTTCAGGTTCGACCTGATCTTCATGGACTGCCTGATGCCGGAGATGGACGGCTTCGAGGCCACCGCCGCCCTCCGGGAGCGGTGGGGAGACCACCCATACGCACCGATCGTCGCGATGACCGCGAATGCCATGGCTGGGGACCGGGAGCGCTGTCTCAACGCAGGCATGGATGACTACATCACGAAGCCGGTCGATCTCCCCACCTTTCAGGCCATGCTCGCCGCGTGGATTTCCAGCGATCACCCGACCGCGCACGTCGAGCCACACCTGCCAATCTGACCCCTCCTCCGGGGCATGCCGGTTGCTGTTATCTTTGGTCAGCCCACAACCGGACATATCAGCAAGTGCTTGAGAATCAGAACGTTGGAAACGAAACAGGCCCGGGCTCGACCTCCAGCGAGGGCGCCACGGATGCCGGGACGGCGGACATTCCTCCGGCCCATGCCGGTCTGCCCATCGAACCGTCCACCGAGGCAGTGCGGCGGCTTGAGCTCGATCTGGCCGAGGCGCGCGACCGGCAACTGAGACTCGCGGCGGAGTTCGACAATTTTCGCAAACGCGTGGCCCGGGAGCGCGAGGAGATCGGTCATCGGTCGCAGGCCGCGCTCGCCGTCAAGATCCTCGAGGTGCTGGACGACCTGGACCGGGTCCTCGCCGGGGGCGTGCAGTCGCTGTCGACCGATGTCGTTCACCAGGCGCTGGTGCTCATTGATCGGAAGCTCCGCAAGGAACTCGAAGCAGCCGGCCTCGAGCGCATCGATCCGGCGGGCCATGCGTTCGACCCGGCGTTTCACGAGGCGGTCTCGGTCCTGCCTCCGCCGGCGCCTGACGCCGACCACACCGTGAGCGCCACCTTTCAGGCGGGGTACCGGTTCAAGGGAGCGCTCATCCGGCCGGCGCGAGTTCAGGTCTATTCGTCAGAAGGACACGGCTGACCGTGGCGAAGGATTTCTATCAGGTCCTCGGGATTCCGGATACTGCCGCGCCCGACGAGGTGAAGAAGGCCTATCGGCGCCTCGCGAAGCAGTATCACCCCGACGCCAACCCCAACAACCCGCAGGCCGCGGAACGCTTCAAGGAGATCTCCGAAGCGCACGCCGTACTGTCGGACGCTGACAAGCGGAAGCAGTACGACCAGATGCGGCGCCTCGGCGCCTTCGATGGTGGTGGCGGGTTCCGGCGGTCAGGCACTGGCGGCACCGGTGGGCGACCGGGCGGTGCGTCGGCAGGGAGCCAGGGGTTCGAGGGATTCGACTTTTCGGATGCGGGCGGCTTCGGGCTCGGGGACATCTTCTCGTCGATCTTCGGCCGGGGAGCCGGTCGTCGCGAGGAGCAGGTCGCCGAGGCGATCGAAACTGTCGTCGAGATTCCGTTCCGCGTGGCGGCATTGGGCGGGAAGGTGCCCGTCCGGCTCCCGCTCAACGAGAACTGCCGCCAGTGCGGCGGAAGTGGTGCTGCTCCGGGGGCCAAGATCAACACCTGCCCCGAGTGCAACGGCCGGGGAAGCGTGACCTTCGGACAGGGTGGATTCGCCGTCAGCCGCCCCTGTCCGCAGTGCCGGGGACGCGGAAAGGTGCCCACGGCCACCTGTCCCGCGTGTGGCGGGGCGGGAGAAATCCGGACTGAAAAGGAAGTGCTCATCACGGTGCCGGTCGGCACGGAGAGCGGCACCAAGGTGCGGCTCCGGGGCCAGGGGCAGCCGGCACGGCCCGGCGAGGCGCCCGGGGACATCGTGGTCACCTTTCAGGTGCAGGCGGACCGGTTCTTCCACCGGGACGGACTCGATGTGCATTGTGAAGTGCCGATCAATCTGGCCCAGGCGATCCTCGGCACCCGGCTCCGTGTCCGGACGCTCGACGGCAAGAAGGTCGTGCTGCGGATTCCGCCCGGTACGCAGCCGGGCCGGAAGTTCCGCATCAAGGGGCTGGGCATCGAGAAAGGGGAACGGAAGGGCGATCAGCTGGTGCAGGTCCAGGTCCAGATTCCCGAGTCGCTGACCCCGGAGCAGGAGACCCTGCTCAAGGAATTCGCCGAGAAGAGCGGCCTGGCCTACTGATCCTCGGGCAGACACCCCTGCGCCTGACAAACGACCCTCCCTGCCGTCGGCAGCGGAGGGTCGTCGACCATGGAGTCCCTGGCGGCAGGACTACCGCGGGACCGCCTGGTGCTCTCCGGTCGCGCGGCCGAGTTCCCGGTAGCTGTCCATGAGCACCTTGTGCGTGGAGATCTCCTGATCCGGCGAGGGCGGGCGTCGCTGGGTGTAGCTCCCGTCCGAGGCCAGGTCCCACGCCTGGCGATTGTCCTGCAGCATCAGCGTGAGCACATCCCGGATCGTGGCCCGGTGCGCCGGATTGTCGACCGGGAAGACGGCCTCGATCCGGCGCTCCAGGTTCCTCGGCATCCAGTCGGCCGAGCCGAGATACACCTCGTCGGCGCCGGCGTTGAGGAAATAGAAGACGCGCGAATGCTCCAGGAACCGTCCGATGACGCTGACCACACGGATCCGGTCACTCACCCCCGGAACGCCGGGCCGGAGGCAGCAGATGCCCCGGATGATGAGGTCGATCTCCACGCCCGCCTGTGAGGCTTCGTAGAGGGCCTGGATGATCGTCGGGTCCACCAGCGCGTTCATCTTCGCCAGGATCCGTGCCGGCCGGCCGGCTCGCGCGTGCGCCGCTTCCCGCTGGATGAAGCTGACGAACTGCTCGCGCATGCCTCGCGGGGCGACGATGAGCTTGCGGTACTGGGTCGGCGCTGCGAACCCCGTCAGGACGTTGAAGAGGTCGGTCAGGTCGGCACCGAGCGCCGGATCGGTGGTGAAGAGCCCGAAGTCGGTATAGAGACGGGCGGTGCGTGGATGATAGTTGCCCGTCCCGAGGTGCAGGTATCGCCGCATCGCGTCTCCCTCGCGCCGGACCACCAGCAGGACCTTCGCGTGGGTCTTGAGCCCCGCCACTCCGTAGCTGACGTGCGCGCCGACATCCTCGAGGCGCTGCGCCCAGCGCATGTTGTTCTCCTCGTCGAACCGGGCCTGCAGCTCGATGAGCACCGCGACCTGCTTGCCCCGTTCGGCCGCCTGGGCGAGGAGCCGGGCAATGCTCGAGTCACCGCCGGTCCGGTAGAGCGTCAGTTTGATGGCGACCACATCGGGGTCGTCCACGGCCGTCTGGATGAATCGCTCCACCGAGCCGCTGAAGCTCTCATACGGGTGGTGCAGGAGCATGTCACCTTCGCGGATCACCTCGAAGATGTTCCTTCCCGAACCGAGCCGGGGCGGCGCCACCGGATGGTACGGCGGATCCTTCAGGGCCGGCAGGTCGATCGCGCTTGCGAGCGACAGCATGTCCGCCGTGTCGAGCAGGCCAGGGACCTCGTAGACATCGTCCTCGCCGAGCGGGGCCGAGAGGGCGGCCTGCGCCGCGTTGAACTCGGCCAGCAGCACCTCGCGGATCGAGTGCGGCAGGTTGGGGGTCACCTCGAGCCGGACGACGGCACCGAAACGCCGGTTGCGGACTTCCTCCTGGATCGTGCTGAGCAGGTCTTCCGCTTCGTCGTGGTCGACCTCGAAGTCGGTGTTCCGGGTGATCCGGAAGGCATAGCAGCCCAGGATTTCGACGCCGGGAAAGAGCGACTCGATGTTCGCGGCGATGAGCTGCTCGAGCGGCACGTAGCGCCAGCCACCGGCGGCGACGGGCACCCAGCGCGGCAGGATCTTCGGCACCTTCACCCGGGCGAAGCGCTCCTCGCCATCCGCCGCGCGGAGCGCGACCGCGAGGGAGAGGCTCAGGTTCGAGATGTAGGGGAAGGGGTGCGCCGGGTCCACCGCCAGTGGGGTGAGGACCGGGAAGACGTTGTCCTGGAAGTAGCGATCCAGCGATTGCCGTTCGGGCTCGGTGAGGGCCCCCACATCAAGCAGCGCGACGCCCTCGCCCGCGAGGGCCGGGAGGATCTCCTCATGCAGGCAGCGCGCATGATCGCGGACCATCTCCTGCACCACCGCGGCGATGCGGCGGAGCTGCTCGTCCGGGGTGAGGCCGTCCGCCGTCCGCTCGCTATAGCCGGCGGCCAGCTGGTCTTTGAGGCCCGCCACCCGGATCTGGAAGAACTCGTCGAGGTTCGAGCTGAAGATCCCGATGAACTTGAGGCGCTCGAGGAGCGGGGTCCGGGCGTCCTGTGCCTCGTGCAGGACGCGCCGATTGAATTCGAGCCAGGAGAGCTCGCGGTTGTTGTACAGCGTGGGGTGCCCCAGGTCCTGCGCGGGACTGGGTCCAGGAGGGGCGGCGGGCAGCATGGTGTCGGTCACGGGGGAGAATCTATCGGCGGGGGTGACGGCGGCCAGTCGCCCCTGTAACGGGGCCGTAACGGGCCGCCGACCTGAGCGGTCCCTATTGCCGGATGACCCGGACTTCCTTTTCCCCCACCATGATCGAGAGCAGGAGGCTCACCAGACTGACCAGGAGTCCCGCCCAGAAGGCGGGCCAGAAGCCCTCGACCTGGAATCCGAGATCGAACTGGTGGGACAGCCATCCGGTGAGCAGCAGCATCATCGCGTTGATCACGAAGAGGAAGAAGCCCAGGGTGACCAGCACGAGCGGGCAGGTGAGCATGGCGAGCAGCGGGCGCAGCGTCGCGTTGACCAGCCCGAACAGCGCCGCGACGATCACCAGTCCGGCGGGGCCGCCGGTGTACTCCACGCCCGGGACCACCCGAACCGCCACATAGAGCGCCAGCGTGTTGATCAGCCAGCGAATGACGAGCGAGCGCATCAGGTCCTCGGCTTCAGGTACTGGTCGAACCAGTCGAGCGTCGTGCCCCACCAGATGCGCCGGTTGCGCGGGCGGGTCACGAAATGCCCCTCGTCGGGGAAATAGAGGAACTTCGCGGGAATTCCCTTGAGCCGGAGCGCGGTGAAGGCCTGCAAACCCTCAGAGACATCCACCCGGAAGTCGTTCTGGCTGTGCACCACCAGCATCGGTGTCGACCAGTTGCCGACGTAGTTGGCGGGGGACCACTTCTCCATGATCGCGCGGGCGGAGGGGGTGAGTGGCGAACCGCCGAACTCCCAGAGCGGGAACCAGAGTTCCTCGGTCGTCCCGGCCATGCTGAGCGGATTGAAAATGCCGTCATGCGCGAGGAGCGCCTTGAACTTCGTGGTGTGCCCCGCCATCCAGTACACCATGTAGCCGCCGTACGAGCCGCCGGCTGCTCCCATGCGGGTGCTGTCGACGAACGGCAGCTTCGCCATCACCTCGAGTCCCTTCATGAGGTCATCGTAGGGGAGCGAGCCCCAGTTTCGGCTGATGCTGTTGGTGAACGCCTGACCATACCCGGTCGAGCCGTGAAAATTGACCGCCGCCACGACGTAACCTCGCGAGGCGAAGACGGCGTAGTTCCACCGGCTGTGCCACTGGTCCAGCCACGCTCCCTGCGGACCGCCATGGATGAGATAGAGCAGGGGGTACTTCCTGGCCGGGTCGAAGGCCGGCGGCTTCACCAGCCAGCCGAAGACCGAGTCCCCCTGTGCGCCGACGAAGCCGAAACTCTCCGCCGGCGCGAGGTCGAGTGAGTCGAACCGGCTGTCGGTCACGTGCGTGATCTGGCGGACGTTCCTGCCGTCGATCGTGGCGCTGTAGACCTCCGGAGCCCGGGTGGCGGTCGAACGCAGGAAGGTCATGATCTCCCCGCGCTGCGAGAGCTGCACGCCGGTGTTGGTCCCGCCGCTCACCAGCCGGGTCGTCCGGCCGGTGGGAACGTCGATACGGTAGATCGCGTGCCCGCCCCGCTCCTCCACCTCGGCGATGACGCCTTTCGAATCCGGAAGCCAGCGGAAGTCGGAGATGCTGAGTCCCCACTTCGGGGTCACCGCGGAACGGCGGCCGCTGGCGCGCTCATACAGCATGAGCTGCTGCCGGTCCGCCTCGAAGCCAGGCGTCGCCATCGCGAGATAGGCGATGAACCGCCCGTCCGGTGCGTACTGCGGGGTGTTGTCGTTGCCGGCGCTGGTGGTGATCGCCTGCCGCGCCGATCCGTCGGGGCCGAGGACGAAGATGTCGTTATTGGTGCTCTTGGCGATCGCGGAGTCGGGATTGTAGACAAGGGCGAGCTCCGTCCCCACCGGAGAAATCGCGATGTCGCGTCCACCGAGCGCGAGTGGCGGGACATCCCGGTCGAAGGGTGTGATGTCGGTCGCGACGCCGTCCGCGAGGTTCACCCGGAACAGGTGCGAGCGCACCCCGAGACGCCATTCATCCCAGTGGCGGTAGAAGAGGTCCGTGAAGATCTTGGCCTCAGTCGGGTAGGGCGCACCCCGTCTGGCCGCTTCGAGGGAGTCGCCCCACGACACGTCGGTCCAGAAGAAGAGCGTCTTGCCGTCGGGGGACCAGAGAAAGTCCGCGATCCCGTCCTTCACGTTGGTGATCCTGGCCGCTTCGCCGCCCCGGATCGGGATCCGCCAGAGCTGCGGGGTGCCGTCCCTGGTGGAGATGAAAGCCAGCACGCGGCCGTCCGGCGCCCAGCGGGGCGCGCGGTCGTTGCCGGCGCCGGCCGTCGCCTGCCAGCTGTCGCCGGTGGCGACATCCGCCAGCCAGACCTTGCTGGCCGACTTGTTGTCTTCCAGCGAAGGGGTCGACACGGTGAAGGCGACGAGGCTTCCGTCAGGCGAAAGCTGAGGATCGCTGACGACCGGCGTGGTGATGTAGCCGTCGATGGTGATGGCCCGCTTGTCTTGTGCCATCACGGCAGAGGACACGAGCAGGGGGAACGGGAGCAGCGCGAGCAACCGACGAAGCAGGGACATCAGGCGATGACTCCTCCGCCCAGCACCTGGCCGTCCGCGGCGTAGAGCACGCCTGACTGACCCGGGGTGATGGCACGGACTGGGGTGGCGAGGGCGAGATCGAGCGTGGCACCGTCCGACGACACGACGGTGGCGGGCACCGCGGGCGCACGATAGCGGATCTGCGCCAGGCAGGTGTCGCCGACGGCGAGCGGGTCAGACAGCCAGTTCACTTCCTCCAGGCGAAGCCGGTGGCCGAGCAGGTCCTCCAGGCCGCCAACGACGACCTCCCGGGTGTCGGGGCGGATCGCGACAACGTAGCGCGGCTCGCTCGACCCGCCGGGCAGGCCCTTCCGCTGCCCGATCGTGTACCGCGCGAATCCCTCATGCTCGCCGATCACCTCGCCGGCGGTGCTCACCAGCGGTCCCGGAACGAGCGACGGCGCGTTCGCGGGGAGGTGCTGCTCGAGCACGGTGACGTAATCGTCGTTCGGGACAAAGCAGATTTCGACAGACTCCGGCTTGTCCGCCGTCGTGAGGCCCAGACGGCGGGCGTGGGCACGGGTCTCGGTCTTGGTCAGTTCGCCGACCGGGGTCAGCATCCTTGCCACGACCGCGCGGTCGATGCCCCAGAGGAAGTAGCTCTGGTCCTTCGCCGGGTCGCTGCCGCGGTACAGCCGGCCCTCGCGCGCGATGGCATAATGGCCGGTGGCGATGGCGCTGCAACCGAGGGCATCGGCGTGGGCAAGGAGGTCGCGGAACTTGGTGAAGGAGTTGCAGCGCACGCAGGGGATCGGAGTCCGTCCCCGGCTGTACTCGCTCACGAAGTTCTGGATCACATGGAGATTGAAGCGATCCTCGAGGTTCAGCACGTAATGGGGTATCCCGAGGGCGTGACAGACGTCTCGGGCGTCGTTGATCGAGTCGAGCGAGCAGCACGGCCGGTCGGGTACGCTCTCACCGTAGCAGAACAGCTTCATGGTGGCGCCGATGACCTCGTACCCTTGCGACACGAGTGCCGCCGCCGCGACCGAGCTGTCGACGCCCCCGCTCATGGCCACCAGGACACGCTCAGGCATCGCTGAGTCTCTCCGTCAGGCGGCGTACCTTCGCTGCGATGGCCGGAAAGAGGGCGAGGGTGCGCTCGATGTCTTCCGCGGTGGTCTCGCGGCCCAGGCTGAGCCGAAGCGCGGTGACACCAAGCTCGGCGGGAATTCCCATCGCGGTCAGGACGTGGGACGCTTCTACGGCGCCGGTCGAGCAGGCCGAGCCGCCCGAGGCGGCGAGACCCGCCAGGTCGAGGTGCATGAGCAGGGCATCGCTCCTGACCCCTGGCACCAGCAGGTTCAGCACATGCGGCGCTCTCGGGGCTGCTGCGCCCGTCACGGTGAGGCCGGGCACCAGGGCCTGGAGCCCGGCGGCGAGGCGGTCCCGCAGGTCGGTGAGACGTTGGGCCTCCGCGCGCTGCTCCTTCGCGGCGAGCAGGGCTGCACGGCCGAGCGCGACGGCACCCGCGACATTCTCGGTCCCCGGACGGAGCGCATGCTGCTGACTGCCGCCGTGCTGGATCGGCTCGAGCACCTTCGGGTCACGCACCAGGAGCGCGCCGATGCCCTTCGGTGCCCCCAGTTTGTGCCCGGAGATGGTGGCCAGGGTGAGGGCGCGGTCGTCGAACCCCAGGGGAATGCGTCCGAAGGCCTGGACCAGGTCGGTGTGAAATGACGTGCCGGCTGCCTGGCACAGCGCGGCGATGCTCGGGATGTCCTGAATGACACCGGTCTCGTTGTTCACCCACATGACGGAGACCACGGAGGGCTGGCGAGTGAGCACGGAACGGAGCGCCGCGAGGTCCAGCTGGCCGGCGTCGTCGACGGGCAGGATGCACTCCTGTCCGCCGAGGTGGACGACGGCGTGCGCTGCCGCGAGAATCGCCTTGTGTTCCGTGGCCGAGACCGCTGCCAGCATCGGCCGGCCGCCACGCCGGGCGGCGAGCGCGGTCCCGATCACGGCGAGGTTGTCCGCCTCGGTTCCGCCCGAGGTGAAGAACACCTGCGACGGCTCGGCGCGCAGCGCCTCCGCGACCTCGCGCCGGGCCTGCTCCAGCCCGGCTCGGGCGGCGCGGCCGAAGCGGTGGCTGCTCGACGGATTCCCGAAGGCGTCGGGTCCCAGAAAGGGCAGCATCGCCTCGAGCACCTCCGGACGGACCGGGGTGGTGGCGGCGTGATCGAGGTAGATCGGGGTGCTCGACATGGGGGAAAGATAGCGGCGTGGTGGGGGAGCGGGCGAAGCAGTCTCCCCCTCCGGCAGGCTCACATGCTTTGCACGTCGAGGGTCACGACGTCGTCGATCCGGACGGTTTCGTGCGTGAAGAACGGCTCGCCATAGCGGGTGCGGATCAGCGAGCCGTAATGCGCATTCTGGGTCTCGACCAGGCCGTACAGGTCCTGCCCGGTGGGAAAGATCTCGCCAGCGTTCTTGGCGCCGTCGAACTGGCTGGCGTAGCAGCGGATCGCCTGCATCTTCCGCTCGAATTGCGGGGAGATGTCCACCACGAAGGTCGGCTTGACCGGATCCTCCCGATACGCCAGCGCGTAGAGGATCTTGTGCGGCCGGTGTGCGGTCCCCGAGGCGTTGTAGCGGGAGAGGCCGGCCAGGAAGCAGGCGTCCCGCCCAAGTTCGGAGGCAATCCGATGATCGGGGTGCCGGCCGACGGGGAAGGGGAGGATCACGGTCCGCGGGGCGAAGTGCCGGATCAGCTCGACCACCGTTCGCCGGGTCTCGTCGGTGTTCTGCAAATAGGCGTCAGGCAGACCGGCGTTTCTCCGTTCGGCAACGCCGAGAATCTCGGCCGCCTGGGCTGCCTCGGCGGCGCGGAGTTCGGCGCTGCCCCGGGTGCCCGACTCGCCGGCCGTCAGGTCGAGGATGCCGGTGGAATAGCCGGCGTCCCGCGCGCGGAGCAGGGTCCCGGCACAGGTGAGTTCGACATCATCGCGGTGGGCGGCGATCGCGAGCAGATCAACGGGCATGACGGGCGCCTGGCAGCGGGCTTCAGACGACTGAGGGACGGGCGAAAGATAGCCCGTCCCCCGGCCGTCCGTAGCTGCCCGGCTATGCCCCCCGGCGCCGGCGCCAGAGGGCCCGCAGGCCGAGCAGCCCTGCCAGCACGAGGACCCCGAGGGGCACCAGCGTGCCGGACGATGCGATGGCGCTGGCCACGAAGCTCACGAAGTTCCGCCATGCCTGTCGGAAGGCTTCGCCGATCACGCTGCTGCTGCCCGTTTCGCCGACGAGCGGTGCCTTCTCGTGCACGGTGACACTCAGGGTGCTCACCGACACGTGCGCCTTGAGGTAGCGGAGCCGCCCCTCCATCCGCTCGATCTCCTCCCGTACCCGGGCCAGTTCGCGCTCGATCTCCAGGACGTCCGACAGCTTCCCGGTCCGGGTCGCCAGGAGCTCGATCAGCCGGGACTCGAGCCGATGGCTGTTGGCCACGCGCGCCGTGATATCGGTGAATTCCTCCCCCACATCCTCGGCGGAGACGTTCACATACTCCACCCGCCCGATCGGGGACAGGCCGCGGGTCAGCTCGTCGAACCGCGATGCCGGGACTTTGATCTCGAGTGTCGCCGAGCGCAGCTGATTGCTGCCCGCCTGCATCTGACTGTTCGCGATGTAGCCGCCGAGCCGCTCGGCGAGTTGCCGCACCTGGGCCACCGCCGCGTCGAGGGAATCGATCTCGAGGCTCGCCTGACCGTTGCGGATGATCATCGAGGGGAGGGCGGTGGGGTCAGCGGCCACCCGCGGAATGTCGGTCGGCGGACTCTCGGGCGAGGCGGCGTCCATCTGGGCCAGGGCGACGCTGCCTCCAGACGTCGCGACCGGGGCGGGCGCGGACTCCCCGGACATGCCATCAGCGTCGATTCTGCTGGTCTTCGGGGCCTCGTTGGCAAGGCCACCGCAGCCCATCAGGGCGAGCAGCAGGAGCCCGGTATGCCTGGACGTGGGGCGCATCTGATCCTCTTTGGGGTTGTTGGACGCGAGAGGATGCGCCGGGGAGGAGCTATTGCACAGCGGGGCGGGGCGAGGGGGGCCTATTCGTGGCGGAGCGCCTCCACCGGATCCATCCGGGCGGCCCGGTTGGCGGGATAGAGGCCGAAGACGAGGCCGATAACCACGGATACCACGGTGGCGACGACCGCACTCCAGATCGGTACCTCCGAGCTCCAGCCGAAGACCCACTCGAGCAGCTGACCGCTCAGCATCCCTACCAGGACACCGAGCAGGCCGCCGATCAGAGTAAGGGTCGCCGCCTCGACCAGGAACTGCCACATCACTTCGGCGCGCGTCGCACCGACCGCCTTGCGGAGGCCGATCTCCCGGGTCCGGTCGGTCACCGACACCATCATGATCGCCATGACGCCGATGCCGCCGACGAGGAGCGCGACGCTGGAGAGGGAGATCATCGCCACGAAGAAGTAGTTCGTGAACTTGGAGACGACCTCGAGAATCTGGTCCTGGGTGACGAGATCAAAGGTGTTGGGCATGCCGGGCCGGAGCCGGCGCTCCTGCCGCAGGGCCGCCGTCGTCACATCCTGCGCATCGAGCACCGACACGCCGTCCATCGGTTTTGCGGCAATGAAGAGATTGTTGGTCTCATCGTAGCGGTAGTTGCGCCGCGCCGTCTCGAAGGGGATCACCGCCCCGATCTGCTGGCCCGGTGGCTCGAACAGGTTCTGGGGCCGCTGGTAGATGCCGATCACCCGGAACGAGACGGGCCCGATGCGGATCAGCCGGTCCATCGGGTCGATCCGTCCGAAGATGACGCGGGCCGTTTCCTCCTCGAGGACCGCGACCTCCCCGCCGTTCAGCTCTGCCCGATTGAAGAACCGGCCGCGGAGCAGCGTGCCGCCCTGGATCTCCATGTAGTGATCGTCGGAGCCGAAGACGGTCACCGTCTGGGTGCGGGCGCCCTGATACTCGATTCGCTGGAAGAGCTGCACCCACATGCCGGCATACGCGATCCCCGGCGCGCGGCGGATTGCTTCAGCGTCGGGTGCGTCGAGCACCGGGCGGATGCGCACCTCGTAGGGAAGCCGCTCGGGATTGAGCGGGGTCTGGGACCAGAACCGCACGACGTAGTACGCCGTCGGGCCGGCCGCCGAGATCGCGTTGAAGATCTGGGTCCGGATGCCCTGCACGAGCGAGGCGATCGCCATCACGGTCGTCACGCCGATGACGACGCCGAGAATCGTGAGGCCGCTGCGCAGCTTGTTGGCGCGCAGCGAGTCGAGAGCGACCGTCACCCCTTCGGTGATGCTGTGCAGGATCATCGCGTCACTCGGCCCGGAGCGCGGTGATGGGGTCGAGCTTGGAGGCGCGACTCGCCGGGTAGACGCCGAACAGGATGCCCGCTCCCGCGCCGAGCAGGAGCGCGGCGCCGACGGACCAGAGCGAGATTTTCGCCGGCAGCGGTGTCAGGTTCGACACGGCGAGGGCCAGGACCCACCCTCCCAGCACGCCGAGGACTCCGCCCAGCGACGAGAGCGCGACCGCCTCGACGAGGAACTGCCGCTGGATGTCCCGGCGGGTGGCGCCGAGTGATTTGCGAATGCCGATCTCCCGGGTGCGCTCGTTCACCGACATCAACATGATGTTCATGATGACAATGCCGCCGACGACGATGCCGATGCAGACCACCGCCGGGATCGCCGTGAAGAGCCAGCCGGTCAGCTGCTTCCAGAAGGCCACGAGCGCGTCGGCCTTGTCCACCGTGAAGTCGTCGGGCTCTCCGGGCCGCAGACGATGGGCGATCCGCATCGCTTCTTCGGCGCGGGCCATCGCGCCGTCGAGCTGGGACGCTTCCGCCATCTTCACCGAGACGACGGTGGTCTTGCGGCGGCCATACATCGACTCGAAGGTGGAGAACGGGATCAGGATGAAACCGTCGAAGGACTGGCCGAGGACACGCCCCTTCTTCGCGATCACACCCTTCACCACGAGCTGTCGGCCGGCCACACGCACCCGGTGCCCCACGGCGCGGGCCGGGTTGCCGAAGAGCTTGTCGGCGATGTCGAACCCGAGCACCACCACGTCGCGCCGTTCGCGGATGTCGGGGTCGGCGAGCGGCTCGCCCGCCTCGAAGCGGTAGTCCTGAACGATCTGGTAGGGTGGGGTGACCCCGAAGACGAGCGCATCCCCGACGGTACGGTCCCGGTACACGACGTCGCTGATCGGGGTCGGCCAGCCGGACTGCAGCGACACCGCTTCGGCGTCCGGGATGGCGTTGTAGACGACGAGGGCATCCTCGCGGGTGATCAGCGGGCGGCGGTTGATGATCTTCACCTGCTCGTCGTCGAGGAACCCCGGCGCGATGGGGGTCCGGCGAACCTGGAACGCGTTGGTGCCGATCATGGCGCCCGTGAGGTTCTCGCGGACGTAGGCATTCATTCCCTGGATGATGGCGACCACCACCACCAGGAAACCCACCGAGACGATGATCCCGAGCAGGGTGAAGAAGCTGCGGAGCTTGCTGCTGAGTATGGACTGGAAGGCGAGTCGGAGGGCTTCACGCAGCGGCATGGGGTGCAATCTACCAACCCACCGGCGGAAGTGAGAAGTCAGGCGTGCCAAGGTTCGACAGTGGCACGCCCGACCCTCGTGCGGCGGTCGCTACTCGTATCGCAGCGCTTCGACCGGATCCAGCTTGCTGGCCTTGTTGGCGGGGTAGAGCCCGAAGAAGATCCCGGTCACGGTGGAGGCCGCGACGGCGGCCACAATCGACCACAGCGGCACCAGTGCGGGAATCGGGGTGAACTTGTTGACCGCGACGGAGATCAAACCGCCGAGTACCATGCCCACCACACCCCCGACCAGCGTCAGGGTCGCGGCCTCGACGAGAAACTGGAACATGATCTCCCGGCGCGTTGCCCCCAGCGCCTTGCGCACGCCGATTTCCCGGGTCCGCTCGGTCACCGAGATCATCATGATCGCCACCACGCCCACGCCGCCGACCATCAGTCCGACGCTCGACAGCACCAGCATCACGAGGAAGAAGCCGCTCGTCATCTTGCTGAACGATTCCAGGATCTTGTCCTGGGTGACGACCGCGAAATTGTTCTCCTGGGCCGGCTTGAGCCCGCGCGAGATGCGGAGCGCCGAAATGACCTGGTCCTGGGCCTCGAAGACGGTGGCCTCGTCCGTTGGCATCACGGCGATGTCCATCCAGCCCTTCCAGTAGTCGGCCACCTTGGTGAAGGTGGAGTGCGGGATGTACACCTGCGGCGAGGGGTCGCCGCCGAACACCGAGCTGGGCTCGGTGTAGACGCCCAGCACCGTGAAGGGTTGCCCGAAGACCTTCACCCGCTTGCCCACCGGGTCGAGGCCGGGGAAAAGGTCCTGCGCCAGCTTCTCGTTGAGCACCGCGACCGCGGAGCCCGCCGCCTCCTCCACTTCGGTGAAGTTGCGCCCCGCCGCCATCGCGCCACCCTGCACGGCCGTCCAGGAGGCACTGAAGCCGGTGACCTGCACGCTGGAGAGCTTGGTGTCGCCGTAGGACACCGGGCCGCTGGTGCCTTCACGCCACGCCACTTCGCGGATCGCGGGCAGGGTGCGGATCAGGTGGGCCTCTTCGACCGTCAGCCAGGGATTGCGCCGCCAGGGGGAGAGTTCGTCCGAGCCATCGGAGATGTTGAGCCCGCCCTGGAAGAAGCGGTTGACCATGAACGTCTTCGGCCCGAGGCTCTCGAGTTCCTTCTCGACGCCGCGGTTGATCCCGGTCACCATCGAGGCCATCGCGATGACGACCATGACGCCGATTGCCACGCCGAGGATGGTGAGCGCGGCGCGCACCTTGTTGGAGCGCAGCGAGTCGAGTGCGATGCCGACTCCCTCGAAGATCCGGCCTATCTGCATGCTGGCCTCCCTCTGCTCATTCGGCCCGGAGGGCGGTGATGGGATCGAGCTTCGAGGCGCGGGTCGCCGGGTAGACGCCGGCGATGATGCCCACGGTCATGCCAAGCCCCACGCCCACGAAGATCGACCAGGGGGCGACCGCGGCGGGCAGTGGCGTCAGTGCCCGCACCGCGAAGGCGAGGGCGATGCCGGTCCCGACGCCGAGTCCCGCGCCGACGGTCGACAGCGTGGCACTCTCGATGACGAACTGCGCCAGGATGTCGCGCCGCTTGGCGCCGAGGGCCTTGCGGATGCCGATCTCCCGGGTGCGCTCGGCGACGGCCATCAGCATGATGTTCATGATCACAATGCCGCCAACGACGAGCGAGATCGCCACGAGGCCCGGGAGCGCGAGGAACAGGATGCGCGAGATCTTCTTCCACCCCTCGAGGGCGCCCTCGGCGCTCTGCAGGCCGAAGTTGTTCTCCTCGGTCGGCTTGAGGCCCCGCTTGGTGCGCATCAGGGCCTCGGTCTCGGCCATCGCCGCGAACATCAGCGTGGGGTTGGCCGCCTTGATCTCCAGCTCGTCGAGCACGTTGAGCGGGCAGATGTAGCGCCGGGCGGGCGCCTTGAACGGCATCACCGCGAACTTGTCCAGGGACAGCCCGAAGATCGTGCCACGCCGCGCCGCGACGCCGATGACGCGATAGGGGAGGCCCTGGATCATGACGTCCCGCCCGATCGGGTCGAGACCGGCGAACAGCTTCTCGCCCACCTCGCTGCCGAGCACGACCACCGGGGTGCCCACGCGCTGCTCCTGCACCGTGAAGATGCGGCCGCTGGCGATGTCGAGATTCTTGATCTCGAAATAGGTCGGCTCGGTGCCGATCAGCTCGATATCCTTGGCCTGCTTGCCGTTGAACCCGAGGACCATGCGGTCGGAACAGAACTTGGCGGCGACCACCGGGGTCTGCAGCCGCTCGACGACGTAGTCCGCATCCGAGTAGCTGATGCGCGGCCGGCGCATCCAGGCGCGCCACATGTCGTCCGTGACGTTTCCCGAATTGAAGTTGGGGAAGCGGCGCAGCGTGAAGGTGTTCAGCCCGATCAGCCGGTTGGCGAACTGGTCTTCCATGTAGACGTTCATGCCCTGCACGATCGAGACGACCGCGATCAGGAACGTCACGCCGATCAGTACGCCGATCAGCGAGAAGAAGCTCTTGAGCTTCTGCGAGACAATGGTGCGGAGTGCCATCCGCACCGCCTCGAAGATCGGCATCTAGGCCGCGACCTTTCCGTTCGTCGTGTCGCTGTCCAGCCGCCCGTCGCGCAGCACCACCACCCGCTCCGCATGGGCCGCGATCGAGGGCTCGTGCGTCACCACCACGATCGTCTGCCCCTGGGTATGCAGTTCGGCGAAGACCCGCATGATCTCCTCACTCGTGGTGCTGTCGAGGTTGCCGGTCGGCTCGTCGGCGAGCAGCAGGGAGGGGCGGTTGACCAGCGCCCGGGCAATGGCGACGCGCTGCCGCTGGCCGCCGGACAGTTCGTTGGGCCGGTGCCCCATACGGTGTTCGAGCCCGACTCGTGTCAGCGCCTCGGTGGCGCGTTCCCGGCGCTCCCGGCTCGGCACCCCGGCGTACACCAGCGGCAGCTCGACGTTGTGCAGTGCCGACGCGCGGGGCAGGAGGTTGAAGGTCTGGAAGACGAAGCCGATCTCCTTGTTGCGCACCCGGGCGAGGGCATCGTCGGAGAGGCGGGAGACCTCCTGCCCATTGAGCCAGTAGGTCCCGCCCGACGGCGTGTCGAGGCAGCCGATCAGGTTCATGAAGGTCGACTTGCCCGAGCCCGACGGGCCCATGATCGCCACATACTCGTTGCGGCGGATGGTCAGCGTGAGTCCCCGGAGCGCGAGCACCTTCTCCGTGCCCATCAGGTACTCGCGCTTGAGATCCTCGACGTGGATGATCCGGTCGCTCATGGCTTCTTGCCCTTGGCGCTGTCCGGAGCCGCCGACTTCACCTTGGTGCTGTCCTTGAGGTCGCGGATCGCCTGGTAGGTGCCCGAGACGATCGTCTCCCCCGCCTTCACCCCGTCGATGACCTCGAAATACTCGTCACCCGCGATGCCGACCTTCACGGGACGGAACGACGCGATCCCGTTGTTCACCACGAAGACGCCCTCGGCTTCCTTCTTCTTGTCCTTCTTGGCCGTGGTGTCCTTGACCTCCGGCTTGGCCTCGTTCGGTACCTTCTCGTTCTCACGCACGGTGAGGGCGATGATCGGCACGGACAGGACCCCCTTCCGCACGTCGGTGACGATGCGAGCCGTGCAGGAGAGGTCCGGCCGGATGTCCTTCGGCGGATTCTTGAGCGTGATCTCCACGTCGAAGTCGACCGCGCGGTCGTTGGAGCCCGACGCAGTCGAGGTCGCCGTGAGCTGAGCGCTGTTGCTGATCTTGGTGACCCGCCCCATGAAGGTGGTGTCGGGGAAGGCGTCGATCGAGACCTCGACCGAATCGCCGTCGGCGAGGCGCACCACGTCGGTTTCATCGACCTGCACCTTGGCCAGGATCACCGACAGGTCGGCTACGGTCATCAGGAGGCCGACGTCGCGCGAGAAGGTGCCGGGGACGGCAACTTCCCCCTCCTCGACGGCGAGCCGGGTGACGCGCCCGCTGATCGGTGCGACGATCCGGGTCTTGCGGAGGTTGTCGTTGGCCTCCGCCAGGCTCGCCCGGGCCTGCGCCAGCCCCGCCTGACTCGCCTCGGTATTGGCGCGTGCGACGTCGTAGCTCGTCTGGGCCTGTTCCACCGCTTCCACCGTGATCAGGCTGGAGTTCGCCTTCTGCAGCTCGAGCGCGCGGTCGAGCGCGCGCTTGGCCTGGTCCTGGTTGGCCTTGGCGCGGAGGTAGTCGCTCTGTGCCGAGGCGACGAGCGCCTGCGAGCGGCTCACCGCGGCCTGATAGATCGCCGCGTCGATCTGCAGGAGGAAATCGCCCTTGCGGACGACATCGCCCTCCTTCACCCCGATCTTGGTGATCCGGCCCTGGATATCCGAGAGCACGTCCACCTTGGTGTCAGGCTCGATCTTGCCGCTGGCCGTGACGACCGAGACGAGGTCCCGGGTCGACACCTTCTCCATGCGGACCTCGACGGCCTTGTTCTTTCCCTTGGCAGCACCGAGGGCCACCACGGCCCCGACGGCGACCACGATCAGGCCGGCGAACAATCCGAGCTTCATGCGAC
>JBGASX010000104.1:0-12471 GCA_044229445.1 Gemmatimonadales bacterium | reverse complement strand
CCCTGCATGGTCTGGCGGGTCAGGGCGGTGTGAAGCCCGGGGCGCGGATCGATGCCCACGACCGGCCAGTCGGTCCCGAACGCGAGATGGCCGCCCGCGTCGTGGATGCTCTTCCAGGCCCAGGCGCGGGTGGCGCGCTCCGGGCCGACGTTCACCGCCCAGACCTCCAGCACATTCTGGTTGGGGCTGGCATGATACGGCTGCATCGAGGCGATCACCCCGAGCGAGCCGAAGCGGGGAATGTCGGCGGCGCTCACATCCTCGATGTGCTCGAGCCGATGGCGCCGTCCACGCGCCGGTGCAGGGTTCGCAGCGGCGGCCTGCTCGAAGGCATCCAGCGCCATCCGGATGCCGGCATCCCCGATCGCGTGGATCTCGATCTGCCAGCCGCGCGCATCCATCATCGTGACGATCCGCGCCATCTCCCCCGCCGTCATCTCCGGATTTCCGGTGGACGGTGCGTTCGCGTAGGGCTCGAGCATGTAGGCGGTGCGCGCCTCGATGACCCCGTCGGCGTACAGCTTGATCATCCCCATGCGGAGGGTCGGCGTGTCGGGATGCGCGACGCGGAGCGAGTCCAGCCGGTCGGCGTCCCGGGCGGTCCACCCCGAATCGACGTACATGGCCACATAGGCGCGAAGCGGCAGTTCGCCCGCCTTGCGCAGCGAATCGAAGAGGCCAAAGTCCTCGGTGCTGACTCCCGCTTCCTGGATGCTGGTGACGCCGAAGCGATGGGCCTCCGTGATGCCCCGCTTCATCGCCGCCAGCTTCTCTTCGCGGGTCGGCTTCGGGATGACGCCGTCCACCAGCGACTGCGCCGCCTCCTTGAGTGCGCCGGTGGGCTCACCGGTCTTCGGGTCGCGCACGATGCTGCCATTGGGCGGATTGGGCGTGTCCTTCGTGATGCCGGCCAGGGCGAGTGCCTTCGAGTTGACCCAGAGGGTGTGGCCGTCGTAGCAGGACATCGCCGCGGGACGGTCCGGCACCAGCGCATCGAGCTGCTGCCGTGTCGGCATGCCGCCGGGAAAGGCACCGTAGAGCCAGCCTCGGCCGAGCACCCAGGGGGCCGTGGGGTTGGCGGCGGCGAAGTCGCGGATCGCCTTCTGGATCTGGTCAAGCTTCTCCGCCTCGAGAAGATTCACGTTGGCGAGCGACAGGCTGCCCTCGAGGAAGTGCACGTGCGCATCGTTGAAGCCCGGCATCACCGTGCCGCCCTTCGCGTCGATCACCCGGGTTGCCGGGCCGCGGTAGCCGTCCAGGCTGTCCTGGCGGCCGATCGCCACGATCTGATTGCCGCGGATCGCCAGCGCCTCCGCGAAGCCGGCGGAGCCATCGGCGGGAAAGACCTTCGCATTGACGATGAGGAGGTCGGCCGGCGCGGCGTCGCGGCGGCCGCAGCCGGCCAGGGCCAGCGCGAGCAGGACGGCAGATGTCAGGCGGTGGTTCACGAGTCCTCGGAATTCTCGGCGTAGTGCTCGGGGAACCGCGCCATCTCCTTGCGGAAGGTCTGGCGCAGGATGCGTTCGTCGGCGCGGAAATCGGCGGTGGGCGTGAACGGCGGATGGATGCCAAGCACCTTGCGGGAGTAGTCGATCGTCACCGGTACGATCGGCACCCCGGCGCCGAGGGCGATCCGGTGGAAGCCGGTCTTCCAGGTACCGGCCCGCCTGCGTGTTCCCTCGGGAGAGATCCCCAGCACCCAGTGGGGCCGCTGGCGGAAACGCTCGATGGCTTCCTCGACGAAGCCCTTGGTCGCGCTCCGGTTGATCGGCTCGCCCCCCATCCACTTGAGCAACCCGGCCACGGGAAAGCGGAAGAGGGTATGCTTGCCCAGCCAGTTCATCTGGAGACCGAACCCGAACATCGACAGGATCGCGATCGGGAAGTCCCAGTTCGATGTGTGGGGAGCGGCGATGAGGACGAAGCGGGGCTCGTCAGGCAGCTCCCCTTCAATGCGCCAGCCGCCGAGTGCCAGGATGCGCTGGGCGACTCGGCGGCTCGTGGGGGTGCCGCGGCGGGGGCAGCGGGTCGGCGCGGATGCCCCGGGGATGGCTAGCGCCAGTTGCGGGGCACCGCGTTGGGCTTCGTGGCGAGGATCGCGGCGCCGGCGCCGATCTCGCGGCTGATCCGCTCGCGGATCGCCTTGAGGTCGCGGAAGCCGACGAGGCGGTGCTCATCCTCGTCCCAGAGCGTGAGCCACAGGGTGCGGACGCTCGCCGGGAGCGAGAGCTGGGTCACCTTGTGCAGCTCGGGGTTCTCGTCGAACGCCTGCTGCAGGCGATAGTTCGGAATCCGGGCCGAGACGTGATGGATGTGGTGCAGCCCGATGTTGGCGGTCGCCCACTGGAACAGCTTGGGCATCGTCAGATGGCTGGCACCCTCGAGGCCGGCGGCGAAATAGTTCCACTTCTCCCGGTAGCGCCAGTAGGTATCCTCGTACTGGTGCTGCACGTAGAAGAGGTAGACGCCGATGGCGCCGGCGATCAGCGTGATGGGGAGCTGGACCATGAGGAAGCGGTCGAGCCCGACGGTGAGGCCGAAGATCACGATCGCGATCGCCAGGCCGAGATTGGTCAGGTGGACGCTGGTCCATTCCCGCTTCCAGCTCATCGGGATGTCGAGCGGCAGGCGGTGCTTCAGGATGAACTGCCACGCCGGTCCGATGCCCAGCAGCACGATCGGATTGCGATACAGCCGGTACATGATCCGCTTGTAGCGCGGCCGGCTCAGATATTCGCGCACGGTGAGGGTGTCGATGTCACCGAGATCGCGGCTGTCGAGGTTGCCCGAGGTGGCGTGGTGGAGCGCGTGGGTCTTCCGCCAGTAGGTGTAGGGGACCAGCGTGACGATGCCGATCACCGACCCGATGAGGTCGTTGAGCCGCTGGGAGCGGAAGAACGAGCCGTGCCCGCAGTCGTGCTGCAGCATGAAGAGCCGGACCACCATCATCGCGGCGGGGATCGCCACGACCAGGGTGAGCCAGTAACTGATTTCAAGACTCCAGAGGGCCGCGACCCAGAAGATCACCAGCAGCGCGGAGGTGCTCGCCAGCTGCCAGAGACTCTTCCAGCGGGAAGGGGTCCGGTACGGTGCGAGCATCTTCTGCCAGTCGGGCGCGACCGGTGCTTCCGGGGACGACACGACGGAGGGCGGGTTTGGCGCCATCAGGATTCCTCGGCACGGTGAAAAGGTGATGACAGAATCTACGGCATTGTACCGCAGGGCCCAAGAGGGAACGCGGCAGGTTCGGGCCCTGTTCAGTCGGCTTTCATGAGGGGTCCGGGGCGCCGCTCCTTCCCGGCTGGCACCCGCCAACACTCTGGTTCGTAGGGACTCCCGCTTCCGAACTCCCCCAAATTCTGCTGAGGTCCGCACGATGCACTTTGCCACCCGAGCGGCGCCGGTCGCCGTGCTGTCTGTCCTTCTCGGGCTGGGCTCGCCCGCCCATGCCCAGCGGGCCACGGCACCGGCGATGTTCCGCGGCGACCCCGCCCACACCGGCACCTCTGACGCCAAACTGTTCGACGGACAGGGCGGAATCCGGTGGACCGTCCACACCGGGGCGTCGGTCCGGTCGTCCCCGGCGGTGACGTCCGACCGGGTCTATATCGGCAGCGACGATGGTACGCTCTACGCGCTCGATCGCAAGCGTGGCCGGATCATATGGCGCTTCGCGGCCGGCGGTGCGGTGGCCGCCTCGCCGGCGGTCGCCGAGGGGCTGGTCGTCGCAGCCACGCTGCCGGGACGGATCTTCGCCCTCGATGCGAAGACGGGCGCCCTTCGCTGGTCGCTCCATACCGGCGCCGCGCTCCCGCTGAACACGTCTCCCGCCGGCGGCTGGGATATCTACGCCTCGTCGCCGGTCGTGGCGGGGGGGATGGTCGTCATCGGGGCGCCTGACGGAGCGGTCCGCGCCCTCGAGCTTCGCACCGGGCGGCTCCGCTGGAAGGTGCAGACCGGCGGGCGGGTGCGGGGGACGCCCGCGGTCGGTGGGCAGACGGCGGTCGTCGGTTCGTGGGATGGGCGAGTCTATGCCCTCGATCTTGGCACGGGCGCCACGCGCTGGGTGCATCACACGATCGGCGACACACTCGATTCCAGGGCGGCGGGATTCGATCGGCGGGCGTTGCAGAGTTCGCCCGCGATCGCCGGTGGCATGGTCTTTATCGGCTCACGCGATGGCGGTCTGTACGGGCTCGATCTGGCCACTGGGGAGCGGCGCTGGCGGGTGAGCCATCGGGGGTCGTGGGTCGTGGGCTCGCCCGCGGTGCAGGACGGCAGGGTCTACGTCGGCAGCTCCGACGGGCACTTCGTCCAGGCGGTGGAGGCCGGCACCGGCAAGGAGCTCTGGCGACTGCCCACCGCGGCGAACGTGATCGCCTCACCGCTGCTGGCCGATGGTCTGCTGCTCGTCACCACGCACCGCACCGATGCGCCGTGGGGAGATCTGCTCGCGATCGATCCCGCGACGGGCGCGGTGCGCTGGCGGCTCCGGCTGGACGAGTCTTCCAATTCCTCGCCGGTCGCCGACGACGGCGAACTGTACTTCGGCACCGATGCCGGCTCGGTCGTGGCGATTCACGAGGTCAGCGGGGTCGTGCCCCGCTTCGCCGTCTACTACGACTCGACGGTGGTCGCAGATCCCTTCTCCGCGGGAACCCGGCTCGCCTTCGACTACTTCCGCGACCAGGGCTACGAGCCGCTGGATACGGCCGCGCTGCCCCGCTTCCTCACGGCACGCATCGCGGACACGCTGCCGAGTGTGGTCGTGATCGCGCTCGACCTGGTGCCGGCGAGTCTCGCAGCGACGGCTGAGCATCCCGGATTGCTGCGCCGCTACCTCGAGGCCGGCGGCAAGATCGTCGCCTTCAGCACGCCACTCGGCTCGGCGATACGGGATTCCACCGGTCGAGTGCTGGGTGACGATCCGGGCGGGATGGAGAAGCTGCTCGGCGTGCCGGCGACGGCGCTCGACTACGATCAGGAACTCGCGACGCCAACCGCCGCGGGCCGGCGCTGGGGGATCGACCGGCGGCTGAGAGGGGACTATCCGATCGATCCAGGCGCGGTAAGCGCCGTGCTCGCCACCGATCTCCATGGTGGTGCGACGGCGTGGATCAAGGCATATCACCCGAGCCGGCCCGGCGCCGGCTACGTCCAGCTCTGGGGACTCGGCGCGAGCATCGAGCGGCTGCCGCTGATCCGCGCCGCGGCCGAGTACGGTCTGCTGCGGCCTGCGGAGTGAGCTAGCTGCGCCTGGCTTTGGCGCTCGAGAGATCGCGCCGCACCGTCTGCTTCTTCCCCTTGATGGTGGTCGCGCGGAGCGCGAGGATCACACGGTCGGCCAGTTCCTCGGGGAGCTCCACCAGCGAGTGCCGGTCGAGGATCTCGATCGCGCCGATGCTCTTCCCTTCGATCTTGGCCTCGTTGGTGATGGCGCCGACGAGGTCACCGGCCCGCATGTTGGAGCTCTTGCCGGAGCCGACGAAGATCTTCACCATCTTCGGGCCCGCGGGCCGCTTCGATCCCTTCGCGCCCGCGCGTCCCTCCGGCCGGGTACGCTCCCGCGCCGGTGGCTCGACGACGACCGGCACCTCGATCTCATCACCGCCGGCCCCCGCGCCCGCCAGATGCGCGAGCTGCACCGCGGCGGCGGCGATGTCCATCACGTCGAACTCGGTCGAGAGCGCCTCCACCACCACGCGGTAGCGGTCGAGGTCCCCTTCGATGATCGCCTCGCGGATCGCGCCGCGGGTGAGCTCCAGCTTCTTGGCGCGCACGTCGAGGACCGTCGGGAGCTGCGCCACGGTAATCCGCTGCTTGGTGAGCGACTCGATGCTCCGGAGCAGCCGGTGCTCGCGCGGCTCGGCGAAGGTGATGGCGACCCCTTCGCGTCCCGCGCGCCCGGTGCGACCGATCCGGTGGATGTAGGTCTGCGGTGACTCGGGCACATCGAAGTTGACCACGTGGGTGATCTGCTCGATGTCGAGGCCGCGTGCGGCGACATCGGTGGCGACGAGCACGTCGACCGTGCCGCCGCGGGTCCGCTTCATCACCCGATCGCGCTGGTCCTGGGTCATGCCGCCGTGCAGCGCCTCGACCCGGTAGCCGCGGCCGGCGAGGCTCTCCGCGAGGCTGTCGACCTCATGCCGGGTGCGACAGAAGACGAGTGCGAGGGTCGGGTCCTCGATGTCGAGCACCAGGCCGAGTGCGGGCACCTTCTGCGCCCGGGCGAGCATGTAGGCGGTCTGCCGAACCTTGGGGAGTGCGCCGGCGGCGGCGGGCTCCTTCACGATGAGGACCCGCACCGGGTCCTGCAGGTGCTTGTCGGCGATCTTCGCGATGCGGGGCGGGAGCGTCGCGGAGAAGAGGGTCGTCTGCCGCTGCACCGGAGCGGCTTCCAGAATCCCTTCGAGTTCGTCGGCGAAACCCATGTCGAGCATCTCGTCGGCTTCATCCAGCACGATCGCGGAGATGCCGCTCAGGTCCAGCGTGCCGCGGCGCAGGTGATCGAGGGCGCGGCCCGGCGTCGCGACGACGACGTGGACCCCGCGCTTGAGCACGGCGATCTGCTGACTGAACGACGCGCCCCCATAGATCGGCACCGTTCGCGCATCCACCGCACGGCCGTAGCGATGGAACGCCTCGGCCACCTGCATCGCGAGTTCACGCGTCGGGACGAGCACCAGCACCGCGGGTTTCGAGGAGGGTGGCGGTCCCTTCGGGAGCCGCTGCAGCAGCGGCAGCGCGAAGGCGGCCGTCTTCCCGGTGCCCGTCGCGGCCTGACCCAGCAGGTCCCGGCCGGCGAGGAGCGGTGGAATCGCTTCGCGCTGGATCGGAGTCGGCTCTTCGTAGCCGAGCGCAGTGAGCGCCTCGACCAGGGCCGGGGAGATGCCGAGTGCAGCGAAGGTTACGGGCTTTTCGGGTCGGGGCGTCGTGGTGGGCATGCGGCAATCTACACCGTCGGACCGTCGGGTCTGGATTGCGATGCAGTGCCTGAAGCTCTATCGTTGGCCGCCCCTTCCTACTGATATGCAGCCTTCACAAGGCAGCCATGATGCCGACCGACAGGTCTTCACGGGTGGCAGGGTTCGCTGCCATCGCGATCGTCACGCTCCTCGCGTGCGAGAGGAAACAGAGCCCGGCGCCCCTGTCCGGCGGGGAGACCGCCGATTCCGGACCGCTGCCGGCCGAGCTTGCTGTGCTCCACGACCGGTGCCGGACCTCGACCACCGGCACGGTGATCGGGCTCCAGGCGCTGCTCGCTGCGCGGCATCACCCGGCGCTCGCGGGCGTCCGCCGGATGAACCTCGACCGCTACTGCAGCTGCTATCTGCGGCGGCTCCAGCGCGCCGTCGGCACCGAACGGACGGTGGCGTATTCGACGGTGCCTGACAAACTGCTCCCGATGGACCTGGTGAAGACGGCCCAGGCCGCCGACAGCGTTCGGCTGGAATGCGCGGCGGCGGTGGCCCCTCCCCCCGGCGACGATCCGTTCGGCGTGGTGTTCGCCGCCCCGTTCGTGACCGGCCGCGGCATCGGCGGTGTCGAACTCGGCATCGGCGTCGCCGAGCTCCGGCAGAAGCTCGGGGAGACCAACCTGGTCACCCGGGGAACCGCCGACAAATACCGCTACGGCGAGAACGGCATCGAACTCGTCGTCGACGTCTTCCCCTCGGGTGAGGGCGGGCGTGTCGCGGGTGTCAGGGTCAACCGCTCCTACCGGGGTGCGACCGACCGTGGATTCCGGATCGGCGATCAGTATCCAGCGGTCGAGGCGAAGCTCACCGACATCGTGTTCCGCGCGGACGGGAAGCTGCTGCTCACCGCCGACGGCACCAAGTACTTCTTCGATGACGGGGGATCGCTGGACGGGATCGGGGTGGTGACGGCGGATGTCGACCCGCTGTTGCGAGCCTACGGAAAGCACTGAAAGACAAAGGCCCGCCGATCGCTCGGCGGGCCTTCGTGGTTTCGTGCGGACCGTGCTGGCTACTCGCCCGGATGATAGACCCGCTCGGTGTGGGCCTTGAGCTGATTGGGGTAGAAGTAGACCTCGCGCAAGTCCCCGCTCGCGTACCGCTCGGCCTGGTCGTTGAAATGGGGCGACTTCGGGTCGCCGCTCTCGCCGCCGGCGGTCACCGCGCGGGCGTGCACCGAGTCGCCGAACTCCACTACCGCGACGAAGCTGTTCCCGTAGCTGCCGTAGATCTTCTTGCTCCCCTTGTACGAGCTGGCACCGAACGAGGCGAGCGAGCCCCACCGTGCCGACGTGAACGGGACGGGGATGCTCTTCCCCGAATCGGCGAAGGGGTGCTCGATGTCGTCGGTCAGGCGCTGGAAGCGGTTGATCTCGCCCCACGGCGTCTGCCATCGGCCGAAATCGGCGCTGAGCTTGTCGACGGCCTGGCTGAGTGCGGTGAGCCGCTCGCCAGAGGTCGCGCGCGTCGTCATGTAGTCGTAGGCGGACAGATTCTCGTCATCCGCATTCTTCGAGATGTTCATCCAGAGCATGTTGCCCCAGTAGACCGCGAGCGAGGTCTCGGTCGAGGCCGCGGACCAGCGGAAATCCCACTTCCGGAGCGCCGCGATCGGCTCGGCGAGCTTCCCCTTGAGCGGATCGCCGGCCGGGAGCTTGTCGAAGTCCCGGAGGAGCGGCGGAATGAGCAGCGCAAAGGCGGGCTGATAGCTGTCGAAGGCCGCGTCGATCAGTCCCTGCAGCGTGAAGTCCTTGCGTGCGCTCAGCACCCGGATGGCATGCACACCGCGGGGATTCTCCTCGTACACATCCATGTACGGCGGGAAGTCCTTCTGCTTCGGACTGTAGGGGCCGGCGGCGGTCCAGGGGGAATTGTTGGTGTTCTGGATCCAGCCATTCGGCGGATTGAGGACCGTCGGGGTCTCGTCCGCGGGAATGAGGCCCTGCCACTCCGTCGCCGGGTTGCTGCCATCCACCGGCTTGCTCCAGTCGAAGTGCGGGTCGCGCTTCGGGACGAAGCTGGCGTGGAAGTAGCCGATGTTGCCGTCGGCGTCGGCGTAGATCGTGTTGTTGGACGAATTGGACTGGAGCCGCACCGTCTTCCGGAACTCGGGATAGCTGGTCGCCTTGGTCCGGCTGTACGACTCGGTGAGTGCGGTCACCGGCTCCTGCATCAGCCGCACGCTGATCCACTTGCCATCGGCCTCACGCACGATCGGCCCATGTCCGGTGCGGTAGATGGTGAACTCCTTCTGGCGCGCGCCGCTGTCACTCTTGAAGGGGACCGTAATCTTCTCGGTCGTGACCGGCTTCAGCTCGTTCCCCTCCTTGTAGAAGAGACTGTCCCCCTGCTTCACGATGGTCTCGGCCCACTCATCGACGGCATCCACGCCGCTCGAGGTGTGCATCCATCCTGCCCGCTGATTGAAGCCCTGATAGATGAAGAACTGGCCCCAGGTCACCGCGCCATAGGCGTCGAGGCCCTCGTCGCTCGTCATCTGCAGCTCGGAGCGGAAGAAGAACGAGGTGTGCGGGTTGATCAGGAGCAGGGCGTGATGATTCGCCGTGTTCGCGGGGGCGATGGCGAAGCCGTTCGAACCGCCCGGCTCGGCGGGGAACGCCCGCGCCTTCAGCGCGATGGTCTTCGGCCCGTGCCCGTAGAAGGCGCCGAGCTGCTCGAGCGAGATGCTCTCGATGTCTCCGCCGATGCTTCCCTCGCTGTAGGAGAGCGGCATCCACGGCTCGAAGTGCGTGATCGCGCGCGGATGCACGCCGGGATGCGTCAGCAGGTAGTAGTTGAGCCCGTCGGCCCAGGCATCCATCAGTTGCTTGAGCCAGTCGGGACTCGAGGCATACTGCGCCTTCAGCGTGTCCTCGTTCATGAAGAGCTTCTGCCGCAGATCCTGGATGACCGCGGATTCCCCTTCGGCCTGGGCGAGGCGACCGAGCGAGACGAGGTAGTTCGTCTCGACCCGGTTGAAGTCGTCCTCGGCCTGGGCGTAGATCATGCCGAAGACGGCGTCGGCGTCGGTCTTCCCGTGGACGTGGGCGATGCCCCAGTCGTCGCGGGTGATGGTGACGGCCTGCGCACGCTCGCGGAGCCGGGCGGCGTCGGGGTTGTCGTGCCCGGCGGTGGCGCAGCCGAAGGTCGCGGCGAGGGCGAACAGAAGGGGAATTCTCATCGGGTGGGATACTCCGCTGGAATGACGACGTCTGCCATCAGTTGTTGACCGAGTCCACCGCGGTCTTCATCTGCTTCACCCAATCGGGGATGACCCGAAAGTAGCGGCTCTCGTTCTCCGCCGGACCCTGAACGTAGATGATGCCCCCGTCCCGCGAGGGGCGGTTGGACCAGCCGGAGGTGTCGGAGAAGCGCGGGTCGCGCCCCCAGAAAGTCGGCGGACCGAGCGGCTCTCCGGTCTCAGGATTGATGCGCACGAGGTACCAGGAGATCCCCAGACGGTAGAGCACCTCGGTGGCCGAGAGCCAGAGCGGTTCCACACCTTCTGAAGCGAGCTGCCAGCGGCGCCCCGGCACCGGGAAGCTGGTGGCGATGACCTGATTCCCCTCGAGCGTCTGATAGAGCAAGAGCTTCTGGTTCGGTGACACCGAGCCGAAGCGGGCGCCGGTAACGATGGTGTCGAACGTGGGATGTGCTGCACCCGGATCGAACCTTGTGATGACCGATCCGCCCCATCCCTGAGCCAGCGCGACATGATCGCTGAACCAGTCGCTCGGGTCGAGACTGAACGGATCGTATTCGTTCTGAGCGAGGACATCAGGGGTGCCGCCCGAACTTGGAGCGCCACGCAGGATGGTCCAGCGGGTCGAATCCCGTACTGCAAAGAGAAGCCGGTCCCCGCTGGGACTCCAGAGCGGATGGCGGATCATCCCGCCACGGAGCCAGGTGAAGTGCTGACCGTTCTGGAGGTCGTAGACCCTGAGTTCGTTCGCTTCGCTTCCCTGAACCGAGGCCGCGATCCAGCGCCGGTCGTGACTCAGGTCGAAGCGCTGGAAGTCGCCGGCCTCCAGTGCCAG
Source organism: Gemmatimonadales bacterium (assembly GCA_044229445.1). Classification (GTDB taxonomy): domain Bacteria; phylum Gemmatimonadota; class Gemmatimonadetes; order Gemmatimonadales; family GWC2-71-9; genus JADJOM01. Next base: position 1,454 of record JBGASX010000104.1, on the reverse strand, counting down.
CGGCTGCGGTGTTCCACCGGCATGCAGCGTCACCAGCCGGCCGATCGTCGCATCGAGTCCCGGTGCGTAGACCAGGCTCCCATTCTGGGCGACGTCGAACTGCCCCTCGCCGAGTGCCTCACGGCGCATCCCGCCGAGCAGTGTCACGGGCCGGTAGGCGAGGTGCTTCTCGGCGTCATAGCGTGCGCCGAGCAGGGTGCCGCTGCTGGTGAGGTAGACGAGGTAGCGCTTTTCGATGAGCAGGAAGGCCGTGCCCGCGAGCAGTTCCCCCGGGCTCCCGTCGGCGCGCGCGACCCGGATGTTCGCGAGCGCGCCGGACTCGGGATCGAGTACCGTGGCGCTGCGGTTGTAGGAGCAGAGGAGCTGACGCAGTTCCGGGACCCAGCGACCGAAGGGGCAGCGGGGAATCACCTTGGTGCGGGGAGTTCCGCCTGCCGCGTCGATCCAGCTGAAACGGTTCCCGTCGTCGGTGCCTGCGCCTAACTGAGTGTTCGAGATCCAGGAGAGAGCGTCCGTGCTTTTTCCGTCCAGCAGCAGCCGCGGGTCACCGCCGGTCAGGGGGAGGAGCATGACCCGATCGCCGCGGAGGTAGGCGATCCTGGTTCCATCCGGGGAGATCCGCGGCGCGGTGGCGCCACGCGTTCCGGGGAGCCTACGTGCGTCGCTGGTCCGGAGGCTCCGGTACCAGAGCTCGGTCGAGTCCCCCTGCCGGGCGGCGTACACCGCAAAATCTCCCATCGGGGAAATCGAGACGTTCCGGAGCGGTTCTCCGTACGCGACGTTGGAAGAGGTGACCGCGAAGCTCATCGCGGCGCTGTCAGGCAGCACCGCGTCGTAGGTCGTGGGTCCGGCGGCGACACCGCCCTTTCGGGACCAGAAGAGCAGCGCGAGCAACCCCGCGCAGGCGACACAGAGGCCGAGGCTGATGGTTCGCCATGGTCCCGTCGTGGCCCGAGCGGCCTGGGTGGAGCGGGTGGCGGCGCGCGTGGTGGTGCCGCCATGCAGTGCCGCCGAGAATTCCGCCGCGGTCGCGAAACGGTCGGCCGGCAGCTTCTCGAGAGCGGTGAGCACCGCGTCCTCCACCGCCACTGGCACCGTATCGCGCATCCGCGAGGGCGGGGCCGGCTTCTCGGTCATGACCTTGGCGACGATCGCTTGCGCGGTGCCGCCGAGGAAGGGCGGGTCGCCGACCAGCATCTCGTAGGTGATGCAGCCGAGGGCGTAGACATCGGAGCGGGCGGTGATCTCCCGCTCGCCCATCGCCTGCTCGGGGGACATGTACGTGGGCGTGCCCAGCGACATTCCGGTCTCGGTCATCCGGGTGCCGCCCGCCTTGCTCGCGGCGAGCGCGATGCCGAAGTCGGCGACCAGCGCGCGCCCGTCGTGCAGCAGGATGTTCTCCGGCTTGATGTCGCGATGGATCACGTTGTGCCGGTGCGCGTAGTCGAGCGCGC
>JBGASX010000103.1:0-13523 GCA_044229445.1 Gemmatimonadales bacterium | reverse complement strand
CTCGACGTGCGCTTCGCCCTCGTCGGCGCGATCACCATGGTCTTCTGCATGGCCCCGCTGAGCGCCGCGAGCACGGTGGTCATGTTCAACATCCTCGAGGCGATGGGGCTCGTCCGACGCGTCGCGCTCGGATTCTCCCTGCTCTATGCCTTCGGCACGCCGGTTTTCTTCCGCACCGGATTCCTGAACCAGAATCTCGGCCTGGGCATCTTCGCCTTTCTCGGGTTCGCCCTGATCTGGGACCCCGGCAAGCAGTTCGGCTGGACGGTGCCGCGGCGCTTCTTCGTCGCCGGCCTGCTCGGCGGGCTCGCGTTCCTCTGTGACTACAGCGGCGCCATCCTGATGGGCCTGCTCGGGTTCTATGCCTGGTGGCGTGCCAGCGATGAGGCCGGCGTTGCCGGCGGATTCCGGCTCTCACTCTGGTATCTGCTCGGGTGCCTCCCCGGAATCCTGCTCCTGTGGCAGTACCAGTACGAGAGCTTCGGCAACCCGTTCCTCCCGCCGCAGAACTGGATGGCCCCGGTGGAGTGGATCGACGTGGGCTACAAGGGCGTGGGCGGCATCAGGCCCAACCTGCTTCGCCTGCTGCTGGTCGACCCGCGATACGGGTTGCTGATCACCACACCGATCGCCATCCTCGCCTTCGCGGCGCCCTGGCTGACCCGGCGCAACCCGCACCCCCTCCCCTTCCGTGAGGCGCTTGTGTGTGTCGGCCTCACGGCGGCGATGGTGCTCTTCTTCGGCACGGTCCAGTACACCCAGCTCCAGTGGGTGACTGGCATCCGCTATCTCGCGGCGATTCTGCCGTTCGTCTTCCTCGCCGCCGTACCGGCGCTGCTCCGCCTGCCGCGCGTGCTGACCTATGCGATTGCGCTGCTGTCGGTGGTCGTGAGCTGGAGTCTCGCGATGGTGCGGTCGCAGGGCTCCGTGCTGGACAATCTCCAGCATGTCTTCGTCGAGGGTTTCCAGTTGCCGTGGCTCACGGTACTCTCGAAGCTGGCCACCCAGTACGCTCCCTGGTTGACGCACGGCGTCTCCGCCCTGCCTCTCATGGCGCTCACCGGGGTCGTGGTCTACCTGATCTGGCGGGTGGACACCCCGTGGCGGAGAATGGAAAGCTGAGTCGGGATTGGCACCAAGCTTGCCCATCTAGGGGCGTACCTCTGGTGCCAATTCGTTGAAATAATTGAAGTTACGGGATCGCCTCGGGCTGCCCCGCAGGCGAAAGTGTGGCGCGGAGCCTGAGCGATGTGGGCTGGATGCCGCAGTCGGCTCGGGTCGGGGCCGCGACCGCACTCCGGTGGACTCTTGAGAGGAAGCCAATGGCCAAGAATTCGGACGTTGCGGAAGCCAAGCCGAGGGGCCCGGTGACGGTGGATGTGGTCATCCCCGTCCTGAACGAGGCGCATGTGCTCGAGAAGAGCGTGACCACGGTTCGCGCCTTCCTCGCCCAGCAGCAGGGATGGACGACCCGGGTCGTGGTCGTCGACAACGGGTCCACGGACGGCACCGACGTCGTCGCGAAGCGCCTCGCCGCCGCCCATGCGGATGTGCGCTTCCTGCAGCTGCCCCAGCGCGGCCGGGGTCGTGCGCTCCGGCATGCCTGGACCCAGAGCGATGCCGAAGTGGTCTCTTATACCGACGTGGACCTGTCCACCGAGCTGGCCGCGCTGCCGGTGCTGGTGAAGGCCGTGGTCGAAGAGGGATACGACCTCGGCACCGGCTCCCGCCTGCTTCCGCAGTCGAAGACGGTCCGCTCGGCCAAGCGCGAGTTCATCTCCCGCTGCTACAACCTCATGGTCAAGGCCGTGCTCTGGACCTCCTTCAGTGATGCGCAGTGCGGCTTCAAGGTGGTGAGCCGCCGGGTCGTGCAGGAGATCGTCCCGGAGATCGAGGATCAGGCCTGGTTCTTCGACACCGAGCTCCTCGTCCTCGCCGAGAAGCGGGGCTATCGCATCAAGGATCTGCCGGTGGAGTGGATCGAGGATGACGACAGCCGGGTGAAGATCGTCAAGACGGCCTGGGAGGACATCAAGGGCGTCGCACGGCTGCGCTGGGAACTCTGGCGGGAGATGCTGAGCCCGACGCCCCGCGCGGCGGTGTCGGTGTCGAAGCGGGCCGCGCAGTGAAGCCCCCGCGCCGGCAGGGCTGAGCCCGGATGGGCCCGCTCTTCATCACCGGCGCGACCGGCTTCGTGGGCCGGCGTCTGCTCGAACGCCTCCCCTCCGCAACTCATTCCGACATTCGCTGCCTCACCCGGCATCCGGACCGGCTGCCCGTCTCCCGGGCGGGTGCGGCACGTCTGGAAGCGGTCTCCGGGGACCTCGCGAGCCCGGGCAGCTGGGGCGATCGCCTCGCGGGCATCGAGACCGTGCTTCACCTCGGCGCCCTGACCGGGAAGGCACGACCCGAGGCCTTCGAGGCGATCAATCATGCCGGCACCCGGCTCCTCGTCGACCGTGCCCGCACCGCGGGGGTGAAGCGGTTCATCTTCGTCAGCAGTGTCGCCGCAGGTTTCGCGGACCAGCGTCATTATCCCTACGCGCATTCCAAGGCGCACGCTGAGCAGGCGGTGCTCGCCTCCGGGATCGACGCACTGGTCGTGAGACCGACCATGGTGCTGGGACCGGGAAGCGCAGTCCTGACCGGTCTCCGCAAGCTCGCGGCGGCGCCCGCAGGCATCGTGTTCGGCGGCGGCCGTCTCCCGGTCCAGCCGATTCATGTTGACGATCTCGCCGACCTGCTCATTGCCGCGCTCGCGCTCACGCCGCTCGGCGGCCGGACCATCGATGCCGGCGGCCCCGAGGTCCTCGAGCTCAACGAGCTGATCCGCCGCATCCGCCTGGCGGCCACCGGCAAGCCCGGGCCGATGCTGCATCTGCCGCTTGCGCCCACGCGTGCCGTGCTCGCGGCGCTCGAGCCGATCGCGTTCAGCCTGCTTCCCTTCACCGCCGGCCAGCTCGCCTCGTTCGCCAACGACGGGACAGCACGCCGCGACCCCCTGGTGGACACGCTGCACCGCCCGCAGCTCGGCGTGGCGGCGATGCTCTCCCCGTCCCATGCCTGACACCACGCCAGGGCAGGAGCCGCTCGGCCTCGAGTGCCGGGTCTTCACCGGATATCTCGCCGGCCGCACGCCCGACGAGTACATCCGGCTGCGCTACGAACGCGGTCATGCCAGGATACCCTACCGGCTCGCTGGCGGCCTCACCGCCGCGGACCGCGCGATTCTCCGGGTAGCACGACTCGGCACGGTCCCCGCGCGGATGGCGGACATCTACAGCCGCTTCTTCCGGCCGACGGGCGCGCTCCGGCAGAAGCTGGTCCTGCTGTTCGCCGTCCTCGAGAACAGTCCCGAAACCCAGGCCTGGTTCAACAGCGCCGCCGAGGGCGGGCCCGTCACGCTGATCGGGGGATTGGCGGTGAGTGGCCTCGCGTCGGCCTTCCTGCTGGTCGCCGGCATCGTCTGCATCGGTCCGCTGCACCTGCTGGCCGGGGCGTCCGACGGCCGAGGGGCCTCGGCGTGACCCGGATCCTCGTCGTGGGTTCCGGCCCTTCCGGCGTGCACTTCGCGCAGCAGGCACTCGGTCGCGGTCACGAGGTCACGCTGCTCGACGTTGGCTACCCCAAGCCCGACCCGGTCGCACCGGACGCGACCTTCGACGGTCTCAAGACCGCGATCCCGGATCCGGCAGGTTACTTCCTCGGCGCCGAGGCGGAGGGTGTGGTCTATCCCTCCACGCACGCCTCGTACTACGGGCATCCGCCAAGCAAGCAGTATGTCTTCCGGATGCCGGACGGCTTCAAGGTGCGCTCATCCTCGATGGAGGCGCTCTTCTCCTTCGCCCGCGGCGGACTGGCGGAGGCCTGGACCGGCGGTTCGTACGAATTCAGCGACACCGACCTCGCGGACTTCCCGTTCCAGCGTGCCGACCTCCGTCCCTACTACGCCGAGGTAGCCCGGCGCATCGGTATTGGCGCGACGAAGGACGATCTCGCGCGATTCATCCCGTTCGATGCGGACTACCTCGACCCCCTGCCGCTCGATGCCCACTCCCTGCGGCTGGTCGAACGGTATGCGGCGCGGCGCGACCGGCTCAATCGGGACCTCGGCTTCTACATGGGTCGCTCGCGGGTGGCGGTGCTCAGCCGCGACTACGCCGGCCGCAAGGGCTGCGGCCAGCTCGGCCGCTGTCTCTGGGGCTGCCCCACCGGCTCCATCTACACCCCGTCGGCGACGCTCAAGGAGTGCCTGACACTTCCGGGGTTCCGCTACGTGCCGGGAATGCTGGTGAGTCACTTCGAGTATGACGCCGGTGGCGCCATCACCCGGATGGTCGCGGAGCAGGTCCCGGGCGGCGGGCGGGTGGAGTTCGAGGCGGAGTGCTACGTGCTCGCGGCAGGTGCGCTACCGACCTCGAAGATCGTGCTCGATTCGGTCTTTCGGGCCACTGGACGGGTCGAGCGCCTGGGGGGCCTGATGGACAACCGCCAGGTGCACGTGCCCTTCCTCACACCCGCGATGCTTGGGAAGCCGGTGAACACGGCGAGCTACCAGTTCCACCATCTGGCCTTCGGCCTCGAGCGCGCGGACCCGAAGGAGTACGTGCACGCCCAGATCACCACGCTCAAGTCGGCGTCGGTGCACCCGATCGTGCAGAGTCTCCCGCTCGATCTCCGGAGCGCCACGGCGATCTTCCGCGCGCTCCGGGGCGGCCTTGGCATCGCCAACATCAACCTGCACGACACCCGGCGCCCGGAGAGCTGCGTCACGATCCAGCCCGTCCCCGGCGGCGAGCGCACGGAGCTCGTGCTCGATTATGTCGACGATCCCACCGAACCCGCCCGTATGGCCGAAGCGCTGGGCCAGGTGAAGCGCGCCCTGGGAGAACTCGGATGCATCGTGCCGCCGGGCATGACGCGGGTCCTGCCGAAGGGCGCCAGCGTGCACTACTCCGGGACGCTCCCGATGACGGCAGCCGCCGGTCGCTTCACCTGCGATGCGCATGGCCGCAGTCGGGACTTCCCGAACCTCTGCATCGCGGACGGGGCCGGTTTCCCCTTCCTGCCGGCGAAGAACCTCACATTCACGCTCATGGCGAATGCGGCGCGGATCGCGGACCGGCTCGGCTGACGGGACAAAGTGACCCAGGTCACTGCCGCACTGGAGGGTGCGTGCCATCGAGAGAATATCGTCTAGAGAACAGCTGCCAATCCGCGGCCGCTACCCTAGATTCGAGGGCATGATGCGACCCACGATCCCTCTCGCTGGTCTGCTGCTCGCCGCCTGCGGCTCGAGCACACCGAACACGCCGCCCGTCAACCTGACGGGCCCGATGACCGTGACCATCGCGCCGGCGCAAGCCACCGTCGCCGCGGGCCGAACGCTCAAGCTCTCCGCGGTGGTCCGCGATTCCAACGGCAGCGTCCTGACCCAGGCGCCGGTGACCTGGTCGGTCCTCAACACCACGCTGGCCACCGTCTCCTCGAGCGGCCTGGTCACGGCCACCACCGCCGGCGCCACCTCGGTCGTCGCGAGCAGCCCACCCGCCGCCGATACGGCGGCCCTCACGGTCGACACCGCCATCAGCAACGGCACGCTCCACGTCAGCTTCGCCACCTTCCTCGGTGGGACCGGTGACGACATGGCGCGCGATGTGGCGGTCGATGCACAGGGCAACATCTACGTGGCGGGAAGCACCCAGTCGCCGAACTTCCCGACCACCCCCGGCGCCTACGACCGGACCTACAACAGCAGCGGCCAGTATCTCTCCGATGCCTTCGTGGCCAAGTTCGGCCCGTCAGGCAACCTGATCTGGAGCACGCTCGTCGGCGGACCGAACTACGAACGGGCCTACGCCATCGAGCTCGATCCGCAGGGTTACGTCTACATCGCGGGGCGGGCGGGAGCCGGATTCCCCGTGACCCAGGGGGCATTCCAGACGACCTTCGCCGGCGGCGTGGACGATCCGGGTTACGGCCCGCAGGACGGATTCATCTGCAAGCTGATGCCGGACGGCAGCGCCGTGGTCTGGTGCAGCTACTTCGGGGTGAACGATGGCCGCATCATCCGGGACATCGCCGTCGACGGCAACGGGGACGTCTACGTCTCCTCCGCCACGAACAATGGCGGATTCCCGGCGGCCTGGTTCACCAACGCCTTCCAGAAGACCAAGACCGCCGGCACCCTGACCGATCTCATCGTCGCGAAGGTGAAGACCGACGGCAGCAAGGTCCTCTGGGCGACGTACATCGGCGGCTCCGGCGACGAGGGCAACTCGCCGTCGATCCGGGTCGACGGGCAGGGCTTCGCCACGGTCGTCTCGGGGACCACCTCGACCGACATGCCGACGGTCAACGCCGCGCAAAGCACCAATGGCGGAGGCCGCGACTTCTACATCGCACGCCTGGCCCAGGATGGTTCCTCGCTGGTTTACGCGACCTATCTGGGCGGCAATGCCGAGGAGTCGACGGAGACCCACGGCCTGGCGCTGGATGCCCAGGGGAACGCGGTCGTGGCAGGGCAGACACTCTCGTCCAACTTCCCCACCACCAATGGCGTGGTGCAGCCGAACTTCGGCGGCGGCCTGCAGGACTTCTTCGTCGCGAAGTATTCCAAGACCGGCACCAAGGTGGCCGCCACCTATCTAGGCGGGAACGGTACCGATGGGCCGCAGGGTGTGGCGGTCGACGGGCAGGGCAATGTCTTCGTGAGCGGCCTCGCGACCGGCACCTTCCCGACCACCGTGCCCCAGCTTGGCCCGGGTGGTGGCGCGGACCTGACCGCCACCGAACTTTCCCCCACGCTCACCTCGATCCTCTACTCCATCCGGATCGGTGGTAGTGGCGATGAGGCCTCGCGCGGAGCGGCGCTCGACACCAATGGCGGCTTCCACTTCGTGGGTCACACGGTGTCGCCGGACATGTACCACCTCAACGCGGTTCAGCCCACGATCGGCGGCGCAATGGACGCCATCGTGATCAGCATCATTCCCTGACCCGACGGCTCTCCACCGCCCGGCGCCACGCGGGCCCCGGGCGGTGGAGGGCGCGGGACAACTTCAGCGCGACCTGGATCCGGCCGGAGACCCACGCCCGCTCGGTACCTGCAGAATCGAACCCATGAACCGCCTCAGCATCGCCCTGGCCGGCCTGATCGTTCTCGCCGCCTGCGGCTCCGACAACAGGAACTCCCCCACACCGACGCCAGCCTCGGTCACGATCTCGCCGGTCGCTCCCACGGTACGCGCCGGCCACACGGTGCAGCTCACCGGCGTGGCCCGCGACTCGAGTGGTGCGATCATCGGGCAGGCGGTGATCGCCTGGGCGGTGCTTGATCCGACGCGAGCCACCGTCTCGGCAGGTGGCCTGGTCAGCGGGCTTGCCGCGGGGAGCACCTCGGTGACCGCGACGAGCGGCCCGGCCGCGGACACCGTGCCGCTCACGGTGACTCCCGCCCCGCCCCTCGGCCCCCCCGCGACCGTCACGGTCCTCCCGAACCCCGCGACGGTGTACACCGGGGACTCGCTGCAGCTCACCGCCACCGTAAAGGACTCCGCGGGCAGCGTGCTCACGGGGGTCTCCCTCGGATGGCAGTCCGCCAGCCCGTCGCTCGTGACCGTGTCAGGCAGCGGCCTGCTGCACGGCGTGGCCCAGGGCAGCACCACGGTCACGGTGACGGCCGGCACGGTCAGCGGTCAGGCCACGGTGAACGTGGCGCCGCACCCGACCGGCAGCCTGCACACCGTCATCTCGACCTACCTCGGCGGGTCGGACGAGGACATGCTGCGCGACATCACGGTCGACTTCCAGGGGAACATGATCATGGTCGGCCAGGCGGCGTCGGCCGACTTTCCGACCACCCCCGGCGTGCTCAGCCCGGCGTTCAACTGCTGCGGCTACAACCCGCACGATGCCATCATCACCAAGGCCTCGCCGAGCGGCAGCATCATCTGGTCGACCTACCTGGGCGGGATCAACTACGAGCGCGCCTACGCGGTGGAGACCGACGCCCAGGGCTACATCTACGCGCTGGGTCGCGGGGGCCAGGGATTCCCGGTGACGCCCGGGACGTTCCAGCCCAACTTCGGCGGCGGCACGCCGGGGGGGCTCTACGGTCCGCAGGATGCCTGGATCTGCAAGATCAAGCCGGATGGCAGCGCCACCGTCTGGTGCTCCTACATGGGCGTCTCCGACCAGGGGATCCTGCGCGACATCGCGGTGGATGCCAACGGCGACATCTACGTGGGCGGCGGCGTCACCAACACCGGCTACCCTGCCTCCTGGTTCACCAACGCCTATCAGAAGACGATTCACGGCCAGCAGGACATCATCATCGCCAAGATCAAGGGTGACGGCAGCAAGGTCCTCTGGGCCACCTATCTTGGCGGCACCGGCAACGAAGTGGAATCGGTCTCGCTCCGTCTCGACCCGCAGGGCAACATCGTCCTGCTCACCAACACCAATTCGACCGATGTGCCGCTGGCCAATGCCGCCAAGAGCACACTCTCGGGTCCGTCCGACATGTACCTCGCCAAGTTGAGCCCGGACGGCTCGCAGCTGCTGTACGCGACCTATCTCGGCGGATCCGGCGACGAGGCCTCCGAAACCCACGGCCTCTGGCTCGACGCGCAGGGCAATGCCTTCGCCGTCGCCCAGACCTCGTCGACCGACATCCCGACCTCACTCAACGCCTACCAGAAGACCTACGGCGGCGGCGCCTCGGACAACGTGGTCTGGAAGGTGTCGCCAACCGGAACGATTCTCGGCACGACCTATGTCGGCGGAAGCGGCGCCGAGGGCCCCGAGGGTGCGGCGGTGGACGCGCAGGGCCACTTCTACTTCGCGGCCAACACCACCTCGGCCAACTTCCCGCTCACCGTGCCGTCGAGCCCCGGCGGCCTCGACGACCTGGTCGGCGTGGAACTCTCCGCCGACCTCTCGCAACTGCTGTTCAGCGCGCGCTACGGCGGCGCCGACCGCGAGATCGCCCGCTCGGCATTCGTCGATGCCGCGGGCAATTTCTACCTCGTGGGGCACACCAGGTCGGCCGACTATCCGACCCTCAACGCGATGCAGCCGACCTTCGGGGGCATCATGGACGGCATCATGGTGAAGATCGCGCCATGAGACGGCTCGCGGGGATCGGCGCGGCCCTCCTTGCGGCATGCGGCACCGGGGGCGGCAACGCGGCGATGCGCCCCGCCACGGACAGTACCTTCGTCTTCTCGACCAGGATCGGGGGACGCGAGCGGGAGATGGGCCGGGACATCGTCGCCGACTCTGCCGGCAACATCTACGCGGTCGGCAGCACGGCGTCGCCCGATTTCCCGGCAACCTCAGGTGCCTACGACACCACCTATCACAGCGGCCGAAAGGCGAGCGATGGCTGGGTGATGAAGCTCTCGCCGACCGGAGCGGTCCTCTGGTCCACCTACCTGGGCGGGAGCAACTACGATCGCATTTACGCGGCGGAACTCGATCCGCACGGCGACCTGGTCGTGGCCGGCCGGGGCGGGGCGGGACTGCCCGTGAGTCCGAACGCGGCCCAGACCACCTTCGGCGGCGGCTCCGGCTCGAGCTACGGCCCGCAGGACGGCTTCGTGTGCAAGCTGTCAGGCGCGACCTCGGCGCTCCGGTTCTGCACCTATTTCGGCACCGAGGACAACGGGATCATCCGGGATGTCGCCGTCGACTCGGCGGGCGACATCTTCATCGCCGCCGGCGTGGAGTCAGGGAGCTTCCCGGCCGCGTGGTTCGCCCACGCCTTCCAGCCGCACCGGAATGGGGGTGCGGACATCGTCGTGGCGAAGCTGAGCGCCGACGGGTCGAGGGTGCTCTGGGCCACCTATGTCGGCGGGAGCGGCGACGAGACTGGCGCGCCCTCCATCCGGATCGGCCCCGGCGGCACCCCGTATCTCCTTCTCACGACGAAGTCCCCCGATCTGCCCACGCCGCACGGATTCGACCCGAAGCTCGACGGCGCGATGGACCTGTACGTCGCGCGACTCTCGGCCGATGGCTCCACCCTGCTGTTCGGCACCTATCTCGGCGGGTCGGGCACCGAGGACATCGAGACCCACGGGCTCGCGGTGGACCGGGAGGGGAACGCCTACGTCGCCGGCGGCACCGACTCCCCGGACTTCCCCATCACCGCGGAGGCGGTGCGGACGGCGGCCGATCGCCGGGCGGCTGACCAGGGTGATGCCTTCATCGCGAAGATCTCCGCGGACGGGGCGAGACTGCTGGCATCGACCTATGTCGGAGGAAGTGGCGCGGAGGGTGGCGAAGGTTTCGCGATCGACTCCGCCGGAAATGCCTACCTCACCGGCGGGACGAGTTCATCCGACTTCCCGGCCGCCGACTCGCCGGACGGCGGCAGCGATCGCGATCTCTTCGTGGTACGGCTGACACCCGGCCTCGACCGGATGACCTACGGACGGCGGGTCGGCGGGAAGGACAGCGATGCTGGCCGGGGGCTGGTGGTCGATCGGGAAGGCAACATCCTCATCGCCGGCACCGCGCAGTCGCCTGACTGGCCGGTGCGGAACGCCCTGCAGTGGCGCCGGCTGGGAGCGGATGACGCCATCATCCTCAAACTGCATCCGGCACCGTAGGCCGTTCGCCTAGCGCGCGCCCTTCCGGCGGCCAACGAGCACGCCCGCACCGAACAACCCACCGATCACCACGACGAGCACCAGAAGCCGCTTCGGGCTGCCGACCTGTTCCCAGATCCGCTGGCCCAGCGACTGCTTTGGGCGTGTGGGAGGGACCTGGTTGATGTCGTGCCAGCGCGACGGCGAGAACTGCCCCGACGACAGCGCCGCCACCGTCCTGATGTCCAGCGACACCTCAGGACCGTGCGTCGTGACCACGAGAAAGTTGTCGAACTGGCTCGACAGTAGCCGGCTCGGCATCCGGTTCCGCTGCATCACGACGGGCACACTGTCCTCGATCGAACTCTGCACGTACTGCACCCCGTCGCGCGCGAGCGCGGAGAACTTCATCGGACCATAGTCGCCACTGAAGACCATCGAGACCTTCGCACCGGCGAGGAGCGGGTGCACCTCGCGCCACCACGAGGCGGTGTCGGCCTCCCACCAGAGCAGGTGGTGCATGACGACGAAGCTGTGCCCCGCAGGATTCGGCTGGGCGAGCTGTTCGCGGAGGAAGGCGACCTGTTTCGGATCGAGGTCCTTCCCCCGGATGTAGAGCGCCTTCCCCGTGTCACCCGGGCCGGGTACCCAGCCGCTCGCGATCAGGAGGAACCGGTTGCCGCGGATGGTAACGACCTGCGGCAGCGCGCCGTAGCGCCGATTCCAGATGTCGCGGGTGATGGCATCGTTGATGTCATGATTTCCCGGCACGCGATAGACCGGAACCCCCAGGGTCGCCAGAGCGGAGTCCACCTGGTCCCACTCGGCCTCGACGGCCGCCGAGTCGGTCTGCTTGCTGTTGTAGTCACCCCAGATGATGTCGCCCGTCAGGAAGACCGCGTCCGGTTTCGCGCGCCGCACCTCGGCGAGCACCTCGGCCGCCTTGTGGTTGAGCCCGTGCCCATCGCCCCGCAGGTGACCGAGCACGACGAAGGTCATGTCTGGACTCGGGCCCGGGGCCATGCCGGTCGGGGCGGCGACCAGGGCAGCGAGCAGCGGCAGCGTGGAGAGGAATCGCATCGGCGGCCCGGTTCAGGGAGTGGGTGACGCGGCGGCTTCCGTGACGGCCTGGCCGGGGTAGAGCGCGAAGCCGCGGAACTCCAGTCGGCCCGCCTTCAGCACCGAGAGCCCGGTGCTGCGCTTGATGTGACTGAGCCCCGGACGGGGAATCGCCTCGACACTGAGCGAGGTATAGTGGCCCGGAGGCACCCGCATGATCACGTAGTGGAAGGTGTGCAGATTCTCCGACAGCTGGAGCCCGCGCGCGACCGCCGCCGACTTCCCGCTCACCTTGTCGCCGCCCTGCTCGTTGTCAGGCTGGTAGACATGCACCACCTGGCCGCGCTCGGACATGACCACGATGCGCACCGAGTCGATGTCCCTGCCCTGCGCCTCGAACACGAGCGTCGCCGAATCGGGGCCGGCGATCTTCCAGTCGACACTCCGGGTGGCGGCTCCAGTGCTGCGCTCCACTTCCATGGTCAGCACGTCGCGGCGCTTCTCGAGCCGGGTGGTACCGCCGGAGGGCTCCCACCCGTCGGAGATCGGCCCGAAGTCGTCGTCGAAGAGATCCTGATCGATCGCGGGCACCGGGGGGATGAAGGACCAGTCCTTCACCCGTCCAGGCGCGGGGTGATCGACGCGCAGTCCGTATCGGGCATAGAACCAGCGGAGATCGCCGGCGCTGTCCACGGTGGCCGTGGAATCGAGCCCGACCAGACCAAGCCCGGTCATGCGGGAGAACGGATCGGTCAGGTGAGTGACCTTGTTCTTGGTGAACACCGTGTTGACGAAGGTGGGCCAGCCGCCGCCGCCATACTGCCAGTTCTTGCGCCGCTCCCGGAAGCCGACCTTGTTCCCGACGAATTCGTTGTTGAGCACGATCGGCTCCGAGCGGTCCTTCACCTCGATGCCCCGCTCGCAGTGATCGATGAGGTTGTTGAAGATGAACGGCTTCGATGCCTCACCGATGGAGATGCCCTTGTCCTCCGCGCCCCGCATCACGTTGCCGATGATCCTCGGCGCGGAGGTCATCAGGTCGAGCGCGTCGTTGCGGGAGGTGTCGAAGACGTTGTAAAGCACCTCGCCCTTCGAGATGTCCAGGTCGAGCGCATCCGAATTGGAGCGCTGGAAGTGCGAGTTCTGTATTACGAAGTCCGACTTCAGGATGTGGACGTTGTCGTCGCTCCGGAGGTTGTCCCGGAAGATGTCATGATCGAACATCACACGGTGCGCGTGGTGCACGGTCACCTGTGCCGTGTATTCGATCCGGTCCACCAGCGTGCCGCCCCCCTGGGCGAACTCAGTGTAGGTGATCGTGCTCCCGCTCGCCCCGTTGCCCTGCAGGGCAAAGGTGCCCCAGGGCTTGCCCGGCACCTGCGGCAGGACCCGGATCGGGCGCTGGGCGGTACCGTTGGCCTGCACGAGGCCGCGAGAAATGATCGACACCTCGGGGGCGAGCAGCAGTGTCGTCCCAGGCTCGATCACCAGCGTGTCGGTCGACGGAATCTTGAGGGTTTCGTTCAGCCGCACCTGCCCGCTCAGCCGGTGGGTCCGGCCGACGGCGACCGGATAGCGCCACGGATGCCACCCCGTCGGCGCGCGCAGCGGGGCACCAGCCTCGAGTGCGAGCAGCTCCGGCGCCCCGCCGGTCGCCCGATTGCTCAGGACCGGGCTCACCTTCACCCCGGCCGGCAGCCCGCTCAGGAACATCCGGTACGCGATGTGACCGGGCTTCACGCCGGGCTCCGTCGTATTCCAGCCGGCATAGAGCGCGACGGGCGCCGCGAGCACCAGGCGCGTGCCGGAGTCGCCGACCTCGACCGTGAGCGGCACGGCCGGATCCGAGGGATCGAGCACCCCATCGAG
>JBGASX010000157.1:0-2056 GCA_044229445.1 Gemmatimonadales bacterium | reverse complement strand
GCCGAACTCACCCGGCTCGGCTTCGAGGTGCGGACCGGCGTCGCGCACACCGGGGTGATCGGGATCCTGCGCGGCGCGAAGCCGGGACGGGTCGTCGCGGTGCGCGCCGACATGGATGCGCTGCCGGTGACCGAGCAGACCGATCTCCCCTTCCGGTCGGTCGCCAAGGCGACCTATCTCGGCCGCGAGGTCGGGGTCTCGCATGCCTGCGGCCACGATATTCATGTCGCCTCCGAACTCGGCGTCGCCAACATCCTCGCGGGGATGAAGCAGAAGCTCGCCGGCACGGTGGTGTTCATCTTTCAGCCGGCCGAAGAGGGAGCCCCCGATGGCGAAACCGGCGGCGCCAAGCTGATGGTGCAGGAGGGCGCGCTCGAGAATCCGCGGCCCGACCTCATCCTCGGCTTCCATACCGCGGGCGGCCCGCCCGACGCCCCGGGCAACGATGAGCAGCTCGGCCGGCTCTCCTACTCCATGGGACCGGCACTCGCCTCGGCCGCCAAGTGGACGGCGCATGTGACCGGCCGCCAGGCGCACGGGTCCACTCCGCAGCTCAGCATCGATGCGATCGTCACCGCGTCGCAGATCGTGCTCGGGCTGCAGACGATTCACTCGCGCAACGTCTCCCCCTTCGATCCGAGCGTGCTCACCGTCGGGATCTTCCGTGCCGGCGAGCGCAACAACATCATCAGCGGCGATGCCTATCTGGAGGGGACGATCCGGACCTTCAGCGACAGCACCATGGCCTTCTACGAGCGCCGAATTCGGGAGGTCTTTGACGGGGTGACCAAGGCGGCGGGCGCCAGCTACACCATCGATTTCAGCGAAGCCTATCCGGTGACCGTGAACGACAGCGCGCTCACCACCCGGTTTGCGCCGGTGCTCGCGCGGGTGGTCGGCGCCGACCACATCCGTCAGGCGCCGCCGCTCACCGGGGCCGAGGATTTCTCGTACTTCGCCAATGTGGTTCCTGGGTTCTTCTTCTTCGTGGGCGTGGTGCCGGAGGGCAAGGTCTCGGGTGGGCACCATACGCCGACCTTCTACGCCGACGACCAGGCGATTCCGGTCGCGATGCGGGCGATGACGGCGCTGGTGCTCAACGCGCTCGGCAGCCCCGGCAGGTAGCGCAACAGGGACGGTCGGGTCGCCTCCCGGCGGCCCGCACCGTACCTTGACCCGTCCGGCCCGCCGTCCGATCTTCCGCGGCGCCCAACCCTGTCCATGGCATGACATCCCCTCATCCTCCCGGCTCCAGCCCGCCGCTTCCTGCCGGTCTCCAGCGGTGGCAGCTCCTCGAGCTGTACTACTGGATGCGGCTGACGCGCTCGCTCGAGGAGCGGCTCGTGCTGCTGCACCGGCAGGGGAAGGTGGTCGGCGGGCTCTTCCGCTCGCTCGGTCAGGAGGCGGACGCGGTCGGCAGCGCGTACGCGCTCGAGCCCGGTGACATCCTCTCGCCGCTGATCCGCAACCTCGGCTCGATGCTGGTGAAGGGTGCCACGCCGCTCGAGGTGCTGCGCCAGTACATGGCCAAGGCGGAGAGTCCTACCGCCGGCCGCGAACTGAACATCCACTTCAACGATCTCGAGCGCGGCTTCCTCGGCCAGGTTTCGCCGCTCGGCGCGATGGTGCCCGTCATGGCTGGCATCGCGCTGCACTTCAAGCTCACGAAGCAGCCCCGCGTCGGGATGGTCTACGTCGGCGACGGCGCGATGAGCACCGGCGCCTTTCACGAGGGGATCAACTTCGCCGCGGTGCAGCGGCTGCCGCTCGTGATCATCTGCGAGAACAACGGCTACGCCTACAGTACGCCGCCCCGGCTGCAGACCGCGGCCGCGCATCTCAGCGACAAGGCGATCGGCTATGGGATTCCCGGGGTGCGTGCCGACGGCAACGACGTCATCGCCACCTACGAGACCACCCGCATCGCGGTGGACCGGGCCCGCGCCGGCGGCGGGCCGACGCTGGTCGAACTGGTCACCTACCGGCGGAAGGGCCACGCCGAGCACGACGATCAGCGCTACGTGCCGCCCGGCGAGATCGAGGCCTGGGAGAAGAA
>JBGASX010000004.1:0-107221 GCA_044229445.1 Gemmatimonadales bacterium | reverse complement strand
CGGTTTGGCACCTCGATGTCGGCTTGTCACATCCTGGGGCTGGAGAAGGTCCCAAGGGTCCGGCTGTTCGCCGGTTAAAGTGGCACATGAGCTGGGTTCAGAACGTCGTGAGACAGTTCGGTCTGTATCCGTCGTGGGCGTGGGAGTGTTGAGGGACGTCGTCTCTAGTACGAGAGGACCGAGACGAAGCGACCGCTCGTGTACGGGCTGTCCCGCCAGGGGCAGCGCCCGGTAGCGATGTCGCGCGGAGATAACCGCTGAATGCATCTAAGTGGGAAACTCTTCCCAAGATGAACACTCCTGGAGCTTAAGCTCCCTAAAGGGCCCTGGAAGACTACCAGGTTGATAGGCGGCAGGTGCACGGAGGGTAACCTCTTCAGCCGAGTCGTACTAATCGCCCGTGAAGTTTGATCTCTCCAAATTTTGGATTCCCAAATACCATCCGGACCTTCGGTTGCCACTGCTTTGGGCAGCGCGAGATGCTCGCGCCGCCCGACGGTAATGGCTGACGACTAGCGCGCAGGGGCCACACCCGGTCCCATTCCGAACCCGGTAGTTAAGACCTGTAGCGCCGATGGTACTTCGCCTGAGAGGGCGTGGGAGAGTAGGCCGTCGCCAGCCACCCCCTTGGAAGCCCGGTGTCCGATCTGGACACCGGGTTTCTTTTTTTCTGCCATTCCTTGGCGACGGATACCCCGGGAGGCCCCATGGCGGCCGGCACCCGTCATCCACTCCGGCGGCCCGTTAGATTGGCCCCATGACATCAGAGACCAGCACGCGAGCCGGCCACATCGCCCTCGCCGGCGCACCCAATGCAGGGAAGTCCTCGCTGCTCAACGCGCTGGTCGGTTCCCACCTCGCGATCGTCAGCCCCAAGGCCCAATCCACCCGATTGCCGGTCGTTGGACTGGTCTCGACCGTCGACACCCAGTACGTCCTTCATGACCTGCCCGGTCTCCTCGACCCCAAGTATCCGCTCCACGAACGCATGCGGACCTCGGCCCGCGAGGCCCTCGCGCGGGTGCACGTCGTGCTCCACCTCCATCCCGCCGCCGATGCCCCGGCACCGCCGTTCTGGCCCCTGGCAGGCACGCCTCCCATCCCCGATCTCCCCGTCCTGACCGTCTACACCAAGACCGATCTCCTCCCGGTCGAGCAGGTCGCCCAGCTTCGCGACGGGCTCCCGATCTCGGCCCAGACGCGGAGCGGACTCCCCGAACTGCTCTCGGGCATCCGCCAGTTCCTGCCGGAGGGACCCTTCGAATTCGATACGGAGGATGTGGGCACCCAGCCGCTTCGATTCTTCGCGACCGAGTTCATCAGGGAAGCGGCCTTCGACCTCCTCGAAGACGAGGTTCCCTATGCGATTGCGGCGGAGGTCGAGGAGTTCCGCGAGCACACGCGGCCGGTGTACATTCGTGTGACGCTGCTGGTCGAGCGTGACTCCCAGAAGGGCATTGTGATCGGACGGGGTGGCCGGACGCTCAAGGCGATCGGCCAGCACGCCCGTGCGCGGCTGGAGTCACTCCTCGGCGAGCAGGTGTTCCTTGAGTGCTGGGTCAAAGTGCTGCCCAACTGGCGACGCAACGCCGCGGCCCTGAGCCGCCTGGGCTTCCCGGATTCCGTGAGTCACACGTCATGACGCTCGCCCCCGAACTGCTCGAGATCCTCGTCTGCCCCAAGTGCAAGGGCGATCTCGAGCATCACCTGGATCCCGAGACACTGGTCTGCGTCAGCTGTCGCCTCGTCTATGCCGTCGAGGACGGGATCCCCATCATGCTGATCGACGAGGCCAAGCCGCTTTGACCGATCTCCTTGCTGCCGCCCGCGTCGAGGCTGCCCGGCTCCAGCACGACTACGTTGGCACCGAGCATCTCGTCCTCGCGCTCATTCAGACCGGCGACCCCTCCCTCTCGACCATCCTCAGCGCATTCTCCGCGACGCCGGCCGCCCTTCGGGAACGGCTCGAGAAGCGCAGCCCCCAGGGCAAGGGCGCCCCGGCAAACCTGGAAGAGATCTCACTCCGTTCCGGCGCCAAGCGCGCTCTCGATGTCGCGCGGGCGGCAGCTCAGGGAGGCGAGCCGGGCCCCCAGGAACTGCTCGGCGCCCTCATGGCGGAACAGAAGGGCGTCGTTTCCGCGAGCCTCGGAGATCTCGGCATCCCGGTGGCGAAGGTTCGTGAGGCCCTCGGTATCGAGGCACCCGCGCCTGCGGGGCGGGATGGCGCCGAGAAGCCGCCCCGGGGCGATCGCGGACCCAAGCCGGAGCGTCAGGAGAAGCAGGAAAAGCAGGAGAAGCCGGAGCGCCCGCCAAAGGGAGAGCGCCGCGAGCGGGGCGAACGGCAGAAGGAGGAGCGCCCTCGTGAAGAGCGGCGCGAAGCGCGGGGGGAAAGGGGTGAACGTCGTGAACGGGAGCCGCGCCCCCGGGAGCGGGGGAGCACACCTTTGCCGCCAATGGAGACCCCCGAAGCGCCGACCCGGTCGAGCACGCCACCGCGGATCGCGCCGGTACACGAGCCCTTCCTCACCTGGCGCAAACTGCCGTTGCTCGCGATCCCGGCGAGCCTCTATCTCGCCTATGCCGGCGAATTCCCGCCGTTGTGGGTCTTCCTCGTCTCCTGCCTCGCGGTGCTCCCGCTCGCCGGCTACATGGGAGAGGCCACGGAACACCTGGCCGCCCGCACAGGGCCGGCTCTCGGTGGGCTGCTGAACGCGACCTTCGGCAACGCGGCCGAACTGATCATCGCGATCGTCGCGCTCCAGGCGGGCAAGGTGGAACTCGTCAAGGCGTCGATCACGGGCAGCATCATCGGCAACCTGCTCCTTATTCTCGGGCTCTCCCTGATCGCCGGTGGGCTGAACAAGACCATCGTGAGATTCAACCGCACGAACGCTGGGATGAGCGCCGGGATGATGGCCCTTGCCGTCACCGGACTGATCTTTCCCACCCTGTTTCATGGTGCGCATCTCGCCGACAACGCGATCGTCACGGAGTTGCATCTGTCGGAGGCGGTGGCGGTGGTGCTCGCCGTGACGTACGGCTTCTCCCTGCTGTTCGCGCTCAAGACCCACAAGCGGATCCTCAGTGGCGATCCGCATCCGACGGAAGGCACGCTCTGGAGCGTCCCCGTCGCGATCGGCGTCCTGGCCCTCGCCACGGCGGGTGTCGCGGTGGAGTCGGAGATCCTGGTGCATGCCGTCGAGGGCGTGACCGCCGGCAGCAGCTGGCTCTCGGAGACCTTCCTCGGCCTGATCGTGATCCCGATCATCGGCAACGCCGCCGAGCATGCGACGGCGATTGTCGTGGCCCGGAAGGGAAAGATCGACCTCGCTCTGCAGATTGCCATGGGGTCTTCGGCCCAGGTGGCCCTTCTGGTGGCCCCGCTGCTGGTGCTGATTGGTGCGGCCCTCGGCCCGAGCGTCTCCGGGGAGTACATGAACCTGGTGTTCAGTCCGCTCGAGGTGATCGCGCTGGGCCTATCGACCCTGCTGGCGGCGATCGTCACCCTCGATGGCGAATCTCACTGGTTCGAGGGGGTACAGCTCCTGGCACTGTACGCCATGGTGGCTATCGCGGTGTTCTTTGTTTGACAGTGGAGCCTGAAGTCCGTAAGTTCATCCCAGTAAACCTTTTACGCTTCAGGACGGAGACCTAGACTGCGCACCCGCCCGACGGTACTCTACCACGCGACTGTCGGGCATCCCGTGCCCGACCTCGTCAGGCATTGGGCGGAGTCCCGCGAGCTGCCGCTCCTGGTGCTGCCGGACGCGGCGGAAGTGCACTCCATCATTCTGCGCGGGTTCCCGGCATTCCTGTTCGTGGACGCCGACGCGACGGGGGTGGGTGGGGTAGCGCTGGTCGAGCGGCTGAAGCGCGACGCGTTCACGGCCATCGTCCCGGTGGTGATGCTCTCGGGGCGCCACGATCCGGCGCGGGTCGAGAGCTGGTTCGCGGCCGGCACTGATGAGGTGATCACCAGCCTCTTCTCACCAGCCGAGCAGCGCGCGAGGATCGAGGCGATCCAGACGCGCACCGAGCGGGACGTCTCGGTGCATCCTTCAACCCGGTTGCCGGGAACGACGGAAATCGAGCGGGCCATCCGCCGGCAGCTCGAAGGCGGGGGAGAGTTCGCCGTCTGCTACGCCGACCTTGATCACTTCAAGGAATTCAACGACCGGTACAGCTACTATGATGGAGACCGGGTCATCTACATTCTTTCCCGGATTCTCCATGATGTGGTCAAGGGTCTGCTCGAGACCAGGGGATTCGTGGGGCACATCGGGGGCGACGACTTCATCTTCGTCATCCCGCTTCCCGAAGTGAACGAGGTGTGCACCGAGATCATTTCGGTGTTCGACACGCTGGTCCCGATGCAGTACAACGACCAGGACCGTCGGGCGGGCTACTTCTTCGGCAAGGACCGCAGGGGCCAGCTCCACCGTGTCCCGCTGATGACGCTTTCGATCGGCATCGTCACCAACCGCAGCCGGAAGTTCACGCACCCGGCGCAGGTAAGCGAGCTCGCGACGGAAATGAAGAGTTACGCCAAGACGCTCCCCGGTTCCGTGTTCGTGGTGGATCGCCGCCAGCAGGCGGAGTCAGACGATCCAGGCGAGCGCCGTCCCGGAGGGGCCCGCTAGGGGGAGGCATGAACGTCACCTGTCCTTCCTGCGCGACAGTCTATCGCGTAGACCCGATGAAGGTCCCCGAGGCCGGGGTTCGAGCCCGCTGCAAGGTGTGCTCGGCGATTTTCCCGGTCACCAGGGAAGGGGAACGCGCGGTCCGTCCGCCCGCCCCGATGCCTGCGCCTGCCCCGGAGCCGGCTCCCGTCGTCGCCGAGACCCCGGCCCGCGATCGGATTTCCGGCCCGGTGGCAGCCCCGGAGCCGCGGATCTCGTCTCCGGACGCCGAAATCACGGCGCCGAGGGCGGGCATCCAGATTCCCGAGTCACCCGCGCGTCTCGAGCCGGCGCCTGAACCGCTTGCGTCCGCACCCGCGGCGCCTCCGCCGCTGGCCCCCAGGCCTCCCGCCGCGCCGCCCGAGGATCTCGAGGCGACTGTCCGGCGCCCGGCACTCCCGCCGATGGAGCCTCCGCACCCGCCAGCCGTACCCCCTGTACATCGGCCGACGGTTGCCCCACCGGCCGTGCCCGGCATGCCTCGTCCCACGGCGCCGCGCCAGTTCCCGCCCCCACCGTCGATGGCGCCGCGGCCACCGATGGTGCCTCCGCCCGCCGTCAGGCCCACCGTTCCCAGCGCTCCGACGATGGCGCCGGTGCCTCCCGCCGCGCCGCCCGTACAGTCGGCTCCCGCGGCGGCCCCGACTCCGCCGGCCGCTCCGGCATTCCAGCTTCCTCCCAGCCCCGCGACCCCGCCCGTCGCGTCGGCGCCTCCCGGGCGCCCAGCCGGTCGTCCGGTGAATCCGTTCCTGACCCAGGATCCTTCGCAGAAGGCCCGGCGTCTGGCCCGTGCGCTGATCTCAGACCTGGCGGTGTATTACCCCGACCGGCGCAAGGAAGGACTCGCCAACGGGACGCTCAAGGAGCTCTTCCAGGAGGAGATTCAGAAGAGCTGGGAGGAGTACACGGACCAGGTCGGCAAGGAGATGGCAGACGCCACGTCCTACTTCAACGACGCGCTGAACGAGATCCTCGCCGGAGGCCAGCGGATTTTCTAGGTCATCGGCGAACGACCTGAGGTGGGACCCGAGACGTGAGTGGGGCGTGCACCGCCCCGGCTCACGTCTCACTGTTTGTGGTGTCCGATTATCTTTTCCGCGTCACTTGACCTTCTTCAACCCGTGGCGACCATGCGCGACACCATCGAACAGCTGGACGATCTCGAGCGGCGAATCACTCAAATCCGGGGTTTTCTTTGACCTGACGAGCCGACAGCAACGACTTGCCGAACTCGAGAACCTGCAGTCCGATCCTGCCTTCTGGTCGCGGGGGGATGAAGCGCGCGCCGTGGTGCAGGAGGTCAAGACGCTCAAGGCCTGGGTGCTCCCGGAGGCGAACCTGAGCCGGAGGCTCGGCGATGCCCGGGCGATGGTCGAGCTGCTCGAGGCCGAGCCGGACCAGGAACTCGAGGCCGAGCTCAAGCGGGAGACCGAAGCGCTGGCCAAGGCGGTGGAATCCTTCGAGCTGCAGGCCATGCTCCAGGGCCCGGACGATGCCGGCAACGCCATTGTCACGATCCACCCGGGTGCCGGGGGTACCGAGTCGCAGGACTGGGCGGAGATGCTCCTCCGGATGTACGTGCGCTGGGCCGAACGGCACGGATTCGACGTGACGATCCTCGATCGCGTCGACGGTGAGGAGGCCGGGATCAAGTCCGCCTCGATCGAGATCGTGGGACAGTACGCCTTCGGCTTCCTCAAGGCCGAGAAGGGCGTCCACCGCCTGGTCCGGATCTCGCCGTTCGACTCCCAGGCGCGGCGGCACACCTCCTTCGCGTCCGTGTTCGTCTACCCGGACATCGACGATACCATCGAGGTGGATCTCCGTGAGGAGGACATCAAGATGGACGTCTACCGGGCGTCGGGCGCCGGCGGGCAGCACGTCAACAAGACCTCCTCGGCGGTCCGCCTGACACATATACCGACCGGCCTGGTCGTCGCCTGCCAGCAGGAGCGCAGCCAGGGGAAGAACAAGGCGACCGCCATGAAGATGCTGCGCGCCGCGATCTATCAGAAGAAGCTCGAGGAGCAGGAAGCGGAGAAAGCCAAGCTCGAAGCCACCAAGACCGACAATTCCTGGGGCAACCAGATCCGTTCGTACGTCTTCCAGCCGTATACCATGGTCAACGATCACCGGACCGAGCTGAAGGTGACGGATGTGCAGCGGGTGATGGACGGCGGCCTCGACGAGTTCATTGAAGCCTATCTGAAGCAGTTCGGGGAGAACGCGGCGTGAGCGAGGATCTGAGTCAGCCGGAACGTCACCGCCGCGAGAAGCGGGCTGCGCTGGAGGCCATGGGCGTCCGGCCGTTCGCCTACCGCTTCGACGTCACGCACAGCGCCGCGGCCGCCCTCGATCTGTATCGGGATGAAATGGGGGACCAGGGCGCCGAAGTCGCGGTGGCGGGACGCATCCAGGCGTGGCGCCCGAAGGGCAAGGTCGTCTTCGGGCATCTCGAGGATGCCAGCGGTCGGATCCAGGTCTATCTGCGCGCCGATGACCTCGCGGGCATGTGGGAGATGATCAAGCTCCTCGACCTCGACGACCACATCGGCGTGCAGGGGCGGCTGATGCGGACGAAGAGCGGTGAGGTCACGGTGAAGGCCACCGCGGTGGAACTGCTCAGCAAGTCACTGAAGCCGCTCCCGCGACCGAAGGTCGAAGTACTGGACGACGGCACGACACGGAGCCATGGTGGCGTCGCCGATCCGGAATTCCGGTATCGCCAGCGGTACGCCGACCTCGCCGTGCATCCCGAGGTGCGCGAGGTGTTCCGGCGACGGAGCAGGGTGGTCGCCCGCATCCGCAGCTTTCTCGATGCCCGCGGCTTCCTCGAGGTCGAGACCCCGGTGCTGCAATCGCTCTATGGCGGGGCGGCAGCGCGACCGTTCATGACCCACCACAATGCGCTCGACATGCCGTTCTACCTGCGCATCGCCGATGAGCTCTATCTCAAGCGGCTGATCGTGGGCGGCCTCGAACGGGTCTATGAGATCGGCCACGACTTCCGCAACGAGGGCATGGACCGGTCGCACAATCCCGAGTTCACGATGCTGGAGCTGTACCAGGCCTACGCCGACTATGGCGACATGATGGCGCTGGCCGAGGCACTCCTCGCCGAGCTGGTCCGGGAGGTGACGGGCGGTCCGCTGGTGCTCGAACGGGGCGGCACCGCGCTCGACTTCATGCCCCCGTTCACCCGGGTGAGTTTCGTGGACGGGATTCTCGAGCGGAGCGGGGTGGACGTGCTGACCGCTTCGGAGGAGACCATGCGCAGCCGGCTGCTCGCCGCGGGGCGGCAGGCCGATGAGGTACGTACCTTCACGGGTGGCAAGCTGCTCGACGAGATGTTCGGCACCTTCCTCGAGCCGGCGCTGGTGCAGCCGACGTTCGTCGTGGATTACCCCAAGGCCATTTCGCCGCTGGCCAAGGAGCACCGGAGCGATCCGCGGGTGACGGAGCGTTTCGAGCTGTTCATCCAGAATCGGGAGTACGCCAACGCCTACAGCGAACTCAACGATCCCGACGACCAGCGCGCCCGATTCGAGGACCAGGTGCGCCAGCGCGCCGCCGGCAACGATGAGGCCCAACCCTTCGATGCCGACTACATCCGGGCGCTGGAGTACGGCATGCCTCCCACCGGGGGCATGGGACTCGGCGTGGACCGGCTCATCATGCTGCTTGCCGACCAGCCCTCGATTCGGGACGTGATCCTGTTTCCGGCCATGCGGCCCGAAGAGTGACTTCCCCACCGGTGCCGGCTCCCCGCCCGCATGGAGGCGCGCGCTTCCGCGATCTGCTGCGCTGGCCCTCACGGCTCGAGCGGGAGATCGCGTTGCGCTACCTCCGGAGTCGTCGCGCCTCCGGCCGCGTCAGCCTGATCACCGCCATCGCCACGGGCGGGGTGGCCGTGGGGGTCTGTGCGCTGATCGTGGTCCTGGGCGTGATGAACGGCCTGCGCAACGATCTCCGGGAGCGGATCCTGGTCGCCAATCCGCACCTGCGGATCCTCACCTATGGCAACGGGCTGCGCCTGGACAACTGGCGGGACGTGATCAACCAGGTGAAGCAGGAGCCCGGGGTGCTGACCGCCGCGCCCGAGGTCCTGAGCCAGTCGGTGCTGTCCGCCGGCGCCGACTACGCCGAGGGGGTGAACGTCCTCGGTTTCGATCCCGATACCGGGACCATGGCAGTCACCACGCTGCCGCAGTCGCTGACGCGGGGCGACCTCTCCTTCAAGCCCACGCGCGACGACGTCGACGGAGCGATCCTCCTCGGGGCCCGCCTCGCGGAGCGGATGACCGTCTATCCCGGGGATGTGGTGACGCTCGTGCCGGCCAAGCCTCCGGAGGTCAACCGCGCCCTCGGTGTGGGAGTCCCCCGCTACTGGCGCTTCGAGGTCACCGGCACCTTCGACACCGGCATGTTCCTCTACGACAACCAGTTCGTCGTGATCTCGCGCGAAGTCGCCCAGCGATTCACGGGCCTCGGCGATGCGGTGTCAGGCATTGAAGTGCGCCTCGCCGACCCGTGGCAGGCGCCCGCGATCGGGAAGCGGATCGAGACGGCGCTCGGCTATCCGTACCGCGCACTCGACTGGCAGAGCCAGAACGAGACGCTCTTCAGCGCGCTGGAACTCGAAAAGGTGGCGATGGGGCTCATCATCTTCTTCATCATGATCGTGGCGGCCTTCAACATCGTGGGCACGCTCACGATGGTGGTTGCGGAGAAGACCCGGGAGATCGGCATCCTGCAGGCGATGGGTCTCGGCGCGGGATCGATTGCGCGGATCTTCCTGGCGCAGGGGGCCGTCATCGGCCTGCTCGGCGTGTCCACGGGGCTGGTGGGCGGGCTGGGCATCGCGACGCTGGTCGATCGCGGCCGATGGATCAAGATCAACCCCAGCGTGTATTTCATTGACCACCTCCCGGTTCACATCGAGCTGCTGGATGTGCTGATTGTCGTCGTGGCGAGCCTGCTGCTCGCGGTCGTGGCCACCGTCCCGCCGTCCCGCTCGGCGTCGCGGTTCACGCCGGTGGAGGCGATCCGTCACGAATGAGCGCGATCCTCTCGGCCCACGGCGTGGGCAAGGTGTACGTCGACGGCGATGGCCGGCCGCTCGAGATCCTCGCCGAGGTCGACTTCGAGGTGGGACGGGGCGAGTTCGTGGCGATCGTGGGCGCGAGCGGGGCGGGGAAGAGCACGCTTCTGCACCTGCTGGGAGCGCTCGATCTCCCCTCGTCCGGTGCCATCATGCTCGACGGCATCGACTACGGACGGTCCAGCCGCGAGGAGCTGGAGCGGCTCCGCAACCGGAGCATCGGCTTCGTCTTCCAGTTTCACCACCTGCTCCGTGACTTCACGGCGCTCGAGAACGTGATGATGCCGATGCGCATTGGAGGGAGCTCGGAGTCGGTGGCCCGCGCGCGGGCGGAAGACCTGCTCGCCCAGGTGGGGCTGGCTCCACGGATGCGGCACAGGCCGCAGCAGCTCTCCGGCGGAGAGCAGCAGCGGGTGGCGGTGGCACGGGCGCTGGCCAACCAGCCGAAGGTCGTCCTGGCCGACGAGCCATCCGGGAACCTGGATGCCTTCCAGGCGGACCGGCTGCACGATCTGCTCGGTACGCTCGCCCGCGATTTCGAGACGGCGCTCGTGGTCGTCACGCATAACCGCCACCTCGCGGCACGAGCAGACCGGGTCCTGGCGGTCGAGGGCGGCCGGCTGGTGCCCGTCGATCATGCGGAAGTGGGGGCCTGATGCTCTGCGACCAGTGTCACGAACGGGAAGCGGTGGTCCATCTCACCCAGATCGCCCAGGATGCGGTGGTGACCCATCACCTCTGCGAGCGCTGTGCGTCCGAGAAGGGCGTCGAGAGCGATTCCAGCCTGGGGAAGACGCCGGTCGGCACCATGCTGGCGTCGATGGGAAAGAGTCTCGAGACCGGTGCCGCCCTCTCAGGTGGCGCGACTGCAGGCCCCTGTCCCTCGTGCGGTGCAACCCTCTCGGACTTCCGGGAATCGGGACGTCTGGGTTGTGCCGAGTGCTACCGGACGTTCGAAGAACCACTGCGTGACGTCCTCCGGCGGGTCCATGGAGCGAGCCGGCATATCGGTGAGCGATACAGCCCGAAGGGCGCCCCGATGCCAGAGACGCCGGTCGACTCCGTGCTGCAGCTGCGCGAGCAACTGAAGGTTGCCATCGCCACCGAGAACTTCGAACGGGCCGCCGAACTGCGGGACCGGCTCCGTGCCCAGGGGGGGGAAGGATGATCGACCTGAGCCTCCTCCCCGACGGGGGCATGGCCTGGCTGGATGCGAGCGGCCCCGCGACCCACCTCGTGCTGTCCACGCGCGTCAGGCTGGCACGCAATCTGGCGAGCCATCCCTTCGCACCCCGCGCCACCCTCGAGGACCGCGAGACGATCTACCGGGACGTGCTGGCCTCGGCCAGGGAAACCGTCTCCCTGCGGAACGCACTGAGCTTCCGTCTCGACCGGATGGAGCGGGCGGACCGCCAGCTCCTGCATGAGCGGCACCTCGTCAGCAAGGAACTGGCGGGCCTGGAGGAGCAATCCGCGGTGCGGCCGGGGGCGGCCCTGCTGGTCCAGGACCGGGTCGGGGTGATGCTCAACGAGGAGGACCACCTGCGCATGCAGGGGCTCCGATCGGGGTTCGCGCTGGAGGAGACTTACCAGGAGGTCGACCGGCTGGACTTCGAACTGGGACAACGACTTCCCTTCGCATTTCATCCGGAGTTTGGTTACCTTACCTCGTGTCCCACCAATGTCGGAACCGGGCTGCGTGCGTCGGTGCTTATCCACTTGCCCGGCTTGGTGTTGACGAAGGAAATCTCGAAGGTCCTGCAGGGTCTGGCGCAGGTCGGACTGACCTTCCGGGGACTGTACGGTGAAGGCAGCGAGCTGGTGGGTAATTTCTTCCAGCTGTCCAATCAGACGACGCTTGGCAAGTCCGAAAAAGAGCTGCTGGACCACCTCGGAAAGATGGTTCGGCAGGTCATCGAATACGAGGAACAGGCGCGTCAGGTCCTGCTGCGTGACGCCCGGACGATCATCGAAGACAAGGTCTGGCGGGCGTATGGCCTGCTCCGGAACGCGCGGACCCTGTCGTTCGATGAAACGATGAGCCTCCTCTCGGGCGTCCGGCTCGGAGTCGGCCTGGGCCTTGTGGATCGCTGCGGGTTGTATGCGCTGAACAAGCTGTTGGTCCACACCCAGCCGGCACATCTCGCTGCCGGCGAAGGGGTGCGACCCGATGATCCGGAATTGAATGTTCGCCGCGCGCGGTTCGTCCGTGCGCTGCTGGAAGACGAAGCAGCACGCCGAGGACAGACGCCATGAACGGGTACAACTTCACCGACCGTGTGCGGAAGGTTCTGCAGATGGCTCGCGAGGAAGCGGCCCGGCTGCACCACGAATATGTGGGGACCGAGCACATCCTACTGGGCCTCATCCGCGAGGGTGAGGGCGTCGCCGCGGCGGTGCTCCAGAACCTGAACGTCGACCTCGAAGAGATTCAGCAGAAGATCGAGGAGACCGTCAAGAAGGGGAAAGCGGCGGCCGCCACCGGCCCCGACCTCCCCTACACCTCGCGCGCCAAGAAGGTGCTCGAGCTGGCCATGACGGAGGCCCGCGAGCTCAACCACAGCTACGTGGGCACGGAACACCTCCTGCTCGGGCTGCTCCGCGAAGAGAAGGGCATCGCCGCGCAGGTGCTGACCGATGCAGGGGTCAACCTGGAACAGAGCCGGGCCGAGACACTCCGCCTGCTCGGCAGCGACATGCCTCCGACCCAGCAGCCGACGGGAACGTCGCCGACGCCCGCCGCCGCTCCCAAGTCCGAGAAGAAGTCCAAGACGCCCGCCCTCGACCACTTCTGCCGCGATCTCACCCAGCTCGCGGCCGAGGGTCAGCTCGACCCGACCATCGGGCGGGCGAAGGAGATCGAGCGCGTCATGGAGATCCTGGCGCGACGCAAGAAGAACAATCCCGTCCTCATCGGCGAGCCCGGGGTGGGCAAGACCGCGATCGTCGAGGGCCTCGCCCTGATGATCGCCAATGGCCTCTGCCCGGACGTCCTCAAGGATCACCGGGTGCTGTCGCTCGACATGGCGGCGGTCATCGCCGGAACGAAGTATCGCGGCCAGTTCGAGGAGCGGCTCAAGGCGGTGATGAACGAGATCGCGCAGAACAAGCAGATCATCCTGTTCATCGACGAGTTGCATACCCTGGTGGGCGCGGGGGCGGCGGAAGGGGCCATTGACGCATCCAACATGCTGAAGCCCGCGCTGGCGCGGGGCGAACTCCAGTGTGTGGGGGCGTCGACCTTGAACGAGTACCGCAAGTACATCGAGAAGGACGGCGCCCTCGAGCGGCGCTTCCAGACGGTACTGGTCGATCCGCCGAGCATCCCCGAGACGGTCGAGATCCTGAAGGGGCTCCGGAAGAAGTACGAGGACCACCACCGCGTGGTCATCCCTGATGACACGATCGAGGCCGCGGCCAAGCTCTCCGAGCGCTACATCACCGACCGGTTCCTGCCGGACAAGGCGATCGACGTGATTGACGAGGCGGGCGCGCGCGCCCGGCTCGCCTCACAGGTCCCGCCGGCCGAGGTCGCGAACCTGAAGGCCGATCTCGAAAAGGTGAATCTCGAGAAGGAAGATGCGGTCCGCGACCAGAACTTCGAGCGGGCGGCGGCGCTGCGGGACAAGGAGCGGGATCTCCAGAACCAGATCCGGCTCAAGCAGGAGGAGTGGGAGAAGGAGCGCCAGACCCGGCGTCCGGTGATCGGCGAAGAAGAGATCGCGTTCATCGTCTCCCGTTGGACCGGCATTCCGGTAACGCGCCTGCAGGAGCAGGAGGCGTCACGCCTGCTGCGCATGGAGGACGAGCTGCACCTGAGCGTCGTCGGCCAGGACGAGGCCATCAAGGCCATCTCCCGGGCGATCCGGCGTTCGCGCGCGGGACTCAAGGACCCGAATCACCCGATCGGCTCGTTCATTTTCTGCGGACCGACCGGTGTCGGCAAGACCGAGCTCGCCCGGGCCCTCGCCAAGTTCCTGTTCGCCGACCCGTCCGCGCTCATCCGGGTGGACATGTCGGAGTACATGGAGAAGTTCTCCGTCAGCCGCCTGATCGGCGCCCCTCCGGGCTACGTGGGCTACGAGGACAGCGGGACGCTCACCAAGGCGATCCGCCGCAAGCCGTACTCGGTGGTGCTGCTCGACGAAATCGAGAAGGCGCACCCCGACGTGTTCAACATCCTGCTGCAGGTGCTGGACGAAGGCCACCTGACCGACAACTACGGCCGGGTGATCGACTTCAAGAACACCGTCGTGATCATGACCTCGAACGTCGGCGCCCGGGACATCATGCAGGGCAAGACGCTCGGGTTCCACGATCAGGACGTCAAGCACTCGTTCAGCAAGATGCAGGACAAGATCAAGGACGAGATCCAGAAGGTGTTCAACCCCGAGTTCCTGAACCGGATCGACGACACGATCGTCTTCCACCCGCTCGAGAAGGAACACATCTCGCAGATCGTGAACATCCTGGTGCGCGAGGTGCAGAAGCGGATCGGCGAGGAGATCATCCGGCTCACGCCTGCGGCGACCGATTTCCTTGCCGACCACGGGTATGACCAGAGCTATGGCGCGCGGCCGCTGAAGCGCGCGATCCAGAAGTACATCGAAGATCCGCTGAGCGAGAAGATCCTGCTCGGCGAGTTCACCCGGAACGACGAGATCGAAGTCGACGTCGCCCCCGAGGGTGATCGACTCGCCTTCCGCGCCCTCAGCGGTTCCAAGGCCTGACCCTGCCACGAGAGCCGGCGGTCCTCCGGGACCGCCGGTCTCCTTTCCGCATGGCCCATTTGCGCATTCGACTGCTTGGCGTCTTCCTGACCTGCTCGGCCCTCGCCGCCGGCGCGCTTCACGCCCAGGAGCCGGCCGCCCCGCCACCCGCTCCGGTCCTCGACAGCGTCGCCGTCGAGGGCAATGTGCGTCTCAGTGTGCAGCAGGTGATCGTCAATTCCGGCCTCCTCGTCGGACAGCCGACCAACTACCGGGATATCCAGCGCGCCATCACCGCGCTCTTTCGCACCGGACAGTACGACAATGTGGCCATTGCCCAGGGCGATGATCCGGGTGGCAAGGTCGTCCTCGTCATCCGCGTCACCGAGCGCCCGTTGCTGACGCGGTGGACCGTGAAGGGCGTGGAGCAGCTGTCGGAGCACTCGGTCAAGGAGCGGGTGAAGCTCGCCGAGGGTCGTCCGCTCGATCGCGCCGCGGTGGAGCGATCCCGCGCCGGGATCGACTCGATGTACCACGCGCAGGGCTACTACGCCGCCGTCGTGAAGGTGATCGAGACGGTGCCGGCTCCCGGGCAGGCGGGCGTGGTGTTCGACGTCGACGAGGGCAATCGCGTCGCCATCAGCCAGGTGCTGATCGACGGGAACGAGCACTTCGGGGACAAGGCGCTGGTCAAGCGGATGGGCACGCGGCCGGAAGGCTTCTTCTGGTGGCAGCAGGGCCGGTACGACGACGACAAGCTGCAGCAGGATATCCGCGAGAAGCTGCCGACCTGGTACGGCAGCAAGGGCTACGTCGACTTCCAGGTCACGAAGGACTCGATTGCCGTCGATTCCGTCAACGGGAAGGCGACGCTGCATCTGAATGTCGAAGAGGGCCCGATCTACCGGATCGGGACCTTCCAGATCGTGGGCAACCGGCGGTTCAGCACCGAGGATCTGATGGCGCTGTACCCGTTCGGCGCCGACGGAGGGGCCGGGCTGCCGTTCAATTCCGCGGAATGGAGCACGGCGACGGAGGCGGTCTCGACGCTCTACAGCAACAGCGGCTACATCTACGCCCAGGTCACTCCGGATGAGACGCGTCGCGTCGGCCCGGACGGCAAGCCGCTGATCGACCTCCGCTGGACCATTCGCGAAGGCCAGCCCGCGACGATCAACAAGATCAACATCGTCGGCAACGATGTGACCCACGAGCGGGTGATCCGCGAGGCCATCGTGCTGGTGCCGGGCGAGCTCTTCAACCGCGACCGGCTGATCCAGAGCTACCGGAACATCGCGAACCTCGGGTTCTTCCAGCAGCAGATGGCACCGCCCGACGTGAAGCCCACCGACAACGGCGTTGATGTGGACATCACCTTCCGGGTGGAGGAACGGCGCACCGGCAACATCAACTTCGGCGCTTCGCTGGGGCAGGGCACCGGCCTGGGCGGATTCCTCGGACTCGAGGAACCGAACCTCTTCGGCCGGGGCAAGCGCGGCAAGCTGATGTGGCAGTTCGGCAAGAACATCAACGACTTCACGCTGAGCTACACCGACCCGGCGATCCAGGAGTCCCGCGTCTCCGGAACGGTCTCGCTGTTCAATTCCCGACAGCGCTTCACCGTCGGCGATCTCGGCCGGCGGCGGCAGGTCGGCGGCAACGTGCAGCTGGGCTTCCCGCTCTTCGGCTCTCGGTACACCCGGCTGTTCGCGTCCTACGGGTTGCAGCAGATCAAGTTCACCGAAGGCTCGGTGGACCTCCGCGCCCGATTCCGCTGCTCGAACTGCAGCCGCTCGACACTGGGCGGGAGCATCGTGCGCGACACGCGCTTCGGCCTGCCGTTCGCCACGGGGGGCGCGCTGACGAACGTCTCGCTCGAGTTCAACGGCGGCGTCCTCGGCGGCACGGGGAACTATCGCAAGATCGACTTCGAGGGACGGTACTACGCGCCGCTCGGGTCCACGGGCGGGAATGCGCAGCTCGGCAGCGGGGTCCAGTTCGTGCTGGGCCTCACTGCGAAGAGCGGATTCATCTTCGGCAACGCGGGTCCCTTCTTCACTGAACTGTACTCGCTCGGCGGCACCCAGTTCGGCATCCCGCTTCGCGGCTACGACGAATTCTCCATCACACCCAGCGGATACGACCCGACGGCCGGCGGCAACTCGGCGGCGGGGGTCGGCGCCTTCGGCAAGTCGTATGCGGCGTTCACGGTCGAGGCGGGTGCCCGGGTGAGTCAGTCGCTCTATTTCAGCACGTTCATCGACGCCGGCAATGTCTATCGCAGCGCACGGCAGTACGATCCGAGCCGGCTCTTCCGCGGCGCCGGCTTCGGCGTCGCGGTGCTGTCCCCCCTCGGTCCCATCGGCATCGACCTCGGCTACGGGTTTGATCGGGTCAAGGCCGATGGCACTCCGAAC
The DNA here is from genome assembly GCA_044229445.1 of Gemmatimonadales bacterium. Taxonomy (GTDB): domain Bacteria; phylum Gemmatimonadota; class Gemmatimonadetes; order Gemmatimonadales; family GWC2-71-9; genus JADJOM01. Next base: position 90,315 of record JBGASX010000004.1, on the reverse strand, counting down.
CCGGGGTGGAAGCTCCACTTCAAGCTTGGCCAGTTCTTCTAGGCCGTACCCTCACATTCAGCAGGGAGTCTCTGATGGTCCGTCGCGTGTTTGGCTTCTCACTGGCGCTGGCGCTCGCCCTGGTCAGCGCTCCGCAGGCGGCCTCCGCCCAGGGCGGGGCGCAGAAGATCGGATACATCAACGCCCGCGCGGTGCTGCTCGCCACCCCGGGCTATGCCCAGGCGGAGTCGACGTACAACCGCGAGCTGACCGGCTTCCGCACCGAAGTGGAACGTCTCCAAGCCTCGCTTGATTCCGCGGCCGCCGATTTCGAACAGAAGTCGGTAATGCTCTCGGCCACGGCGAAGACCGCCAAGCGCCGCGATCTCGAAGCGCAGCGCACCCGCCTCGAGACCCGCGCCAATGAGCTGCGGGACAAGGCGGCCCAGCGGGAACAGGAACTCCTCTCGCCGCTGCACAACAAGGTGAATGACGCGATCGAAAGCGTCCGCGCCGAAGGGGGATTCGCGCTGCTGTTCGATGTCAGTGCGAACGACGGCCTGATCGTCGCGGCGGACAAGTCGCTCGATGTGTCCGACAAGGTGATCGCGAAAATCAAGGCGCAACCCTGACCCTGGCGTCGCCCTCCGCACGCCTGACTGCCCGGGCGGTCGCCACGCTGGTCGGCGGCCGCCTGGAGGGCAACGGAGACCTTCTCCTCCAGCACCTGGCCCCGCTCGACCGGGCGGGGCCAGACGCCCTGACCTTTCTCCTGACACCGAAGTATCTGGCCGCCTTCCGCGCCACGCGCGCGGGGGCGGTCCTCGTTCCGGAGCAGCTCGCCGGCCACCCTGGTGGGCCAGCCACGCGCATCATCGTCGCGGCCGTGGACCGGGCGCTCGCCGAGGTGGCGGCCGCCTTCGTCCCGGCGGCAGCGGCGGCCGAGGGCATCGATCCGGCAGCGCATGTTGCCGCGGACGCCCAGATCGGCGCCGGCAGCGTGGTGGGCCCCTTCGCGGTGATCGAGAGCGGCGCCCGGATCGGCGCGCGAGTCCGGATCGGGGCCGGGGCGAGCATCGGTGCCCAGGTCACGCTGGGCGATGACTGCGAAATCGGGCCCAATGCCGTCTGTTATGCAGGCGCGACGCTGGGCCACCGGGTCGTGCTCAAGGCGAACGCCGTGGTGGGGGGCCCCGGCTTCGGCTACCTCCGTGGCACCGATGGGCACCGTCGCCTCCCGCACGTTGGCGCCTGCGTGCTCGAGGACGACGTGGAAATCGGCTCCGGGGCGTGTGTCGATCGCGGCAGCTTCGACGACACGATCGTGGGACGCGGCACCAAGATCGACAACCTGGTCCAGATCGCGCACAACGTGCAGCTCGGCGCACGCTGCCTCGTCATGGCCACCAGCGGCATCGCCGGCAGCTGCCGGATCGGCGACGACGTCATCATCGCGGGCGGTGTCGGCATCGCGGACCATGTCACCATCGGCCAGGGCGCGGTGATCGGCGCCAAGAGCGTCGTCTTCGGTCCGGGAACAGTACCGGCACACGCGGTCGTCACCGGCTATCCGGCGCGGCCGCACCGGAGCTTTCTGCGGGCCCAGGCGGCGCTGTACCGTCTCGCGGCCATCATCGACGACGTCGAAACCATGACCGCGGAGCGGCGGCAGCATGACGCGGCGGACCGTCCTCCGCTCCGCTGAGTGCGCCGGCACCGGGTTGCACACCGGCGCGGCGTGCCGAGTCCGGGTGGACCCGGCGGCGCCCGGCAGTGGAATCGTCTTTGTCCGCGACGGGCAGCCGATTGCCGCCCGCCTCGCGTCGGTGACCGGGAGCGAGCGTCGCACCGTCCTGGGGACGGGGGCCGCGCGCGTGGAAACCGTGGAGCATCTGCTGGCGGCCGTTTTCGCCGCCGGTCTCGATGACCTCGAGGTGCAGGTCGATGGGCCGGAGATCCCGATCCTGGACGGCTCCTTCGCCCCGTTCGTCGCGCTGCTCGATGAAGCCGGATGCCTCTGTCAGGCGGGGACCATGACGGTCGCGACGCTCGAGGGACCCATCGAGATCACGGAAGGGCAGGCGCGCTACCTCGCCACCCCGGCCACGGAGTTCGAGGTGGCCGTCACGCTCGACTACGCCGCTCCCGTGATCGGGCGTCAGGGGCATCGCTGGCCGATGTCCTCGGACGACTTCCGGAGCGAGATTTCCGGGGCGCGCACCTACGGCTTTCTTTCCGAGGTCGCGGCGCTGCGCGCCCGCGGGCTCCTCGGCGGAGCGACCCCGGACTGCGCGATCGTGCTGAGTGAGGACGGAGTCCTGAACACGACCCTGCGATGGCCCAACGAGTTCGCCCGGCACAAACTCGGCGATCTGATCGGGGACCTCGCGCTGCTCGGGAGCCGGCTGGCGATGCGAGTCGAAGCCAGCCGGCCCAGCCATGGCGGCAACATTGCCTGCGCCCGCGCGATCGCGGCCGCGGCCCGATACCTGGAGGCGTGACGATGGATGTGAACAAGATCATGGAACTGCTGCCGCACCGGTATCCGTTCCTGCTGGTGGACCGGATTCTCGAGGTCCAGGGCACACAGAAGATCATCGGGCTCAAGAACGTCACGATCAACGAACCGTTCTTCCAGGGACATTTTCCGGGACACCCGATCATGCCCGGAGTCCTGATCGTGGAGGCGATGGCGCAGACCGGGGGCCTGCTGCTGATGGAGCAGGTGAAGGACCGGGAGAACAAGGTGGTCTACTTCATGTCGCTCGACGCCGTGAAGTTCCGCAAGCCGGTCGTTCCCGGCGACCAGCTTCGGATGGAAGTCGAGATGCTGCAGTTCCGCGGAAAGATCGCCAAAATGAAGGGGATCGCCCTCGTCGATGGGCAAGTCGCGACCGAGGCGGAGATGATGGCCTGCGTGGTGGACCGGTGACCACCACGGTCCACCCGACGGCGGTGATCGACCCGACCGCGCAGCTGGGACTCGATGTCGAGATCGGTCCCTACGCGGTCCTGGGCCCGCATGTCGAGGTGGGCGACGGCAGCCAGCTCGGACCTCACGTCGTGCTGGAGCGCAATGTCAGGCTCGGTGCTGCGGTCACGCTTGGGGCTGGCGTCGTGCTGGGCGGTGCACCACAGGACGTGAAATACCAGGGAGAAGCGACCTGGGTCGACATCGGTCCGCGAACGGTGATCCGGGAGCACAGCACCGTGAACCGCGCCACTACGGCGACCGGCACGACGATCGTCGGTGCGGACTGCTTTCTCATGACCTACGTCCACATCGCACACGACTGCCGCATCGGAGATGGCGTGACCATCGCCAACGCGACCCAGCTCTCGGGGCACATCACGGTCGAGGAGCGGGCGACGCTGAGCGGTCTGATCGCGATCCACCAGTTCGTGACGATTGGAACCCATGCCTTCGTCGGGGGCGCCTCGCGCGTGCCTCAGGATATCCCGCCCTACGTGAAGGCCGTCGGCAATCCGATCGAACTCTTCGGCCTCAACACCGTCGGACTGCAGCGGGCCGGCTTCAGCCCCGAGACCATGGCCGCCCTCAAGCGGGCCTACCGACTCCTGTTCAACACCACGCGACCGCGCCCCGAGGCGCTGGTTGCGCTCGAACCGGACGCCGCGCGATTCCCCGAAGTCCGTCGACTCGTGAACTTCGTGACGACAGCCCGGCGCGGCGTCCCCGCATGAGAGCCCCCGTTCCGGTCGGCGTGATCGGCGTCGGCGTCCTCGGCTGGCACCACGCGCGTCATCTCGCGGCGATGCCCGAGGCCGAGCTCGTCGGCGTCTATGACATCCGCCCCGACCGTGCGGCGCAGGTGGCGGAGTCGCTCGGGACGGTGGCCTGCCGCTCGCGTGAGGAGCTGTTCGATCGCGCCAGCGCCGTGACGGTCGCGGTGCCGACCTCCGTGCACGCCGAGGTGGGGCTCGCCGCCCTCGACGCCGGCTGTCCGGTACTGATGGAGAAGCCGATGGCGGCGACCCTCCCGGAAGCGCAGGCGCTGGTCAGCGCGGCGGATCGCCACGGCCTCCTGCTGCAGGTAGGACACATCGAACGATTCAACCGGGCCGTGCGGGCTGCCGCCGCCTATCTCGACCGACCCCTCTTCATCGAAGGGGAGCGACTCGCCCCTTTCCAGCCGCGGGGCACCGATGTGCCGGTCGTCCTCGACCTGATGATTCACGATCTTGACCTGATCCTCCACCTCGCCGGTGGTTCGGAGGCGATCGACGTCCGCGCGAACGGTGCGGCAGTGCTCACGCCGCTGCTCGATGTGGCCCATGCGAGGGTGGAGTTCGCCTCCGGGCTCGTCGCGAGCGTGACCGCCTCCCGGATCGCACAGGACCGGGTGCGGCGTCTGCGGGTCTATCAGGAAGAGGGCTATCTCGCCCTCGACCTCGCCACCGGACGCGGGGAGTTTCTGCGCCTCCGGAACGGGTGGACGCCGGGGGATTCGGCGAGCCTCGCGGATGTGGCGGAACGGGTGATCCTGGAAGCGCCGAGCGCCGATGCCCTTCGCCTGGAACTCGAGAGCTTCCTGCACGCCGTCCGGGGGGATCGGGAGGCCGTGGTCACCGGGCGCGAGGGGCGGGCTGCGCTGGATCTCGCCCTCCGTGTGACCGAGGCGGTCCGGCTCGCGGCGCTGTCGTCCCACCCCGAGTCGTGAGCCCTCCGGGGGAGCCCTGCGTCCTGATTTCCGCCGGGGAACCCTCGGGTGACCAGCACGGGGCGGGGGTGGTCGCCGCGCTCCGGCGCCGGCAGCCGACCTGGCAGTTCGAGGGTTGCGGTGGACCGGCCCTGTCCGCGCAGGGGCTCCGCCTGCGCTGCGATATCGACCGGCTGGGCGCCATGGGCTTCCTGGAGGTCGTTCGCACGGTCCCGAGGCACCTGGGGCTTCTCCGGAGCCTGACGCGCGATGCCAGGGCCGGGCGCTACGCCCTCGCCATCCTCATCGACTACCCCGGTTTTCACCTGCGCCTCGGCGAGGCACTCCGCGGCGCCGGCGTCCCGGTGGTGCAGTATGTGGCTCCCCAGCTCTGGGCCTGGCGTGCGGGGCGGCTACCCCGACTGCAACGGGCGGCGGACCGGCTGGCGGCGATCCTGCCCTTCGAAGAGCGCTGGTTCCGGGAGCGGGGCGTCCCCTGCACCTACGTGGGCCATCCGCTGCTGGACCGGAACTGGCCCGGACGGGACGCAGCCCGTGCGGCATTGGGATTGCCCCCAGGAGTTCCGGTCCTTGGTATCTTTCCCGGCAGCCGTGAAGGGGAAATCCGCCGGAACTGGCCGCTCTTTCGGGATGTAGGTCGGCGCATGCTCGCCGAGGGCCGGACGGCCCATGTCATCGTCGCCGGCACGGCGGGAGGTTACTACCCGGACGCGGACGGGCTCACGCTCCACCGGAGCCAGCCCGAGCTGGTGTTCGCGGCGGCCACGGCCGGCCTCGTCAAGTCCGGGACGGCGACGCTGGAGGCCGCCTGCGCTGATACGCCCATGGTAGTCGCGTACCGGACGCCGCGGTCGACCTACATGATCGCCACGCGGCTGATGACGGTGGATCGGATCAGCCTGGTGAACCTTGTGGCCGACGAGGACGTTGTTCCGGAATTCTGGCACCCACCCGTAGCGGCTGCGCCAGTGGCCGATGCGGTTCGCCCGCTGCTCGATGAGCGCAGCGCGGAATATCAGGCTCAGCGAGTCGGACTCGCGAAGGTCCGCGGGCGACTGGGAACCCCAGGTGCCGCGGAGCGGGTGGCGGATCTCGCGCTCGAACTGTTTGCATGCTGAGAGGGACCGGGCGTGCGATCGCGCGCCGCGTGGGGCCGTCGGCCGCGCGCTGGCTCGCGCGGACCTGGCGCATCGAGGTGCTTGGCGCAGATCGCTGGCACCGGGCCCTCGAGGACGCGCGGCCCTACGTGCTGCTGAGCTGGCACGAGGCGCTGCTCCCGGTGATGTGGCATCACCGCGGTCGGGGGATCGCGGCGCTGGTGAGTGAAGCGCGCGATGGCGAGTATCTTGCCGGCTTCGCCCGATCGCTCGGCTATCGCCTGATTCGCGGCTCCAGCACGCGGGGCGGGAGCCGGGCGCTGCTGGGGGCGATCCGCGCGCTGCAGGAGGGGACGCCGATCGGCATCACGCCTGACGGCCCCCGTGGTCCTCGGCGAGTGGTGAAGCCCGGTGCGCTGGCCGCGGCGGAACGGGGCGGCGCGCAGATCGTCCCGGTGCATGCGGAATCCCGACCGGCCTGGCGGGCGGGGTCATGGGACGGCTTCCTCGTCCCGCCCCCATTCGCGCGGGTGCGGGTCGCCTACGGCGAACCATTCGCCGTTGGCGGGGGAGGCCTCTCGCGCGAAGCAGCGGTCGCGCGTGCCGGCAGAGAACTCGAGTCAGCGATGAGGTTAGCGGCATGGCCCAGCGGCGCGGCGACACCCACCGGCTGATCCGCTGGCTCTGGACGAGCCGACGGATTGATGCCCGGCTGGCGCGAGCGGCGCTGCTGCCGATCTCGGCGCTCTGGCTGGCCTGGATGCGCGGCCGGACCACGGTGTACGCCCATCGCTGGCTGCCGGTCCACGAGCTGCCGCTCCCCTCCGTTGCCGTCGGCAACCTGACGGTCGGCGGCTCCGGGAAGACGCCGATCGCGATGTGGATCGCGCGGTACTACGCGGAGAAGGGGGTCACCCCGGGCATTCTCCTGCGCGGGTACGGCGGCGGCGATGAGGCGAAGGTGCATGCGCGCGCCCTGCCCGCCGCACATGTGGTCGCCGACCCGAACCGGCTCGCGGGTGCGGAGCGGGCGCTGGCACGCGGAGCGGCCGTGCTGGTCCTCGATGATGCGTTCCAGCGCCTGGATGTGCGCCGGGATCTCAACGTCCTGGTCGTGAGTGCCGAGACGACTCGGGCGGTCCGGTGGCCACTGCCGGCCGGCCCCTGGCGGGAGAGCCTGGATGCCGTCCGGCGCGCCGATCTGGTCATCGTGACCCGCAAGCGCGCGAGCCGTGAAGCCGCGGACATGCTGGCGGCCGAGTTGCGAGCGCACTTCCGTGGCCCGGTGGTGCTCGCGCATCTCGGCCTGGCCCGGCTGGAAGGCTTGCTGAGTGGCCGCGAAGTCGTGCCGGCGTCCCTGCTGGGCCGGCGCGTCGTGGCCGCGTCGGCGATCGGCGACCCCGGATCGTTCGTGGCGCAGATCAAGGCGACCGGCGCCGCCGTGCAGGTGGCGACCTGGAAGGATCATCACGAGTACCGCCAGGAGGATGTTGCCTGGCTGGCCCATGCGGCACGACGGGCCGATCATCTGGTCATCACGGAGAAGGACGCGGTAAAGCTCCGGGACCAGTGGCCGGCGGATGCCCCCGAGCCGCTAGTGGCGATGCTGGACCTCACGTGGGAGGAAGGCGGCGACACTCTCGCCGTGGCCCTCGATGCCGTCATCACGCCGGCCGAGCGCCTGTAACGACCAACGGAGATGCTATGACTTCGACCAGTGCCCGCCCCAGCCAGAACGTCATGCGGCCCGACAAGGACACGTTCCTTGTCCAGGAGAATCCCTTCGAGGAGATGATGTCGCGCTTCGACGATGCGGCGAAGCGCCTCAACCTCGAGGAGGGGCTCTACAAGATCCTCCGCATGCCCGAGAAGCAGATCATCGTCTCGGTGCCGGTGCTGCGGGACAACGGGAGCGTGGAGGTGTACACCGGCTACCGGGTCATCTACAACACCTCCCGCGGACCGGCCAAGGGCGGCATCCGGTTCGACATGCAGGTCACTCTCGAGGAGGTCAAGGCGCTCGCCGCCTGGATGACGTGGAAGTGCGCGGTCGTCAATCTGCCCTTCGGAGGCGCCAAGGGAGGGGTCGTCTGCGACCCCTCCGGCATGTCCAACGCGGAGGTCGAACGCCTCACACGCCGCTACACCTCGGCAATCATCGACACCCTTGGTCCGGACTCCGACGTTCCCGCCCCGGACGTCAACACCAACGAGCGGGTGATGGCCTGGGTCATGGATACCTACTCCATGCACAAGCGCCACACGGTGACCGCCGTGGTCACCGGCAAGCCGATCGAGATGGGCGGCTCGCTCGGCCGCCGTGAGGCCACGGGCCGTGGCTGCATGTTCGTCACCAGGGAAGCCCTGAAGAAGCTCAAGATGCCCCTCAAGGGCACTCGGGTGGCGGTCCAGGGCTTTGGCAATGTCGGTTCCGTCGCCGCCGACCTGATGGCCAAGGAGGGGATGACGATCGTCGCCGTCAGCGACAAGACCGGCGGGATCTACAACCCGAAGGGGCTCGATATCGCGAGCGTCTTCGCGCACGTGAAAGCGAACAAGTTCCTGAAGGGCTACAAGGACGCCCAGGCCGTCACCAACGAGGAACTGCTCACCCTCGAGTGCGACGTGCTGGTGCCTGCGGCGCTCGAGAATGTGATCACCGCTGAAATCGCGGAGAACATCAAGGCGCGCATCATCTGCGAGGGTGCCAACGGGCCCACCACGGCGGCGGCCGACAAGATCCTGAACGCGAAGGGGGTCTTCGTCATCCCGGACATCCTTGCCAACGCCGGTGGCGTGACCGTCAGCTACTTCGAATGGGTGCAGGATCGCGGCGGCTACTTCTGGGATGAGGAGACGGTCAACAGTCGCCTCGAGAAGATCATGGTGCGGTCCTTCGAGGAGGTCACCACCATGGCGGAGAAGCACGCGGTGGACAATCGCATCGGCGCGTACATGCTCTCGATCGAGCGGGTCGCCGCCGTGCACCGGCTGCGCGGGATGTACGCCTGAGTGCAGCTGACGCTGGTCGCCGTCGGAAAGCTCCGCCCGGTCTTCCGGGCGGCCGCTGACGAATATCTCGGGCGGCTGCCCCGCTACGGGCGGATCGCGGAATTCGAGGTTCGCGAGGCGGGCCGGGCACCGAATGCGGAGGAGGGATGCCGGCAGGAAGGCGCCCGCCTCCGCGAGCGCATCGGGGCCGGGTCGCACCTTGTGGCCCTCGATCGCGAGGGCACGGCATGGTCGAGCGAAAAACTCGCCGTCCGCCTCGACCACTGGAGGCTCGCCGCCCGGCCCGTCACACTCCTCCTCGGCGGGTCGCATGGGCTCGACCCCGCGCTGCTCGCGAGTTGCAACGAGCGCTGGAGCCTGGGACCACTCACGCTGCCGCACGAGCTGGCACGGGTCGTCGTCTACGAGCAGCTTTACCGGGCGTGGACCATTCTCCACCACGAGCCGTATCACAAATAGCGCGCGCCGACGGGCTGGTGGCGGGCAGCACAATTGTCGAGGCGGACGGCTGATGGCCGAATGGTTCGAGGAGTGGTTCGGCGAGGAGTACCTGCACCTCTATCCCCACCGGAATGAGGCCGATGCCGAGCGGGTGGTACGGCTGCTCCAGCGGGTGCTGCCCTGGAGCCCAGGGTGGCGCGTCCTCGACGTCGCCTGCGGGGCGGGGCGCCACATGGCGGCCCTCGAGCGCGCAGGTGCGGTCCCGTTCGGCTTCGACCTGTCGGCCGCGCTCCTGCGCCGTGCCGCCGGGCAGACCGGTCGCCCCCTCGTCCGGGCTGACATGCGGGCACTGCCGTTCCGGCCTCATTCGATGGATGCGACCGTGAACCTCTTCACCAGCTTCGGGTACTTTGCGGCCGACGAAGAGCATCACGATGCGATCGGGCAGATGCTCTCCACCGTCCGCCCCGGAGGCTGGTTCGTGATCGACTTTCTCAACGCCGAACAGGTGCGAGATGCCCTCGTTCCGGAGGAGTCGGCCCGCTATGGTGACCAGGTCGCCGAGATCCGCCGCATGATTACCCCTGACGGTCGTTTCGTCCGCAAGACGATCACCATGGCGGCCGGGCGCTCCTTCGAGGAACGGGTCCGGCTCCTCGGCGCGACCGACCTCGAGCGGATGATCACGGCCCACGGCGCGAGCGTGGTGGGAAGATTCGGGGACTATATGGGTGGTCCGCTTGCCGGCGGTACGCGAACGATCCTCACCGCCGGGGTGCCCGCGTGAGCCTCCGAATCGTCACGACTCCGATCCACGCACCGCTCCGCTGGCCCGAGCCGCGCCCGGGTGGTGTCGCGCCGGCGCTTCTCGATGCCTTCGTGTGTGCCGAAGGCACCAGCGCCGCGCTCGACCGCCTCAAGTCGCCTGACGTCCTCGTTGTCACCACCGGACAGCAGCCGGGGTTGCTCACCGGCCCCCTCTACACCATCCACAAGGCGCTCTCGGCCGTCGCGATGGCTCGCCTCTGTGAGGCGCGCTGGGGAAGACCGGTCGTCCCCGTCTTCTGGGCCGCGGGTGGCGACCACGACTTTGCCGAAGGCAACCACGCCTCGTGGCCGGCGGCGGATGGCACCACGGTCACGATGACACTGCGCGAGCGCGCGCCGGACGCCCCGCTGACGCCGTTGTACCGCGAGCCGGTCGGCCCCGAAATCGGCCCCGTCCTCGATCGCCTCGCCGCCGACCTCCCCGTCTCGGAGTTCCGGGAGGAGGTCCTCGCGCTGTTCCGCCGATGGTACCGCCCCGAAGCCACCCTCGCGGACAGCTGTGCCCACGTCCTGGCAGAACTCCTGGCCCCGTTCGGCGTCGTGGTCTTCGACGCGACCCACGCGGCGGTCAAGCGCGCCCAGATGCCGGTCCTGCTCAAGGCGCTGACCGACTCGGAGCGGATCGAGGCGGCACTCGTCGCCCGCAACAGCGGCCTCCTCGCGGCGGGGCAGGACGCCGGAGTGACCGTCGGGGACGGGGCAACGCTCGTGATGTACGAGGGCCAGCAGGGGCGCGACCGGCTCTCCGCACGGAACCCGGGGTTCATCACGCGGCGGAGCCGGGAAACGCTCTCCCTCGCCGAGATCGAACGGGCGGCCCAGGAGGACCCGGGACGATTCTCTCCCAACGTCCTGCTCCGGCCGGCCGTCGAAAGCGCGATCCTGCCGACGGTCGCCTATATGGCGGGTCCGGGCGAGCTGCGGTACTTCGCGCTCGCGGAGGCCGTCTACGGGCCGCTGGGTGTTCCGGAGCAGCTGCCACTCCCGCGCTGGTCCGGCATGATGGTCGACGCCCGGACCGATCGGGTCCTTGAGAAGTTCGGGTCCTCGATGGACGAACTCCTCAGGCCGGGACAGCAGCTCGAGGCGAGAGTCGTCCGCGAGCAGCTGCCGGAGGACGCCCGGCACGCGATCGCGGAACTCCGCGCCACGATCGAACGGGAGTACGACGTACTCGCCCGCGCCGCAGCGAGCATCGATCCCACCATCGAGAAGCCGATCCGCAACCTCGCCGGTCAGGCCCTGACCGGGACCCAGGACGCCGAGAAGCGGATTGTCAGCCACTTGAAGAAGCGCCAGGCGACTGAGACGCAGCAGATCGCGCGGGCCCGCGAACTCGTCCTTCCCCTCGGCAAGCCGCAGGAGCGGGTCCACACCCTCGCCCCCTGGCTCTCCAAGTACGGCCCTTCGTTGCTCACCGACCTCCTGACCACGATTGATGACTGGTACCGCTCGGGCCTTGAAGGGGCTCCGCGCCCCCAGTAGACTCGATCCATGGTCTTCCTCGGTCTCGTCCTGCTCGTGGCCCTCATGATTCCGATCGCGGGGCTCATCATCGATTCCCCGATCGGCAAGGCACTCGCCCGCCGCCTCGAGGGGCCGGCGGCCGTGCCCGCGAATCTGGCGGACCTCGCCAGGGACGTGGAGTTGCTCCGGGGTGAAGTGGATGACCTGCAGCGTGCCGTGACTTCGCTCCAGGAGGAGAACCAGTTCCTGCAGCGCCTGCTCGAGGAGCACCCGAGCCGCTCGGCCCTCCCGCCGCCCAAGCAGTAGGATCAGGCCGACGTGCCTGAGCCTGCTCACGTGCCTGACGCGAACCTTCCATCAGCCGCCGCGCCGGCCGGATCACCCCGACGGGCCGCCAGCCATGCGGCGCTGGTGGGCGCGGGCATCTTCCTCAGCCGGATCTTCGGGCTCGTCCGTCAGCGCATCCTGGCGAAGTACCTCGGCCTCGGGGACGCCAACGACGCTTTCAATGTCGCGTTCCGGATCCCCAACTTTCTCCAGAACCTGCTGGGCGAGGGCGTCCTTTCGGCTTCACTGATTCCGGTCTACGCCCGGCTCCGCGCGGAAGGCAGAGACGCCGAGGCGAGGAGCGTCGCAAACGCGGTGTTCGGCCTGCTCGCGCTCACGGCCTCCGTCATTGTCCTGCTGGGCATGCTGCTGGCATCTCCCCTGACCACGCTCATCGCCCCCGGATTCACGGGCGACAAACGCGACCTGACGGTGCGACTCGTCCGGATGCTCTTTCCGGGCGCCGGCCTGTTTGTGCTGTCCGCCTGGTGCCTCGGCATCCTGAACAGCCACCGGCGGTTTCTGCTCTCGTATGCGGCGCCGGTGATCTGGAATGTCGCCATCATCGTGATCGTTGCCCTCGCCGCCGGTCGGGGCGACGAGGCCCGCATCGCGATCGCCGCCGCGCTCGGGTCGGTGGTCGGCGCACTGCTGCAGGTCCTCGTCCAGCTGCCGACCGTGATTTTGGTGATGGGACATCTGCGCCCGTCGCTGGACCATCGATCCTCACATGCCAGGACGGTGATCGGCAACTTCGGCCCGGTGTTCATCGGCCGGGGCGTCGTGCAGATCAGCGCCTATGTGGACAGCATCCTCGCCAGCCTTCTGGGCACGGGAGCGGTCACCGGCCTCGCCAATGCCCAGGCGCTCTACACACTGCCCGTGAGTCTGTTCGGGATGTCCGTCTCGGCGGCGGAGCTGCCCGCGATGTCGAGCGCCACCGGAACGCCCGAGCAGGTCGCCGAGGCGCTGCGCCTCCGGCTCAACGCAGGCTTGCGACGGATCGCCTTCTTTGTCGTGCCCTCGGCCGCGGCCTTCCTCGCATTCGGGGGCGTCATCGCCGGAGCCCTCTTCCAGACCGGCCGGTTCACCGCCGCCGACAGCCGCTATGTCTGGGCCATCCTCGCCGGCTCGGCCGTGGGTCTGCTCGCCGCCACCATGGGCCGGCTCTACAGCTCCGGCTTCTACGCCCTGCGCGACACGAAGACCCCGCTTCGCTTCGCGATCCTCCGCGTCCTGCTGACGACGGCTCTGGGCTATCTCTGCGCCGTGCCGCTGCCTCCGCTGCTGGGGCTCGACCCGAAGTGGGGCGCCGCGGGCCTCACGGCGTCGGCCGGCATCGCCGGCTGGCTGGAGTTCTTCCTGCTTCGTCGGGGGCTGAATCGCCGCATCGGCGCCACGGGCCTCCCGGTGCGCACGCTCCTCGGCCTCTGGTCGGCCGCCCTCGCGGCCGCCGCGGCGGGATACGCCTTGGGCAGCTGGATCACGCTCGCCCGTCCCCTGATGCAGGCGGCGCTCGTGCTCATCCCGTTCGGCCTCGGCTACCTCGGGCTCACGCTCGCGGCTGGCCTTCCGGAAGCCCGGGCGGTGGCGCATCGCGTGTTCGGCCGACTCCAGTCAGGCAGCCGCTAAGCGCGCATGGGCGACGTCACTCCATGACCGACCTCCCCGAACCCCTGCAGCGCAAGCTGGACACCCTCTCCGACCAGCCAGGGGTCTATCTCTGGAAGGACGCCGAAGGCAACGTCCTGTACGTCGGGAAGGCGAAGCGCCTCAAGAGCCGGGTTCGCAGCTACTTCACCGCGGACCATGCCCTCAGCCCCAAGAACCAGTGGCTGCTCCGGCACATCGCCGACGTCGAGACGATCGTGGTGGCGAACGAGGCGCAGTCGCTGCTGCTCGAGAACAACCTGATCAAGGAGTATCAGCCGAAGTTCAACGTCCGTCTCAAGGACGACAAGAGCTACCCGTCGATCGTCGTCACCGTCGGCGAACCGTTTCCCCGCGTGCTGGTGACGCGTCGGCGCGATTTCACCGGTGCACGCTACTTCGGTCCCTATACCGACGTCACGCTGCTGCGGCGGACCCTCGCCGTGGTTCGCCGTCTCTACACGGTCCGCAGTTGTCACGACGACCTCCCCCGCGAGCGCCGGGAGCGCCCCTGTCTCGACTATCACATCGGACGGTGCAAGGCCCCCTGTGTCGGCTGGCAGACGCAGGAGGACTATCGCGCCATGATCGCCGAGGTCCTCGACTTCCTCGAGGGACGCACCGTCGATGTCCGGGGGAAGGTGCGAGCCGCCATGACCGCGGCGAGTGAACGGCAGGACTACGAGCGTGCCGGACTCCTCCGCGACCAGCTCAAGTGGCTGGAGCAGGTGGATGCGCCCTCCAGCGTCGAGGTGATCGGCACGGGCGACGCCGACGTGCTCGGGTATGCCCGCGACGGTGACGACGCCGTCGGCGTGCTCCTGCGCGTGCGTGAGGGCAGGGTGATCGCGCGGGATCATGCCTTCCTCGAGAACCTCAATGACGAGACCGACGATCAGATTCTCAACTTCCTGCTGGTGCGCTCCTACGTTCCCACCCCGGATCGGGTGCGGCGGCTGGTGCTCCCGTTCCCGCCCGCCGACGTCGACCTGCTGCAGGAACTGATGCCCGAGACCGAGTGGAACGTGCCGCAGCGTGGCACGGCCAGGCGCTGGCTCGACCTCGCCGATCAGAATGCCCGCCACCTCATGGAGAGCCTGCGCATCGAGTCGTTCGAAACCGACGAGCGCTCGGGCGACCCGGTCTACGCGCTCGGCCGTGATCTGGGCTTGAGCACGGTGCCGCGCAGCATGATCTGCGTCGACATCTCCACCAACCAGGGGCGAGACACGGTGGGATCCCTCGTCTGGTTCGAGGCGGGCCGCCCGCGCAAGAGCGAATACCGCAAGTTCAAGATCAAGGGTATCGGGCAGCAGGATGACTACGCGGCGATCCACGAAGTCATCTCCCGCTACCTCACCCGCCGACGCGATGAGAAGAAGGCACTCCCTGACCTGATCGTGATCGACGGCGGGAAGGGCCAGCTCTCCGCCGCGCGCGAGGCCGCCACCAGCCTCGGCCTCGGCGAGATTCCGATGGTGAGTCTCGCGAAGAAGGAGGAGGAGATCTTCTTCCCGGGTCGGTCCGAGAGTCTCCGACTCTCCCGGAGAAGCCCGTCCCTCCGCCTCCTACAGCGCATCCGCGATGAGACCCACCGCTTCGGCGTCGCGTACAACCGGAAGCGGAGAACCGAACGCACCATCACCTCGGCCCTGCTCGAGATCCCCGGAGTCGGGCCGTCGAGGCGCCGGGTCTTGCTCGAGCACTTCGGCAGCCTGGCGGGCGTGAAGTCGGCCACCGCCGCCGAGATTGCCAGCCTGCCCGGCTTCTCCAGCAGGCTTGCCGACCGAATTCTGGCCGGTCTCATGGACGTGTCCTAGCCGTTCCGCAGCGCGCGCCACGCGTTGGATGCCTTATCTTTGCCGCATGTCACGCGCGTTCGTCAAGGAAGACCATGATGAGGTTCCCGACCGGTACGAACTGCCGCCGCGGGAAGACTCGGCTTACGACCAGGCCGCAGCGTGGGCGTTGCTCGAGGGCGCCAATCGGGGCGATTCGATCGGTGCCGAGACGGCCACCGGGTACCGCTGGGGCGAGCCCGGACTCAAAGTGCACGTCGAGCAGATCCTCGCGCACGCCCGCAGCAAGGGGAACGATCGCCTTGCGCAGCTCGCCGAACGGTTCCTCAGCGCCTGACGTAAGCTCCCCTTTCCCACACCCCCTCGACGACGGATCATGATGGACTGGCAACTCGAGTGCTCTGGCTGTGGCATCACCCGTGGTCCGGAAGGACTCGCGACGGTCTGCGAGGTGTGCGGCCAGCCCTGGCTCGTCCGTTACCCCGACCGTGCGTTGCCCACGCTCACCGCACGCGCCGAGGTACGCCGAGGGCACGGAATGTGGCGCTATCGGCCCTTCCTTCCACTCACCCCCGACGAGCAGCCGGTAACCCTCGGTGAGGGCGACACCCCGCTGCTGCGCTGTGACCGGGCGGGGGCACGCCTCGGGTACACGGACCTCTGGATCAAGGATGAGGGAGCGAACCCGACGGGCTCGTTCAAGGCGCGCGGCCTGAGCGCCGCGATGACTCGCGCGGTCGCCGCTGGCGCACGCCAGTTCGTCATTCCCACGGCAGGCAACGCCGGCGTCGCCGCCGCGGCCTACGCAGCCCGCGCGGGCGTCGGCGTGCGCGTCTACGCGCCACGGACGACACCGGCCACGATCCTCGCGCAGATCGTCACCTTCGGTGGGGAGCTCCACCTGCTCGACGGCCACATCGGCGACTGCGGCAAGGCGGCGCGCGCCTACGGCGCCGAGTCCGGAGCGATGGACCTGTCGACACTCCGCGAGCCCTACCGGATCGAAGGCAAGAAGACGCTGGGCCTCGAACTCGCCATGCAGCTGGGCTGGACCCTGCCGGATGCAATCATCTACCCGACCGGCGGGGGCACCGGACTGATCGGAATGTGGAAGGCATTCGAGGAGCTCCATACGGCCGGGTGGGTAACGGAGGAGCGCCCTCGCATGTTCACGGTGCAGTCGACAGGGTGCGCGCCGATCGTGCAGGCCTTCGGTGCCGGTAGCGACCGCGCCACTCCCTGGCCGAACCCCTGGACCGTCGCGAGCGGACTTCGCGTACCCGGTCCCCTGGGTGATCGACTCATTCTGCGCGCCCTGCGCGAAAGCGGCGGCGATGCAATCGCCGTGACGGACGAGGACCTGACCGAGGAGGCGCGGCGTGGTTCTCGGGAGGAGGGCATCGACCTTTCGCCCGAAGGGGGAGCAGGGCTCGCGGCCGCCCGCATTCTCCGCGAACGGGGCACGCTGGGTCCCGAATCCCGAGTGATCGTGTTCAACACCGGCGCCGGTTGGCTGTACCGGCCCTCCGGGGATTTGCCCCCCGGATGATCCGAGGGCGATATTACCGAGCTATGGCACCCCAGCGCTTCGCGATTCTCGACCCGTCCGCCGGAATCAGCGGGGACATGCTTCTGGGTGCGCTGCTCGATGCCGGAGCACCGGAGGCCTGGCTCACGGCGCTTCCGGAGCGACTCGGCTTTCCGGAAGTCCGGGTGGAGACGAGCAAGGTGTTGCGGTGCGGAATCGCCTGCACCAAGGTGAGCATCACCCTTCCGGGCGGGCGGTCCGAACCGCCCAGCGAGGCCTATGCGGGACCGTCGCGGACCGCGCGGCATCACCATGCGCACGACCACGCGCATGGAGCGGGTCATCGCCCATCGCCATCTGTCCGATCTCCTCAGCATCATCGATCGGGCGCCGCTCAGTGACCGGGTGAAAGAGCGCGCGGCGTTCGCCTTCCACCTGCTGTGCACCGAGGAAGGTCGCGTTCACGGCGTGCCGGCCGCTTCGGTCGCGCTGCACGAAGTCGGCGCGGTCGACGCGATCGTCGACATCGTTGGAGCGATTGAAGGCTTCGAGATGCTCGGCGTCGATACGGTCTACAGCCGCCCGGTCGCTCTTGGAAATGGATGGGTGCGTGCGGCCCACGGCGTCATCGCCGTCCCCGCACCTGTGACCCTGCGACTGCTGGAGGGCGTGGACATCGGTCCTGACGGCCCGGTGATCGGTGAGGCGACGACCCCCACCGGTGCGGTCCTGCTTCGGGTGCTTGGGCACGATAGCCCACCGTCCCACTGGCGTTCGAAGGCCACGGGTTGGGGGGCGGGAGGCAGAGACACGGAGCAGTACCCCAATGCGCTGCGTCTGATCCTGGCCGAGAGGAGCCAGGAGGCGGGGGAGGTCATCACGGTCTCCGCCGACATCGATGACCTCAGCCCCGAGTACCTCGAGCCGCTCCGCGAAGCGCTCACGACGGCCGGCGCGCTCGACACCCAGGTCTGGGGCACCATGATGAAAAAGGGCCGGCCAGGATTTCGGGTCGAGGTGATCTGCGACACCGCGGCGGCCGAAGAGGTCACGGAGGCACTCTTCCTGCATAGTACCACCGCAGGTGTGCGTAGAGTGTCCTCCGAGCGAGTCACCCTCGGGCGGAAGCGGATCGAGATCGAGGCGGCGGACGGCTTCATGGTCGGAGTGAAAGTGCTCGACGCCCCTGCGGGACCGCGGGTCAAGGCGGAGTATGAAGACGTCCGTCGGGCCGCCCGGCATCTCGGGCGCCCGGCGATCGATGTAGCACGAGAGATCGAAGCCGCCGCGCGCGCCGTGCTCGACGGAACCGCGCCCGGCAGTTCACAACCACTGAAGGAGTAGGGATGACCAAGGCGATCGTTGGTGGGTTGCTGGCGGTGCTCATCGTGGCGGCCCCGGCGGGGGCGCAGCAGAGCGGCATCGCCTCGCGCGTCTCCGCGCAACTCGGCGGTAAGTTTCAGGACGCTGAATGCCAGCTCAAGGAAGGACACTTCCTGGTCAGCTCGGCGAAGACCAAGCTGAGCAGTTTCGCCAATACCTCCGATCCTGTCATCGGCAATCGGCTGCTGCGCGAAGGTGCGGACATCATTCGCGATGCGACGACGACCAAGGGTCAGGACAAGAACGGCGCGGCCTTCTACTGGCTGGGCCGGATCAATCTGCTCCAGGGGGACATGATCGGAGCCGATACCGCCTTCACCAAGGCGGCTTCGCTTGCCCCGCAGTGTAAGGCGGACATACAGAAGTTCCGCGGACGCGCTTGGGGTGGCCTCGTCGTTGGTGCCCAGGAGTTCGTCGAACAGAAGAAGGCCGACTCCGCAATGGTGCTCTACCGCGCGGCCAACCAGATCAACCGCGATGCCCCGCACGGCTTCAACGGTCTGGCTGGGCTGTTCTATGACGCCGGCCAGGTGGACAGCGCCATCACGTACTTCGGGCTTGCCGCGGCGACCAACCCAACCGACCCGGCGTACGTGAAGGTCCGCAATAAGGCGGCCTATAACCAGGGCGTGCTCCTGCTCAACAGCAACCGGAATCCCGAGGCCGTCGCCGCCCTCCAGCGCTACCTCTCGTTCGAGCCGACAGACCTCGCCGCCAAGAAGGCGCTCGCCCGCGCCTACCGGGCAGCCGGCATGGCGGACAGCGCTCAAACTCTCGAACACGAGTTGATTGCCAATGCCGGCGCGGAAGCCGGTGGGGCCGAAGGTGAGGGGATTTCCGAGGATGACCTCATGGTCATTGCGGTCAAGCAGTTCAGCGACAAGGACTACAAGGAAGCTGCCGCCACGTTCGGACGGGTGCTGAGCCTCAATCCGAACAATCGCAACGCCCTGTTCAACATGGCGAATGCCTACCTCGCGCTCCAGCAGGGTGGTGACCTGGCCGCGACGGCGGAGAAGCTCATCGAGCTCGAACCGCTCGCGGAGTACGACCACACGATGCGGGTCGAAGGTTACCGGATGGCGGGCAACAAGGATGGCCTGCTCAAGGCCAGCATTGCCCGGGAAGGGCTCCTGCTGAACGTGGAGGTGAGCCTCGGCACGTCTCCGGACGGCCTCTCCCTCGCGGGCAAGGTCACCGGTCGGGAAGCACGCGACGAGAACAACAAGCTGGTCACGCCGCACCCCCTGACCATCCAGGTCGAGTTTCTCGGCAAGGGGGGCGCGGTCCTCGACACGAAGGATGTGACGGTGGCAGCCTTGAAGGCGGGTGAGACCGCCGATTTCAGCGCCACCACCAAGGTTCCGGGCGTGAGAGACTGGCGTTACCGGGTGAAGTAGCAGCGTGACCGGGCGGGCCGGCGGGCGCAGTGTCCGCCGGCCCTGACCCAGTCGTGCGGACCGTATCGTCGCGCCATTGACACTCCCGACGCGAGGCGTCAACTTTGGCCGCTGCTCGCGGGCGTAATTCAGTTGGTAGAATGCCAGCTTCCCAAGCTGGACGTCGCCGGTTCGAGTCCGGTCGCCCGCTCTGGGCCTGCCTTCCTCTTCACGGCGGCAGGCCCACCTCTTGCAATCCTCGTCCCCGCCGACGGGGTCGCGACACATCCGCTCGGCCAGGACTCTTCAGGGTCCTCACTGAAACCTTCTGACGGGAGTTTGGAATGAAGATCATTGTTCGTGCGGCCTTCGTGCTCTGCGCGTTGGTGGCCGCAGGCTCAGCTCCAGCGAGGGCGCAGGGACTCCCGGCCGGTGTCACGCAGGCCATGGTCGACAAGGGTAACGCGATCTTCCACAAGGAAGGGCTCTGTTACGCCTGCCATGGCCAGGATGCCAAGGGGCTCGTTGGCCCGAATCTGACGGATGATGTCTGGCTCCACAGCAAGGGCACCTACGACGACATCGTGAAGCAGATCCTCTCCGGGGTGACCAAGGAGCAGTCCAAGAGCGGCGTTCCGATGCCCGCCAAGGGTGGCTCCAGCATCTCGGATGACGATGTGAAGAGTGTCGCGGCCTATGTCTACAGCCTGAGCCACAAATAGGCGCTCAGACTGGTCCCGGAGGCTCCGAACCGCCGGTCCCGCAACGCGGGGTCGGCGGTTTCTTCTCGCAGGACGCCCCGCCGTCGGCTGTCACCGAGCCGAGCAGCATCCCGGCCGCAACAAATAAGTCACTGTCAATAAACGACTTGCGTTTGCAACAGGTGACTGGCACACCTGTTGCCCATTCCTGGCCGTCGTGCAGCGGCGGCCTGGGCCAGCCGTGGCGTCTCCAGCCTGGAGCGGGAAATGTCCACCAAGGGTTTCACCCTTATCGAGCTCTTGATTGTCGTCGTGATCATCGGCATTCTGGCCGCGATCGCAATCCCGAAGTTCGCCAACTCGAAAGAGAAGGCGGTACTCGCTTCGATGAAGAGCGACCTGCGCAATCTGGTCACCGGTCAGGAGAGCTTCTACTTCGACAATGCCGATTACGCCGGTTCAACGACCGCGGGGGCACAGGTGAATGCGACCGGTGGCGCTGGCAAACTCACGTTCTTGCCATCAACCGGCAACGTCCTGACCCTCACGTACATCGGCGTCACCGGCTACAAGGCCGTGATGACCAATCCCGTGCTGGTCGGCAACATCCAGAGCTGCGGCGTGTTCATGGGAGCGGCTGGCAACAGCCCGAATGCCGCGGTGACGATGGAAGGCACGCCCGCCTGCTGGTAGTATCAGCCACACGCTCAAGCGGCGCTTGTCCCGGGCGGAGCCTCAGGCTCCGCCCGTTTCTATTGTGCCCCGCGCTTGAATCGCCCCGTCCACCCGCCCATCTTTCGCCGCTTGCCTATGCTCAAGGTCACTGCGGTCTCTCCTGAATCCCTCGGCGCCGAACTGGGTCTCCAGTCCGGCACGGAGCTGCTCACGGTCAATGGCCGCGAGATCGAGGATTTTCTGGACTGGGAGTTCCTGACCGCAGACGATCAGTTCCTGCTCCATGTTCGACAGCCGGACGGCGAGGAGATCGAATTCGACATCGAGCGCCCAGAGGGGTTGCCGATGGGGGTATCGGTTGAACCACCTCGCATTCGCCGCTGCGCGAACCGGTGCGACTTCTGCTTCGTCGACGGACTCCCTGAAGGCCTTCGGGACACGCTGTACATCAGGGACGATGATTACCGGCTGTCCTTCAAGTACGGCAATTTCGCGACGCTCACGAACTTGAAGCCGAAGGATGTCGAGCGGATCGTCGAGTACCGACTCTCCCCCCTCTACGTCTCGGTGCATGCCACCGATCCGGTCATCCGGCGCTGGCTCCTGCGGAATCCCTTGGCCCCGGACATCCTCGAACAGCTGCGTCTGTTCGCCAGCCACGGTCTGCAGTTTCACACCCAGATCGTGATGTCACCCGGCGTGAATGATGGTGCCGTTCTCGAACAGACGCTCAACGACCTGTACCACTTCGGGAGCCCCGTCCTGAACGTCTCGGTCGTGCCCGTCGGGCTGACGGAATACAGCAAGCACAGCAGGGTTCGCGAACCGACGCGCGCCGAGTGCCGCGAGGCGATCGCCAGAATCGAATCCCTTGCCCACAGAGCCCGGGACGAGCGGGGAATCACCTGGGCGTTTGGCGCCGACGAACTCTACCTCCGAGCTGACCTGCCGCTCCCGCCTGCAGAGGCCTATGACGGGTTCGAGCAGGTGGAGAACGGGATCGGGTCGGTCCGCTGGCTCCAGCAGCGCATCGCCGGGGGCAAGGACGGCCTCGCAGACTGGCGGAACCGGCGGATCGCTGTGCTGACTGGCACCTCGATGGCAGGATTGATGGAACAGGTCCTCCAGCCACTGCGGGACGTCACCGGGGCCACATTCGAACTCATCCCCGTCACGAACACCCTGTTCGGACCCAGTGTGACCTGCGCAGGCCTTCTTCCGGGCGCTGCCTTTCGGCAGGCCCTTGCAGGCAGGAACGATCTCGACCTCGCCCTGATTCCGGGCGAGTCTCTCAACGAGGACCAGCTGTTCATGGATGATCTGACTCTCGCCGATCTGCAGGCGAACTCGCCAGTGGAGGTACGACCATCGTACTGCTTCACTGATGCCCTCGACACCCAGGTCACCAAGTGAGCAAGCCAACCGTTGCCATCGTCGGCCGGCCCAATGTCGGCAAGTCGACTCTGTTCAACCGCCTCCTCGGTGGACGGGACGCGATCGTCTCCGATCAGGCAGGCACGACCCGGGACCGCCATTTCGGGGATGCCGACTGGGCCGGGCGCCGTTTCTGGCTGGTGGACACGGGAGGATTGATGCCCGGCTCCACGAACTCGATGGATATTGCCGTGCGGCTCCAGGTTGAGCTCGCGGTCGAAGAAGCCGATCTCATCGTGATGGTCGTCGACGGTAAGGAAGGGATGAACCCCGTCGACGCGGAGATCGCCGCCCAGCTTCGGAAAGCCGGGCGGCCCGTGATCCTGGCCGTCAACAAGCTGGATGATCTGCCGAACACCACCGCGCAGTACGGCTTCTATGAATTGGGCCTCGGCGAGCCGCTCGGGATGTCGGCCGGAGTCGGGAAGGCGAGCGGCGACCTGCTCGATGCCATCGTCGAAAAGCTGCCCGCGAAGCAGGCCGGGGAGGACGAGGATGCAATCCAGGTGGCCGTCGTCGGTCGGCCGAACGCCGGCAAGTCCTCACTTATCAACAAGTTGCTGGGGGAGGAGCGGCTGGTGGTATCGGCCACCCCAGGGACGACCAGGGACGCGATCGACACCCCCTTGCGGTATCACGACAAAACGCTCAACTTCATAGATACAGCGGGGTTACGACGCAGAGCTAAAGTAGAAGATGACATCGAGTTCTACTCGACCCTCCGCACACACCGGGCGATCGAACGAGCCGATGTCTGTGTTCTGGTGGTGGACGCCGAGCTGGGGATGCACGCCCAGGATCTCCGCATCGCCACGGAAGCGTGGGACCGGGGCGCCGGACTGATCATCGCAGTGAACAAGTGGGACCTGATTCCGGAGAAGGACCCTAACACAGCCAAGCGGGGCCAGGACCTGCTCGCCGAGAAGGCCCCCTTCCTCCGGTACGTGCCGTTCGTCTACATCTCGGCACTGCAGGGCCAGCGGGTGACGAGGCTGCCCGAGCTGATTCTCGAGGTGGCCGAGGCGAGGAACCGTCGAGTTACCACCTCCGAGGTGAACCGGGTTCTGCAGGACTTGATCGCGCGCAATGCACCGCCGCAAGACTCGGGAGCCGAGGTCAAGCTGCTCTATGCCTCGCAGATCGGCACCCGACCGCCGGAGTTCGCGATCGTGACGAACCGGCCGGACGATGTCATGGAGTCGTACCAGCGATACCTCGTCAATGGCTTCCGGGCGGCATGGGGGTTCGAGGGGGCACCGCTCCGGCTGAAGTTCACCGGGCGGGGGGCCAGTCAGCACGACCGGAAGGACGACGGACGCCGGGTGCGCGGTGGGTAAGCGGGCCTAGAGTTCATTACCGTGTGAAAAGGGGCTGACCGCGATGGCGTTGCTGTGGCTGGCCGCTTCCTACCTGATCGGCGCCATCCCCACGAGTTATCTCGTGGGGAAGTGGTTTCGGGGGATCGACCTCCGGGAGCATGGCAGCAGGAACCTCGGTGCGACCAACCTGTACCGCACCCTTGGATGGAAGTACGCGATTCCGGTCGGTGCCTTCGACGTCCTGAAGGGCACGCTACCCGTACTCCTCTTCGGGCCGAAGGCTCCGGAGGTGCCGTACTTCCCGATCTGGTGCGGCGTGGTGGCCGTCATCGGCCACGTCTTTTCGATTTTCGTGGGATTCAAGGGCGGGAAGGGCGTGGCGACCGCCGCCGGCATGATCATCGGCCTCGCACCGCTGGCATTCCCGGTCGTTCTGGCCGTCTGGGTGCTCGTCGTCTGGCTGACGGGCTATGTGTCGCTCGGCTCGATCCTCGCCGCCCTCAGCTTCCCGCCTGCGGACTGGCTGCTGCACCCGGCGCGGCGCTCCGCGCTGACCGTGACTTTCGACGTCGCCCTCGCGGCGTTCATCATCTGGAAGCATCGGCAGAACATCCAGCGGCTCCTGGCGGGCACCGAGAACCGGTTCGGCAAGCGGGGCTCAACCAAGACGGCGGCACCAACCGCGTGACCAGCATCGGCGTGCTCGGCGCGGGAAGCTGGGGCACTACCCTCGGGGATCTGCTCGCGAGAAAGGGACACCGGGTCCGCCTCTGGGCCTACGAAGCTGAGGTGGTCGCGGCCATCAATCAGCGGCACGAGAATCCGCTTTTCCTTCCCGGAAGCCCGCTGTGCGCCTCCCTGAAGGCAACCAGCGATCCGGTGGAAGCGGTGCAGGGCGCGGACGTCGTGCTGACCGTCGCTCCGAGTCCGGTGGTTCGCCGAGTTGTCGAGCAGGCGAAACCGGGAATCGGTGATGCAGCACTGATCGTCAGCGCGACCAAGGGGATCGAGCCCGGATCCCTGCAATTGATGTCCGCGGTGCTCGAGGATGTATTGCCGACCCACCGCGTCACGGCACTCTCGGGACCGAGCTTCGCCGTCGAGGTCTACCAGCAGCAGCCGACCGCCGTCGTGGCCGCCGCACGCTCGGACCAGACCGCCCGCGAGGTGCAGGCGGTGTTCTCGACGCCACGGTTCAGGGTCTACTCGAACACGGACGTCGTGGGAGTTGAACTCGCGGGCGCGCTCAAGAATGTCATCGCGATCGCCGCGGGGATTCTCGAAGGACTCGGCCTCGGCAACAATCCCAGGGCTGCGCTGATCACCCGGGGCCTCGCGGAAATGACGCGACTGGGCGTCGCGATGGGGGCCGATCCGCTCACCTTCGCAGGTCTGGCGGGGATGGGGGACCTCATTCTGACGACGACCGGCGCGCTGAGCCGCAACCGTGCCCTCGGCGCGGCCCTCGCCCAGGGCATGAGTCTGGCCGAGTACAACGCGACGCATCGGACCGTGGCCGAGGGCGCCAACACCGCGCAGGCTGCCCTGGCCCTGGCAGCGCGCCTCGGAACCGAGCTCCCGATCTGTGCTCAGGTGGCCAGTATCCTGTTTGAAGGCAAGCCGGCAGGGCAGGCAGTCGCAGACCTGATGGAACGCACCCTCAAGTCGGAGCAGTGGCGGTGACCATGGCACGGCCGGTCCAGGAGTTCTTCAGCATCGGTGAGGTTTGCGCCCTCACCGATCTGAAGCCGCACGTGCTCAGGTACTGGGAGAGCCAGTTCAGGTTCCTCAACCCCGCGAAGAATCGCTCCGGCAACCGGGTGTACAAGAGCCGGGAAGTCGAGCTCATCATGCTCGTCAAGCATCTGCTCTACACCGAGAAGTACACGATCGAGGGAGCCCGGCAGCGGATCGAGCACTATCGGCGAACTGGCGAACTCCGGGGATCCGCCCGAGCCGCCATGGAGCGTGAGACGCTCCGTGAACTCCGTGAGGCGGTCGAAGAGATCGTCGGGATCCTTGACGGCAAGATTCCCCCGCCGAAACCGGAGCCGCCGGTGGAGTAGTCGCCCGCCGGATGCTCACCGGTTTGCGATCTCTCCTGTTACCTTTCGGACCCCATGAACATCCTTGTCTCCAATGATGACGGGATCCTGGCACCCGGCCTGGCCCTGCTGGCCGAAGTGTGCCAAACCGTCGGCCAGGTGACGGTGGTCGCCCCCGATCGCGAACAGAGCGGCACGTCCCACAGCCTGACGATGCACCGGCCCCTCCGTCCCAATCGGCGGCCCGACGGCAGCTTCCAGGTGGACGGGACCCCCACGGACTGCGTCCTGCTGGCGCTCGGGACGCTGCTCGCGGAGCGCCCCGACTTCGTCTTCTCCGGCATCAACCATGGCCCCAACATGGGGGAGGACGTTCTCTACTCCGGGACGGTGGCCGCCGCGATGGAGGGTGTCACGCTCGGGGTCCCCAGCGTCGCCATTTCCTTCGCCGGTCCGGCAAGCGATCTCGAAGCGCTGCTCAGCTATCGGAGCATCCTGACGCGATTGGTCCAGCGGATCGTCAGGGTCGATCAATTCCCCCCGGAAACTCTGCTCAACATCAATCTGCCACCTTGCGGCGCGGCGGGGGTGCGGGGCGTGAAAGTGACTTCCCTTGGCAGCCGGTATTTCAAGGAGTCACTGACACGGATGCGAGATCCCTGGGGCCGGGAGATGTTCTGGATCGGCGGCGGCTCGATCCACTGGACGGGTGGCGCAGAGACCGATCACTACGCCGTGGCCGAGGGCTACATCTCCGTCACACCGCTCCACATGGACCTGACGAATTACAAGCTCCTCGAAACGGTACGGGAATGGTCGCTCGAGGGGTAGGCGAAGGAGACAGCTACGGCGGGTACCGCTCCCAACTCGTCGCCGAGCTTCAGGCCAAGGGCATCCGGGACCTCGCCGTACTGCGGGCGATCTCACAGGTGCCCAGGCATCTCTTCGTGCCTGAGAGTGTCCGCCATCGCGCGTACGAAGACAGCGCGCTGCCCATCGCCGCCGGTCAGACCATCTCGCAACCCTGGGTCCAGGCGCGCTCACTGGAGCTTGCGAAACTGACCGGGCGCGAGCGTGTCCTCGAGGTCGGCACCGGTTCAGGATACCAGACCGCACTGCTTTCCCTGTGTGCCGACCAGGTCTTCAGCGTCGAGCGCATCCCGACGCTCGCCCAGGCTGCGCGCGCGGCACTCACGCAAGCCGGGATCTCCGCCGTGTCCATCATGGTCGGCGATGGCACACTTGGCTGGCGGCCGTACGCCCCCTACGACGTGATCATCGTCTCGGCCGCGTCGCCCGAAGTGCCCGGGCCGCTGCTCGAACAGCTGGCGCCGGGCGGGCGGCTGATCGTGCCGGTGGGTGACCGGGACACTCAGACCCTCCGCCTGATCACGAAGAGCGAGTCAGGCGAGACCTCGTCCCAGACCGTCAGCGACGTCCGATTTGTCCCGTTGATCGGCCAGTTCGGATTCGCCGGCGACGCCTCCCTCTGAGCTGGAGCCTGCATGGAGTTCATCAAGCATTTCGTCGACCTGTTCCTGCACCTGGATGTCCATCTCAGCGAACTGATCGCCGCCTACGGCACGTGGACGTACGGCATTCTGTTTCTGATCGTCTTCTGCGAGACGGGCCTGGTGGTCACTCCGTTTCTGCCCGGCGACTCCCTTCTGTTTGCCGCGGGGACCTTCGCAGGGATGGGAAGCCTCAATCCCGGTCTCCTTTTCCTGCTGCTCTTTTCTGCCTCGGTTCTGGGTGACTCCACGAACTACTGGGTCGGCCGCTTCATCGGTATCCGGGCGTTCAGCGGGAATCTCCGGTTCCTCAAGAAGGAACACCTGGACAAGACCAGGGAATTCTATGATCGACACGGCCGGAAGACTGTGATCCTGGCCAGGTTTCTTCCCATCATCCGGACCTTTGCTCCGTTCGTTGCCGGGGTGGGCGAGATGCCCTACAGCCGATTCCTCGCGTTCAGCGTCCTGGGCAGCGTTGGATGGGTGGGGCTGTTCGTCGGAGCAGGGTACTTCTTCGGCAATATCCCGGTCGTCCGGAGCCACTTCAGCGTCGTCGTCATGGGCATAATCGCGGTTTCCCTCCTTCCATTGGCGATCGAAGCGGGGAAGGGGTGGCTGGCAGGAAGGCGCCAGGCGTGACCCTGCGGTATCTGATCTCAGGCCGGGTGCAGGGGGTCGGGTTCCGGAACTTCGCCTATCGACATGCCTCGTCCTTGGCACTCTCTGGGTGGGTCCGCAACCTGCCGGATGGGCGGGTTGAAGTGGTTGCCAGCGGGTCATCCGAGGCCCTGCACGAGTTCCAGGAGTTCCTGAAGGCTGGGCCTCGTCACGCCCAGGTCGACTCCGTGCAGGCTTCCGAGGTTTTGGATGAACGCGACGAACCCAAGACGTTTGAAATCAAGTACTAACACCGTCAACACAAACCAAATTCTGGGTCTCCCATGAGCGCAAACATGATCGAGAAGCTTCGAAAGACCTTGCGGGCAATTCCGGACTATCCGAAGCCTGGCATCATCTTCCAGGACATCACGCCGGTGCTGCAGGATGGGCTGCTGTTCCGACAGGTCCGCGAGGAACTCGCCGCGCCGTTCCGGGGTCTCGGGATCACTCATGTTGTTGGGATCGAGGCCAGGGGCTTCATCCTCGCCGCGCCGGTCGCCGTGACATTGGGGGCAGGGTTCATCCCCCTCCGCAAACCGGGAAAGTTGCCGTGGAAGACCATTCGCCACGAGTACAAGCTCGAGTACGGCACCGATTCGCTGGAAGCCCATCGCGATGCGTGTCCGCCTGGCTCCCGGATCCTCGTGGTCGATGACGTACTCGCCACCGGGGGGACGGCAGAGGCGGCCGGCGAGCTGGTTCGGCGCCTCGGGGGTGAAGTGATCGGATGGTCCTTCCTGTTGGGCATTGGCGGTCTCGGCGGGGTAGAGCGCCTGCGGGGCGCCCCCAGCCATATTCTCCTGGACATCTGAACGCGTTGACGCATTGGGGTTTGCGCGGCTATTTTGAGAGGCTTTGCCCCCGTAGCTCAGCTGGATAGAGCAGCGGTTTCCTAAACCGTTGGCCGGACGTTCGAATCGTCTCGGGGGCACCTCATACCTGCGGATTCACCTCGAATCCGCCGTCTCGTTCGCGACGGAATAACGATGGCAGCAACCATGCAAGCTCCGACCTCGCCCTCCGCCGCCGCTCGCCCAGGCAGCGCTACGCCCAAGTGGCTCGACGGCCAGATGAACCGCTACCTCGCCCTGGGCGGCATTGTGGCCGCAATCGCCCTCATCACGTGGTTCGTGGTGCTGAGCGGGAAGCGCAAGGAGGTCTTTGCGGGCCGCGCCCTTGATGCCGCCCGCAACATGGCCGAGCAGGGCAACCTGCCACTGGCCGCGAGTGAGCTGCAGAAGGTGATCACCACCTATTCCGGGACGCGAGCCGCCCAGGAAGCGGTCATCACGCTGAATCAGGTTCGGCTGGTGAACGGGCAGTTCGAACTGGCGGCCGTCGGGCTTCAGGACTTTCTGAAGAGTGGACCGGACGCCCAGTACAAGGCCCCGGCGTACAGCCTGCTCGGCCGGGCGCTGGAAAACTCGAAGCGCCCCGGAGAAGCCGCCCAGGCCTACCTGAGCGCCTCGGGCGCGGCCGACGTCGACTACCTTCGTGCCGACCTGCTGCTCGATGCCGGCCGGGCCTTCGTCAACGCGGGCGATCGGCAGAAGGCGATCGAGACCTACCGTCGGGTGACCAAGGAGTTCGCGAAGAGCGTCGCCAACACCGAGGCCCAAGTCCGGCTCTCGGAGCTGACCGCTGGGAGCATGTAGGACCAGCCGGAAGTTGCAGGGCCCTGGGGCCGCCGAATCCTTCACGGGATCCCGGCGGCCTTTTCACACCGGGGGAGCGTGAATCCCGCCCGCGACGACATCCTGAGGTGAGGTGTTGACACCGGCCCCCACGGCTTGGCCCGGGCACTTTCAGGGCGGTGCCAGAGCTGGCTCGGCCCCGTTCGTCGCCACCAACAATGTCGTATAATATATATTATGTTAAGTTGCTCGGTGGACAACTGGGGATAACTCTGGAGAACTTCTCCCCGGCTTACATAAATTATTCTCAGATAATGATTTATGAGCCAGCGAATGGATCCTGCAGCACTCCGGTGAACACCAGCCGACCTTCGCCCCGGAGCCATACATCGTTCGCATGCGTGTCAGACAGTGTCGCAGTGATGGTGAGGACCCTGCCCCCCCTGGTCACCATGGCGAGCGGCAGGCGGCCGCGTCCGGAGCACGCCAGCGTGATGGCCGCCGAGACGGCACCGGTCCCGCAGGCGAGCGTCTCGCCTTCAACGCCCCGTTCGAACGTCCGGAGCGCCCAACGGGAGCGATCCGGCGTGGCGGCCACGAAGTTGACGTTTGCGCCGGCTGGGCCTGTCGAGGGGTGGCGACGAAGTTCGGCCCCACGAGCCATCAACCCCGGGAGTTCCAGATCGGCCACCTCGAGGACCAGGTGCGGCACCCCAACGGTCGCCAAGGCATGTCCCGACTCCCCCGGTGCCAGCGGCAGTCCCTGGGGTGCGGTTGGCAGAGGAAAGGCGGGGATGTTGATCTCCGCCTCGTTCGGCGACGGGAGACACCGGGAGGGGAAGAGCCCTGCCCTGGTGACCAGTGTCATGGCCTCAGCCGGGGCAAGTTCGAGGAAGGCCGCCAGCCTCGTGCTGCAGAGCGCTGCATTCCCGCACATGTCGGCCCGGGAGCCATCGCAATTCCAGAAGTCCATCCTGACCCGCCCGGCCCCTTCTGGCGTGAGGAGGACGAGGCCATCGGCACCGATTCCGGTCCGCCGGTCACAGACCGCCCTGACGCGGTCGGCGGTCCATGCCCCCGGCTCGGTCCACCGGCCATCCAGCATCACGAAATCGTTGCCGGACCCGGACATCTTGTAGAAGACGCTGCCCCTCACGCGCTCAGATCCGTCCGAAGATTGACTGGAGGCGCAGCCACCACACCATCCAGATGGCCTCACGCACGATGCGCTTGCTCATCTTGCTCTGGCCCTCCACCCGATCATGGAAGATGATCGGGATTTCCTTGAGGCGGAATCCTTTCTTCCACGCCCAGAAGCTCATCTCGATCTGGAAGGCGTATCCGTTCGACCGGATCCGATCAAGATCGATTGACTCCAGCACGGCACGGCGAAAGCACTTGAAGCCGCCCGTGGCGTCGGAGAGCGGCAAGCCCGTGACCACCCGGGCATAGAGATTCGCCCCCAGACTCAGCAGCAGCCGCGAGATCGGCCAGTTGATCACGTTCACGCCGGTGGCATACCGGGAGCCCAGAACGAGGTCCGCCTCCTCGATGGCGACCAGGAATCCGCCAATGAACGCAGGATCATGCGAGAAGTCTGCGTCCATCTCAAACATGGCCTGATATCCCTGTTCCAGCCCCCAACGGAAGCCCGCCAGGTAGGCCCGACCGAGGCCCTCCTTGGCCTGCCGGTGCAGCACGTGTACCCGGCTCTTGGCCTGGGCCATCCGGTCCGCGAGGTCTCCCGTTCCGTCCGGAGAGTTGTCATCCACCACGAGCACCTCGAGCCGGGGATCCTGCTTGAGGACCGCCGGCACGATTTGCGGCAGATTCTTCGCCTCGTTGTATGTCGGGATGATCACCAGAATCCGCTCAAGCACCGGATGCCCTCCGAGCCAGGAGGACCGGTACAGCTGTCAGAGCGAGCGCGAGCAGCAGTGAGACGAGCGTGACCATCTTCCCCCGGGTATAGGCGGCTGATTCGAAGCGGAGCGACACCTCGTGTGCCCCTGGGGGCACGACGACGCTGAGCAAGGTATGGTCCGCCCGGTGCACCACCGCCGGCTGTCCGTCCACCGTGGCTTTCCAGTCGGGATACCAGTTCTCGGAGACTACGAGATATGACGGCTCCGGATTCGCCCCCTTCAGGGCGATGCGCATGGCCCCGGGAGCGTAGTCGGCAATCGTGGCGGTGACCCCGGACATGGGGAACGGCTGGACCAGCGGCTTGACGGCGACGCCCGCCGTGTCGTCGTAGAGCGCAAGCGCCCCGGCCGGGAATCGGGGATCCAGCACAGTGGCCGTCACCTGCCCTGAGGGTGCCTTGGCGGCCGAGGCCACGACTCTCGCGTACGCCGGGATGGTGTCGCGTTCATACAGCACCGCGGGGTCGCCGAACGTCGACGTGATTGGGCCGAGCAGCTTGTGGAAACCCGGAATGGCATGCTCCTCCTGGAGCACCAGGAATCGCACGGCGAGCAGGTCGATGAAATTGGGACTGAAGACATTCTCCCAGCCCCTGTCCTTTCCCCCCAGCTCGTCGTAGGTCTGGAGTTCGTTGCCGTGATAGCCGAGCGGCGTCGCGATCCGGTATGCCATGAGGGTGGATTGCGGATAGGTCCCCTGGCCGTTGAGGACGCGGAACGGCCCAGCTTCTGCCTTGAGGCGCGCAAGGATCTCGTCATCGCGAAACAGCACCGACGCGCGGGGCGAAAATGTGTAGAACATCCGATCGATGCTCCACAAATCCGCCGACAGCGCCACGAGAACCAGTCCCGCCGCCAGCGCCCCCCGGACCCGGCCGGTCGCCGTCCCCCACAAAACTCCTCCGCCTAACACGACAAAGAGGAGCAGCCGGATGGCGCCCTCGCGAAGCTCCGGGGCGTTGGCCTGCACCGCGGCCATCCGCTCGGGAATCGCCAGCCCCTCCGCCAGGACCTGCAGGATGCCGGCGACCCCGAGGAGCCCGAACACCCCGAATCCGCCGATCACGAAGAGCACCCGTCGGGCGGGCACCTCGCCTCCGAGGATCCGGTCGAGTCCGATCCCGGCGAGCAGGGCGATCGGGAACGCGACCAGGAAGAAGACCATGCCGACTGCCCGCATCTTCTTGAGCATGGGCAGGAATTCGTAGAACGGCCGGTAGAAGGGGGTGTGCCCGGCGAAGGCGAAGAACTGGAAGAGAACCAGTCCCACGAGCAGCGCGATGACCAGGCGGCGCCGGCTGCTATCGCCCCAGGCGAAGCACGCCAGCGCGAGCGGGAGCACTCCGATGTACTCGGTGTGAAACTTGATGGGGTTGCTTCCCCAGTAGTGATCCAAGACCCCGTTGAACTGCGGCAAGAGGGTCGTGAATATCTCCGAGGGGGGCATGGCGTAGCTGTTCACCCATTCCCAGCCGGTGCTGGGCCCCCCGGCGGCTCTCGGCGAGAACGGGATGTACTGGAGGAAAGGGAGCACCTGCAGACCAGCGATACCGATGCCGATCCCCACGGCCACCGCGGCGAGCGCGATGCTCAGCCATGGACTCGCCTGTGGTCTCCGTTCCGAATCCCAGAAGGCGAGATACAGCGTCCAGAGGCCCAGTGCCAGCATCAGGAAATAGCACATCTGGTAGTGTCCGAGGACCAGCAGGGCAACCACCAGGCTGAATGCGCCAAATGCCCAGGTCCGGCCCCCGCGGATGGCGATGAGGAGCACCCAGAAGGCCAATGGCGTCAGAGCGGACACGAAGAGCTTCCCGTCGTGCCCTGGGCTCATCTGCGATGCCACAATCCCGCTCAACTCGTAGGCGACCCCGGCGGTGATCGCAGCAGTCCAGCTGAGACGGAGCGCGCGGGCAAACCCGAAAGTGAAACAGCCCGCGAGGACGAAGTGCAGCGCCATTCCCCAGGTGATCGCGAGATCAACAGGCATGATCCAGCGCAGCCAGGCAGTGGGATAGAAGATGTCCCCGTGCATCGCCGCGATGTATGGCAAGCCGCCGAAGAGGTAAGGGTTCCACTGCGGTATCGCGCCGGTCGCGCGGAACTGCTCTGCCCCGAACAGCCGGAAGGAGTAGCCGGCGATGAACATGTCGGAGCGCCCGCCGCCGAACAGGATCTGGCCGGTCAGCAGGGGCCACAACAGGGTGAGGGCGGCGAGAGTACAGACCAGGAGCGCAGCGGCCCGCGGCCAGCGAGGTTCCCAGGGCATCCGATCAGACGGCACGCGAGTTCCCTCTGCGAAAAATGAGAAACGGGACAGCAGCACCCAGTTCCGTAATGGTCAGCAGCACCCGCGAGGCGACGGCGAGCGCGGTCGCAGCGCCGAGGCCGACACTGCCCTGAAGCATCAATACCAGCAGCCCCTCACGAACGAGCAGGCCGCCAGGCACGAACACCGCGATCAGGCCGGCCACGTAGGAGGCCGCAAATCCGGCGATGGCCGGCGCGATCGAAAGATGGCCGGTCGGAAGGACAGCCCACGCAAGCAGCCAGAGCGAAACCCCGTAGCCCAGCCAGGCCACCACGTTGGCCACGAGCCCGAGCAGCACCGGGCCGGGACTCGGGCTGGGCGTGTCCGGATCGATCCGTGCCAGCGCCAGCAGTCGCCGCGAGACTGGCGGATACACCAGCGCTGCCACCCCGACCACAGAAGCCGCGCCCGCGGTCCACAAGCCCACCAGCATGCCGGGGCGCTGGGCCTCGAGCGCGGCGGCTCCGAACAGGGCCGCGACCGCAGCACCCGTCCCCACCGCCAGCGCCTGCAAGATGATCGCGGATGCCGTCGCGGCCCAAGGTGCGACGCCCGCCTCCTTGGCCATCAACGCCATCCCGGCGATGGCCCAGACCTTCCCCGGCACGTACTTGCCGAGACTCGACAACACCCAGATCCTGGCGGCCTGGAGCGGACCGAGCGTCTGTCCCCAGCCGGCGAGCATGCGGCGCCACGCCTCGATCAGCATGGCGTACATGGTCCACACCAGCAGGACGCTGCCGACCGCCGGTGCCAGCCGGAAGGTCCATTCGATGGGCTGTCCCTGCAACTCATGCCAGTTCCGCTGGAACGACCGCGCGACAAACACCAGAATGATGAGCGCGAGGCCCCATCGTCCGAACCTGATCAGCCGTTCAGACGCCAAGGGCTTCATGGTACCATTCCGCGCAAACGCCGGCGACATGATCCGGACTGAGGGCCTGCCGCCAACGGATGCCGTGCACCCGTGCTTCGTCGCTCGCGCTGGGATCGGTCGAGATCGAGACGATGGCCGCCGCGAGTGCCTCGGGCTCTGGTGAGGCCCGCCGCCCCGCCCCGCCGGCCGGGACGACCGCGAGCACGCCACCCCCGTCTTCGCACGCGACGACCGGCACCCCGCACATGAGGCTCTCGGCTGCCGCGAGGCCG
This sequence comes from Gemmatimonadales bacterium, assembly GCA_044229445.1. Lineage (GTDB taxonomy): Bacteria > Gemmatimonadota > Gemmatimonadetes > Gemmatimonadales > GWC2-71-9 > JADJOM01. The sequence continues at coordinate 55,376 of JBGASX010000004.1, read as the reverse complement.
AAGCCCTCGTCCCGTGCGGGAAACAGCGCGAGGTCGGCCGTCCCCAGCAGCCGCGCCACCTCGGCCGGCGACTGCGCTCCCAGGAATCGGACCCGATCGGCGAGGCCGAGCTGGTCCCGCAGCGCTTCGAGGTGCCCGCGTTCCGGACCATCGCCCACGATCGTCAGGCTGCCGAGCGATCGCGGCAGCAGGGCGACGGCCTGGAGCGCGAGGTCAATCCGCTTCTGCGCGGTCAGCCTGGCGACGGCCATCATGCCGCCACCGCCACCGCTCCACGACTGATATCGGTCGGTCTCGACCGGCATAGGCTGAATGTGCCGCTCGGCGAGCACACGACCGGTCGCCCTGGCGATCAGACCCGCCGCTGCGGCCGACACTGCAGTGGCCACTCGCGCTCGGCGGAGAACAGGCCTCGCGAGCACCCGAGCCGCACGCGACTTCCCCAGCAGCACCGCGTCCGTGCCATGGATCGTCACCACGAGTGGGGTCTCCGGTGGTGCCGCGAGTCCCGAGGGGATCCACCAGTGGGCGTGGATGATATCGGCTCCGCGCGCAACCTCCTCACGGGCGGCACGGCGCAGCGCACGGATCAGCGCCCAAGCGGCGAGCGCCCCGGCGGGTGTGCGCGCCGCTTCGGCCATGTTTCCCCGGTAGGCCAGCGTCTCGCGTTCGGGGGTCGCGTACCGAACCCGGCGCACGCGAATCCCCTCGAGCTCGGAGCCTCCCACATCGCCGCCGTCGCTGGGCGCAATGGCGACGACGTCCACCCCTCGATGCATGAGGCCCCGGGCGAGGGTGGCGAGGAAGGCGCCGGACACATCACCCGGGAAGCGCGGGAAGTTGTGGGTGAGAAATATCGCGCGCATCGCTCAGTCAACACAGCGGAGAGCGGATGCCCCGCCCCACAACCGCGGGCGGGGCCAGCGCACCCCCGGCTCGAGCTTGCCGGACGCTCCTCCAGCGGAACCTCCCGGCTGACACCACGAACGGAGGCACTCAGGGCACGAAATAGGTGCGTTTCCCGCGCTGGGGTGAACCGGGAGCGAATTCTCCCCGGACGCACTCCGAGGCCCGGAACGAAATGGGCGAGCGCACGATTCTCAACGAACCACCGTGAGGAAATCCGCCTCATTGCTGATGATCGCGGTGTGACCGCTGGCATCGAACGCGACGTTTCGCGGAGTTCCGCCCACGGTCAGCACCGTGTCCACCGCGCGACCCACCCGGTCGACAATCGTGATGAGCCCACCCGGACCTCCCGCGACATAGGCATGGACACCGTCAGGCGAGAGTCCCAGTCCGTAGGCTGACATCGCGAGGGTGGTGTCGCGCGTGCCACTCTGCAGGCTCCAAAGATCGAGGCCGAGCAATTCGTTGGCGATCAGCAGCTGCTTTCCGTCCGGCGAGACGGCCAGCCGCTGCGGCATGCCACCAGTCGTGAAGGTCCGGAGCACCTGGTGGCTGGCGACATCGACCTCCGAAACCGTACCACCGTCCCGCGAGCTGATGTAGATCAGGTTCTTCTTCGGGTGGCGCGCAAAGCCATTCACCACAGGCGGAAGCACGATCGAATCGACGATCGCATTGCTCGAGGCATCGACCACGTACACCTGGCCGGTGCTCACCGAAACGAACACCTGCTTTCCGTCGCGACTGGTGATCAGGTTGAAGCCATCCGCCGTGAGCGGCACGGTGGTGATGGTCGCACCGGTCGCCACGTTGATCACGCTCATGCTCTGGCCGGTCTGATTCGTCGCGTAGGCGCGATTGCCCGCGGGATTGAACACGACGTGCGGTGGCACCGCTCCCACGCTGACGGGCGCAACAAAGCTGTCGAAGGCGAGCGTGGTGCGGGCGATGGAGTTGGATGCAAGCAGGGCGACGTAGACCTCGCCCTGCTTCGAGATCGCGACACCGTAGGGAGTCCCCGCGAGCGGCACCGAGTCGATCGTCGCGAGACTCGGGTGCGTCCCGCTCGGCTGCCCAGGTCCATTTTCGCCGCAGGCGGCGATCGCGACGAACACCGCCGCGGCGGTCAGAATCCGGAATCGCATGATCATGGTGTCGCCTCCACTCGACAGAGTAAGCATGAACGCAGCACAATCGGCTACGGAGAATGCGCAGCTCAATCCCTGGCGCCTCGTTCGAGGCGTCGCTGCCCCTCTCGCACTTCCTCGCGCAGCCCGGCCACCATCTCGCCGAGGAACCCGAATCCGAAGAGTACGATGCCGGAAATGACCATCGTTTCGATGAGATTCAGCAGTGGTCGGAACCCGATGCCGTAGCCGAAGCGGAGCACGAAGGCCACGATCCCACCGAGGAATCCGACGACGAAGAGAATGGCGCCCGCCACACCGAAGAAGAGCATCGGCTTCCGGCCGAAGCGCAGCTGGAACCAGACCGAGAGCAGGTCGAGCACCCCGACGGGAATGCGCCGCCAGGTGAACTTGGAGCTGCCCGCACGCCGAGGATAGAGCGGCACGGGGCGGCTCGTCAGGCGAAAGCCATCGGCCGCCGCGATGACGACCATGTACCGGTGCCAGTCGGGGCGGAGGGGCACTCCAAGCATGACCTCGCGCCGATAGGCCTTGACCGAGTTCAGGTCAGTCACCCGCACCCCGAAGAGCAGCTGACAGAGTCCGTTGTAGATCCCGGAGACGAACGCCTTCTCGTACTTGCCCTGCTTGGTGCCGGTGACGATGTCCGCCTCGCCGCGCAGGATCGGCGTCACCAGCGTGGGAATATCGGCGGGGAGATACTGCAGGTCGGCAGGATAGAAGACGAAGATGGCACCACGTGCCACCTCCCCCGCGGAGCGCAGTGCGTCGGCGATGCCGCGCTGGCGCCGATGGGTCACGACCTGGAGGAAGGGATGCTCCCGCTGCAGTCGGGCGAGGACCTCGGCCGAACCGTCACGAGAGCCGTCGTTCACCAGCACGACTTCGAAACTGAACCCCGCACCGTGCAGGCTTTCCGCGCACAGCCGCATGAATTCGGGCAGGTTCTCCGCCTCGTCCTTGGCGGGGACGAGGATGCTGACGTCGAGGTCGCCCTGGGTCATACCCGCTTGCGCATCCGGGCCGGGAGGATGCCGAGCTGATCGCGATACTTCGCCACGGTGCGGCGCGCGATCTTGATCCCCTGCTCCTGGAACAGATGCACGATCTGCTGATCGGTGAGGGGATCGGAGGTATTCTCTTCCGCCACCATCTTCTGCAGCTTGGCCCGGATCGAGCGCGCGCTGGCGTCCTCGCCCGAGGAGGTCGACAGTGCGCTGGAGAAGAAGTACTTGAGCGGCAGCACGCCGCGCGGGGTCTGCACGAATTTCTCGTTGGTGACCCGGCTGACGGTGGACTCGTGCATGTTGATCACCTCCGCCACCTCCCGGAGCGTGAGCGGCTTCAGGTATTCCACGCCCTTCTCGAAGAAGTCCCGCTGCCGGTCCACGATGAAGTTCATGACCTTGAGCATCGTCTGGCGGCGCTGCTCGATCGCCTGAATGAGCCAGTTGGCGCTGTTCATCCGGGTCGCGATGAACTCGCGATGCTCGGTGGTGAACTTCTTCTTGTCACGGGCGAGTTCCTGATACGAGCGCGAGAGCCGCAGGCGCGGCACGCCGGTGTCGTTCAGGAAGACGCGATAGAACCCGTCGATCTTCTCGACGATGAGGTCCGGGATGACGTAGCCGTCCCCGCTGACCGAATACTTGAGCCCTGGCTTCGGATCCAGACGGGCGAGGAGATCGGCCGCGGCCTGCACGGCGGCGGGCTCGGTGCCGAAGCGGCGGCCGAGGTCGTTCCAGCGGTGACCGATCAGGTCGGTGAAGGCTTCCTTGACCAGCCGGTAGGTCAGGGTGTCGACCTGCTTCCGCTCCTCGAGCTGAATCAGGAGGCACTCCCGGAGGTCGCGGGCGCAGACACCGGGAGGGTCGAGGCGCTGCAGGATGCGCAGCATGTCCTCGACCTCGGTCATCGTGAAGTAGGGAATCCCCTCGCGCGGCGGCCGGGGAGTGGCCGGAGCCGGCGGAGGCTGATCGGCGCGGGACCCGTGCGCCATCCCCATCATCTCCGTGCCCCCTTCGGGCTCGCCGATCAGGATGGTGGGCGTCGACGGCGCCGACTCATCGAACTGGACGTCGGGGAACTCGTCGTCCTCGGGTTCCGGCGCGGGCGCGAGGCGCGAGGCCGCCCGATCGGCGTGCTCCTCGAGAAGACGGTTCACCTGGGCAAGGATCTCCTCGAGTGAGGCGGCGAGGTAGCCATCCTCCTTGAGATTGCCGAGGAATTCCTCCACGAGCAGCTTCTGCCGGGGCGTGAGGTCCAGCAGCATGAGCTGCTCACGGAGGTGATCCATGAGATCATGGGTCTCGACCGTGACAGGTTCGGTGTATTCCTTTTCTTCGAACTCCTCGCGCGCCCCGCCCTGCACCTCGAAGCCGTTGAGCAGGATCTCTTCCCAGTCGGTCTCGTTCTCCTCCTTGACCTTCTCCTTCTCCTCTTCCTTCGTCGGGGTCTGATCCCCCTGAGTCACGTCCTCTTCCTCGGGTTCCACCATCTCGAGGAAGGGGTTCGTGAGCAGTTCCTGTTTCAGATGCTGCTGCAGGTCCATCATGGGCATGTACAGCATGTCCATGGCCTGATACAGCCGCGGATTGATCCGCAGATCCTGGCGGAGTGACGCCTGCTGCGAGAGTCCGGTCCTCACGCGACCTTCTCCAGGCGGGCCCGGAGCCGCGCCGTGAGCGTCGGCCCCAGATAGAGCTGGGCCACGCGGTCGTCGAAGACGAGATCCCGGACCGGGCCGGAGACCTGCACCTTGCCTTCGAACATGATGTAGGCTCGATCGACGATGTCGAGCGTCTGCTCGACGTTGTGATCGGTGATCAGGACGCCGATACCCCGGTGACGGAGCCCGGCCACGATGGTCTGGATGTCATGCACGGCGATGGGATCCACGCCGGCGAACGGTTCGTCCAGCAGCATGAACTTCGGCTGGGTGACGAGCGCCCGCGTGATCTCGAGGCGCCGGCGTTCGCCGCCCGAGAGGGAGTACGCCTTGCTCTTCCGGAGGTGCTTGATCGACAGTTCGTCGAGCAGGCGCTCGAGGCGGGTCCGGCGCTCCTCGCGGGAGAGATCGAGTGTCTCGAGGATCGCGAGAATGTTGTCCTCGACGGACAGTTTCCGGAACACGCTCGGTTCCTGGGCGAGGTAGCCGATGCCCTTGCGGGCCCGCTGGTACATCGGCGCGCGGGTGAGGTCCTCCCCATCGAGACTCACGATGCCCTCATCGGGCCGGATGAGCCCGGTGATCAGGTAGAAGGTCGTCGTCTTGCCGGCCCCGTTCGGGCCAAGCAGCCCCACGATCTCCCCCTGCTGGACATGCACGCTCACCTGGTCCACGACCCGCCGGCGCTTGAAGCTCTTGGAGAGCCCCTTCCCCTCGAGCACGCTGCCACCGACCAGCGGGCCATGGGAGAGCTGGGCCAGGCTCGCACGCCGCTTGAGCCCCGCCACTCCGGCCTCGAGCAGGCGGACCCGCATCGCCCCACGGTCGGCACGGACCTCCTCCCACCACGGCCCCACCGCGCGCACGTGCCCCCAGTCATCTCCCGCGACCGGCGCGATCCACCCCTCGTCGGCGAGGCGCGGCAGCACGGAGCGGGTGAGGTTCTCGTGCACTTCATCGCTGGAGAGTTCGGGACCCGCCTCGCCCGCCTCGGCGCGCGCGGCCACCACGGTCTCACGATAGGAGATGCCGAGCGTCGGCAGGTCGACCATGCCGTCCTCGCCCGCATCGCGGACCAGGGCCGCCAGGGCGAGGGGCACCGAGGGATCGCGTTCAGCGATGCGGGAGAGCAGATCGCTCATCGGGCCGTCCGCGGGCCGGGTGCGGCGGCCGCTGAGTCAGGCGCGACGGGCGCCGGCTCGATGTGGACCCCGTCCACATTGCCATGGATCTGCACCTTGTCCACGCCCCGCAACGCCCCCGTCTTCATCAGCACAGTGATCCGATCTCCCCTCGTGTAGTCGATCGACGGCAATCCCCGCGGGCTCTTCTTGTTCGCCAGACGGTAATACGACCGCGCCGCCCCCCGGGCCTCGAGCTGACCGAGCGAATTGCGCTGCACCCCCGCGGAGTCCGACATCACGAAGGTCGCGAACACGCTGTCGCCGCTCATCCAGTCCCGCTCCTTCGTCAGGCTGTCCACCTTGCCGCCGACCCAGGCGTGGTGAAACGAGCGCACCTCCCGGAGCTGCTGGTCCGGCGTGTCGAAGGCGACCGAGTCACCCTTGATCTCGTAATCGGTGGTCAGGCCATGCGGGAGGATGCTGTCGCCCCAAGCGACGGTCTGCACCAGCTTCCGCTTGTCGAGGTCGAGCCCGATGGTGTCGGCGACGAGATCCAGCTGCGCGCTCACCGCATGCCCGTTGCCCAGAGCCTTCACGTAGCTCACGTCCTGGTGGTCCAGGTCGAGATGAATGCGCCGGCCGGTCAGCTCGAAGGAGTCCTTGCCCAGCCCTTTCATCAGCGGCGAGCCGATGAGCACGCCCTCATTGCCCGTCCCACTGTCGAGGAAGAGCGAGTCGCTGCGTGCCGCAAAGTCGCTGCGATCGATCTGCACCTTCCCCGCGGCCCAGGTCCGGTCGTTGCCTTTCATCCGCACCCGATCCGCGACGATGACGTATGGCTCCCCCTTCCTGCCGGTCGAGTCGGTCGTGAACGACCGAATGGTCGGCCGGCCGATGGCGTACAGCTCGAGGGTATCGCGTACCCCCGGCAGCGCGCGGAAGTAATCGAGCGATGGGCCATCGATCGTCGACTGGTCCTTCTGGTTCTCGGTATGCACCCGGCCCCGGGCTTCCCAGCGATCGCCGTTCCGGTAATAGGTCCCGCGATCGGCGGTCTGCACCGTCACCGAATCGACGTAGCGCACGGAGCCGATGAACTGCACGAGCGTATTGGGACCACGGCCATAGAGCGCGACGCTGTCGCTGGAAATCCTCGCACTGCTGTCGGAGCAGACCAGGACCACGCCACCACCGGCGTAGTAGTTGGTGTCCGCCCCGACGATGCTCTGTGTCCCGAGGCCGCCGGTGTGCTCCAGCTGGAATTTGCACCCCGTCGCGCCGGGCCTGGCCGCCGGGCGCGCCGGGCGCTGCTGAGCCCCAAGCGATGTGGCCACGGTCAGCCCGAGCAGGAGGAGGCCGAGTCTCTTCATTGCCCAGGCAGGACCGCGCCGCCCCCGGTGGCGCCGGGCCGCTGGCCCCCGCGCGGCTGCTTCGTCACGACGTTCCGGAAGTCGGGATCACTGGTGAACCCGTTGCCCTCAAGATGCTGGTCGGCACGGTCATAGACGAACGGCTTCTCCGACGAGATCTGGTGCTTCGTCGCATCGTACTTGAGTTCGGCACTCTTGAGCCGCCGCCCGTCCGGGGTCGTCGCAACCACATTGCCCCACGCGCTCATCGAGCCATCGCGCATCTGGTAGAGGCCGGAGTCGGAGCTCACCGTCGACGTCTCGAAGCCGTTGGCGTCATAGAATGTCGTCTTCACCACCTTGAGCCGGGCGAGCTGGGTGGCCTCGTACAGATAGGCGGTATCGGCGAGCACCCGCGTCCGCTTCACCCCGTCGGAGGTGATGATGTGCTCCATCCCCTCCAGCACCTGATCGGCGGAGTCGGCGGCGGTCACGGTGAGGGGCGGACGGATCGCGTCGTCCTTGCACGCACCGAGTGCGAGGAGCGCCATCGCCATCGGCACCAGCAACACCGCCTTACCGGCCATTTGCCGTCTCTCCCCGATCTTCGAGATAGACCCGCACCGCCTCGTCCCACCGTCCCTGCGCCTTGAGCAGCAGTTCGATCGCCTCTCGCACCGCCCCATGCCCGCCGCTCGCCTGGGTGGTGTAGGCGGCGAGTTGCTTCACTTCGTCGACGCCATTGGCGACCGCCAGCGGGAGGCCGACCCGGCGCAGCACTGGCACGTCGGCCAGGTCATCGCCGAGAAAAGCGACTTCCTCCCAGCCGATCCCCCGCCGGAGCAGCATCTCGGTCATCGCGGGCACCTTCCGCGCGCCGCGATCCTGAATCACTTCATCGATCCGCAATTCGGACGCACGCAGCGTCGTTGCATCCGAGTAGCGTCCGCTCACCCAGGCCACGACGAAGCCCATCCGCCGTGCCAGCCCCATCGCGAGGCCATCCTGGATATCGAACTGCTTGAACTCGACCCGTTCCCCCGCGACCAGTCCGAGGTACACGGAGTTGTTGGTCACGACCCCATCCACGTCGAGGCCGATCAGCTTGATCCGCTTCGCGACGGCGCTGTCGATCATCGCGACGGCCGCGGCTCGACGACCCGCTGCCCGGCGTGCCAGACCTCCAGGGTCCGTGCGACCAGATCTTCCAGGCGCTCGAGCGGCCACTGGGTCGCCGAGTCGCTGATGGCGCGCGCCGGATCGGGATGGGTCTCGATGAAGAACCCGTCCGCCCCGGCCGCCGCCGCCGCCGCGAGCAATGCAGGCACATGCTCCCGGCCCCCACCACTCGACCCGCCCGGTCCCTGCCCCGGCTGCTGGACCGCATGCGTCGCATCGAACAGCACCGCCGCTCCCGTCGCCGCGCGCATCCGGGCGAAGCTGCGCATGTCGACGATCAGATCCCCGTAGCCGAAGGCGGTGCCGCGCTCGGTGACCGCAAGATCCCGGCTTCCCCCCTCGCGCACCTTGTCGGCGGCGCCCGCCATCGCCTCGGGCGCCATCCACTGACCCTTCTTCACATTCACCGGAAGACCAGTTGCCCCCGCGGCGAGGAGCAAATCGGTTTGCCGACAGAGGAATGCCGGGATCTGCAGCGCATCCACCACCTCGGCCGCCACACGGGCCTGCGCCGCCTCGTGGACATCCGTGAGCACCGGCAAGCCGGCGAGCCGCTTGATCCGCTGCAGCGCCGCGAGCCCCGCCTCGAGCCCGGGCCCCCGCGCCGCGTCCACCCGCGCACGATTCGCCTTATCGAAGCTCGCCTTGAAGCAGACCGGGATGCCGAGACGGATCCCGATCCCCGCCAGCGTATCGGCCACCTGGTCGAGCACGGCATCGCTCTCGACCGCACAGGGCCCCGCGATCAGCAGCGGAGCCCTGCCGAAGGACCAGGGCATCAGTGCGCGGTCGTCGCGAGCTGGGCGGTGGTCGGTTCCGGCTTTGCCGTGCGACGCTGCAGCGCGGCGCCGATGAAGGCCGCGAACAGCGGATGGGCACGGTTCGGGCGCGACTTCAGCTCCGGATGGAACTGGCACCCGAGGAACCAGGGGTGCTTCGGCAGCTCGATGATCTCGACCAGCCCCCCGTCCGGGGACTGGCCCGAGAGCCAGAGTCCGTTCTCCGCGAGCACATCGCGATAGGCGTTGTTGACCTCCCACCGGTGCCGGTGCCGCTCGCTGATCTGCATCGTGCCATACGCCTGCGCCGCCTTCGAGTCCTTGCGGAGCTTGGCCGCATAGGCGCCGAGCCGCATGGTGCCGCCCATGTCCTTCACTTCCCGCTGGTTCGCCATGAGGGCGATGACCGGTGCCTCGCACTCCGGCTCGAACTCGGTGCTGGTCGTGTTGGTCATGCCGCAGACGTTCCGGGCGAACTCGATGATCGCGATCTGGAGCCCGAGACAGATGCCGAAGAACGGGAGATCGTGCTCGCGCGCCCAGCGAATGGCCTCGATCATTCCCTCGATGCCGCGCACGCCGAAACCGCCCGGCACGAGCAGTCCGTCGAAGCCTGCCAGCAGACGTCCGGCGGCCTCCTGCGAGGTGAACTGATCGCTCGACAGCCAGCCGATCTCGACGCCGGCATCGTGCGCGATGCCGCCGTGGATCAGCGCTTCCTGCACCGACTTGTAGGCGTCGTGCAGGTCGGTGTACTTGCCCACCACCGCGATCCGCACCTTCTGCTTCGGCCGGAGGATCCGCTCCACCATCGCCTTCCACGGACCGAGATCGGGTTCCTTGGTCTCCAGACGCAGACGTTCACACACCACGCGGTCGAAGCCCTGGTCGCGGAAGCGCAACGGGATTTCGTAGATCGAGGCAACGTCCGGGCTCTCGATCACGCATTCGAAATCCACGTTGCAGAAGCCGGCGATCTTGCGCTTGATCTCGGCGGAGATCGGCTGCTCACTCCGGCAGATCAGCACATCCGGCTGAATTCCGATCTGCATGAGGTCCCGCACCGAGTGCTGCGTGGGCTTGGTCTTGAGTTCGCCGGCCGCGGCGATGTACGGGACGAGCGTGAGATGGAGGAACAGGGCGTTGTCGCGCCCCACCTCCTGGCGGAACTGGCGGATCGCCTCGAGGAACGGCAGCGACTCGATGTCGCCGACCGTCCCGCCGATCTCCGTGATCACGACGTCCTGCCCTGGCGCGGTGCGCCGGATCGCGTTCTTGATCTCGTCGGTGATGTGGGGGACGACCTGAACGGTGGAGCCGAGATATTCGCCGCGCCGTTCCTTGCCGATGACGTTCTGGTAGATGCGGCCGGTGGTGATGTTGTTCTGCTGGGAGAGCGAGCGATCGATGTAGCGTTCGTAGTGGCCGAGATCGAGGTCGGTTTCGGCGCCGTCGTCGGTGACGTAGACCTCACCGTGCTGGAAGGGCGACATCGTCCCCGGGTCGACGTTGATGTAGGGATCGAATTTCTGCATCGTCACCGTCAGCCCGCGCTCGACGAGCAGTCGGCCCAGTGAGGCCGCCGCAATGCCCTTCCCCAGGGAGGAGACCACCCCGCCGGTGACGAAGATGTACTTGGTCGCGTTGGTGCCGTTGGTCATCGGTGCTCCTCCAGTGCGAGCCAGCGCGCTTCCGCGCGGCGCAGGTCTTCGGGGGTGTCCACGCCCGGCTCGGCAGGCTGATCGATGCGTGCCACCCCGATGTGCATCCCGTGATGCAGCGCCCGGAGCTGTTCCAGGCGCTCGGCTTCTTCGGCCGGCGATGGTGCCAGCCGGGTCCAGCGATCCAGGGCCTCATGCCGGTAGGCGTACACCCCGACGTGTTGCCAGTAGAGATCGTGCGTGGCGGCGCCCGGATCTCGGCGATGCGGAATCATCGCGCGCGAGAAGTACAGGGCCCGCCCCTGTGCGTCCGAGACGACCTTGACCCGGCCGGGATCGGAAGCCTCGCTCGCATCGAGCGGCGCGGCTGCGGTGCCGACGTCATCGCCCTGCAACACCCGGTCGATCGATCCCTGCAGCGCCGCCCGCGGCAGAAACGGCTCGTCCCCCTGAACGTTGACGACGATCTCGTGCTGGGCATGCTCCGGCCGCGCCGCGACCTCGGCGACCCGCTCGGTGCCGTTCAGATGGTTCTCCCTGGTGAGGACCGCCCGGACACCGGCGGCCTCGACCACCCGGGCGATCATCTCGGAATCGGTGGCCACCACGAGATCATCCACCAGCCCCATCTCGCGAACATGCTGGATGACCCGGGCGATCAATGGCTCACCGGCCAGGAGCTGCAGCGGTTTGTGAGGGATACGAGTCGAGCCAAGCCGGGCCGGGATGACACCGAGGACGCGCATTTCCGAACGTAATAACGCCGGCCGGTCCTGTCAAAAGTCATGCCGGAGGGATTTACAGCCGGGCGGGTACCAGCTATACGCTGGTATGTCAAATGGTTAGGCTATCGCGGCGTGGCGGTCGGCCCGAAAGGCGGCGGCGAGCCGGAGGAAGTTCTGGAGTAGGGTCTTTCCGCGCTCAGTGGCGATCGATTCGGGGTGGAATTGCACCCCGTACAGGGGGTGGACTCGGTGGCGGAGCGCCATGATTTCCTGCCCCCGGGGACGGTCCAGAGACCAGGCGGTCATCTCGAGTTCCGCCGGGAAGTCCTCGGCCGAAACGACCAGCGAGTGGTAGCGCATGACCGTCAGCGGGTTGGCGACGCCTTCGAAGATCCCATCGCCGAGGTGGCTGACCTCCGTCGTCTTCCCATGCATGAGGCGGCCCGCACGCACCACCCGCCCCCCGAACGCCTCACCCATGGCCTGGTGCCCGAGACAGACACCCAGCACCGGGATCCTGCCGGCGGCGGCGCGAATCAGGGGGATCGAGATCCCGGCAGCATTCGGCTCCCCCGGTCCTGGCGAGATGATGATCGCCTCGGGACGCAGCGCCAAGGCGTCGGCAGTGGAAAGGGCGTCGTTCCGGTAGACCACCGGATCGGCGCCCAGTTCACCGACGTACTGCACCAGGTTGTAGGTGAAGCTGTCGTAGTTGTCGAGGACGAGGAGCATGGGCGCAAATTACACGAGAATGCGCCCCGCGGGAGGCCCGACCCTGCTCCCCGTCAGTTCACGCGAACCCTGGCGGCGGACTTGGGTGGCGCTGGCGGGCTGGGGGGAGCCGGCGTGGCTTTCGAGGTCGAGGAGGCCTCCGGAAGCGCCTTCTCGAGTTCGGCGCGCATCCGGACCATTTCCCGAGCCACCTGCGCCTGAACGGAGTCGTGCAGTGCGGGCCCGAGGTTGGCCAGGGAGTCCCGCTGCGCAATGCTGAGGCCGCGCACGTGCTCGATCGCCTCCATCCGCATCCGGTCGGCCTGCATCCGGTCGACCATCGCGCGCATCACGGCCCGGACCGAGTCCCCCGAGGCCTGGACCCGCCGGCGTGCCCCAGTCGAGAGGCGGGAGGCCGAGTCCTCGAGGGTGCTGGCGAGGTCCTTGAGTTCATCCACCGAATCGGAGCGGGCATCGACCCGCTCATCGAGGAGTTCGTGCATCGAGTCGGTGCGGGCCTCCATCATGTCCGCGATCGGATCCTCCGGGCCGCTGATCTGGATGCCGTGGCCGTTGACGCGAATCCGGGTGCCCTGCAGGTCGGTGACCGCCTTCCCGGGCAGGAGCAGCGCGAGGGTGTCCGACCCGCCCATCCGCCGCACCACCACCGTGCCGAATGGTTGCAGGTCCCCGAGCGCAGCACCATTGGCCTGGCACTGGAAGGTGGTCTTTTCGTCGATGTTGTCGAGACTATGGAGGGCGAGCGTGCAGGCGCGGAGGCGGTCCTGGGCGATGCTGTCCGCCAGCTTGACGAGGACCCGGACGCCGGAGACGTGCTCGGGGTCCGAGCGCAGAAACTCGACCCTGGTCACGCTGCCAAGCTTGGCGCTGTCTACCCGAAACGGCACCAGTCCGATCAGCGGAATCGGGATAGGGTCATTGCTGTTGAGGGTGGTGGTAACCTTAGACTTCACGGCCCGCAGGCCGGTGATGACCAGCATGCCGACGGCGAAGATGCCGAAGGCGCCCGCAGCGATCTTGATCCAGTAGTTTCTCATGGCCTGCTCCGGGGACGAACCCGGGAAGTGGTGGCGTTCCACACAGAGACGTGGCCTGCAGGGTGGAGGTTTCAGCCAGCGGCCGGATCGGAGCCAACCGAGGATGATCGAAGTCGATGGTCTTACGAAGCTGTACGGGCCCCTCATGGCCGTGCAAGGGCTGTCGTTCAGCGTCGCCAGCGGCGAGATCCTCGGTCTCGTCGGACCGAACGGTGCCGGCAAGACCAGCACCCTCCGAAGTCTGGCCGGCATTATCCAGCCGACCCGTGGCTCGATCCGGATCGCGGGACACTTCCTCGCCGAGCGTCCACTCGAGGCAAAGCGGGCTCTCTCCTTCATCCCCGATGAGCCACAGCTCTTCGAGTACCTGACCGTCACCGAACATCTGCAGTTCACGGCCAGACTGTACCGGAAGCCGGGCAGCACCTCCCGGATCGATGCCCTCCTCGAGGAGCTCGAGCTGACCGACAAGCGGGATGCGCTCGCCAGCGAACTTTCCCGCGGCATGAAACAGAAGCTCGCCATCGCCTGCGGGCTGCTCCACGACCCGCAGGCGCTCATGCTGGATGAACCGCTGACCGGGCTCGATCCGGTCGGCATCCGCCGCATGAAGCGGACGATCGCTGCACGCGCCCACGGGGGGGCCGCGGTGATCCTGAGTTCCCACCTGCTGTCCCTGGTCGAGGAGATCTGCACCAAGGTACTCATCATCCAGGGCGGGAGGATGGTCGCGCTCGGCTCGGTCGCCGAGATCGCCGCCGGCCGTCCGGAACTCTCAGGCCGGGGGCTGGAGGAGATCTTCCTCTCGCTGACCGGTCACTCGGACGAGCCGACCGCGTGAGGGACGCCGCGCTGTTCCTGCTCCTGCATTCCCTGCGCAACCGGATGCGGGGTGTCACCTCGCGTCTGCGCAGTCCGCGCTACGTCTTCGCCCTCCTGCTCGGCCTCGGCTACCTCGCGCTGGTCCTCTTCGGCCAGCGGCATGGCACTTCAGCGGGGCTTCCGGCGCCCGCGATCGCGTCGGGCGGGTCGCTGCTCGTGATGGCGCTGGTGCTCAAGTGGTGGGTGCTTGGTGCGGACCGAACCGCCCTCGCCTTCACCCCGGCGGAGATCCACTTCTTCTTTCCGGCGCCGGTGAGCCGCGCCGCCCTGCTGCAATACAAGGTGCTGCGGGCGCAGCCGCTCATTCTCGTCAACGTGCTGGTATGGACCTTTCTGCTGCGGCGCGGGGACAATCACCCGCTGGGCACGGCATTTCATGCGCTCAGCCTCTGGATCCTCTTCGATACGCTCTTCCTCCATCGGCTCGGCGTCGCGCTGACCCGTGACAACGCCACGACTCACGGCACGGCGGGGCTCCGGAAGAGCTGGCCGATCCTGCTTCTCGTGGCCGCCGTCGCCGGCGTGACCTGGGCCACCCTGCAGGGACTGCCCGCGGGGCCCTGGTCGAGTCGGCCCGAGGGAATTCCGGGCGCCATTCACCGCCTCCTCGAGACGGCCCCCCTCCGCTATGTCGTGCGGCCGTTCCGCATCCCGATCGCGCCATTGGCCGCCACGACGGTTCCGGAATGGATTCGCGCGGCGCTGGCCGCACTCGGCCTCCTGGGCTTGCACCTGCTCTGGGTGATCCGTGCCGACCGAGCCTTCGAGGAGGCGGCGCTCGAGGCCAGCGCGCGTCGCGCGGCACGGCTCGACCGCTGGAAACGGCAGGGTGCAGGAGCGTCCATGGCGCCGCGGCGCACCCGCTACTGGGTGCAGCTCTCGTCCAGCGGTCATCCCATCGCTGCCATCGTCTGGAAGAACGTCACCCGGCTGGTTCGCACGCTCAGTCCCGGATTCCTCGTGATGATCGGGATCATCGCCAGCGTCAGCATGGCCGTCGTCATGATCGAAAGCCGGGAGGACCCCGCGATCCTGCGAGTGTTCGGAACGATGGCGCTTACCTGGGTCGTCGTCCTCAGCGTGCTGGGTCCGCAGTGGGTGCGCATCGATCTCCGTGGTGAACTGGAGCAGCTGAGTCTGCTCCGCACCTGGCCCCTGTCGGGGATGGTCGTAATGGCGGGCCAGGTCTTCTCCTCCGCGTTCGTCCTGACCACGCTCCAGCTGCTCCTCGCCGCCTTCGCCCTGGTCGGTCTGTGGGGCGATGCGACGACCTACCTCTCCGCGACTCAACTGGCGGTGGTGCTGATTCCCGCCATGCTGGTGCTCGTCGCGCTGAATGTGGTCGCGCTCTGCATCCAGAATGGCGGGGCACTGCTCTATCCCGCCTGGGTCCGGACCGAAATTCGTCCCGGTGGAATCGAGCAGGTGGGCCAGCACCTGCTGACGGCCGGCGTCTCCTTTCTGCTGCTCGCCGTCGCGGCACTCGGCCCCGCGCTGGCCGCGGGTGGTCTTGCCTATCTGCTCTGGACCCGACTCGACGCCTGGTCCCTGGTGCCGGCCCTCCTCCTCGCGGGCTCGGCACTCGCCCTCGAGGCCTTCCTCCTCCTCGACTGGCTCGGCGAACGCTTCGAACGCTTCGATCCGTCCACGGCCTGACCACGCTCAGCTCCCAGGCCTGCGGTGCCGATACTGGAGGCAACTGCCATGGCCTCCCGAACCGGTTCCCGCCTCGCCAGCGCCTTTCTCGGCTATCTCGTCGGCGTCGTCGTTCTTGTCACGCTGGTGCCCTTCGACTTCAGCGGGGAGATCCGGCACGGGATGTTGTGGGGCGGCAGTCTGTCCGATGCCATCGCGAACATCGCCATGTTCCTCCCGCTCGGATTCCTCTTCCGGCTCACGCACGAGACCGGGCGGGACCGGTGGGCGCTCCGCCCGCTCCTCTGGGGGATGGCATTCAGTGCCCTCATCGAAGCCACTCAGCTCTTCCTCCCCTCGCGGTTCAGCTCCCCGCTCGATGTCATCACCAACGGCCTCGGCGCCTGGGTCGGCGCGGTTGCGCACGACGTGATCGTGCGACGGATTCGCCTCACCCCTGCCCTGATCGGAGCGCTCGCGCTCGAACTGCCGCTCATGGGCCTGGTGTATCTGCTGGTCCCGCTGCTGTGGCTGAGCGGACTCGCCGCCGCAGGTGAGCCGGCCCGGATGGGCCTCTCGGTAGTGCTTGGGCTCGTCGGCGCGATCGTCCTCGGCGCCATCTACCGGAATCGCTTCTCACCGGCAGGCACCGTCAGCTGCACTCGCTTCTCCCTCCTCGCGGCGGGCTGGTATCTGGTGGGCGCGATCCCGGGCCTCACCGAACACCCGCTCACCGTGCTCGTGACGGCTGGCATCGTCGGACTCGCGACGGGACTCTGGTCCGCCGGCTGGGCCCGCGAGGATCTGCGTGGTGACCGACGCTTCGAAGGCGAAACGCTCCGCCGGCTGGCCCCCGTGCTGGGATTGTATCTCCTCTGCCTCGCCGGCTGGCCGCCCTGGTCCGCCGTGACGCCATGGCATGGCGAGGCCGGACTGATGGGATTCTGGGGATCGGCCGACACGATGCGGATCCTCCGGGCGCTCGAGCACCTCGCCGCCTTCACCGTCCTGGGCTACGCGGTCGCGGAGTATCGGGGCCGGCGCGAGCAGGCCTTCATCCATTCCGCCCTGGCCATCGCCGCCTGGGGCGTTGCGGTCTCGACACTGCTCGAGGTCGTCGCGGCGCTGCATCCCGGTGCGGGCGCGAGTCTGCTGCGCTGGGGCCTGGCGGTGGGAACGACGATGTACGGCGGCGGGATCTATCATCTACAGCGGGCCCACATTCGCTGGCTGCTCCGCGAACGGGATGAGGCCCCCGCGTCCGTCAGGGCGGCGACCCTTCCTCGTCCGCCGCAAACCGGGCGAAGCGAAGTGCCAGCGTCGGCAGCACGAACAGGCTGAGCAGGGTCGACGTCGCGAGCCCGCCCAGGATGACGATGGCCATGGGGCCTTCGATCTCCCGTCCGGGATCGCCACTGCCAAGCGCCAGCGGGAGCAGCGCCAGCCCCGTCACCAACGCCGTCATCAGGATCGGACCGAGGCGCTCGCTGGCCCCCTGCAGCGCGGTGGCCGCCCCCCACTCCCGCCCTTCGACCCGTACCAGATGATCGTAGTGCGAGATCAGCATCACCGCGTTCCGGGTCGCGATGCCGAACAGCGTCACGAACCCGACGAGCGACCCTAACGAGAGTGTCGCGCCGCCGAGCAGCACGGCAATAACGCCACCGACCAGGGCGAAGGGGAGGTTGACCAGGACCAGTGTCAGGCGCCCTGCCTCACCGAAGGCGAGCCACAGCAGCAGCACGATGAAGGCCCCCACCAGGAGGCTGTGGAGCAACAGCTCCCGCTGCGCCGAGCGCTGGGCCTCGGCGGTGCCCGCAAGCTCCGCATAGACCGAGACCGGGAGCACTGCCGGCGCCTGCAGCCGCCGCCCCAGCTCATCCGCGAAGTCGGCGACGTCCCGCCCCATCGTGTTCGCCGTGACGGTCTGAACCCGGCGCGCACCCTGGTGCGAGATCAGGTACCTGCCGGACGACCGCTCGACCTCCGCGACCTGCCCGAGACTGACCATGCGCCCATCGGGGGAATGCAGCGGAAGGCTCCGCAGATCCTCCGGGCGCCGCCGCGCCTCAGGCGCGAGCAGCACCACCACATCGGTGGCCCGGTTGCCCTCGAACGTCTGCGCGACCCGGGTGCCCCGCGTCGCGGTCTCGACCGCCTTCAAGGCGTCGTCGGCCGCGAGCCCCGCCCGCGCGAGCGGTCCGGCCCGGAGGCGTACGGTCGCGCCGGGCACCACGGCCGGCGGATCGTACTGCACATCGGCCGCTCCGCGCATCCCCTGGGCGATCGTCGCCACCCGGCGCGCCGCGATATCGAGGCTGTCGAGATCCTCGCCGAAGAGTCGGACGACGATCTCGGCGGTCGATCCGGTGAGCGTCTCCTCGATCCGTTCGGTCAGGAATCCGCGGATCGCAAAGCTGACGCCCGGAAAGCCCGCGAGGTGCGCGCGCAGGCTGTCCTCGAAGGTGCGCGCGGCCTCTCCCTGCACCGGCCGGAGCTCGACCTCGATCTCGCTGTAGTGCGTTCCCCAGGTGTCTTCGGAGAGCTCGGCGCGGCCAACGCGCTGCGTCACGGCGAGCACGCGCGGATCGCGCTGTATGGCCGCGGTCACCATGCGCCCCAGCCGGAGCGACTCCTCCAGTGAGGCACCGGGGACCGCCGACATGTGGACGACGTAGTGTCCCTCCCGGAAGTCCGGGAGAAAGCTGGTGCCGAGGCGCGGCACGACGGCGAGCGCCCCGAGACAGACGAGGGCGGTGACCAGCGCGACAGCGCGCGGGAAGCCGAAGAGCCGCGCCACCAGTCGCTCGTATCCGGCGCGCAGGGCCTGCAGCAGGCCGGATTCGTGCGAGGCCCGGTCCCTGCCCGCCAGCAGCACGAGCGCGAGCGCGGGGGTGACGACCAGCGCCACGGCCAGCGAGGCGAGGGTGGCGAGGATGTAGGAGAATCCGAGCGGCCGGAACAGCGCGCCCTGCACGCCACTCATCGTCAGGACCGGCGCGAACACCACTGCGACGACGAAGGTCGCGTAGACCACGCTCTGCCGCACCTCGATCGAGGCGGACCAGACCACCTCGCGGGCGGGACGAGGGTCGGCGAGCCGGCGATTGAGCCGGAGCCGCCGGGTGATGTTCTCGACGTCGATGATGGCGTCGTCGACGACTTCGCCGAGCGCGATCGCGAGCCCGCCGAGCGTGAGCGTATTCAGCGAAAAGCCGAAGCGATCGAGGACGATGATCGCGGCGAGCAGCGAGAGCGGAATCGCCGTGAGCGAAATGGCCGCGGCACGCAGGTCGTAGAGGAAGAGCAGCAGCACGACGGCGACCAGGACACCTCCCATCAGCAGCGCGACCGTGACGTTCCGGACCGCGAGATCGACGAAGGCCGCAGGACGGAAGAGATCATCGTGGAGCACGAGGTCAGCAGCACGGATCTCGGGGCCAAGATCCCGCAATACCACGTCGACCGCCGACGCGACTTCTTTGGTGTTGGTGCCCAGCTGCCCCGAGACGACGATGGCCACTCCTGGGCCACCGTTGATGAGGGCGTCGCCGAACTTCGTCTCCGCCCCTTCCCTGACCTCCGCGACATCGCGAATCCTGAGGAGGCTGCCCGGCCCGGCCTTGAGGACGCTCATGCCGAGGGCGGACGGCGTGAGCTGCTGCCCCTCCGCGGTCACGACGAGACGCTGATTGGGATCGTCGATGACTCCCGCACCGCGCACATTGGTCGATCGCTCCGCGGCCGCCACGAGGTCGGTCAGGTCCATCCCGTGCAATCGCAGCCGCCTCGGGTCCGCCAGAATCTGGAGCTGACGTACCTCCCCGCCGAAGACCGCCACCTTGGCGACGCCGGGGGTCGCGAGCAGCCGAGGGCGCAGCACCCAGTCGACGAAGCTCCGCTGCTCCAGCAGGGTCCGGGTCGATGACGTGATACCGAGCACGAGCACGGTGCTGGACGAGGACGTCAGCGGACTGAGCACCGGCGCACGCACCGTCGCCGGCAGCTGCCCGGTGAGTTCGCCCAGCCGCTCGGCGAGCATCTGCCGCGCTCGCAGCAGATCGGTGCCTTCCTCGAGGATCACCGTGATCACGGAGAGCCCCTGGATCGACTGCGATCGGATGACGGCGAGCCCGTTGACGCCGTTGACCGCATTCTCGATGGGGGTCGTGACCAGGACTTCGACCTGATCGGGCGAGAGCCCCGGTGCTTCGGTCTGGATGGAGACCTGCGGAGGGGCAAACTCGGGGAACACGTCCAGCTTCGCGCGCGCGACCACGGTGGCGCCGTAAACCACGAGCGTGAGCGCGAGGCCGATGACGATCCCCGGCCGCCGCACCGCGAAGCGCACCATGCCGTTCAGCACGCTACTCTCCGACCTCCTGCCCGACGGAGATGCGCGCCCGGAACTCCTCCGAGAGGAGCTGGCCTGCACCGGTCACGACGACTCGATCACCCGCGCTCACTCCCTGCTGAACAAGCCAGCCGCCCGGTACCGCAAGCTCGGTCGGCACCCGTACCCGGACGTAGGTCCCCGGCGCGCGTTCAACGAATGCCCAGGCGAGCGCATCCCACTGTACGACGGCATCACTCGGGACCAGCACTCCTCCCGCGGCCGCGCGCGCGTCGGGGCGATACGCCACCACCACGACCCCGGGACGGAGCCCCGCCGTGCCCTGGAGGCGGTAGAGCCAGGCCGGCATGCGCGTGAGCGGATCGGCCTCGGGGGCAGGACCTTGAAGCCGGCCGGTCCGGCGCTGGTGGACAGCGCCGAGCGAGAATTCCAGGGAGGCCGGTGGCTGGGCCTCCGCCGAGTCGAAGCTCACGCGAACAAGGGCGGTGCGGAAATCGGTGAGTCGCAGCAACTCCTGTCCGGCCTGCACGAGTTCCCCGGGCTGTGCCAGCAGCGCCACGACAGTCCCACCGCGAGGCGCCACGATCGGCCGCGCATCTCCCACCTGTGCGATGGTCTCGCCAGCTGCGATCGACTCGCCCACGCTCGGCCACGACCGACCGCCTGCTTCCGTCAGGCGGCCACTGACGCCCGACCGTACGCTGGTCCCCGCCCCGGGATCCTCGACGACTTCGGCCGGCAGCTCGACCTCCGGAACCCGCTCGCTTCGCGCGAGCGCAACCGTCCTGAGGCCGATGCGCGCGACCGTTGCGCTGTCGAGGACGATGGCGCGCTCGGCGCCGACGGCAGCGGTCTTCGCGGCCGGCTGCTCCGCCACTCCCGACTCGTCGTTGCCCGGCTTGGGCGCAGGGCCGCACCCGCCTGCGGCCAGCACCGTCGCGAGCAGCATTGTCGTTCGCCTCACCGACCCTCCCTCTCCTCCGCGGTTGCCGACTCCGGCCCCCACTGCCCGATCGCCCGTTCCAGTCCCAGTCCCGCCACTGTGACCCGCCCGCGCACCTCCGCGAGTCGTCGCTCCGCGCTGGTCACTTCGAGGCGGGCCAGTTCGACCTCGAGCCGCCCCGCTTCCCCACGCGCGTAGGCTGAATCAGCCATCGCGAGTCGCTGCCGGATCGCGCCCAGCTCGAGCGAGCTGGCTTCTTCGTTCGCGGCCGCGCAGCCAGCCACGGCCTGCTCCACCTCAGCCAAGATCTGCTGCTGGGCTTCGGCCACGCGAGCCGCCGCCACCTCGCGCCGGGCCTCGGCCTCCGCGATCGGTCCACGATTGCCATGCAGCGGAAGCGTGGGTGCGCCGAACCCGATCGTCCACTTGCCGACGCCATGGTCGAAGAAGAGTCCCGGCCCAAGTTGCAGATCCGGCCAGCTCTTCGCGACCTCGACCCGCACCTCCGCTTCCGCGACCTGATACTCGGCCAGCGTCCGCCGGAGACTCGGCCGCGCCTCGAGCGCCATGCGCTGAAGGGAGTCCCGGGACCGGCTCTCACCACACCCAAGCGTGGAGTCCGTCAGAAGCACGACACGCTCCAGGTCGGAGATCGGGACGCCCACCGCCACAGCCAGCTCCGCCCGGCGCTCCGCCACATCGCGCCGACTGGCTGCCGCCTCGGCGCGTGCGCTCTGGGCGCTCGCGTTGGCGCGAGCGACGTCGGTCGCCGACAGCGCGCCGTCATCGAATCGGCGTCGGACGAGTCCGGCGACCGAATCGGCGATCCCGCGTTCGCGCTCCGTGGCAGTCATCAGGGCCTGGCCGATCGCCAGCAGCACCGACGCCTCATGCACCCGCCAGCGAATCGCCCAGGCCTCTTCATCCCGGCGCGCGATGGCGGCGAGCACCCCTGCGTTCGCCCGGCCGATTCTGGCCCCGCGCTTGCCGCCGAGTTCGACCGTGAACACGCCGCTCACGGCGAGGCCCCAGCGGGACTCTCCGCCGGTGCCGCTGAAGGAGTACTCCGTTTCGGTGTTGAGACCGGGAGCCTCGCGGGCTCCCGCCGTGATCCGTGCGGCTTCGGCGACCCGCACTTCGGCGGCCAGCCGGGCGCGCTCGGGCCGTAGCACCCAGGCCGCCTGGGCGAGCGCCCAGTCGTTCCATCCTTGCGCGGAACGACGCACGCCGAGGGAGTCGAGCGCAGCCGCCAGTGAGGCAGCGCCGAGACTTCCCGCGTTGTAGTTCGCGGTGCCAGCCGGGAGGTCGAGCGGGCGGGCGTGGTAGGTCGCGCAGCCCACGGTCGCGAGGAGCAGCACCGTACCGAATCGTCGGCTCACCGGATCTCAGCCTCGGGGATGGAACTGACGATGAACAGAGCGCAGGTATTCCCGGTCCACGTGGGTATAGATCTGGGTCGTCGAGAGATCGGCATGTCCCAGCATCTCCTGCACGGCACGCAGGTCGGCCCCGCCTTCCAGCAGGTGGGTCGCGAACGAGTGCCGGAGCGTATGCGTCGTGACCCGTTTCCGGATCCCCGCAACTCGGGCGCAGCGCTTCACGACACCCCACGCCCCGACCCGTGAGAGCGGCGCCCCGCGCGCGTTGAGGAGCACCCGCTCCTTCGTCGCACCCCGGTCGAGCGACGGGCGGACCTGGTGGAGGTAGACGGAGACCGCACCGATCACATTCCGCCCGATCGGGACGAGGCGCTCCTTGGATCCTTTGCCGAACACCCGGACCAGCCCCTCACCGAGCAGCAGATTGGGAAGGGTGAGCCCGCACAGTTCGGACACGCGGAGCCCTGCCCCATAACCCAGCTCGAGCAGCGCGCGGTCGCGCCAGGCCATCGGTTCGTCGGCCTGTGGGGCCGCGAGCAGGGCTTCCATATCCGCGACCGACAGGGTGTCAGGCAGCTGTCGCCCGCGCCGGGGCATCTCCAGCCGGTCGCTCGGATCGGTTTCGGCGCGGCCCTCGGCCAGCAGGAACCCGTAATAGGTCCGGATCGCCGAGACCTGGCGCCGGATGGTCGCCGCCGATAACCCCAGATCCTTCAGCGCGTAGACGAATTCCCGAAGCTGTTTTCGCGTCACGGCATCCGGACCGTGGAGGCCGAGCGTATCTCCCCAGGACACGAAACGCCGGAGGTCGCGAAGGTAACTCTCGATGGTGTTCGCGCTATGACCCGCTTCGAGGGCGAGGTAATCGCGGAACAGCTCGAGCAGCCAGGTGCGTTCCGCCGCCTCGGTCCGGCTCACGAGGACGCCCGGCGCCTGGCCTCGGCGAGTGCCTCCGGGCCGAGGCCGAGCAGGTCGCCGATCCGGAGCATCAGGCGCTCCTCGTGCTTGCTCAGCGTTCCATCACTTCGGGCAATGCGGTAGAGTCGTTCCGCGAGTCCCATGCGCCGGGTCTGATCGAACCGGTCCGCGACGGTCGTGACCAGCTCGCGGGTATCGGCCGGTTGCACAGCGGAGAGCCCCTGCGTCTGCCGGGGAGCCTGCCCGAGGCCCCAGCGGCTCCGCAGGTACTCGGCGATGGCCGTGCGCTCGTCGAGCGTGAACGCCGGGTCGGCGTGAGTGAGTTCGTGCAGCAATGCGGCCGCCCCCTCGGTCGCCATGTCGGGACCGGCTCCCGCCTCGGCCGCGGCCGCCTCATCACCGAGCGCCGCCCCGATCAGCCGGAGTAACCGATTCCGGCGCGGTCCCTGCGCCTTGCTTCGGCGCCACACCACGAATCCGATCCCGAGGGCCATCACGACGGCCACGATCGCGAGCCCGCGGTTCAGGTGTGACATGAAGCGGCTGATCGCTTCCCACTCGGCGCCGAGGCGGACGCCCACCCACGCGAGGAATCCGTACCAGATGGCGGAAGCGAGCGCGATCGGGAGCAGCGCCCGGAGGGGAGGGAGCCCGACGAGTCCGACGAACGGCGCGATGAAACTACGGAACCCGGGAAGGAGCCGGGCAAGGAAAATCCCGGCGACGCCGAAGCGGAGGTACTCCCGCTCCATCGCGATGATCGCCTCGCCGGGAAGGAGCCGCCGCCCGATCGGGCTCGCGACGAACCGGCGTCCATACTTGCCGGCCACGAAATAGACCGCGACGGAGCCCGCGAAATTGCCGAGCCAGCCGGCCAGCCAGATCGGGACGGCGGTGACTGCGCTGTGCTGGGTGAGGAAACCACCGAGGGCGACCGTCAGGTCGGACGGAATCGGCGGGAACACATTCTCGATGAACGTGGCGACCGCGATGACCAGGTAGATCGTGAGTGGCGAGAGTTCGACCAGCCACGCCACGAACCGCTCCATCACACCGCCTCCACAGTCGCGACCGCGATGACCGCGATCCCCTCCCCCCGTCCGACGAATCCCATCCCCTCGTTGGTCTTCGCCTTGAGACCAAGACAGCTCGCGGGAATGCCCGTGGCCCGGCTCAGTGCCTCGGCCATCGCGGGGAAGTAGCTGCCGAGCTTGGGCCGCTCCGCAATCACGGTGATGTCGGCCTGGCGAGGCGCGAACCCGCGGTAACGGATCAGTTCCGCCGCCTGCTGCAACAGCGTGATCGAGTCCGCGTTCTTCCACTGCGGATCGCTGTCGGGGAACAACTGACCGATATCCCCGGCGGCAGCGGCACCCAGCAGCGCGTCGGTCAGGGCGTGCGCCACGGCGTCGGCATCCGAATGCCCGGCCAGCCCCTTCTCAAAGGGAATGCGCTGGCCACCGAGGATGAGGGGGCGCCCTTCCACCAGCCGGTGGGAATCGTACCCGATGCCGGTGCGGAACATCACGCCGCCGCGATCGCGGTGGCGTCGACCATCGAATAGTCCTGACGGCGCCGGCGCGGCTCGAACCCGGCATCGCGAATCATCCGCTCCATCTCGTTGATGGTACTCCGATGCGTCGTGCCGGCGGCGGAGACGACGTTCTCCTCCATCATCAGGCTGCCGTAGTCGTTGGCCCCGAACCGCAGCGCGACCTGTCCCACCTTGTGCCCCATCGTGACCCACGAGGCCTGCAGGCTCGGCACATTGTCCAGCACGATGCGCGCAACCGCGAGCGTGCGGAGATAGGTCACGGCGTCAGTCTTGGGACTGGACGACATCTCCGGCGTGCCCTCCGGCTGGAGCGGCCAGGCGATGAACGCCGTGAACCCGCCGGTGCGCGACTGGACGTCCCGCACCCGGAAGAGATGCTCGATCCGGTCGGCGTTGGACTCTCCCATGCCATACATCATGCTGACCGTGGTCCGGAGCCCCTGGCGATGGGCCTCTTCCTGCACGCCGAGCCAGTCGTCGGTCTGGGCCTTCTTCGGGGCGACCCGCTGGCGCACCGCGTCCACCAGGATCTCGCCCCCGCCGCCCGGGATGCTGTCGAGTCCCGCCGCGCGCAATTCGCGGATGACCTCGGCGACCGGCATCCGGAATCGCTCCGAGAAGAACACCACCTCCGACGGCGAAAAGCCGTGAATGTGGATCCGGTGGTGTTCCTTGATGTACCGCATCAGGTCGAGGTACCACTCGAACGGGATGTACGGATTGTGACCGCCCTGGATCAGGATCTGTACGCCGCCGAGATCCTTGCACTCGTCGATCTTCTTGCCGACCTGCTCGAAGCTGAGCACGTAGCCTTCACCATGCTTCGGCCGGCGCGCGAAGGCGCAGAAGCCGCAGTCGGCGACGCAGACGTTGGTGTAGTTGATGTTGCGATCGATGATGTAGGTGACCACCGGATCAGGATGCAGCTGCCAGCGCACCCGGTCCGCCATCTCACCCAGCTCGAGGAGGCTCGCCCGCTCATACAGCTCGAGGGCTTCGCGGAATTCGCCCGACGACCGGTCAACGCTGTGCATGCCCAGATCCTTGATGGAAGCGGCCCGCAGGCCGCGCTACGCCGCGGTGATGAATGAGAGCGATCCGTCCGGCACCAGCCCATCCTGCGCCAGCCGGCGGAAGAAATCCGTCAGACCGGCCAGATGCCGGTAGGAGAAGCTGTAGTCGAGATCGCCGAGATAGGCGCGACAGACCGCACGCGGGATCCCCGTGGTGGCCCACGCCTGATCCGAAAGCTGCTCCAGGTTGGCGAGTCCCCACATACGCGATTCCAGGAGCCGGGCGTGGATGTCGCGCACTTGACCCTGGTCGGCCGCGCGGCGGGCCGCCCATACCGCGAACACGAACGGCAGGCCGGTCCATTCCTTCCATGCGGCCCCCAGATCCACCTGGACCGGGTACACATCCGACGCCGCGAGCAGCAGCGCCGCATCGCCGATCACGAGGACGGCCTCGTGCGGGAAGTTTGCGAGCGACCCCAGATCCGCCGGCTCGGCCCGGACCGTCGCGAAACGCGGTGCGACCCGCCAGCGATGCCGGCAGAGGAGTTCGAGCAGCAGCACCGAGGTCCTCGAGGAGGAGCTGCGGAGTACCGTCGCGCCCTCGAGTTCGGTCACGGGGCGCTTCGAGAAGAGCTTCACGCTGTGCACCGGCCCGTCGCAGCTGATCGCGAGATCGGGCAGCAGGTGATACGCCGCCGCGTCGCGCGCATACTCCACCGCGGAGACGACGCTCAGGTCGAGCTCTCCCGCCGCCATCAGGTCGTTCAGATCCGCCGCCGTTGCGGTCACCACGTCGGCCGGCATGGGGACCAGTCCCCGGTCGATCGCGCCGTAGACCGGATAGCAGTTGATGTACGGGATCCGTCCGAGTCTCATGCGGCGTGCACGGCCGGCTGACCGGCTTCCGGGCCGAGTTCGAGATCGTCGAACTGCTCCCGGACCGGCTGGTACAGGCTGTCCCGCTCGACGGGCCGCTTCCCCGCACCCTGGATCAGCCCCACCAGGTCACGGTAATGCATGTGCATCTCGGTCGTCGCGCCCGCCTGGTGATAGATCCGCTCGTACACCACCGTGCCCTCGACGTCGTCGCAGCCGAAGCTGAGCGCGATCTGCGACAGGAACGGGGTCACCATGGGCCAGTGCGTCTTGATGTGCGGGATGTTGTCGAGGAAGAGCCGCCCGACCGCGATGTTCTTGAGATCCTCGTAGCCCGTCGTCGCCGTTCCCACCCGCCCCAGCTCCTCGCCCAGATCGTTGTGATCGGGGTGATAGGCGAGCGGGATGTAGGTCAGGAAACCACCGGTTTCGTCCTGGAGCCCGCGGAGCGCGCTCAGGTGCTCGATTCGGTCGTCCGCCGTTTCAACGTGACCGTAGAGCATGGTGCAGTTGGTCGGAATCCCCAGCAGGTGCGCCTCGCGGTGGACCGAAAGCCACTCCTCGCCGGTCAGCTTCCGCTCGGCGATCGTAGCCCGCACCGCCGTCGAGAAGACCTCCGCCCCTCCGCCTGGCAGACTGGTGAGCCCCGCCTCCTTCATGGCGATAAGCACCTCGCGCACGCTGGTCTTCTCGATCCGCGCCAGATGCGCGATCTCCACGGCGGTCAGCGCCTTGATGTGCACCTGGGGGTGCCGCTCCTTGAGCCCGCGGATCATGTCGGTGTAGTACGACAGCGGGAGCTTCGGATGCAGACCGCCGACGATGTGGAACTCGCGCGTCGGTCCGCCCCGTGCCTGCTCCGCCTCGGCGTACACCTCGTCGAGCGAGCGGGTGTAGGCCCCATCCTCCTTCGGCATCCGCGCGAACGAACAGAACACGCAGGTGTTGCGGAGAATGCAGACGTTGGTCGGATTGATGTGCTGATTGGCGGAGAAGAAGACCCGGTCGCCGTTGCTGCGCGCATTCGCGTAGTCGGCGATCAGGCCGAGACCGATCAGATCATGCGTGGCGTAGAGGACGCGGGCATCATCGGCGAGAAGCCGCTGCTTCGCGAGAACCTTCTCGGCGATCGGCCGGAGCGCAACGTCGCGCAACCGCGCGGGATCGAGGGTGGCAGGCATCGTATGTCCTTGGACACGAGCGACTTACTACGAACGCCACAATCTACCTATGCTCCCGCCTCCAAGGCCAGTGGAGAGCTCACGGCAGACGATCGTACGTGATGACCGGAATCGGACTCCCGGGAAACGCGACGTGAAGCTTGTTGTTCACGGTGTCGACCCCGATCCCCGCGCTCCAGGAGGAGGAATTGCCGCACCCGGGGCTGCAGGTCATCTGGCCGACCTGGACGAGACTGGTGCCTTCGTAGACGAGCACGGCCATGGTCCCGCTGGACTCCGCCACCTGATACAGCCGATCCGCCTTCCCATCCGCCGCGAGCATGTACCCCGAATACCCCGCAGGAATGGCGACCGCTCCCAGTCGGAGGCCGTCGCTCCCGCGAACCGCGATCAGCGAGTCTCCCTGCAGCGTGGAGGCACTCACGTAGAGGCGATCCGCGTGCGGATCAAAGGCGACACCCCATGGGCGGCCAATGGGCATGGTGTAGGCGGTGTCCCCCGTCTGGGTGTTCATTACGGGGGCGTGCAGGTTGGACGAGGCGAGCGACATGGCGAGCCGGGTTCCGTCCGCCGAGAACACCAGCCTGATCGGATCGTTCGTCAGGCCCTGGAAGAAGAACTGACCGGTGGGACTCGAGCTCTGGAGAATATTCGAGAAAGTGGCGAGCCAGGCGCTGTCCCCGAGTTGCACCACGTGACGCGCCACCGGATTGTGCACTGCCGAGGTATCGATCTGCGCGACACTGGGAAAGAGCCGGTAGACTGCGAGACTGCCGACGGAATCCCGCAGCACAAATCGGTTCTGCTGGAAGCTGGGCTGGATACCAAAGGAGGATAGCGAGGGACCGAGGCCACGAACGTAGGTGACCTGATCGGTGGAGGGGTCGAGAAAGCTCAACCCGCTTGGCGAACCGGCGCTTTCGGCAACGAACACGACCGACGGCGCCCCCTCGGGCACCAGCGGCTCATAGCCGAGCATTCCGGGAACGTTCCGTGAATGGCTGACGCCGATCAGTTGAACGACCCCGACCGTATCATGACCGGCGGCGTCGCGGGTCAGCACCAGATTACCACTCGGCCCGACCGGGAGTCGGATCGTGACGGTCGTGTCGTCGAGCCGGGTCACCGTGAGCGAGATGCCTCCGCCGTACACGACAGGCACCGCCGCGCCATGAAAGGCGATCGAGTGGGCAGTGACGCTCCCGCCGCTCCATTGCACCGCCGGAGACACGCCGTACTCGGCGGGGTGGTCGCTCGAGGTACTGTCGGAACAGGCAACGGCCAATATCAGCAGGAACGCGCCAGCCAGTATCTTGCGCATTGGAGCCTCACAATCCACCCGCGGGAGTGTCCTCGTGACTGACACCATATTGTGAGGTGGCACCTCCACCGGCAAGTTCGGCCTAGAACGCCTCCGCAGCACCCAGGCTCAGCCCACGATTTCCGAAGCTCGTCAACGTGTAGTCGGCCCGGATGTTCAGCGGGTCCCGCGGATTGATGTTGAATCGGAGCCCGGCTCCGTAGGTGAACTTCACGGAATCGAACAGCCGGCTTCCCTTGGAGCCGTACACATTTCCTGCAGAGCCGTAGACGACGTAGCCCAACCGCCCGGCGAGATGACCGCGGTAGTCCGCCTGCGCAACGACCTGGTTCCGGTCCCGAAACCTGCCGAAGTAAACGCCGCGCATCAGTTCCTGCGTGGTATAGCCGCCCAGCATCGCCATCGCCTGAAGCGGCACCCGCGCACCATTCCACTGCCCGTAGAGCGCTAGCGCGATGACATCCCTGGAGCGAACCGGCAGGTAGACACGCGCGTCCACCGCAAGCGAGCCATAGGTGAAGTCGCTGCCCGTCCAGCTCGAGAACTTGAGGGCATCCACCAGCAGGAAGTGTCCCCGCGTCGGCGTAGTCGTCGAGTTCCTCGAATCGAACTGCGCCATCGCCCCCGCGCCAGAGATCGTTCCACCTTTCCCGCCGGCGAGTCCGGCCGGAATCAGTGCCGGGACCTCCCACTCCACCTGCGAATACGATGCGCCGCGGTAGTGCACTCCCAGGGAAAATTCGCCCTTGAGCCGCCTGAGAATCCGCGTATCGGCTGCGAGGAAATGCTGCTCGAGCAGCATCCCATCCCCGACCCTGCTCCGAGGGCCGATTCCGTAGTAGGTCGCCGGGAAGAACCCGGCGGCAACACCCCCCGCAAGCCACCAGCGATTCTTCGGCAAATAGAGGCTGACCGCCAGCGAGGTGACCCATTGTCCCTTCGTGGTCACCGCCCCGTTCCCCGCCAGGTATGAGGGACGGGTCGCGCTGTCCGCCTTCGCACCCGGCCACTTGAACTGCAGCCCACCCCCAATCCCGAACTGCAGCCTGGTCTGGGGACTGTAGCTCACATAGGGAAGCGCCAGCAGCCGGTTGCGGTAGGTCGCCCCTGCGGTATCCACGGCGGCAGCCGAATCCCCCTGCGCCTCGAGCGGAAGGGGGATCACCACGACGGCGGCGAGCGCCCAGACAAGAACCCGGCGCACTCAGCGCCTGCTCCGCAACGAGCCCTCAGTCCCCGGCCCGGTGTCGGCCGTCGGGAGGTATTGGGGCGGGCGACGGTGCCGAGTCGCCTGCTCGAAGGCGAAAGCCATTCGAATCAGCGCCGGCTCACTCCATGCGCGGCCGAAGAAGGAGATGCCGACGGGTAGCCCGCTCACGAATCCTCCAGGCACAGTGATATGGGGGTACCCGGCCACCGCAGCCGGCGTCGTAACTGATCCGGTGAAGTGATCACCATTGATCAGATCGATGGGCCACGCGGGATTCCCGGTGGGAGCGATCAGCGCATCCAGCCGGAACTTCGTCAGGACTTGGTCGATGCCCTCCGTCCGCCAGAGCCTCCGACAGGTCGCCAGCGCCCGGCGATACGCCGGATCGGAGAGCGGGCCGCACCCCTGGGCCCGGATCATGGTCTCCTGTCCGAAGAAGGGCATGACCAGCTCCCGCTCTCGCTCATTGAACGCGATCACCTCTTCGAGGGATTTGACCGGAGCATCAGCGCCAAGACCCGCGAGGTAGGCGTTCAATCCCGCCTTGAATTCGTAGTGCAGCACCACCCCCTCGGCCTCACCGGCGTCGGCGGCATGGGGCAGGTCCGCCGGGTCAACGATGATAGCGCCGAGGGCGCGCAGGACCGTGAGCGCCTCCTCGAACAGCCGATCGGTACCATCGTGGTATCCCGTAAAGACCTTTCGGGTAACGCCGAGGCGAGCCCCCTTGAGTCCATCAGGGTCGAGAAACCTGGTGTAGTCCGTTCCCTCCAGGGATGCGCCTGCCCGGGTGGCCGGATCCCTCGGGTCCGCCCCCGCAATGGCGGACAGCAGGATGGCCGCATCCGCAACCGATCGAGCGATCGGGCCTGCGGTGTCCTGGGTGGCGGATATCGGGATGATCCCGCTCCGGCTCACCAGCCCCACCGTTGGTTTGAGTCCAACCAGGGCCATGATCGAAGCCGGGCAGGTGATCGATCCATCGGTTTCTGTCCCGATTCCGGCGCCAGCCAGACTGGCCGCAACGGCCCCTCCGGTACCGGAGCTGGAACCGCAGGGAGTCCTGTCCAACACGTATGGGTTCTTGCCCTGCCCCCCTCGGCTGCACCAGCCGCTCGACGATCTGGTCGACCGGAAATTCGCCCACTCACTCATGCTCGTCTTGGCGAGGAGCACGGCGCCGGCCGCGCGGAGCCGCTCCGCCAGAAAGGCATCCCGCTTCGCACAGGATCCCTCCAGCGCCAGCGAACCAGCCGTGGTGGTCATCCGGTCGCCGGTATCCACATTGTCCTTGAGCACGATCGGAATCCCGTGCAGCGGTCCCCTGACGCGGCCCGCAGCACGTTCCCGATCAAGCGACTCGGCGATGGCCAGGGCGTCGGGATTGCTGTCGAGAATATGCCGGAGGGTCGGGCCGGTTCGATCCAGCTCTTCGATTCGGCCGAGATACCCGGTGACAAGATCCCTGCAAGTCCATCTGCCGGACTCCAAGCCGAGCCTCAGATCTCCAAGCCCCACCTCCACCAGATCGATTGTGGATACTCGTGAACCCTGTTTTGATGTTGATAAGTTACGCAAATCTGAAACGCCAGAAAGTCCTGACCGATCGGCAGCAAGCAGGGCCGCACCAGATACCGCAAGGAAACCCCGCCTGGTCATCCCGTTCTCCCGACCTTCGCCCACAGGCTCACCGTGCATGGACCGTCTCCATCCGAGGGTTCTCGTTCAACTTGCGGTACCGGCTTTTGACCCGGCTCGATTCCTGTCGAAATTCGGGCCCAATTTCCCCGTTGACTTCAAGTAAGACTTGAATGCTGGCAGGATCGCAAAAGATTGATTGACAATGGTATCCACGTATGCATATAAACCATTTTCTTGGTCACCGCCAAGAACTGCATAAAACCCGCGCTGTGCGCAATCTGCTCACCCGTCCGGGCACGCAAACTGTAGTGTTGTGGAAGGAGAAGTCCCGGGTCATTCCATCGGAGTCGCATGTACCGCATCAGGCTCGCCTCAGGGGAAGAGGCTGTGTACCGAACGGCGGAGGAGCTCGCCCAGGCGGTGACCTCGGGGGTGGTCAGCGCGAACGCCGAGGTTTTCCACAAGTCGGGAGATCGATGGCTGCCCATCGACCTCCACCCGGACTACCGCGCGGTTGTCACCGGGAAACGGCCGGCGGTTCACACCCCAGCCATCGTCGTCAGTGGGCCCCGCCCGAAGCTCCCGGAGCCCCCGAAGCCATCCCGGACTGAGGTCCCCACGCCAGCTGCGCAGCCCGCCTTCGAACCAACGCCCGCACCGGTCGCGCAGGCCAGCCTCGAGGTGGAAGCCACGCCGGCAGTTGAGGTACCCCTGCTGGAGCCTCCGCCTTTGCAGGATGTGTGGCATTCGACACGCGGACCGCTGCCGGGCGATCCGACCCGGGCGGGACGACTCAGAGTAATGCTGGCGCTGGCCATGGGGCTGGGGGCTATCGCCCTGCTTGGCGGTGGTGCCTATTTGGCGTGGCCCAGGGCATCGACGTGGCTGGCCAGTCATCGGGAAAGAAAGGCCATCCTCTCCGAAGGGATGGCGCCGGTTCCCGAGGTCAAATCTGCCGACAGTACTCAGGGGCCGTCGGCGGGCGCTCCGGTGGCGACTGCGGCGACCCGGCGCCTGGACTCGATACCCGACCTCTTCCCCGCCCCATCGAAGCCTCTGGCGAACTCGCCGGCGTTGCTGGACTCGAGCTCGGCGCCGGACCATGACGAGACCCGAGTCACCAGGCTGACGGCCACGCGGGTTCGGCTCCCCAGCTACTACGAGGCATATGCTGACGCCCGCTCGGAGATGGACGACGGATTCGACTACGTCAGTTTCCGGCGGGTCTTCGCGCCGTCCCGCTTCGCCGCGCCGGAGAGTCTTCGGGCGACGCGTCGCATGGTCCAGGCGGCAGGAAACATCCTGCGAGTCTACCGTGGCCGAGAAGTGATGCTGGAGCAGACCTACCGTCCCGACGACCCGGGTGGCCGTGGATCACTCCGGGAGCCATTCGAGACCGCCGAGGCGTCGCGGGCCCTGCTGGCCGATGTGGACAGCCTCTTCGGGATTCTGGTGAGCCAGCAGGGGCGCTACACCTACTCCAATGACGCGGTCCGCTTCCAGGACCCGAGAACGGCGCGGACCTACTCCCAGCTGCGAACCGAGATCCTGGCAGCGCTCGCCGACTGGCGGGACTCCAGTGGCGCCTCGAACCGGGTCACCCTGCCGCGCCTGCTGCAGGCCCTTGGAGGGACCACGCCGCCGCCCGCCAGATAAACGACCCCGCTCGCCGCTCCCCCCTGCGCCGCTTCTCCGCTATACTCTTCGCTCATGTTCCGCATACGGCTCGCCTCGGGCGAGGAAACCGTCTTTCGTTCCGTGGAGGAACTGGCTCTCGGCATCCAGAGTGGGGCCATCTCCCCCGAAGCGGAGATCTACCACTCGGCGAGTCAGCAGTGGCTCCCGATCACGTCCCATCCAGAATACGATCGGGCCCGGGCGAGGGCCGCAACCCTCGCAGCCACGACCGACGCCGGCCCGCTCCCCCTGCCGGCGCTCATCGAGGCCGCCGGGGGTCCCACCGTCCCGATCTACCAGATGTTCTCCCGGAGCGCTCGCGAGATCGCCGAGCGTCGCCGGCCGCGCTGGGTCATTCCCGCGGCGAGCACCGTGGTGGGCTGTGCCCTGATCGCGGTGGTCATGCTGGTCCTCGTCCCAGAACCGCCCGGGGCGGACGAAGCGGTCCGGATCGCCAGTTCGGCGCCACACCCGAGCACCGCACCGAGCCACCTCGCTCCCATCCTCTCCGAAGAGTCGATGCTTGCGGCCAGGAACGCCCCGTACAACCTTGCCGGCCGATTCAGCCGTGCGACCGACAGCACCCGCCGCACACTGGCCGATAGCAGCAGGGATATCGGGCTTACGCTGCTCACGAGTCCCGACCGCCTTCGCTCCGAGGAAGGCCTTCAGGCGGGCCGTGAGGCGCTGGCGCTGTTCGACTCCATCGTGCAGGGGTACCGGAGCCGCCAGCATCGGCTTGATTCGATCTACCGGGACTCCGCCAGCTCCCTGCAGGCACATGGCCAGTGGTCGCGCGCAGACCTGCAGGAGTGGCGACTCCGCACCCCGCGCATGGAGACTCCCGCCGAGGCGGCGAGGGTCGATTCCATCATCGAGGCGCTCGATCGCCTGTACGCGCTGCTGCTCGAGCAGAAGGGTTCGGTGACGATCACTCCCATCGCCGTCCACTTCGAGGATCGCAAGGCGGGAGCCACCTACGACGGGCTGCGCTCGGCACTGCTGCGGCAGACCACGATCACCCGTCGCGAAGGGGAGCAGCTCGCCGAGCCGCTGACACTGCTCCTCGGAGGCGTCGGCGACCTGCAGCTTCCCCTGCGTACGAATCGCTAATCCACCGCCGGCCCCGCCTCTGGCACGCCGCCGAGACGATGGGCCTTCCGGCCGCTGAGCTCCATCGGACGTTCGCTCGCCTCCGGTCGCTGCTCGAGCATCCGCCACAACTCCACCGCCCGTTCCGCCAGCTCGCCCGCCGCCGTAGCGAGCGCATCGCTCGCCCGCACCAGCCGCACGTTCGTCTCCATGTCCTCCGCGTCCCAGCCCCGGGAATGCGCGATGAACGGGAACTGGGGAAACACGAAGCCCAGCTCGGCCCAGAACGTCAGCAGGTCGCCGACGACCCCCTGGACGTTGTCCTGCCCGCCCGTGACGATGAACGCCGCCACCTTCCGTCCGATGAGGCAGCGGTTGTGAATCGTGATCTGGTTCTGGATACAGTTCAGTCGCTCCGCCATCCGATGATACAGTCCTGACGCCTGCCCCCACCGAATCGGGGTCGAGAGCAGGAGCACATCGGCCCACTGCACCAGCCCCTCGTAGACCGGCGTCAGCTGATCCTCGGGGTCGCGCTCCGTGATCGCGCACGGCCAGGTGCAGGCGTGCGCGGCCTTCGAATAGTTCCCCTCGCAGGGGCGAAACTGCAGGTCGTTGAGCCGGATCAGGCGGGTCTCCGCCCCCAGCTCGCCGCGCGCGCGATCGAGCGCCACCTCGAGCAGATGGTCCGACGTCGAGAACCGTGGGTTCAGCGCATCCATCGCCGTGGTGGAGATCCCGAGCACCCGGGGCGGCGCGCCGGCCGGCCGGGGCGTCAGGACGGTGAGCGGATGCGGATCATGCCGCACCAGGCGACGCGGGCTGACGGGCTCGGCATCGAGGTAGACGCCGTCCGACCGCTCCTCGATGGCGAAGACCGGCACGGATTCGCCCTCATACCCGGGCGGGCCCTTGCCGGTGACGAGACTGTACTCCCAGGCGTGCCACGGGCACATCACGAACTCCCCGCGTACCTGCCCCTCACAGAGCGGCCCGCCCTTGTGATTGCAGCGATTGCCGATGGCGCGGAAGCGACCGTCGTGATGAAAAATGGCGATCTGGTGTCGGTCGAGCTTGGTCGCGAAGGGGACGCGGGCCAGCAGCTCCTCGCGTCCTCCCAGACGGTGCCAGCTGGGCATGCGGGACCCTTCCCGGTGTCAGGCGGACGGCTGCCGCGGCAGCGGCGGCAGCACGAAGGGCCCGGCCGGGGTGCGCCCGGCGCGGGCCCTCGAGCGGCGTGTTATCCGAGCACTACGGAATGAACCGGCGGACGGCCAGAGTGACGTTGTGCCCCCCGAACCCGAACGAGTTCGAGATCGCGACATCCACCGTGCGCTCGACCATGACGTTCGGGGCGCAATCGAGATCGCACTCCGGATCGGGCGTGTCGTGGTTGATGGTCGGCGGGATCTTCCCCGTCGTGGCGACCATCATCGAGACCGCGAATTCGAGAGCGCCGGCCCCGCCGAGCAGATGGCCGGTCATGGACTTGGTCGACGCAAAAATGAGGCGGCGCGCGTGCTCCCCGAACACCGCCTTCACGGCCTGGGTCTCTGCGACGTCACCCTGCGGCGTGGAGGTCCCGTGCGCGTTGATGTAGCCGACGCTGTCGAGGCTGATCTTTCCGTCGTCCAGGCACATCTTCATGGCGCGCTGAGCCCCCTCACCCTCGGGCGCCGGCGCCGACATGTGGTAGGCATCCCCGCTCAGCCCGTAACCGATGACTTCGGCGAGAATGGTCGCGCCGCGCCGCTCGGCATGCTCGAGACTTTCGAGCACGATCACGGCACCGCCGTCCCCGAGCACGAACCCGTCCCGGTCCTTGTCGAAGGGCCGGCTCGCCGCGGCCGGGTTGTCGTTCCGGGTGGACATCGCCTTCATGTTCGAGAAGGCCGCGACGGTGAGTCCGGTGATCGCGGCCTCCGAGCCCCCGGTGATCATCGCGTCGGCGGTCCCCGCACGGATCAGGTTGTACGACTCGCCGATCGCATGCGCCGACGACGCGCAGGCCGAGACCGTGGCGTAGTTCGGCCCCTTGAGCCCGTAGCGCATCGACACCAGGCCAGGGGCCATGTTGGCGATGAACATCGGCACGAAGAACGGCGACACGCGGTCCGGCCCCTTGAGCACGTACGCCGCGCAGTTGTCCTCGTACGTCTGCATCCCCCCGATACCGCTGCCGAGAATGACGCCGACGCGGTTGGGATCGGGAACCTTGCCCTCGAGGCCGGACTGGACCATGGCCTGATGAGCGGCTCCGAGGGCGAATTGCGCGAACAGGTCGAAGCGCCGGGCCTCTTTCCGATCGATGTACTGAAGCGGATCGAACCCCTTCACTTCGCACGCGAACCGCACGCTCAGGCGCGCGGGATCGAACTTCGTGATGGGCCCCGCCCCGGACTGGCCCGCCAGCAGGCCAGCCCAGGTCGTGGCAACATCGGCGCCGAGCGGTGTGACCAGCCCGACGCCGGTGACGACGACACGGTGCGCCAAGTTACTTCCCGAGCTTTTCGTGGAGGTACTTCAGCGCATCCCCGACGGTGCGGAGCTTTTCCGCTTCCTCGTCCGGAATGTCGATGTCGAATTCCTTCTCGAATGCCATGACGAGCTCGACGGTGTCGAGGCTGTCCGCGCCGAGATCCTCCATGAAGCTGGCTTCGTTCGTGAGCTTTTCGCGCTCCACGCCGAGCTCCTCGACGATGATGTCCTTGACGCGGTCTTCAACGTTGCTCATGACGTTCCTCGAGAGAGGGGGGTTGAGTGGTGTGCCCGCTAGACGGCGAGACCGCCGTCCACCACGAGCACCTGTCCGGTAATGTAAGCCGCGAGATCCGATGCCAGAAAGACCACAGCGCCCGCCACGTCCTCGGGCCGCCCGAAGCGACCCAGAACGATGCCGCCCAACATCGCCGCCCGGGCCTCCTCGGGCAAGGCGCTGGTCATGTCGGTATCAATGAAGCCGGGCGCCACGGCATTGACCAGCAGTCCGCGGCTGCCGTACTCCTTGGCCACCGACTTGGTAAATCCGATGAGTCCGGCCTTGCTGGCGGCGTAGTTGGCCTGCCCCTTGTTGCCGGTAATTCCGATGATGCTCGCCACGTTGATGATGCGGCCGCTGCGGCGCTTCATCATGCCCTTCAGCACCGCCTTGGTGGTGTGGAAGGCGCCCTTCAGGTTGGCCTCGAGCACCTCGTCCCACTCGGCCTCGCTCATCCGGAGCAGCAGGTTGTCCCGCGTGATGCCCGCGTTGTTGACCAGAATATCGACCGGTCCCAGCGCCTTTTCGGCGGCAGCCACCGCGCTCTCGACCTGCGCGGCATCGGCCACATTGCAGGCCACGCCCAGCGCTCGCTCCCCCAGCTCGGTGGCGACGGCTTCCGCCCTGGCCAGATCCCGACCGACGATCGCGACCTTCGCGCCCGCCTGATGCAGGGCACCGGCCACCGCCCGACCGATGCCCCGGGTCGATCCGGTGACGAATGCGGTACGGCCCGTCAGATCAATCGTCGCTGGCATCGCGCCTCACACCGCTGCCGACTGGAGAAACTTCTCGACGTCATCCGCCGTGCCGAGCGCAACGGTCGACGCCCCGGGCACGATCCGCTTGACGAGGCCACTCAGCACGTTGCCCGGGCCGATTTCCACGAACGTCGCCCCGGGGGCCAGCGCGGCAGCCTGCTGCATGCAGGCGACCCAGCGCACCGGCGCCGTGAGCTGTTCGGCGAGCAGCCGCTTGGCCTCCTGGGCCGTCGAGACCGCGGTGGCCGTGGCGTTGGCGATGATGGGCACCGCGGGATCGGCGAATGTCGCCTCCGCGAGCGCCGCCGCAAGACCGGGGACGGCCGGCTGCATCAGCGGGGAGTGGAATGCGCCACTCACCTTGAGGGCGATCACCCGCTTGGCGCCCCGCGCCTTGCAGCCCTCGCCGGCGCGCTCGACGGCGGCCGGATCGCCTGACAGCACGGTCTGGTCCGGCGCGTTCAGATTCGCGGCGACGGCGACCTCGACCCCGGTAGAGGCGTCCCGACAGGCCGCTTCGACCTCTTCCGTCGCAAGGCCAAGGACGGCCGCCATGGCACCCGGGCGCTTCGTGCCCGCCTCGTACATCAGCTCGCCCCGGCGCCGCACCAGCCGGGCGGCGACCTCGGCGCTCAGCGCGCCAGCCGCGACGTAGGCGCTGTATTCGCCCAGGCTGTGACCCGCGGCCACGCCGAGCGTGCCACGGAGGGCGTTCCCGACGACGGCCCAGACCGCCGCGCTGTGGGCCAGGATCGCGGGCTGCGTGTTGTGGGTGAGGGTCAGCTCGCTCTCCGGGCCCTCCCACATGACCCGTGACAGGGCAACGCCCAGCGCCTCATCGATCCGGGCGAAAGTCTCCCGCGCGGCAGGAAAGCGCTCCGCGAGATCCTTCCCCATTCCGACTTTCTGGGCACCCTGCCCCGGGCACAGGAGGACGCTTACCACCGGATCACCGCACTGCCCCAGGTGAATCCTGCGCCGAAGGCCACCAGCAGCACCAGCATGCCCGGCTTGAGCCGGCCCGTCGACTCGGCATGCGCGAGCGCCATCGGGATGGACGCGGCGGAGGTATTGCCGTAGCGATCCACCGTCACGACGATCTTCTCGTGCGGAATGCCGGCGTGCTTCGCCGTCGAGTCGATGATGCGGATGTTGGCCTGATGCGGAATCAGCAGGTCGAGGTCTTCGGGCTTGATGCCGGCGCGGCGAATCGCCTCGTCGCAGGCCTCCGCCATGGTCAGCACCGCGTGCTTGAAGACCTCACGGCCCGCCATCTTCATGTAGTGCGTCCGCTCGCGGACGATCTTCTCGCTGATCGGATCGGCACTGCCGCCGCTCGGCACATACAGCAGTTCGGCGAGACGCCCGTCGGACTTGATGAACGACGACAGCATGCCGCGGGTTCCTCCCGCCGGCGCGGCCGAGACGACCGCCGCACCCACGCCGTCCCCGAACAGGATCGCGGTCGAGCGATCCTGCTGATCGGTGATGCTCGTGAGCTTCTCACCGCCGATCACGAGGATGTGCCGGGCCTGGCCGCTGGCGATCAGGCCTTCGGCGACGGTCAGCCCGTAGATGAACCCCGAACAGGCGGCCCCGATGTCGAAGGCCGCAGCCTTCTCGGCGCCGATCAGCGCCTGCACGTAGCAGGCGGTGGACGGAATGATGTGATCCGGCGTGGCCGTCGCGACAACGATGGCGTCGAGATCCATCGGCGTGAGCCCGGCGCGCTGGAGGGCCATCAGGGAGGCGCCACGGGCCATCGTGGCCACCGTCTCGTCGGCGGCGGCGTAGCGACGCTCCCGAATACCGGTCCGCTCCACGATCCACTGGTCGGAGGTTTCCAGCCGCACCTCGAAGTCGCGGTTGGTCACGACCCGGTCGGGGACGTGCACGCCGAGGCCAGCGAGATACACGAATGGGCGCTGCATCAGGCGCGTGACTCCGATTCCCGCCGCGCGAAGTTGGCGCCGATGTGGGCGCTGAGGTCGTGGGCGACGGCCTGCGTCGCGATCCGGATGGCGTTCTTGAAGGCGTTCGGCGTGGACGACCCGTGGCAGATCACCGCGACACCCTTCACGCCGAGCAGCGGCGCGCCGCCATATTCGGAGTAGTCGAGATGGCGGAATACCCGCTGAATCTCGGGTTGCTGTAGCACCCCTGGGGCCTCCCGCTTCACCAGACGGAGGATCAGGCGGGCGAAGGACTCGTAGAACTTGAGCACGATGTTTCCCACGAAGCCGTCGCACACCACGATATCGAGCATCCCCATCCGCGGGTGGCCGGCGACGATGTCGCGGCCTTCGATGTTGCCCACGTAGTTGAGGTCGGCAGCCTGCTTGAGGAGCCCATGCGCCTCTTTCGCGGCCGCATTCCCCTTCTCGTCCTCTTCGCCGACGTTGAGCAGCCCCACCTTGGGGTTCGGGCGGCCGAGGACATCCTGCATGTAGATGGTGCCGAGCCAGGCGAAGCCGAGGAGTTCCCGCGGGGAGCAATCCACCGTCGCCCCGGCGTCGAGGACGAGGACCGGCAGGTCGGCGGAGGGGAAGAGCGTGGCGACCGTCGCCCGCTCGACTCCCGGGTGCAGTCCCAGCAGCATCGTGGAGCCGACGAGTACCGCGCCGGTGTTCCCGGCGGAGACGAACGCGTCCGAGACCCCGGCCTTCTGCAGACCGAGGCCGACCGCGAGACTCGAGTGTGGCTTTTTCCGGACCGCCGCGAGCGGCTTCTCGTCCATCCCGATCACGTCCGGCGCCTCGTGAATCTCGAGGCGACTCCGATCGATCTCCGGGAATCGCGCGAGCTCGGCTTCAATCGCCTCCCGGCGCCCCACCAACTGGATGAGGAAGCCCGGCGGAAGCTCGGTCAGGGCCTGAACCGCACCCTCGACTTCGGCCTGCGGGGCGTGGTCCCCCCCCATGGCGTCGAGAGCGATGCGGATCACGCTCAGGCGTCCTCGACCTCAATCATCTTCTTGCCGCGATAATACCCGCAGGTCGGGCAGACGCGGTGCGACAGCTTCGGGGAGCTGCAGCGGGGACACGCCTGGGTGGCCACGGAGGCGGCCTTGTGGTGGCCGCGGCGGAGCCGCTTGCGGGACTTCGAGAGTTTGCGCTTCGGGACAGCCATCGGAAGCCTCAGTCAGAATGGGCCTTGCACGTGCAGGGCCCGGCGTTGAGATCCGCCCCGCACCGGGGACAGAGCCCGGCGCAATCCTCGCGGCAGAGGGGATACGCGGACACGGCGAGCGCGAGTTCTTCGCGTACCGCCGGGCGGACGTCCACGTGGGTTACCTGCGCCGGAAGCGGATACACGGCGGGATCGTCCGCCGCGTCCGGATCAGCGCTGAAGAGCACCTCGACATCCGCGTCGAGAGGGGAAATCACGTTCGTCAGACAGCGCCGGCACGTGCCACGGAGACGCCCCGTGACCCGAGCCTGCCAGAAAAATTCGTCGTCACCCGTCTCCGACAGGCGACCCTCAACTACCACCGGTCCGTCGAGATCGAGGTTGAGCCCGGCGAATGTCGCATCCCCGGGCTCCAACTGACCGACGGTCTCAACCGGTCCCCGGCGAAGGTCCCGGACGTCGACCTGAAGCATAGCCCGAAAAGCTAGTCTGGACAACGACTTGAGTCAAGTATCGCGACTCTCCCCGCACGCTGGGCAGTGCGGATCGACCTCAGCCCCAGAGGCCCGCCAGTTCGCTCTCGGTGAAGAAGAATGCGACCTCCCGGAGGCCGTTCTCCACGCTGTCCGAGCCGTGCACCGCATTCTTGCCCTTCGACTCGGCGTACAGCTTCCGGATCGTCCCAGGGGCAGCCTCGGCCGGGTCGGTCGGGCCGATCACCGTACGGAAGTGCGCGACGGCATCCTCCCGCTCCAGCGCCATCGGCAGGACCGGGCCGGAGGTCATGAAGGCCACGAGATCCTTGTAGAATGGCCGATCCTTGTGGACCTCGTAGAACTTCCCGGCCTGGGCCTGGGTGAGGCGCGTCATCCGGGCGGCCCGGATCACGAACCCTTCGCGCTGCAAATGGGCGATGATGAGACCGGCCTTGCCGCTCTCG
The DNA here is from genome assembly GCA_044229445.1 of Gemmatimonadales bacterium. GTDB lineage: Bacteria > Gemmatimonadota > Gemmatimonadetes > Gemmatimonadales > GWC2-71-9 > JADJOM01. The sequence goes on along the minus strand of JBGASX010000004.1, from coordinate 12,797 downwards.
ATGGCATCCGGCTTGAGCATTCCCAGCGTCAGAATCTTTGCCACGACATACCCCGCGTTGATGGTTCCTGTTGCTGCACGAACAGGCCGGCGGTCTCCCGCCCGACCTTAGAGTCTCGCCTTGACGAGCGGCACCACGTCGATCGGACGCCGCATCACCGCGATCCCGGCGGCCTCGAAGGCCGCAATCTTCTCGGCGGCGGTACCAGAGGAGCCGGAGATGATGGCACCCGCATGGCCCATGCGGCGCCCCGGCGGCGCCGTCTGCCCCGCAATGAATCCCACGACCGGCTTGGTCACATACTCCCGGACGAAGCTGGCCGCATTCTGCTCGTCGGTCCCGCCGATCTCGCCCATCATCACGATGGCATCGGTCGCGGGGTCATCCTGGAAGGCACGGAGACAATCGATGAACGAGGTCCCGTTCAGCGGATCCCCGCCGATGCCGACGCAGGTGCTCTGCCCGATCTTGTGCCGAGTGAGGTGATTGACGATTTCGTAGGTGAGCGTACCGCTCCGCGAGACCAGCCCGACCCGGCCCGGCAGACAGATGTTGCCCGGAATGATGCCGACCTTGGACTCACCTGGCGTGATCAGCCCGGGACAGTTCGGACCCAGGAGCCGGGCGCCCCGCTCCCGCACGTACGGCAGCACGCGCGTCATGTCCATGACGGGCACGCCCTCGGTGATGCAGACGATAAGCCCGATCCCGGCATCGGCGGCCTCGAAGATGGCGCCCGCTGCCCCCGTCGGCGGCACGTAGATCACCGAAGTATTCGCGCCGGTCTGGCGCACCGCCTCCGCGACGGTATTGAAGACCGGGACCTTCCCCTCGAACTTCTGGCCGCCCTTGCCCGGAGTCACCCCGGCGACAACGGTCGTGCCGTACTCGAGCATCTGCTTCGCATGGAACGACCCGTCGCGCCCGGTGATGCCCTGCACCAGCAACCGGGTGTCCTTGCCGGCGAAGATGCTCATGCAGCCTCCTTGGCCAGCGCAACGACCTTCTGAACCGCCTCATCCATGTCGGAGAGCGCGGGCATGCCAATGCCCTGCAGGATCTTCACCGCCTCCGCCTCATTGGTCCCGGTGAGGCGCACCACGATGGGGACCTTGACCGGGAACTGCGAGAGCGCCGTCTTGATGCCGTTGGCCACGTCGTCGGTGCGGGTGATGCCACCGAAGATGTTGAACAGGATCGCCTTGACGCTCGGGTCGCTGGTGATGATGCGCAGCGCGCTCACCACCTTGTCCGGATTCGAACTGCCACCGATATCGAGGAAGTTCGCCGGCTCGCCGCCGTAGTACTTCACCAGGTCCATCGTTGCCATGGCGAGGCCGGCGCCGTTGACGCAGCAGCCCACGTTGCCGGAAAGCTTGATGAAGGTCAGGTTCGCCCGGCGGGCCTGGACCTCGCTCGGCTCCTCGGCGGTCTCGTCGCGCAGCAGGGCGAGGTCCGGACGCCGGTCCAGCTCGTTGTCATCGATGGAGACCTTGGCATCGAGCGCGAGCACGCGACCATCCGGGGTCGTGACCAGCGGGTTGATCTCCGCGAGCGAGCAGCCATTCGTCGTGAAGACCTGGTAGAGCTGCTCCATGATCTTCGCCGCGGCACGAGCCTGCGCGAAGTCCCGGTACAGGAAGAAGGCGAGTCCGAGCGCCTGGTGAGGCAGCAGCCCGTAGCGTGGATCCACGGCGAGGCGGCTGATCTTCTCCGGCGTGCTGGCGGCAACCTCCTCGATATCGATGCCACCCGCGGGGCTCACCATGAAGACCGGACGCTGGCTGGCGCGGTCCATGATGAGGCCGACGTAGGCCTCGCTGGCAATCTCCGCCGCCGGGACGACGAGCACCTTCTGCACGATCAGGCCCTTGATCGCCATCCCCAGAATCTTCTCGGCCGCCTCAGCGGCTTCGGCGGGAGACTTGGCGAGCTTCACCCCGCCGGCCTTCCCCCGGCCGCCGGCGTGGACTTGCGCCTTCACCACGACCGTTCCGCCAACCCGTCGGGCGATCGATTCCGCCTCGGATGGGGTCGAGGCGACATCGCCGTCAGGCATGGGGATGCCTGCCGCGCGGAAGAGCACGCGACCCTGATATTCGTGCAGATTCACGGTGACCTCGGACTGAGGGATCCATTGGCCGGGGCCCCGTCTGGCAACGGGGAGCCCCATGCGGCGCGGAAGGTAGCTAGCGAGCTAAGCGGTGGCAAGATTGTCACTTAGGGCGCCTTCAGGGTGCGCTTGAGCGCATCCCAGGCCCGCCCGAATGCTTCCAGGTCGCCGCGCTTGAGGGCGGCGTCGGCAGCATCGATGTAGCGGCGCGCCTCCAGCAGCTGGCTGCCCCTCTCTCCAGCGGAGACGATGGGCGCCGAGAGCCCAAGCATGTTCTGCCAGGCCTCCTCCAGATCGTGCCCCGCCCCCCGCCGCTCGGCCACCGCGATACTGACCCAGGCAAGCGTCGGCTCCTGACCTTCGCGCCGCGCAAAGTGGACCTGATAGGCACCGAGGCCCGCGTCCGTTGGCCAGTAGCGGATCGGCCCGGGCTCGAGGCGCGCGCCACCCTTCTCAACCGAGTCCTTGAGCTGCTGATAGGTCGGGAAGCGTCCCCAGCGCGACTGGAGCGCCGCTGGCTCGGGCAGCGCGAGCAGGCTGTCGATACGCAGGATGCCGAGGGATTCCCAGCCGTCCATCATGCGGGCACGCACGATGGCGGAAACCTGGCGCTGAGGCGCCTGCTCGTACGCCGCCACCAGTTCGACGCCGCTCGTGTCGCTGGCCCACAGCGCCTCTTCGCTCGGACCGCTGCTCCCGAAGGGCTCTCCGCGTCCGATGACCTGCCCCAGGCCCCAGTGCGACTGGGCGAGGACGCGGACCTGCGCCTCGAGGACCTCACCGGGATAATCGAGGGCCCGAACGACCTCCGAGGGGATCGCCGAGGCCGGCTGCACCATGCTGTCGCTGATCGCCCGCCACTGCTTGGCAAGCTCGTCTGCCGTGTGACGCAGATAGATGCTGGTGGTCCCCGTGCGGGCATTGACCACCCCCACGAACCCCGCCCGGAGCGAGCCGGTCCAGCTGCCGCGCCAGCGGACCCGGGTCGAGCCCGGGAAGGTCTCGCTTGGCAGATACCCGTCGACCAGCCACACGAGATCGCCCCCGAGGAGGCGGGGTGAGGGCACGCCCCATACCGCGAATGGCGCCAGCTTCTGGACCCGCTCGACAGGATCCAGGTGCCAATAGACGTGCTCCGACGGCGCCCCGGGGCCAAGCAGCGCGGCCGACTGCAGCGCCCACGCGAGCACCAGACGGCGAACCCCGGAGCCGATTTCGACCCCACCGGCCGTGGTATCGACGACGCTGGCCGGCCCCCGCGGCCAGATCCCCCGAAGGGGCAGGTGCAGGACGGGTGTCCCTGCCTGGGTCTTGAGGCTGTCCGCGTCGCGGTAGACCACGGCCTGTCCCGAGGTGGTCGTCTGATCGTCGAGGACGACGCTGACGCTCGCACCCCGCGCGCCGTGGTCACGGACGACGAGCCAGGAGCCACGCGGGCGCCGATTCACGAGCACGACGGCGCGATCGGCGGCCGCGACTCGCCCAGAGTCCGACTCGGTGGCCTCGGCGGCCAAGGTCGGGTGCCAGAGCGCGACCGGCCGCGGCGGATCGGGCAGCGTATCGACACGGGTGAAGACGGTGTCCCGCAGCCCGGTCATCCCGTAGGCGAGTTGATCGAGATGCCGACGGGTCGCCGGCTCGAGCGTCGACTCGTGGCTCGAACCGATGAAAGCGGGAATGATGTGGTGTCCAAGGAGAGAGGCGGCCGCGAGCAGCGCCCAGATCGAGAGCAGTGCGGCGTGGCGTCCCCTGCTGGCCCACCACAGCGAGAGAAACGCGGCGGCCACCGCGATCCCGGCCAGCACGAAGGCCACGGTCTGACGGTATTCGAAGAGGCCCTCATGAACCGTACCGATCACGCCGGCGATGAGTTCGTAGGGCTCCAGCAGATATCCCCAGGCCAGGACCAGCGCGAGGAGCACCGCGAGCCCGCCCAGATGGCGCCGGGCGTGATCGTTGATGGCGGGCCGGTGATCCACCCAGCGTACCGCGCCGATGACCGCATACATCGTGGCGATGCCGATGAGCGCCGTGACCGAGAGGAGGACGGCGTAGCCGTGCAGCAGGCGCCAGACCGGCAGCGTGGTGAGGTAGAAGCCGAGATCCTGACCAAGCAGCGGCTCAGCTTCTCCATACTGGAATCCGCGCCAGCCGAGGAGAATGGTGGGCGCGGAATCGCTGAGACCTCGGCCGGCGAGCAACCCCAGGAGCAGGCCCCCGCCAATGCTCAGCCAGGCGAGGGCCCGCATGTTCACCGCCTCACGGATCTCGAGATTGCCGACCCGGCGGTGGACCTGAACCGAACCGATGGCACGGTAGACCAGCAGCAGATGGCCGATGAACCAGGCGCAGGCGACGACGACCCCGGTGACTTCCAGCAGCAGGGTGTACACCGCCCAGTCTGTCACGAAGCGCGCGGCCTGAGGAGAGATCTGCTCAGCCCACCACCGTTCGGTGAACAACCCGGCCATCCATCGTCCCGCAAACAGCAGGACTACCATCAGGAGGACGCCAGTGGTGGCGCGCAGCGCGCGGGGGGTCATGCTCAGGGATTGGCTCGGAGCCACTCCATGACCTCGCCCTGATAGGCGGCGAGGGAAGCCTCGTCAGTCGCTTCGAAACGGAGCACGAGGATCGGTTGCGTATTGGACGCACGGACCAGCCCCCAGCCGTTGGGGAAGGTCATGCGCACACCATCGATCGGGTTGACCGGATAGCGGGCCGCGAAGTGCTTCGCCGCCTCAGCGACGAGGGAGAACTTCCGCTCCTCGGCACAATCCACGCGGATCTCCGGGGTGGCGAAGGTCCGCGGAAGATCGGCGAGCAGGCCGCTGAGCCCCCCCTTCCCCGCCGACACGATCTCCAGCAGGCGCGCGGCGCCGAAGAGGGCGTCATCGAAGCCGAACCAGTCGCCACCGAAGAACATGTGGCCGCTCATCTCGCCCGCGAGCGGCGCGTGCAGCTCCTTCATGCGCGCCTTGATGAGCGAGTGTCCCGTCTTCCACATCTCGGGCACGGCGCCCGCCGCGCGCAGCGCCTGCGGCAGGACCTCGGAACATTTCACGTCGAAGATGACGGAGAGTCCGGCGCCGAAGCGCCTGACCGCATCCCGGCCATAGAGCACGAGCAGCTGATCGCCGTAGATCACGCCGCCATTCTCGTCGACAGCCCCGATGCGATCGGCGTCGCCGTCAAAGGCGATGCCGAGTTCCGCCCCGTTCCGTCGTACCTCGGCCTGGAGATCGCGGAGATTCTCCATCACGGTCGGGTCGGGATGGTGATTCGGAAAGGTGCCGTCCGACTCGCAGAAGATCGGGATGACCTCGGCGCCGAGCGCCTCGAGGGTGGAGACGGCGATGAGACTGCCCACGCCGTTGCCGCAGTCGACGACCACCTTGACCCGCCGCTTGAGCGTGTGCCGCGCGACGATGGCCTCACGATACTTGCCCAGCACCGACCCGTCGGCGGTCTCCCGGCCGGTCCCGGTCCGCCACTGCTCCAGCATGATGATCTCGTAGAGCCGGAGGATCTCGTCGCCATGCAGCGAGTCCCCGGTGAGCACCATCTTGAAGCCGTTGAATTCGGGCGGATTGTGCGAGCCGGTGACCTGGAGGCCGCCGTCGGTGCTGAGAGCATGGACGGCGAAGTAGAGCGCCGGGGTCGGCATCTGACCCACGTCGACGGCCGTCGCGCCGGTCTCCCTGATGCCGAGGCGCACGGCGGCGGCCAGCGCCTCGCCGGAGGGCCGATTGTCGCGACCGACGGCCAGCACCGGGGCGCGACCCAGCCGCTCCCAGCCGATGGTCGCGTAGGCGCGGCCCAGGCCGCGGGCGAGATCTGGGGTCAGTTCCGAGCCGACGAGGCCGCGGACATCGTACTGCCGGAAGATGGAACGGGGGATGTTCATGAGTCGCCGGGAAGTGGAGCCACGCGGCGGGACGCGCCGCCGGCGCGTCCCGGAACGATCACTGTCCGCCGGTCGCCTGCGACGCGGTCTGCGCCAGCGAGGCGGCGGCGCCATCGGTCATGTGCAGCAGTTCCACCGGCCAGATCCCGAGGGCGAGGATCAGCACGACGCTGACCACCACCGCGAGCCGCGCGGTGCCGGGGAGCCCGCGGTCGAAGTAGACGAGCGGGGCCCGGGACGGACGCATGTACATCGCCATGATGACCGGCATGTAGTAGCCCGCCGACACGATGCTGGTGATCACCAGGAGCACGGCAAGCAGCGGATGCCCGGACGAGACGATCGCCGAGATGATGTACCACTTGCCGATGAAGCCGATCGTGCCCGGGAAGCCGAGCAGTGAGAGCAGGCAGACCGCGAACGCGAACGCCATCCAGGGGCGGGTCTCGGCAAGACCGCCGACATCCCCGAGCGTCAGCTCACGCTCCCCGTCGCGCCCCAGGGCGCCCAGCAGCGCAAAGGCCGCGATGGTCGTGAGTCCGTAGCCGAGCAGGTAGAATGTCATGGCCGAGACGCCGACGGCCGACCCAGGCCAGATGGCCGCCAGCAGGTACCCGGCATGCGCGACGGAGCTGTACGCGAGCATGCGCTTCAACGACTTCTGCACCAGCGCCACGAGATTGCCGACCACCATGGTCGCGAGGGCGAGGGTGAACACGATCGGCTGCCAGGCCACCACCGAACCGGAGAACGAGGTGTACAGCACACGCGCCAGGGCGAAGAACGCGGCCGTCTTCACCGCTGTCGCCATGAAGCCGCTGACCGGGGTCGGAGCGCCATCGTACACGTCGGGCGCCCACATCTGGAACGGCACCGCGGCGACCTTGAATCCGAAGCCGATGACCAGCAGCCCGAGCCCGAGCCGCGCCATCAGCGAGAGCGAACCCTGCGCGAACTGCGCGCCCGCGAGCACCAGGTTGGACGATCCCGCCGCCCCGTAGACGAGGGCGATACCGTAGAGCAGGAAGCCCGAGGCGAAGGCTCCCATGAGGAAGTACTTGAGGGCCGCTTCGGCGGAGAAGGCACTGCGCCGGTCGTAGCCCGCCAGCACGTAGACGGCGACCGACATCGTCTCGAGGCCGAGGAACAGGACCACGAGATCCTGCGCGTTGACCATGAACAGCATGCCGATCGTGGCCAGCAGCATCAGGACGTAGTACTCGGGGGCGACGAGCTGCTCCCGCTCGAGGTAGCCGAGCGAGGCCAGGATCGAGCCGGCCGTGACCAGGAGGATCAGCGCGGAACCGATGAACCGGAAGCCGTCGAGGGCGACCATCTGCCCGATGCCCGGATCCTCGGGCGTGTTGAAGCTGAGCCAGAGCAGTGCCACGGCGGTGAGTCCGAGCGAGGCCAGGCTCATCCAGCCCGCCCGCCGGCTGGCGGCCGGGCCATCGTGGCGGAAGCTGATGGCGAGCAGCACGCCGAGCGTCGCCACGGACAGCACCACCTCGGGCAGGAGCGCCACCGTCTGACCGACCGGGGTCGTGGGATCGAAGACCAGGGTCACGGGCGCACCTCCGCGGCCTGGGCGGTCGTACTGGCGGGACCCTGCTCGAGACCGGGCTGGACGAGGTGGATGTAGTTCTTCGCTGCGGCATCCATGCGATCAAGCACCGGCTTGGGGTAGAGCCCGAGCCAGATCATGCCGGCGACGAGCGGGAGCACCACCACCAGTTCGCGCGCCGAAAGATCGGCGAGATGCGCGTTCTCCGGCTTGTCGAGCTTGTTGAAGATGATGCGCTGCAGGGCCCAGAGCATGTAGGCCGCGGCGAAGATCACGCCCGTCGCGGCGAGCCCGGTCGCCCAGGGATAGCGGCTGAAGCTGCCGACCAGGACCAGGAATTCGCCGATGAACCCGTTGAGCCCCGGGAGGCCGATCGACGCCAGGGCGGTGACCACCAGGATCAGCGAGAAGACCGGGATCACGCGGGCGAGCCCGCCGTAATCGGCGATCTCGCGAGTGTGGCGCCGCTCGTAGATCATGCCGATGAGGAGGAACAGCGCGCCAGTCGAGAGGCCGTGGCCGATCATGATCATCAGCGCGCCCTGCACGCTCTGCAGCGTCGCCGCCCAGATGCCCAGCATCACGAAACCGAGATGGCTCACCGACGAGTAGGCCACGAGCTTCTTGATGTCCGGCTGCACCATCGCGACGAGGGCGCCGTAGATGATGCCGATGACGGCCAGCGCCACCACGATCGACGTCACCAGCGGCGAAAGCGCCACCTCGGGGAAGAACGGCACCGCGAAGCGCAGGAAGCCGTAGGTCCCCATCTTGAGCAGGATGCTCGCCAGGATCACGCTGCCCGCCGTCGGCGCCTCGACGTGCGCGTCGGGCAGCCAGGTATGGAACGGGAAGATCGGGACCTTGATGGCGAACGCGATCGCGAAGGCCAGGAAGAGCCACGGGGCGAGCGCACCCATCTGGGGTGCCGCCGCGAGGAACTGGTCGTACGCGAAGCTCGGCGTCCCGGTGCTCTTGTAGACCTGGAACATCATGGCCACGATGGCGACCAGCATCAGCAGCGAGCCCGCCATCGTGTAGATGAAGAACTTGATCGCCGCGTACAGCCGGTTCTTGCCACCCCAGATCCCGATGATGAAGTACATCGGGATCAGCATGACCTCCCACATCACGTAGAACAGGAACATGTCGAGGGCGAGGAAGACCCCCAGCATCCCGGTGAGGAGCGTCAGCAGAAGACCGTAATACAGCTTCTCCCGCTGGTCGATGTACTTGAAGCTGCTGAGCACCGCGAGCGGCATGACGCAGGTGGTGAGCAGCACCATGAAGAGCGACAGCCCGTCGAGTCCGATGGTGTAGCTGATGCCCCACGCCCCGACCCAGGGTGCGGTGACCGCGAACTGCATCGCCGAGGTCGACGGATCGAAGGCCCACCAGAGGCCGAGCGACAGCACCAGCTCGAGGCAGGTCACGGCCAGGGCGATCTGCCTGGCGCGGGCCGCGGGGAACAGCGCGATCGGGATCGCGCCGACCAGCGGCAGCAGGACCAGGGTATTGAGGATCCAGTGGCCGTAGCCGATAGACGTCAGGAAGGCACTCATCGCCAGGCTACCATTCCGAGGACGTACACCGCCCCGACCACGAAGAGGACCACGTAGACGCCGATCTGTCCGTTCTGCAGCCGGCTGCCGAGCCAGCCCAGCGCCCGGGACCCGGCCGCCGCCCCGTTGACGCCGCCGCCATCGATGACGCCCTGGTCGACCGCTTTCCAGAGCACCACCCGCGAGAGTCCGATCAGCGGCTGCACGATATAGCGATCGTAGAGCTCATCGACGTAGTACTTGTTGTAGAGCACCTTCCAGAAACCCCGTTCCGGGGCGGCGTCGTGCGCCGGCACCGTCTTCGCCTTGAGCGTGAGCGTCATCCCGAGGAAGAGGCCCAGCAGCGCGATCGCCACCGCGAGGCCGACGAGTCCCATCCCCGTGGCCCCCTCGGGCGCCACCACACTGGTCCCGAGTTCCTGGGAGACCTTCATCCCGGCCGAGGTGACCGGTTCGAGCCAGTGATGCATGCGCTCGGTGGGTCCGAGTCCATGCACGAACTCCGGCAGATTGAGCCAGCCGCCGACCACGCTGAGAATGCCCAGCACGAGCAGCGGCCCGGTCATGATCCAGGGCGCCTCGTGCAGGTGCTCCCGTTCGGTGGCCCCGGTGCGATTCTCGCCGAAGAAGGTCATCGCGATGAGCCTGGCCATGTAGAAGGCCGTCAGCAGCGCCGCGGTGGCGCCCATCGCCCAGAAGACCCGGAAGAGCGGCTCGTGCTCCCCGCGCCCGAAGGCCATGGCGAGGATCTCGTCCTTGGAGAAGAAGCCGGAGAACGGCGGGATCCCCGCGATCGCGAGCGTCGCCACGATCATGAGGAACGAGGTGACGGGCATGTACTTCCGGAGCCCGCCCATGTTCCGCATGTCCTGCGCATCCTCATGGCTGTGGGTGGCGTGATAGGCGTGATGCATCGCGTGGATCACGCTGCCGGAACCGAGGAAGAGGAGCGCCTTGAAGAAGGCGTGGGTGACGAGATGGAAGACGCCCGCCGTGATGGCCCCGGTGCCCACGCCCAGGAACATGTATCCGAGCTGCGAGACGGTCGAATAGGCGAGGACCTTCTTGATGTCGTACTGACGGAGGCCGATCGTCGCGGCGAAGAGCGCGGTCAGGGCGCCCACGCCGGCCACGACCGTCTGCGTCGTCGGCGCGAGGGCGAACAGCACGTTCGAGCGGGCCACCAGGTACACACCCGCCGTCACCATCGTCGCCGCATGGATCAGGGCGGAGACGGGCGTCGGGCCGGCCATGGCGTCGGGCAGCCAGGTATAGAGCGGAATCTGCGCCGACTTGCCGGTGCAGCCGAGGAAGAGGAACAGGGTGATCGCCGTGACCATGGCGCCGCCCGCCGGGAGCACGCCGGTAGCGTGACTGAAGACCGCCTGGTAGTTCAGCGTCCCGAAGGCCTGCCAGATCAGGAACATCGCGACCAGGAAGCCGAAGTCGCCGATGCGGTTGACGATGAAGGCCTTCTTGCCGGCGTCCGCGTTCGCCTTCTCGGTGAACCAGAATCCGATCAGCAGGTAGGAGCAGAGTCCGACCCCTTCCCACCCGATGAACATCATCGGGAAGCTGGCGCCGAGCACCAGCACCAGCATGAAGGCGACGAAGAGATTGAGGTAGGCGAAGTAGCGCGCGTACCCGTCGTCCGCCTTCATGTAGCCGACGCTGAACAGGTGGATCAGGCTGCCCACGCCGGTGATGACGAGGAGCATGACCATCGACAGCTGGTCGAGCTGGAAGGCGAAGTCGATCTGCAGCGCCCCGACCGGGAGCCAGCTCCACAGGGTGACGACCTGGGCCGCGTTCGGCGTGCCCTCCCACACCGCGCTCAGCTCGAGGAAGAGCTTGAGCGCCAGGGCGAAGCTCCCGAGCAGCACGCCGGGCCCGATGAGCGACACGGCGGTCTTGGCGCCGGGCAGCTTGAGGGCGAGCGCGCCGTTCAGCAGGAAGCCGAGCAGCGGCAGACCGATGATGAGGGCGATCGTGAGGTGCATCAGCCCCTGAGCAGGTTGATGTTCTTGAGGTCCACCGACTTGTGGTGGCGGAAGATGGCCAGGATGATCGCGAGCCCGACCGCGGCCTCTGCGGCCGCCACCGTCATGACGAAGAAGACGAAGATCTGTCCGGACAGCCCGTAGGCCTCCGAGAGCGCCACGAAGGTGAGGTTCACCGCGTTGAGCATCAGCTCGACGCACATGAAGATCACGATCGCGTTGCGCCGGACGAGCACCCCGGCGACACCGATCGAGAACAGGATCGCCGAGAGCAGCAGCGAGGGACCGACGAGGGGCATCAGATCCTCCGCTTGGCGAGCACCACCGCGCCGACGATGGCCGCGAGGAGCAGGATGGAGGTGAGCTCGAACGGCACCAGGTACTGCTCGAAGAGCGGCTTGGCGATGTCCCCCGGGACGCCGCGCGCCTGGGTCGCGCGCACCGGATCGAGACCGGCCGCGTACATCGTCGAGTCGAACATCACCGCCGGCTCCGCCAGCGATGCCGACCGGCTGTACTCGAAGGCCATCCGCTCCCGGCTGTACCCGCCGAGCGGCATGAGCTGGCTGCCCATCACCCCGACCAGCACCACGGCGACGAACCAGAGCGGCGCCCGGCGGAACTCACCATGATCGTGGCCCAGATTGAGCAGCATGATCACGAAGAGGAACAGCACCATCACGGCGCCGGCGTAGACCAGGATCTGGATCGCGCCGATGAACGGCGCGTGCAGCATGAAGAAGATCCCGGACAGGCAGAGCATCGTCGAGATGAGCCAGAACGCCGACGCGATCGGGCTCCGCATCGTCACGACGAGCAGAGCCGAGAGGATCGCGACGATGGCGAAGAACCAGAAGACCTGTTCGGTCATCATTCGCCTTTCGGGTCGGTGGGATCCCACAGCGTCGAGACCGGATGGGTCTGCGACGACAGCCGCTCCAGGTCGTAGACGAACCGGTCCCGGCTGTATTCGGCGTTCTCGTAATGCACGCCGACGTGAATGGCCTCCTCCGGACAGACCTCCTGGCAGTATCCGCAGAAGACGCAGCGGAACTCGTCGATCTCGTAGACCAGGGGGTAGCGGTTGCCCTCCTCATCCTCGCCCGGCACCAGCTTGATGCAGTTGGCGGGACAGATCTGGGGGCAGAGCCCGCAGGCGACGCACTTGGAGCGGCCCTGCTCGTCGGTGAGCATCCGGTGCGTCCCGCGCCACCGGGGAGAGATGGTCCACGCGCCCCGCTCGAGCTCGGGCGCGCTCTTCTCCTCGGGGTACTCCATGGTCACCTTCTGCTCGAACATCTTCTTGAAGGTGATCGCCATCCCCTTGAGCGTCGCCCGGACGTAGCTCACGTCCTTCTCGGGCCGCTTCATGACCTTCACGCCAATTGCCATAGTCTCCTCAGGCCGCCCGCTCGAGACCGCCGGCCGCCGCGTTCCCGCGGCGCGAGCCGGTGATGAGCAGGCCGCGGTCGAACACGCGGAACACGATGAAGCCCAGCCCCACGTTGATCACGAACAGGACGACCATCTTGACGATCGGCGTCGTGACGCCCGCGACGTTGTCGATGAGGTAGATCGCCAGCGCGATCAGCATGATGTACGCGAGGCCGATCGGCATCAGCACCTTCCAGCCCAGCGCCATCAGCTGGTC
>JBGASX010000003.1:0-107806 GCA_044229445.1 Gemmatimonadales bacterium | reverse complement strand
GACACCTTCCGCGCGCGCATGCGCGAGAAGACGACCGCCGACGCCTTCGTCACCTTCGCCCTCAAGGCCGATGGTACGATCGACCGGATGACGCTGGCGCCGGTGCTGCCGTCGACCGACTTCAGCTTCGACTATCAGGACCTGCTGTTCCGGCCGGCGCCGTGAAGAGTCTCCTGCTCGGCGTCGCCCTCATCGGCATGGTGGTGCTGCTCGTCCGCCTGATCGGTGGACGGATGCCCAGGAACCATCATGCCGTGAGCCGGATCGTACTCGCACATCCGCCGGCGATGGTCTGGGCGGTGATCCGCAATCAGCAGGATGTCTCGACCTGGTGGCAGGAGGTGAAGAAGGTGGACCGGCTCCCCGATCAGGTCGGGCAGGAGCGGTGGCGGCAGACGCTCGGCAACAACTTCACGATGACGCTGCTGATCGCCGAGTCGGTGCCGCAGCGGCGGATGCGCACGGTGATCGATGCGGAGCCGGGGGCGGCGTTCGGAGGCACCTGGATCTACGAGCTTCAGCCGGCGGGGGAAGGCACCGGGGTCACGATTACCGAAGATGGCTGGATCGCCAACCCCTTCTTCCGCGTCTTCGGGCGGCTCATGGGGCACCATCGCACCATCGACGGCTATCTCACCGCGCTCGCCCGGCGATTCGCGGAGAGCGCGGTGCCGACCCACCTCTCATGAACGACCCGGGTGACCCGAGTCACGGGGCGGATGCCGGGGTGCTGACTATTGTAGGACCGATTCCAACGTCGCTCCCCCAACCGGCATCTCATGGCTGACCCTGCCACGGACCTCCGCGGAGTGCTGCTCGCATGCCTGCCGGTGTTCATCGCCCTTGGCGGCTGTTCATCGGCCTCGGCGCCGATGGGCCCGCCGCCGGGGAACCAGGCTCCCTCGGTGCAGATCACGGCGCCCTCGAGCGGCGCCAGCATCGCCGTTGGTGACACGCTCCTCCTGATCGGCAGCGCGAGCGACCCGGAAGACGGGGCCCTTGCCGGTGCCTCGCTCACCTGGTCGAGCTCGCGCGATGGCGCGCTCGGGAGCGGCGACACCCTCCGCGTCACCACGCTCTCCGTGGGGCTGCATACCATCACGCTGCACGCGACGGACAGCCATGGCGCGGCGTCCGAGATGACCCGCACCGTCACCGTGAGCGGCGGCCCCGGTACGCTCGGCCTCCAGCCGGTCGCGAGCGGACTCAGCAACCCCGTCTTCCTCACTGCTCCCGCCGGCGACACGGCCCGGCTCTTCGTGGTGGAGAAGACCGGCCGCATCCGCATCATCAAGCATGGCGTGCTGCTCCCGACCCCGTTCCTCGACCTGACCGACTCCGTCACCACCGGCAGCGAACAGGGGCTCCTCGGACTCGCCTTCTACCCCGACTACGCCACGAGCGGCCGCTTCCTCGTGAGCTACACCTCGCCGCACGGTGCGGAATCGGGTGGCACCTCGGTGATCGCCCGCTATCATGTGTCAGGCTCGGCCGACGTCGCCGATCCGGCCTCCGGCGTCACCCTGCTCAGCCTCGATCAGCCCTACTCCAATCACAATGGCGGCATGATCGCCTTCGGACCCGACGGCTACCTCTATGCCGGGTTCGGCGACGGCGGCGGGGGCGGCGATCCCCTCTCCACGGGGCAGGATGCGCGTGACCTGCTCGCGTCGATCCTCCGCCTCGATGTCAGCGGAAACGGGAGCTACACGATTCCGTCAGGCAATCCCTTCGCGACCAGCCCGACCCTCCGGCACGAGGTCTGGAGCTACGGCCTCCGCAATCCCTGGCGCTTCAGCTTCGACCGCGGGAGCGGCGCGCTCTACATCGGCGATGTCGGCCAGAACGCCCGGGAGGAGATCGACGTCGAGCCCGCCGCGAGTGCGGGGGGCGCGAACTACGGCTGGAATACCATGGAAGGGATGAACTGCTACAACGCCCCGGTGTGCGACCAAAGCGGGCTCACCCTCCCGGTTCTCGACTACGACCACGGTCAGGGATGCGCCGTGACCGGCGGGTACGTCTACCGCGGGACGGCGATCCCCACACTCGTGGGGCACTACCTCTATTCCGACTACTGCAGCGGCTGGGTGCGTTCGTTCGAATGGCAGAATGGCCAGGCGACCAACCAGCAGGACCAGCCCGCCCTCAGCCCCGGCACGCTCATCACCAGCTTCGGAGAAGATGCCGCCGGCGAGCTCTACATCCTGCAGCAGAGCGGCGAGGTCTACCGCATCGTGCTGCACTGAGCCCACGGAGTCCGACATGCGTTCCCTGATCCTGCTCGGCACACTCGGCGCGCTCATCTCGGCCTGCGGCTCGGACGGCGGCAGCGGCCCACCCACCCGCGCCGATTCGGTCCTCGCCCTGGTGCCGGTCGTCAGCGGCCTCAACGCGCCGCTCTTTCTCACCGCGCCGCCGGGGGACACCACGCGGCTCTTCGTGCTGGAGCAGAGTGGCATCATCCGCATCATCAAGCAGGGCGTCGCGCTGCCGACGCCATTCCTCGACATCACTGCCCTGACGACCAAGGGCAGCGAGCAGGGCCTGCTCGGCATGGCGTTCGCCCCCGACTACGCGACCAGCGGCACCTTCTACATCGACTACACCACCACTGGCGGCGGTGCCGCCGGGCACTCGGTCGTCGCCCGCTACCAGGTGAGCGGCGACCCCGACGTGGCCGATGCCAACGGGACCGTCGTGATCACCGCCGACCAGCCGTACGACAATCACAACGGCGGGATGATCGCCTTCGGCCCGGACTCGATGCTCTACGTCGGTCTCGGCGACGGCGGGAGCGGTGGCGACCCCGATGGCCACGGCCAGGACCGCACCGAGCTGCTCGGCTCGATCCTGCGCATCGATGTGCGCACCGGGACCTACACCATCCCGCCGGGCAACCCGTGGGCGAACGACGCCTCCTTCCGGCACGAGCTGTGGAATTACGGCCTCCGCAATCCCTGGCGGTTCAGCTTCGACCGGCAGACCGGCGATCTCTACATCGCCGACGTGGGACAGGGCGCCTACGAGGAGGTGGACATCCAGCCGGCCAACTCTGCCGGCGGAGAGAACTACGGCTGGAACGTCATGGAAGGCATGCACTGCTATGGCGGTTCGGGCTGCAACCAGGCCGGGCTCACGCTCCCGGTCCTGGAGTATGACCACAGTCAGGGCTGCGCCATCACCGGCGGCTACGTCTATCGCGGGAGCGCGGTGCCGGCCGTCCAGGGTCGCTACTTCTACGCCGATTACTGCAGCGGCTTCCTGCGGAGCTTCCGCAAGAGCGGCAACGGGATCACCGAGCAGGTGAGCTATCCCGCGCTCACGCTCACCGGTGGTGTGACCAGTTTCGGTGAAGACAGCCAGGGAGAGCTCTACGTCATGACCGGCAACGGAACGCTCTACCGCTTCGCCGCCCCCTGACCGAACTTTGTCGGCATGACCGATCGCCCCACCATCGAGCAGTTCCGGGAGCTGGCCGCCCGGCTCCCGGAGATTCTCCGGTTCGGCACCTCCTCCTGGACCTATCCGGGGTGGACCGGACTCATCTACGAGAAGGAGTATCCGAAGACCGGCTCCTCGGCCGCGATGCTCGCGGAGTACGCCCGCTTTCCCCTCTTTCGCACCGTCGGCATCGACTCGACCTTCTATGCGCCACCTTCCGCGTCGATGCTGGAGAGCTACGCGAAGGCGCTCCCTCCCGGATTCCAGTGCGTGAGCAAGGTCTGGGACCGGATCACGGTGCACACCTTTTCCAAGGCACGCTACAAGGCAACCGGCGGTGAACTCAACCCCGACTTCCTGAACGCGGACCTCTTCAAGACCGAGGTACTCGAGCCCTATCAGCGGCACTTCGGCGGGCACCTGGGGCCGTTCGTCTTCGAGTTCCAGACCATCGCGCGCGCGGCGAAGCTCACCGGCCAGGCCTTCGCCGACCTGCTCGACGGGTTCTTCTCGAAGCTGCCGAGAGATGTTCCCTATGCGGTGGAGCTGCGGAACAAGGAGTATCTGGCACCGCCCTACTTCGCGGTGCTGCGCGAGCACAACGTCGCCCACGTCTTCAACTCGTGGACGCGCATGCCGCCGGTGGGGGAGCAGGCCGAGATTCCGGGGTCGTTCAGTGCGCCCTTCACCGTCGCGCGCATTCTGCTCCGTCCCGGACGCACCTACAGCGATGCGGTGGACGCCTTCGCTCCGTACGACCGGATTCACGACCGCAATCCGGAGTTGCGCCACGACGTGGCCGCGCTCATCCGTCAGGCGGCGGCGCTGCGCATACCCGCCTACATCCTCGTGAACAATCGCGCCGAGGGCAGCGCACCGCTCACCATCGCGGCGATCGCCGCGCTGCTCACCGACACCCCCTCCATCAACGCATAAGGGCGACCGACCCGGTCGCCCCCTCTCTCGCTGCGGTCATCTTGATGCGGTGACTCGCTCAGGCACCCTGGGCGGTGCGCCGGGTCGTGCCGCGGCGCTTGGTGGCGGGGCGACGCTTGCGCGGGCCGTCGTGCTGCGGGCTCTGCGCCAGCGCGTGCGCCGCGGCCGCGAGGCGGATCGCGCGTGAGGCAGCCTGGCTGCCGTGGATCGTCGCTTCCACCCAGCGACCGAAGGGCGCTCGCTCGCCGGTGAGGAAGGGACGCGCCGCGCGGGTGTCGAGCACGTCCTGCCGCTCCGACTCGGGCAGCTTGAGCACGATCGCTTCATCGAAGAGGAAGGCGAACATGCGGCCGTGCGTGAAGAACGCCTCCGCGCCGAACATGCGCTTCGTCGTCACTTCAGGCATCGCCTGCAGTGCCGCGAGCACCACGTCGTATGCATCACTCTTCAAGCGCGCCACGCAGATCGCTCCCGCCTCGAGGAACCCCGAAAAAGGGGTGGCTAACGTACCACCCGCGGGTGCGGCGCGCTAGAAGTTGGTCTCCCGAAGAGTGACCGTAAGCCGCCATACTCGCTCCCCTTGAGGGGGCAGGATCGGGGCCATGCCGGGGATCGCGGCCGCCTCGTCGAGCGTGGTCGGCACCGCCAGCGAGGGCTCGACCGCCAGGTTCACGTATGGCTCACCGGAGGGGGCCCACCCCCCCATGTTCATCCACAGGGTTACAAAGGGGATCGCGACCGCATCCCAATGGAGTTCAAGCGTTTCCCCGCGGGTCGGGTCGGTGAGACGGGCCAGTCCGCCGCCCGGAGAATCCATATGGAGCAGCGCCGCCCAACCGCCCTGTTCCGGAACGGTGAACGCCTCCCCGCCGTCCAGCGGCCAGACCGTCTCCCCGCCCGCGCTCAGATCGTGGCGCCCGCGCACCGCGCCGACCCGGGCACGCGACACTCCGGGGATCTCGAGCCGGGTGCCTGGCTGAATCGCGAACAGCGGATGGGCGCACCAGAGGTAGGGAAACGGCACCGTCCCGGTCGAACGGAGCCGATAGTCGAAGTGAACCGCGTCGCCATCAAGCGTTACCTCGCGCTGGAACTCCGCGGGCACGGTGCGGCAGCGGGTCACGCTCCGCCAGGTCGTCACCTCGGCGTTCGCGAGCAGGTCGTGCTGCCAGGTCGCGCACCAGAGTTCCCCGTGATCGGGAAGCGCGACGGCAGGATCGGCACCCGGAAGCGGACAGGGACCGACGGTCGGGAAGCACTCATCCCAACCCCCACTGTCGTGCCGATCGACGTACGCCGTCGGTGAGGCGGGGATCTCGATCGGCGGCACGACGATCGGCAGCGCCGGGTTCTGCCACAGCCACTCGCGCCCGCGCCGGCGGCGCAGATGGGTGATCCGCGCACCGGCGCTCGGCACCGCGAGCAGTTCGAGTTCGTCGTTGTACAGGGAGAGCGCCGGCAATCCGGCGACGGTGGTCTGACGGTAGGGCATCGCGAAACCAGGACCGCGCGCATCGCGGTCCCCTCGGCAATCAGGCTGGAAGGTCCGGCTCGACGCCGGCGACCGCGCACATCCTCAGGATCGTCTCGCCGATCTTGTTGTTCGGCGTCGAGGCACCCGCCGTGATGCCGATGCGAGTGACGCCCTCGAGCCAGCCCTCGGCCTGCGCCTCGGGCACCCGCACCCCCGGCTGGTGCCGGAGCAGGCCGGTCGTCACGTCGATGGCCGAGGCGTCCTCGATGTGATAGGTGCGGACGCCGTGCTCGCGGCAGAGGGCCGCGAGATGAGTCGTGTTGCTCGAGTTGTAGCCGCCGACGACCACCATGAGATCGAGCGGTTCCTCGAGCAGCGTCACGACGGCGTCCTGCCGCTCCTGGGTCGCGGAGCAGATCGTGTCGAAGGTGCGGAAGTGCGCCTCGATGGCGTCCGCGCCATAGCGGCGCAGCATGCTCTGCTTCACCTCGTTGGCAATCGCCAGCGACTCGCCCGAGAGCATCGTGGTCTGATTCGCAAGGCCGACGCGGACCAGATCGCGCTCGAAGCTGAAGCCGTCCGACATCGCGTGCGCGAAGCGGCGCTGCAGCTCCACGACATCCCCGCGCCCCTCGATGTACTCGCAGACGAGCCGGGCCTCCGCCATGTCGAAGACCACGAGGTACTGGCCGCCGGGGTACTTCGTCACCTGGCTGGCCGTCGCCCGGGTCTCCTCATGGAAGTACTTGCCGTGAATGAGCGCCGTGTAGCCGTCGCGCGCGTAGCTCTCCACCCGCTTCCAGACGTTGAGCACCGAGCCGCAGGTCGTATCGACGAGCACCGCACCCGCCGCCCTGAGGCGCTGGAAGTCGGCCACCGTGACCCCGAACGCCGGCATGATCACGACATCGTCGGTGGTGATGGGCGAGAAGTCGAAGCTCCCGTCCGCCGCCCGGGCCAGGATGGTGATGCCCATCGCGGTGAGCTTCGCGTTCACGTGCGGGTTGTGGATGATCTCGCCGACCAGGAAGAGTCGATGACCCGGAAACTTGGTGCGGGTCTCATAGGCGTATTCCACCGCGCGATCGACGCCGTAGCAGAAGCCGAACTCCTTGGCCAGGCGGAACGTCAGCGGGCCGGCGGTCAGGCGATAGCCATTCGCGCGCAGGGTGTCCACCACGGCGCTGGAATAGTCCGAGGTGAGCTGGCCCTCGATCGCGGCCTTGAGCCCGAAACCCTTGCGGTAGTAGGTCGACGTCATGGCTGGAAGTTACTGCTTCGGCGCCGTGCCCGGCACCGAGTCCACCGGGCAGGGCCCGGGGCGGATCCCCGACATCCGGCCGGACACCCGGGTGGTGTCGTAGCTGTCGAGCGAACGGAGCCGGAAGGCGAAGGTCGCGTCGTAGCGCTCGCCATTCCGGGTGAGCGTGAGGCCGCCCGAGTCGCTCTGCAGGCCGATGATCCGCTGGTCGGTGAACCAGCGCGCCACACCAGCCGCCGCCGGGCGAATCGCGGTGTCGATGCCGGGATCAAACCCATCGTAGCTCCCGGCGACGAGCGAGTCCACCGGGTACACCACCAGCCCGAATCCCATGTCGTCGTGGGAGGAGGTGACTTCCAGCCGTCGGGCGACCGGACACCAGGCCCCTGTCGCGGCCCCGGCGTAGTGGTCCGGATCCTTGGTCTTCTCCTTCACCGGGTTGTCCTGCTTGTAGGTCACCTCGATCCGCCCGCCCCCTCCCGAATGGCCGCAGCCGGCGGCCAGAAGGGCGAGGCCGGCGGAGGCCGCCGGCAGCAGGAACCAGTGACGCCGAAGAGAAGGAGACATGGGGCGGGAACCTAGGGGCGGCATCCGGCAGGGGGAAGCCCGCCCCCGAAGACACCGCGGGCCGGGGAGCGCGCTGCTCCCCGGCCCGCGTGCGGACTGCCGGCTCGACTAGAAGCGGTAGCCGAAGCCCGCGCCGATCACGAACGGATTGACCTTGAGCTTGTAGGCCACCGTGCTGCCCGACTTCACATCGGTCTTGATGTTCACATACTTGCCGTCGACGTTGAACACGCCGCGCTCGCCGATCGGCACGTCGAAGCCGGCATTGAACGCATAGCCGACGCTCGTCGTGAGGGTCAGCGACTCGAGCCCGCCGGACTTGCCATAGAAGATCGTGAGGTTGCCGCCCGCGCCGAGGTACGGATCAAACGCGCCCTTGGCGATCGGATGGAACTGCAGGACCAGGGTCGGCGGCAGGTGCTGCACGGTGCCAAGGCTCGTGCTGCCGGCCTTCACTTCCTGCGACGCCGTCGCCAGCACCAGCTCCAGCGACAAGAACGAGTTGAGCTTGCGGCTGATGTCGATTTCGGCCGTGGCATCCGCCTTCACATCGAGACCGGATGGCTTGCTCGAAGCGTTGGGCGCGACGACGATGCCGCGAGCCCGCACCAGCCACGGGTGCGCTGCGCTGGACGATTGCGCCTGCACGCTGGACACCGATGCAAGCACGAGGGCCACCACGGCACTGACACGCACAATACGCATAGCAACTCCGATGAAAGAGTGAATAAGGTGCGCGTAATGTGCTCGGGAGAATTGAAGCGGTAATGAAGACATCACCAAGATGCGCTTAGTGGAATCCCGGGCGCATCGAAGGGAATTCTCGCCTAGAAGAAGCCGCGTGCACCGAGGTCGAACCGAAGTCCGTGCCCACCGGTCGTGATTGGGTGACTGAGGTCGAACCGCAGGACACCGCCCAGGATCGCGAGGCCGATGCCGCCACCGGCGATCGTGCGGGAGCGGAAGAGGTTCCTGGCCGGAGCCGCCTGACCGGCGTCCGCGAACAGCACCGGCTGGATGATGCCGCGGTTGAGCGGCCAGTCGAGCTGCGCACTCCAGAACGCCTGACCCCGCCGGGTGCCGTAATCGAAGCCGCGCACCGTTCCCGACCCGCCGATCCGGAACGCCTGCTGCGGCAGCGGATTCGCGGTCGCGGTACCGGCGTTCAGCTGAAGCGTCGCGACGCCCCCTTGGCGCCAGAGCGGGCGCCGATAGGAGCCGTACACCCGCGCCGTCCGATGGGCCGAGTTCGCCAGCAGGTCGGCGGCGAGACTCCAGCGCGCGCGCAGCACTCCGCCCTCGAGCCGCACCTGGGCGCCCCCATACGTCCCGCCGGTAATCGGGGGATTCGGCGGGAAGTCTCCGGTCCCGCCGATCGCATCGTTGAGCCACGAGCGTGCCTCCCGCCTGACACTGGCCTCGCGCTCGAGGAGGAGCGTGGTCGTGAGCTCGAGGCCGAGGCCGAGCGAGCCTTCCCGCGTGAGTCGCGCCCCATGGGCGAGATGATAGTCCGCGTCGTCATGCCCCACGAAGAGCCCGTTGAGACTGTTGCCGAAGCCGTTGGCGCGACCGAGGGGATCGTTGGAGCGCAGATCGCGGTAGGCACTGAGGGTCCACCGGGCGCCAGGGGCCTCGCGCCGAAGCGTGAGTCCACCCGTGACCCGATGGTCGCTGAACCCGAAGCGCGCCTCGCCGCGGAGCGTGGTGAAGCCGTCGCCCGGCACCGCGAGCAGGTAGCTGAGTCCCGGCGCCGCTCCCTGCACCCGATTGTAGCGGACCGCGTCGGTGATCCGGTCCCAGCTGATGCCGTGCGTCGGCCGGCCGGTCAGCTCCGGCGGCAGCGACACCGCCATCCGCTCGAGGTCGGCCTGCACCTCGCGGACTTCGCGGTCGCCCGCGGGGTCGTTGCTGAATTCGAGTGAATCGCCCCACTCGGCATAACCGCGAAGCGAGTCACCCGGCGCCCGATGGATCTCGAACCGGCCATCGGCCCAGGTGCCGGATTCGTCACGCGGCTGCTGGTCCTCCGGGAGTTCGCCGCCGGCACGCCGGCGACGGCGTCCGTCCTCCCGCAGCGAATCCCGCCGGGCGCGGGCCAGCGCCTGGAGGCTGTCGGGATCGGTGACCTTCTCCGGCGGAGGCAGCTGGAACACCACGGCCTTGCCGCTGTTCACGCGGTAGTCGTCGAAGGTGGTGCGCGCCTCGAACGGAATCACCAGCTCACCGAACCAGGGCAGTTCCACTCGGCCTGACACCACCTGCTGGTACGGCATCCAGTGGGTGCCGTCCTGCAGGGAATACTCGAGATCGGCGTTGAGGGTGAGGATCCGGCTCACCAGGCGATTGAGGCGCTGGTCGGTCTTGCTGTCGCCCTTGTCTCCGCCATCGTCATCAAGACCACGCCACAGCTCGGTCCCGACGAACCGGAAGCTGAAGCGCACCAGTTCGGACGTCGCGGCATCGAGCCAGAGCTTCCCCGCGATGAGCGATGCGCCGTTGCGGCGCGGAATGACCTCGACGCCGAGCAGCTTCACCTGACGGCCCTGGCTGCTGAACTGGAGACTGTCGGTCAGGCGGTAGCGGTACCAGTCGGGGCCGTTGCTGGCGAGCGGGTGGAGCGCGGCGCGGGGCGGGATCTCGTTGCCGAAGACCCGGATCGAATCGGAGAGTGACCGGGGAATGAACCAGGGGCGATCGAAGTTGCTGCTGAGCTTGAGGTCGTTGGACCGGCTCGAGGCCCGTCGGCCGAGGATCTCCACCCTGAGATCGTTTGGCGCCGACCAGTCCACCGTTCCCTCCTGCTCCTCGACGGCGGCATTCGGCACCCGGGACCAGCGGCGCCGGCCGAGGCCGAATGAGAGCCGGTAGCGGAAGCGTGCCTGGTAGTCGTGAATCTGCTGGTCGGCAGCACCGTGCCTGACCATGGCGCTGTGGATCAGCGCCTCGGTCTGGGCATCGGCGAATGCGGTGGTATCGGAGATCGCGGCGGGCGCCGCGAGAAGACAGTAAAGCGCGAGCAGCAACGGCTACGCCGTGTGCTCGATGTCCGAGCCGTTCCGGGCCCAGCGGCTGCGGCCATCGCGATGGAGGCCGTACGCCTTCAGCCTGCGCCAGAGGGTGGTGCGGCTGATGCCAAGCTGCTTGGCCGTTTCCGCCAGCTTCCAGCCGTGCTGGTCGAGGGTCCGGACGATGGCGTCGCGCTCCCGGTCCGCCAGCGTGCTGGGCCCGTCGATGCCCGGAATGAACATCGCCTCGCCCAGCTCCAGCGCCCCGACCCGGAGGGGACGAAGTCGCCCGCCCATGGCGGCGAGCCGGGGAAGGAGGCTCGACGCCTCCTCTTCCGAGGGCGCCAGTTCGGCCATCGCCTCGCGGGCCTGGGTATTGGCGTACACCACTTTGCCATGGGGGTCGAAGACGATGACTCCCTCGCTGAACCCATCGAGCAGGGCCTTGGCGAGCGGCGAGAAGACGGAGGGCGGCGAGCTGGGGGTATGCGTGTCCGGCATGTGGTGGTCTACGGTTCGGGTTCGATCAGGGTTTCAGCCTGTGTCTTCTACCCCCGGTGACGACTGGCCCGGCAGAACGATACACCACCCCCCACCCTGTTCCCCCGCGCCCGACCCGATGCGGGGCGGTCCGGGAGCAGGTCGCGCATGGCGGGGCCGGGGGTGTTGCGGTGGAAGGACGGCGTCGCGGCGTCCCGGGCTCAGTGGCGCCGGCGGTGGCGGGGCGGCTTGAACTTGTTCCGGCGCTCCCGCTCCGCCGAGCCCCGCAGGGCGGCACGTACCCCCTCGAGCGTATCGGCCTCGAGGGCGGGATGGTTGCCGCGAAGGACCGCAAAGCGAAGCGGCCGGTCCAGGACGGGAAGATCCTCCTCCCGAAGCCGCCGGACCTGGCCTTCGCGAAGATGCAGCCGCGCCACCCCACCCTCGGGACCTACCTCATAGTGGATGGGCACGGTGTCGCCCAGCAGGCGCACGCCGTTCGGCAGCGACATCAACCGGGACCGGAGCGACTCCGGAACGAGGTGGGCAGGATCGAGTTCGACCCGGGTCCGGAGGAACTGCTCCCAGTCGTTCACGACGGCGAGCTGTGCCACGAGCGCCGCGCGCACCGCCTCCGGCGCGGCCACGGCGAGCGTCCCGCCCGACCGTCGCCACAATTCGCCCAGCTCCCCCGTCGCCCGCCGTATGCGGCCCTGGCTCGGATGGATGGTCTCGCCCGCGAGGAGCGCGCCGGCGAGTGCCTCGAGAAACGAGGGCCGGAGTTCGGCCGGCACGGCACCCTGCAGCGGCTCCTCGATCGACTCCAGTTCGAACCCGAAATAGCTGAGGCGCCGCCTGACAACCAGTTCCTGGCGCTTGCGCGAGCCGGCGAGCTCGATCTCCGCCGGACCGCGCCGCGCATAGCGGCGCACCAGGTCGTACGGAATCGTGGTGCCCTCGATGGCGGCGCGCGGCACACCGAAGCGGTCGGCAAAGAACCGCAGACTGCCCGCCACCGCCCCCCAGCTCCCCGCCACCGAATTCCGCGACACCCGCGCCTCCTGCCAGTCGGCGGTGTGCTCGTCGATCACCAGGTCGAACGGCATGATGCGGGCGAGGAGATCGACCCACTGCTTCTGCAGCTCGCGGCCGGCGTACGGCAGCTTCTCCGGCAGCGGGATCTCGATGGCGCGGAAGACCGATGCGGTGCCCAGCGCGATGTCCTCGATCGCCTTGACCAGCACGCCGCGCGCCTCGGCCCACGCCGCCAGTCCCTCGTCATCGAACAGGTGTCGCGGCAGCCCGTACACCTCGCCGAGGTAGCCGTGCTTGTTGACCGCCTCGGCGAAGAAGTTGTAGGCCGTGAGATGGTCGCTGCCGTTCACCCGGACGCCTTCGAGGTCGCGCTCCTCCCGGGTCATCCGGTGCAGCGAATCGATGTTGGAGCAGACGGCGACGATCGGCGCGAGGTCCGCCCCCGCATGCACCAGCAGTTCCCCCCAGGCGCGGTCGACCGGCATCGCCTCGACCTCGCGGCCGTAGCGCGTGAGGCGACCCTCCTCGATGAGTCCCCGCTCGGTGAGCAGGGTCAGCGCCTTGCGGTAGCCGGTGCGGTCGAGCGGAATCGGCAGGTCGAGGTCGCTGGCGTCCACGCCCAGCGCGGCACAGGTGATCGCAACCCGTTCCGCGTCCCCCGCAAGCTGGAACTCCGGCGGGGTGGGGCGCAGGCGTTCGAAGACCAGGTCGCGATCGGTCAGGATGAACACCTGTCCGTCCTGGACCCGGCCATGCACCCGCCCCGCCATCTGCAGGATCTCGTTGGCACCGAGGTACTTCCGGTGCAGCACGTTGCGGCCCCGGTCGACCACGTTGGCGTAGCGCGCATCGTAGATCACGACCGTGTCGAGACCGCGGATGTTGAGCGCCGACTGCCCCGCGGCCGTCATGGCCAGCAGGAAGGGATGATGCACCTCGCCCTCGAGAAAGGGCCGGATCACCCGGATCGGTTCGCCGCCATGATAGAACGCGGCGGTGAGCTTGGGCCACCGTTCACCCAGCCCCCGGGCAAGCTGCTCCACTTCCGCCCGGGTCGGGACGAAGACGGCGACGCCCCGCTTCTCCTTGATCAGGTGCCTCACGAACTTGTCGTCGAGGAACTCCTCGGCCCGGAGCGAGAGCACCTTCACCTTCGCCTTGAGCCGCGGGTCGAAGGCGCTCGTTTCGAGGACCTCCGCCGCGTCCAGATACCGCGCATAGAAGGAAGGATCGACCGTCGCACTGAGCCAGATGAAACGGCACCCCGCGCGCTTGCCGAGCGCAAGGCAGAGTTCGAGTTCGGCGGAGGTCTGATGGATCTCGTCGACGACCAGCGTGTCCCGCGCGGTGATCAGGTCGTCCTCGAACCACCGCCGCGCAATCCCCGTCGTCACGATGACGACGTTCCACCCCGGCGTCTCGGGCGTGGCCTCGCGCTCCCGATTGACCACCCCGACCTTGAGCGGCGCCTGCAGAATGGATTCGGCGATCGGCTTGATGCCGAGGGTCTTGCCGGTCCCGGTGCCAGCGACGATGCCGAATCCCTTGCCCGAGGCGGCGAGCTCGCGCAGCTCCTGGCCATGATCACGCTCGAGGACGGTCTCCACGCCGCTGAGGCCGAGTGCAAGCTCGATCGTCTCGCAGGCGGCGCGCGTGGGCGCGATGATCAGGATGCGGCCACGCGGATGACTCGCGCGGCGGTAGGCCTCGAGATCGGGCGGGAGCAGGTGATCGCGTTGAGGGGACACGCCGGAAAGGTAATGGCCAGCGGGACCGGGCCCCGAGCCCGATCCCGCTGGCCACTCTGCTGACGCTCCCGCCTAGTTCCGCAGGAACGCGATGGTGATGATCGAGCGGGCCGGAAGGGTGGCGCCGACCGAATCGACGGCCACGGGCTTCAGCTCCCGGTGGATCTCGGCCAGGCTCGACGGCGAGGCCGGGACCGGATGATGGAGCGCCGCCGCCAGCGCCCCCTGACTCGGGGCCGCCATCAGGACCCGAGCGCCGACTTGCATATCGCCCCGGCTCTGGGCCTGAAGACCCGCCGGCAGTCCGAGGGCCAGGCCGGCCAGCAGGAACCAGATTGGCGACCTCTGGCAGCTTGCCGACACCGGGCACGCTCGTGGGTGAGCCGGGTCACCGTGGACCGCACTCACACGCCGCTCAACACCTTGAGCCGTAGGCATTTGGCCCTCCCCGCCGGGCCGTCGAAAGGTGCCAAGAAGTTGCCTCAAGGTGTACAAGAGATATACACATTGAAGTCCTCTTGCTGTAATCACTTACCGCACCACGATGTCGGTCATTTGACACGCGGCACATAGGTTGCCCTTCCCTCCCGCCAGGGAACTGGCATTCCCTGGATTCAGCAGTCGACGAGACCACATCTCCAACAACGTGAGGGAAGGGCAATGCGCACTACCACCCGAGTATCGGCAGTTCTGGCCGCTCTCTTGAGCCTTGGGGCTTCGGCCGCCATGGCGCAGAGCGCCAGCATCACTGCCACCGCGAATGTGTACCAGGCGATGACGATCACCGGCGCCCGCACGCTCGACTTCGGCAACGTCTTCCCCGGCGTCGCCAAGTCGGTCGGTGTTGCCGCGGCGACCTCCGGCCGCTTCGACCTCACCGGTCAGGCGAGCGCGAACCTCAATCTGACGTTCACGCTGCCGGCCAACCTGACGAGCGGCGCGAACACCCTGCCGATCGGCAGCTGGACGGGCTGCACCAACGCCACGAACACCACCACGGGCTGCACGGCGTTCACGCCGTCCGCCTCGGCAACGGCCACCGCGTTCAGCGCGGCCGGCGCGCTTTTCGTGTGGGTCGGCGGCACCGTGACTCCGGCGGCGGCACAGGCGGCTGGTGTCTACAACGGCACGGTCACCATGACCGGCGTCTACTTCTAAGCCTCGAATCCAGGGCTTTCCGGGCGACTCACGGGTTGGGCGGACGCCGCTATCTTGCGAGCGTCCCTCATCCGTGAGGCCTCCCCGGGGATCCCGTCATGCGCTCATGGCTTCTCTCGCTCACGCTCGCACTGCTCACGGCGACACCGCTCGTGGGGCAGTCGTCGGTCACCGGCGTCCGCAACCTGGACTTCGGGGTCGTCATTCGTGGCGTCCAGACGAGCGTCACGCCGAGCGACCCGGTAAAGAGCGGGCGGTTCTACGTCAGGCACCTCATCAACCACCAGGTCCAGGTCCGCTTCACTCTGCCAACGCAACTCGCCCGGGTGGCGGGCGGCGGCAATCTGCCGATCAGCTTCAGCAACACGGACGCCATCGCGAAGGGTACGGCCACGACCAGCGTCCCCGTCACCTTCAATCCCAACAACACGCAGACCTTCACCCTGACCACCAGCGCCGACTTCTTCGTCAATCTCGGCGGACGAGTGTCGCCGGCGGCGGGACAGGCGACCGGGAGCTACACCGGCACTGTCGTTCTGACGTGCACTTTTTTCTGATCATGCGTCGCGGACTTCTGGCCCTGTTCCTCACGCTGGGTCTCGCCAGCGTCGGGGAAGCCCAGGGCGTCGTCGTCGCCCCGCATGCCGTCTATCTCGATCACCGGACCCGGAGCGCGTCCATCACGCTCTACAATCCCGGCTCGGATCCCCTCGAGGTGACGGTCTCATCCATGTTCGGTTATCCGGTGACTGACTCGGTCGGTCACTTCATGCTGCTCACGCCCGATTCGGTGGACGCGTCGATGCCCTCCGCGACGGCGTGGATCGAAGCCTTTCCGCGGCGGATGACCATCCCGCCGCTGCAGCGCCAGACGGTCCGGCTCCTCGCGCGGCCACCGCAGGGCCTCGCCGATGGCGAGTACTGGTCCCGCGTCATGATTTCAGCCAAGGGAGGCAGCCTCCCCGTCACCGGTGCCGACTCGGCCGGGATCGCAGTCGGCCTCTCGCTCGAAGTCCGGACCATCATCCCGCTCATCTACCGCAAGGGACAGCTCACGACCGGCGTGGCGCTCAAGAGCCTCCGCACGCGGCTGACCGGCGATTCGCTCGCGGTCCGGGTGCGGCTGGAGCGCCAGGGGACGAGCGCCTACATCGGCACCGCCAGGGGCACTCTCCTCAACGCGTCCGGCGCCGCGGTCGCCAGCTTCCAGATGCCGGTCGCCATCTACTACGATGCCGAACCGGAGTTCATGCTTCCGCTCGCCGGTCAGGCAGCGGGCAACTATCGGCTGCGGATCGAACTCGCGACCGATCGCACCGACATTGCCTCCGAGCAGCTGCTCCGCGCTCCCGCGGTCCGGGACTCGATTCTGGTGACCCTGCCATGACTCCCGGGGCGAAGCGCGGCGTCGTGGTGCTGGTGCTCTTCGCCATGGCCAGTCAGTCGGTCGGTGGAGCCTCACGGAGCGAGCTGCCACCGCCGCTTTCACCCGCCCCCACGCTGCGCCGGGCGCCGGAGGGCGACGGCCCGAAGGCCACGCGCCGGGTCGCCTCGCGCAGCAAGTCGGCAGCAGCACCCCGCGTGTCGCGCAGTGCGGGGGACCAGCCTGCCGCCAGCACCAGAGCACCTGCGGCCGTCGCGGTCGTCCCGGCCGCCGCCGCGATGACCTCGCCCGTGATCAGCACCGGCGCCCCGCGCAACACCGCCGGTAGCGGCTCCCGGTCGGCACCGCGTCCCTTGATGAGCATTGCCAGGCTGGGCGAGTCCATCAGTGCGAGCGTGGACCGGACGATCAGCGTTGTGGCGCAGCTGGCCGCGAGCTGGACGGCCCCTGCCGCCGAACCCTTTGCGGCAAACCGTGCCCCGACGGCCCGGCCCGCTGCGGTGGCGTTCGCTCCGGCCACGACGAAGCCGGTCGCCAGCGCACCCGCAAGCGCCGAGCCCGTCATCATCGAGCTGCTGCTGGGCCGGATCGCCTCCCGTACAGTGGAAGCATACCGCGCCGGCGACCACGCCCTTGTCCCGCTCAGCGTCTTTTTCGAACTGGCCGAGCTTCGCTCCAGCCGGCGCCCTGACGGCGCGGTCGAGGCGATGGTCCAGCCCGGGAATGTGCCGCTGGTTCTCGAACCCGCAAGTCGCATCCTCCGGCTCGGCAAGGAGAAGATCACTCTCGCCGCCGACGACATGGTCGCCACGCCGCAGGACATCTACGTCAGCACCGCGGTCCTGGCGCGCGCGTTCAATCTGGAGTGGGATGTGAGCTGGCCCGACCTGCAGGTCGCCGTGCTGGAACCGGGCACGCTGCCGGTCGCGCGCCGAATCCGGCGTGAGTCGCTGCTCCGTGCCCAGTTGCTGAGCTCGAGCACGCCGGAGTACAGCGGTCTTCGCATGGGGCTCGAGCGTTCCCGCCTCAAGGGACTCGTCCTCGACTACTCGGTACTGACGCCGACGACAGGCTTCGGGTCGGGCGCCTATTCGACGGCGCTTGGCTTCGACCTCT
Organism: Gemmatimonadales bacterium; assembly: GCA_044229445.1. Classification (GTDB taxonomy): domain Bacteria; phylum Gemmatimonadota; class Gemmatimonadetes; order Gemmatimonadales; family GWC2-71-9; genus JADJOM01. The sequence continues at coordinate 90,198 of JBGASX010000003.1, read as the reverse complement.
TCGGCGGCGCGCTCGCGCTCGGGGTCCAGAGCCAGAACGGCACCGGACGCGCACCGCGCACGGATGCGTCGTGGACCGGAATCTGGCGCGAGAATCCCTGGCTCTCGCAACTCCAGCTCGGCGACGGGATCAGCACGGGACCGCGCTCGCGCACGCTTCGCGGACTGGCGATCTCCAACAGTCCCTATGTCCGGCCATCGATCCTGGGCAACGTGCCCTTCAACGGGCAGCTTGGTGCCGGCTGGACGGTCGAGGCCTATCGCGGCGGGCGACTCATCGGATTCGATTCCGTGAACGCCCTCGGCCAGTACTCCTTCGATGTCCCGATCCAGTATGGAGAGAATCCACTGGACTTCATCGCGTACGGCCCGTTCGGGGAGGTCCGGGAGTTCAACCAGACCTATCGGCTGCGCAACGAGGGTTTGCCGGCCGGGCGGTTCGAGTACGGTCTGTCGGCGGGTGAGTGCCGCACCTCGCGCTGCAGCACCACGGGTAACCTCGATGTGCGCTATGGAATCAGCACGCGGGTGACCGCGCGGGCAGGCGTCGATCAGTTCTGGCGCGACAGCCTCGGGAACTTGTCCCACCCCTATCTCGGCCTCATTGCCAGCGTGACGAATTCGATTGCCGCTGAGGCCGAGGCGGTCGGCAGCGCAGTGCTGCGCGGCGCGGTGCGCTATGAACCCACCGTGAATCTCTCGGTCCAGGCCGAAGCGACCCGTTACGCGCGCGGGCTCAAGGATCCGATCCTGACTCCGGCGGGGCGGCTGAGCCAGACCACGCTTTCCGCCTTCTTCCGCCCGGTGAGCAGGATGGGCGGCAATTTCCTCGAGGCGAGTCTCGATCAGGTCCACGCCACCGGCGGGGACATCACCAGCGGCCGGCTCGGCGCCTCTTTCCAGGTCGCCGAGATCCGGATGATCCCGGCCGTCCGGTTCCAGCATCAGACCGTCACGGGTGGCGCGGCCTTCGATCAGACTTTCTTCGGCCTGAACACCTTCATCCTGCCGCATCCCTCGCTTGGCAAGGTGCTCGGCAGCATGATGGCGCGGACGACGCTCGAGATCGAGCGAGGTGCCGGCGTCTCCAGCGCCTCGGGATATGTCGGGATGCCACTGATGCGCGGGCTCCGGGCCGAAACCGGCGTCACCTGGTTCCGTGGCAGCCGGGGTCCCGGCCTATCCCTGCTGATCGCCGCCGAGTTGCCTAGTGTGCGTTCGTACACAACGGTGACCGGCGGTGGCGGCAGCAAGGCCATGGGAAGTCAGTACACGACTGGTTCGGCCATCTACAACCCCTCGCGTGGCACGGTGGACTTCTCGGGAAGCTCGGCGCTCTCCCGTGGCGGCGTGACGGGGCGGGTGTTCCTCGATGCCAATGGGAACGGGAAGTTTGATTCGGGGGAGCAGTCGCTGGCAGGCGTGAGGGTGATCGTGGGGCCGAGCTTCGCCATGACCGACGCCAACGGCGGGTATCATGTCTGGGACGTGCTTCCCTACGAGCCGATACCGGTCACGGTGGATTCCGCCTCACTCGCCTCCCCGCTCTGGGTACCCTCGTATGCGGCGACGATGATCGAGCCGGCGCCGAACCGGTATCGCCGGCTGGACATTCCTGTCCTCCCCGGTGGAGTGATCGAGGGGCGGGTTGTCCGCACCGCGGGAAGCGGCACCACTGGCGGCATCGTCCTGGTCCTCACCCATCGACAGAGCGGCGAGCGGAGACTCCTCACGACCTTCGGCGACGGGAGCTTCTACGCCATCGGCGTGCGGCCGGGCGACTGGGACCTGGTCGTCGATCCGAAGTGCCTGAGCCTGCTGCGATCGATGGCCGACACCCTCCACTTCACGATCACACCGAATCCCGAAGGGACTTCGCTCGAGGGGCTGCAGGTGGAGCTGCGGTAACAAGGATGCTGCCCCCGACAACAAACAACCCCGCTCATCGCGGGGTTGCTTGTTGTCGGCCAGGGCGGGGAGCCCTGACCTGCTGGGCAAGCCGTTGGTACTGCTACAAAGGCCGTAAGGAGGGATCGGCCTGCCCCATCTGTTGAGACCGCAGCGTCAGTCGCGGTCGTGATCGTATCGATAGTCGTCGCGGTCGTGATCACCGCGGTCGTGGTCCCGCACGCGCCGGTCATACCCACGATCGTCACGGCGGTCGTCCCGATTCCGGTAGTAGCGGTCGTCCCAGTCCCGGTAGTAGCGGCCATCCCGCTGGTAGATGACCACCTCACGCAACCCGTCGCGGCGATCATAGCGGCCCAGGCGGTCGTAGTAGCGGTCACGGTCGGCATCATACCAGACGGTCACCGCGCGATATCCACGATTCCGCCACCAGCCGTAGCCGCGGTGCACCCGGTAGACCACCACTTCACCGTACCCATGACGATCGTAGTCACGAGCTCCGACCTCGGTGATGCCGCGATGATAGGGTTCACCAACCACAATCCTGCCGCCGACGGGACCTGTCCCGATCCTGATGTCGGCGGTGACGCGCTGGGCCGAGGCGAGCGTCGGGAGGGTCGTCGCGACCAGCGCTGCAAGAACGAGGGGACTGTATCGCATAAAGTGTCTCTCGGGCTGAGGTACGCCCCTCCGATAAGCCAGCCTCGTGCCAAAACGCGAAAGCGTTTAACGGCATCAGGTTACGAAATGAGTGTCCACGGAGAGTGTCCTCGGTGGAGGACAGTGTCGCTCCAGGTGTCCTCGCTGGGGTGGGACAGAATCCGCTGGGCGGCAACTCGTATAAACATGCGCAGCGACACCGTACGCCACCTTGACAGTGCCCTGAGGGCCCGGCATTTTGATCCGCTCCTTACGCGCCGATCCGGCGCGCAGGGGACATGGCCAGGCAGCCTCCGCAGCGTGATGCTGATGCTGGCCGCTCCCGCCCGGCGTCGGGATGCCCCCTGGCCCATGGATATTCCAATGTCTATGTGGCGCGACGTTCTCTCTTTCTTTACATCATCCCCGCAGATGGAGGCTAGCATGGCAGCGGATTTCTTCCTTGGCGAGTCGCTGGTTGGTGAAGGCAACGAGATCGCGCATATCGATCTCGTGATCGGCAGCAAGAGCGGCCACGCCGGCGCGGCCTTCTGCAACGCGCTGACCAACAACAAGGACGGTTTCACCACCCTCCTCGCGGTTGTCACGCCGAATCTTCCCGCCAAGCCCGACACCATCATGTTCAACAAGGTGACGATCAAGGGCGCGAAGCAGGCGGTTCAGATGTTCGGCCCGGCCCAGGCGGCCGTGGCTCGTGCGGTGGTCGACAGCGTCGCTTCGGGCGTCATCCCGAAGGACAAGGCCAATGACTGGTGCGTCATGGTCGGCGTGTTCATTCACTGGCAGGCCGCTGACGACAAGAAGATCTTCCAGTTCAACTATCAGGCGACCAAGGAAGCCATCGAGCGGGCGCTGAAGGGCCTGCCGACGGTTGACGCCGTCCTCACCGGCTCCAAGACCGCCAAGCACCCGTTCTCCGGCGTGGACAACGCCTGAGCACGATCGGCACTGCAGCATGAAGAGGGGCGGGGAGACCCCCCGCCCCTCTTTGCTTCGCTGACCCGCAGACAACCCAACGGCCCGATGCTCAATCTCCTCGTACAGCTCGATTCCTCGCGGCTCCCCAGTGTCTTCGACCAGGTCGTCGCCTACGACGGCGGGGCCGACCGGATCATGAGCTACGGTGGCGTCACCCCCGAAGACGTCCGCGATCTGATCCACGGCTGCATCTTCACCCGCGCCACGAAGGACCTCCGGCACACGGCGGTCTGGATCGGCGGCAACAACATGTCGCAGGGTGAGCAGCTGCTCGCGATGGCCCAGGACGCCCTGTTCGCCCCGTTCACGGTCTCCATCATGCTGGACTCCAACGGGTCCAACACGACCGCCGTGGCCGCCGTGGTGAAGATCGAGCAGGCACTGGGTGACGTGCGCGGCAAGCGTGCGCTGATTCTCGCCGGCACCGGCCCGGTCGGGCAGCGGGCGGCGGGGCTCCTCGCCAAGGGGGGAGCCGACGTCACGATCACGTCCAGGAAACCCGAGCAGGGGGAGAAGGCCCGCCGGAGTATCGGTGAGCGGTTCCAGGTGCAGGTGAAGTCGGAGACTCTGACGGATGCCGCGCACGCTGCTTCGATGCTCGACGGCACCGACATCCTGCTCAACTCCGGCCCCGCCGGCGTGCAGATGGTGTCGCGGGCCGTCTGGACCGGCAAGGGCGTGAAGGTGGCGGTGGACCTCAATGCCGTCTCGCCGCTTGGAATTGAGGGCGTCGATCTGAACGACGCCGGTGAAATTCGCGACGGCGCGATCGCCTTTGGCGCCTTCGGCGTGGGAAACTTCAAGACCAAGCTGCACAAGCGCTGCATCGCGCGGCTGTTCGAGACCAACGACATCGTGCTCGACGCCGAGACGATTGCCGACATCGCGCGCGGGATGGCCAAGAAGTAGGGGCCGGTGCCTCGCGTCGCCGGCATCGACCCCGGGACCGTTTCGATCGATCTTTGCGGTCTCGACAGCGGGAAGGTCTGGCTCGACCGGACCTTCCCGACCCGCGAAGCCCTTCAGGACCCCGCCGCACTCGTCTCCATCCTCACGTCCGGCGGCTCCCTCGACCTGATCGCAGGTCCCTCCGGCTACGGCCTCCCGCTGCTCCGCGCCGATCAAACGACCGACACGGACCTCACACTCGCCCTGCTCGCGCCAGCGGATGGCGACGGGGGGATCGGGGGGCTCCGTTCGCTGATGCGATCCCTGGGTGCATCCCGCCTTCCCGTCGTCTACACGCCGGGTGTCGTCCACCTCCCCACCGTGCCGGTTCATCGCAAGCAGAATCGCGTCGATCTAGGGACCGCGGACAAGGTTGCGACCGCCGCCCTCGGCATCTGGGATCAGGCCGAGCGACTGGGATGCCCCGCGAGCGAGACATCATTCATCCTGCTGGAGCTGGGTGGCGCCTTTACCGCCGCGCTCGCCGTCGATCGGGGTGCGATCGTCGACGGGGTCGGAGGAACGAGTGGGCCCCTTGGGTGGCAGTCGAGCGGTGCGTGGGACGGTGAGGTGGCGTTTCTCGCGGGACGCGTCACGAAGGGGATGCTGTTCCGTGGAGGCCAGTCCGGCGAGCCGTCACTTCCGCTCGCGGGATACATCGAAGCGGCGCACAAGGCGGTGCTCTCGCTGCTGTCATCAGTGCCGTCGCCGAGGGAGATCCTGCTCTCCGGACGCCATGCGCTGGACGGCGCGGTTCGCGCAGACCTCGAGCCGCGCCTCCAGGCACTCGCCCCGGTGCGCGATCTCGCGGGGTTCGCCACGACCGCGAAGCAGGGGGCCCAGGGGGCCGCGCTGATCGCGGATGGCCTGGCTGGCGGTGAACATCGGGCGCTGATCGACACGATGCGTATCCGCGAGTCAGGCGGCACGGTTCTCGACTACCTCCGCGTCATCACGCCGGCCGAAGCGAGACACCGGCTGGGCATCGGCTGAAAGCTCAGGGGCGCTGCGTCAGGGCGAGCCAGGCCACCGCCACGGCGGGAGCGCAGTCGGCAGCGCGGCTCGCGAATGCCGGCTCGCACGGAAGCAGCCCCGCGAAGTCGAGTGCGCTCCTCCCGATGCGGCCCGCAAGCTCATCCACCAGGAACCGGCCGACGCCGGCCGCGACGACCGGAGCGGCAGCGTCCAGCGATGCGCGAGCAGACACCTGGGCACACCCCTCTGCGATGCGCTGCAGCTGGATCTCGGCGAACGCCGCCGCGAGGCGCCTCCACTCGGCCAGCGGAGCTGATCGCGCATCGCGGCCGATCATCCGGGCCAGGCGCCTCGCGCTGGCCTCGACGGTCTTCTCGCCTCCATCAGCTGCGGGATGCTGGTCCGCGTCGTCGGGGAGGCTCCCAAGCAACCGGTATACATCCGCCGCCGTCGCGAAGTACTCGGCCATCAGCGGGACCGATGCGCCACCGAAGGGCACCCGGTCGCTCAGGGCCATGAGCGGGGTACGGGCGACGCCGGTATAGACCAGCTCTCCCGAGACCAGCCGGGACGAGTCATCCCGACCCTGGGCGACGACACGGCCATCGCGGATCGTGATGATGTCGGTCGTGGTACTGCCGATGTCGATGAACAGCGCGGTCGACTGCCGTGATGCGACGAATGCGGCGCTCGCCAGCCAGTTGGCGGAGGCGACCGAGGCCGGCTCGCGCTTCGCGGCGGTGGCATCGAGGAAGCCGAGCGCACCGGCGTAGTACCTGATCACTCCGCCCTCAAGCAGCACTTCGATCGCGTCGACGAGACGTGAGACTCCTTCGGCCCGATCGGAGAAGAGATCGACCATTTCGCCGGTCATCGTGACCGCGTGCAGCGGTGCGTGACCGAGGCGCCGGCGCAATTCCTCCATCGCGGTATGTAGGTGCTCCAGCCCCTGCCACAGCGGACACGGGAGCTGAACCGCCTGAGTGACGCGACCGGTCGAATCGAGTCGGGCGGCCTTGAGGTGCGCCCCGCCGACATCCCAGCCGATCACCGCGCTCTCATGCATGAGATGCCTGCAGCCGGAGGCGTTCGATCGAACCGGGGTGGAGGGCGGGGTGAGTCGTCAGCACCCCGGATGCGAAGAGTGCGAGCACCCTGCGTGCGATGCTGATCCCGCGCGCCCGGCCGAGTCCACAGTAGGAGGTGGTCAGCCTGGGGTTCACTTCCAGCACCAGGAGGGAATCGGCCGCCCGGATCAGGTCGACACCGACGTAGCCCCAGAGGCCAGGCATCGCGCAAGCGATCGCTCGACCGAGCTCGGCGAACCTGCCGGACTCGTCCGTGAGCGCATTGACCTCGATTCCCTCGAGCGCGACCGCCTCGCCCTCGAGTCGGATCAGCTGACGGTTGACGGAGAGCAGCTCGGCTGCGCCGGCGGCGCAGAGGAGAGACAGACTCAACGCATCCCCCGCGACCCATGGCTGCGCGACGAGTCCTGGGGATGTGGCGACGCACTGGCGCGCAGCACGCCAGTCGTCGGCGAGGCGAACCCCCTCGGCACCGGCGCCGTCGTCCGGCTTGATGACCCAGCGCCCCGGTCGTGGGGGCATCTCCCTGTCGGCATCCCAGGTATCCACCACAGGGATTCCTGCACCACTCAGGGTGCGCGCCGTCGCGAGCTTGCTGGCGGCAACACGAACGGCCTCAGGACGCGAACCGAGCAGGCCCCTGCCCCGCTCGAGCACCGATTCGGCCAGGTGTGCGAGCACACCACCGGTCTCTGGAGCGGTCGGCCACACTGCGTCACTCTCATCGATCAGCGCTGCAACTATCCGCGGCAGATCGTCGCTCGCGGTCACCGGGGTCGACCGCACGCCGGGAATGGGAGCGAGTCGAACGTCACGGGTGGTAATGAGCTCCACGTCGTCCGCGCCGAGGAGATCCTCGACGAGAGTTCGCGCCATGAGGTCGGCCTCGTGGAGCAGCGAGGAGGGCGGCGTCTCGCGCGCCATGCCCCCTCCGGTCACATGCTCGTAGACGAAGATCTTCACGGCCCGACCGTGGTGGCTGCCGCTTCGACGAATGCCAGTTCTGCCCGCTGGTGCCGCTCTCGGACCAGCGTGACCGCCGCGTCCGGTGTCTCCGCCTCAGCGTGCACCGTGCAGACGGGGTCACCCGGCCCGAAGCGGGTCCCGGGCTGCGGCACGTCCCGACACCAGTCGGGAAACTCGAAGGCGTTGTCCACCTGCCACGCCTGGGCCGCGTGCACGATGCTGCTTGCACGGGAGATCCCGCCCGGGGTCACCGGGTCCGGCAGCTCTCCGGTGCAGGCACGGAGGTGCGCATCGAGGAGCCCGCGCGGGTAGTCCGCATCGTACAGTTCCATCGTCGCCGTCGGGCGCGGGTTGACCTCGAGGACCGACCAGCGCTCGCCATCGAGAAGGAAGTCCACGCCATTGAGTCCTACGAGTCCGGTCACCTCGACGAGCGCGTCGAGACGCTCGCGGATCTGCCGTTCGACCGAGGCCGGCAGCGGTATGGATCCGACCGCCCCACCGTAAAGAAAAGGGAGGCCCGGATGCACACTGCTGGTCCATTGCAGGTTGAAGCCGACGATGGACGCCTCACGGCCATTCGCGAGAAAGAGGACCGAGCAGGGCGTGCCCGGCATGCGACGCTGGAAATAGGCCGACGCGGGCACCCGCCCGCGGCCCGCAGGGCGCACACGCGTTCCCCCCGCACCCCCGGGCTCCTTGATCAGCCACCCAGTGGTTTCCGCTGGCGCGACCGCGCAGACCTCGGGATGTTCGATGCCGAGCCGGTCGAGCAGCGGGAAGAAGGTCTCCGGACGGCGCAGGGTGGTGACCACGGAGGGTGAATTTCCGAAGAGGCGCCGCCCTGCGGCGAGGCGGGCGAGGAGTGGAATGCGTCCTTCGAACCCGGAGCCGTAGACCAGACCGGTCGACATCGCCCGCGGAGCGAGTTCCTCGGCGCTGGCCAGGAGCTGGCGACAGTCGAATCGCAGCCCGTGTGCGGAGACCACCGGGCGACACGCGGCAGCGAGCGCGCAGGTATCCCGGTCGGCGAAGTAGTCGAGGACCACGACCGGCCGGCCTGCGCGCCGCGCCGAGGCCGCGAGCGCCCGGCCCGTCACGGCGGCGATCAGCAGCGGCCCAGTGTCAGAATGCATGGCGATGCGTGTGCATTCACACATCTTAGCTGGTATAATGTTCCGTTGACCATGTCCGCCTCCCCGATGATTCCAGACGAACTGTCCAACGTCGCCTGCCCCTTCTGCGGGCTGGTCTGCGACGATCTCGTCGTCGCCTCGAGCGCCGGCCGCCTGACGGTCAAGGCGAACGGCTGTGCCGTCGCCCGCGCCGCGCTCGAGCGTGTCGGCAGCGGCAGCGCCAGTCCGCGCATCGGCGGGCGCAGCACGACCCTCGCCGAGGCGACCGCCGAAGCGGCGCGACTGCTCCGCTCGGCGCGGCAGCCGCTGATCGGCGGGCTCAGTACGGATGTCGAGGGTTCCCGGGCAGCGGGCCGACTGGCGGACCGGTGCGGCGGCGTCCTCGACCACATGAACAGCCCGGCCGCGATTCGGAACATCCGGGTCCTGCAGGATACCGGCTGGATCACGACGACGCTGTCGGAGATCCGGAACCGCGCCGACCTGCTGATCGTGGCGGGCGGCGACATCGTGAGCCGCTACCCCAGGTTCTTCGAGCGCTGCATCGCGAACCGGGAGACGCTGTTCGCCGACGACCGCCGGTGCGAGGTGATCTTCCTCGGCGCGAAGGCACCCGAGGGCCTCAATCTGCCGGGTGGCGCGCCGAGTTCCATCCCGTGCGATGTCCCGCGGCTGTACGAAATCTTCGCCGTGCTGCGAGCGCTTGTGGCGGGCCGTCCGGTTGGCGGTGACGGCGCCGGCGGCGTTCCACTCGCGACGCTCAAGACCCTGGCAGACCGGATGAAGGCGGCGCGCTACGGCGTGATGGCGTGGGCAGTCCCCGACCTCGATTTCCCGCATGCCGAACTGACCGTGCAGGGTCTCTGCGAGCTGGTGAAGGACCTGAATCGGGAGACGCGATTCAGCGGCCTTCCACTCGCCGGGAGCGAAGGGGACGTGACCTCGGATGCGGTGCATCTGTGGCAAACCGGCTTTGGTGCGCGGACGTCCTTCGGTCAGGGCGTTCCGGAACACGATTCCTACCACTACGCTGCGGCGCGGATGCTGGAGCGGGGCGAGGTGGACGCGCTGCTCTGGATCTCGAGTTTCAATCCCACGCGGACTCCTCCCGCGACTTCGGCGCCGACGATCGTGCTCGGGCACGAGGGGATGGTGCTCGAGCGGGAGCCGGCGGTGTTCATCCCGGTCGGGACGCCGGGGGTGGACCATGCGGGCCATCTCTTCCGGACCGACCGGGTCGTCGCGCTGCCGCTCGCGCCGCTACGGGTCTCGTCGCTGCCCAGCGTCGCCGAGACGCTGACCGCCATCGTCACTGCGTACGGGGAGGCCTAGACCGATGCTGCTCAAGCTGAAGGGTGGCCGGGTCTACGATCCCGCGAACGGCGTGAACGGGGAGATTCGTGACCTGTACGTGCGCGACGGCCGGATCGCGGCCACGCCCGCGCCCGACGAACGGATCGACCAGGAAATCGACCTCACCGGCCGGGTGGTGATGGCGGGGGCGATCGACATGCATACCCACATCGGCGGCGGGAAGCTCAACATCGCGCGCGCGATGCTGCCCGAGGATCACCGCGCCGACCCCGTCGCCCGCACCGCGCTCACCCGCGCCTCCTGCGGGCACGCGGCCCCCGGCACGTTCGCGACCGGCTATCGCTACGCCGAGATGGGATACACGGCCTGCTTCGAGCCGGCCATTCTCCCGGTGAACGCGCGCCAGGCCCATCTCGAGATGGGCGACACGCCGATGGTGGACAAGGGCGGCTACGTCATGCTGGGCAGCGATGATTTCCTGCTCCGCCTGATGGCGGCGGGGGAAGACCAGAAGCTGATCAATGACTACGTCGCCTGGACGCTGCACGCGACGCACTGCATCGGGATCAAAGTCGTCAATCCGGGCGGGATTTCCGCATTCAAGTTCAACCAGCGGAAGATGGAGCTGGACGAGAAGCACCCGTACTACGGCATCACGCCGCGGGACATCCTCCGGGTGCTGAGCCGCGCAGTGCACGAGCTCGGCGTGCCGCACCCCCTGCACGTGCACAGCAGCAACCTCGGACTGCCGGGCAACGTCGACACGACGCTCGGCACGATTCGCGCCTCCGAGGGGCTGCCGATCCACCTCACCCACATCCAGTTCCACAGCTACGGCACCGAGGGCGACCGGAAGTTCTCGTCGGCCGCGGCGCGGGTGGCGGAGGCGATCAACGGGACCCCGAACGCGAGCTGCGACGTCGGGCAGATCCTCTTCGGGCAGACGGTCACCGCCTCCGGCGACAGCATGACGCAGCACCGGAACTCGGGGCTCGCCAACCCGAAGAAGTTCGTGGTGATGGACATCGAGTGCGACGCCGGCTGCGGCGTGCTGCCCTTCAAGTACCGCGACAAGAACTTCGTCAACGCGCTGCAGTGGGCGGTGGGCCTCGAGATCTTCCTCCTGGTGAATGACCCGTGGCGGGTCTTCCTCACGACGGACCATCCCAACGGGGCCCCGTTCACCACCTACCCGCACCTGATCCGGCTGCTCATGGACCGGACCTTCCGCAACGAGCGACTCGGGCTGCTCAACCCGGATGCGCAGGCACTGACGACCGTCGGCAGCATCGACCGGGAGTACTCGCTGTACGAGATTGCCATCCTGACCCGCGCGGCACCGGCCAGGCTGCTCGGCCTCACCGATCTCGGGCACCTCGCGCCGGGCGCGCTGGCGGACATCACCGTCTACCGCGACGAGCCCGACCGCGAGCGGATGTTCTCGGCGCCCGAGTACGTCTTCAAGGACGGCGACGTGATCGTACGCGACGGCAAGGTCGTGAAGGTGACCTGGGGCCGGTATCACACGGTGCAGCCGGAATTCGACCGCGGGATCGAGCGGCGCCTCAAGGATCACTTCGACCGCTATCAGACCATGCGGGCCGATCACCTGCGCATCTCGGCCGACGAGATGCACGCCTTCGGGCATGGCGCGGACGTGGTCACCCATCCCTGCCGGCGCTGAGCGACATGATTCTCAACGGCGTCACCATCGACGATGAGTTCGCGGAGGCCTTCGGCATGAAGGCGACGCGGGTCCTCATCACCGCCCAGAACCTGACCTGGGCGTACAACGCCGCGAATGCGGCGACCGGGTTCGCCACCTCGGTGATCGCCTGCGGGTGTGAGGCGGGGATCGAGCGCGAGATGAGCCCGGCCGAAACCCCCGACGGCCGCCCCGGCGTCTCCGCCCTCTTCTTCGCGGTCTCCGGCAAGGAGCTCGCGAAGCAGATCGAGCGGCGCATCGGCCAGTGCGTCCTCACCTCGCCGACGAGTGCCGCCTTTGCCGGCACCACCGGCGGAGAGCCGATCGCGCTGGGCAAGAACCTCCGCTTCTTCGGCGACGGGTTCCAGTCCTCCAAGCTGATCGCCGGGCGGCGCTACTGGCGCGTGCCGGTGATGGACGGCGAGTTCCTGGTCGAGGAGACGACGGATGTCGTGCCGGCGGTCGGCGGCGGCAACTTCCTGGTGCTGGCCGAGTCGCAGCCGCAGGCGCTGACAGCGTGTGAGGCGGCGATCACCGCGATGCGGAAGGTGCCGAACGTCATCATGCCATTCCCCGGCGGCGTGGTCCGCTCCGGCTCCAAGGTCGGCTCGAAGTACAAGGCGCTCGGTGCTTCGACCAACGATGCCTTCTGCCCCACGATCCGCGGCGTCACCCGCACCCAGCTCTCCCCGGAGATCGGCTCGGTGATGGAGATCGTGATCGACGGCCTCACCGCGCCGGACATCTCCGCGTCCATGCGGGCCGGGATCGACGCCGTGGTGAAGCTCGGAGCGGCCAACGGCATCCGCCGGATCAGTGCGGGCAACTATGGCGGCAAGCTCGGCAAGTTCCACTTCCGCCTGCACGAGATCATGGCATGACGGCCCTCACCTTCACGCTCCGGGAGCGCCCGGCACAGCGCGTCGATCTCTCCGCCCTGACGGTGGACCGGCTCTCGGGGATGTCGCTCGCCCAGATCGGCGAAGTGCCCCTGCCGAGCGGCAACCGGACGATCCGCGCCGCAGAGCTGTTCACGATCGCAGGTGAGACGGGCGACACGATCGAGTTCCGGAACAGCTGCGACCAGTTCGACCGGATCGGTCAGGGGATGACGAAGGGCTCGATCACCGTGCAAGGCGGAGCGGGCTCCTTCCTCGGCGCCGGACTCGACGGGGGCCGCATCGACGTGGAAGGCCATGCCGGCGCCTACGCGGCCTCGGGAATGAAGAGCGGACTGATCCATGTTCGCGGCAATGTCGGCGAGTTCGTGGCTGCGGCGATCGCCGGCGAGCATCGGGGGATGCAGGGCGGGACCGTGGTCATCAGCGGCAACGCGGGCGACCGCGCGGGCGACCGCATGCGGCGCGGGATGCTGCTCATCGAAGGCAACGCGGGCGATTACTGCGCCTCCCGGATGGTGGCGGGCACCATCGCCGTCTGGGGCAGCGTCGGGCGTGATCCCGGGCTGGCGATGCGCCGTGGCACGCTGCTGCTGCAGCAGGCGCCTCCGTCCCTGTTGCCGACCTTCAATGACTGCGGCGAATTTCCGCTCACCATCCTCACGCTGCTGGTGCGCTCGTGGCGCTCCCTGCCCGGGCGATTCGCGACCCTCCCGGATACCGGACTCCGGGTCCGCCGTTTCATGGGCGACCTCGGCAATGACGGACGAGGGGAGATCCTGGTCCGGACCTGACGCAGCGCGGTGCCACGACGTCGTCACCAGGGACGGGGTGGCCAGGTTGGCCACCCCGTTCGGCGTCGAGGGGCGCACGTTCCAGTCTCCCGGCAGACGGTTTATCTTGTCGCGCCTGCCCCGCGGTCCCCAGGCCGGCGGACTCCTCGGATGGATGGACAGATGACCAGCCTCATGATGAATGAACGCGCCCGCGATCTCGCGGAAGTGATGGCCGAGGATGCGGCGGGGCTGCGCATCGCGGTGCACACGCTCGGGTCGGGTGCCGGGGTGATCGATGCCGGCGTGAACGTGGATGGCGGCTTCAACGCCGGCCTGATCCTCAGCGAGATCTGCATGGGCGGGCTCGGGGACGTCGAATACGCCTCCCTGCAGCTCGGCGGCGAGAACTGGCCCGGCGTTCAGGTGCGCACCGACCACCCCGAAGTGGCGTGCATGGCGTCGCAGTATGCCGGGTGGGCCATTCAGGTCGACAAGTACTTTGCCATGGGCTCGGGCCCGCTCCGCGCCCACGCGCGGGTCGAGAAGGAGCTGTTCGCAAAGCTGCACTACGCCGAGCAGGCCACCTGCGGTGTGCTGGTGCTGGAGGGACGCGAGCTTCCGACCGACGCGGTCGCGGAGTACGTCGCGAAGAAGGCGAACCTGTCGCCCGGGCAGCTCACCTTCGTCATCGCCCCGACCGCGAGTCTCGCGGGCGGCACCCAGATCTCGGCACGCATTCTCGAGACCGGGCTCCACAAGATGGAGACCCTCGGCTTCGACGTCGGCAAGGTGGTGAGCGGCATCGGCACCGCGCCGATCGCGACCGTCGCGAAAAACGACATGCGCGGCATCGGGCGCACCAACGACTGCATCCTCTACGGTGGCCAGGCCCACTACACGATCAAGGCCAGCGACACCGAGCTCGCGGAGCTCGCGATGAAGCTGCCGGCCAGCGCCTCGAAGGACTACGGCATGCCGTTCTACGAGATCTTCGAGCGCTACGACAAGGATTTCTACAAGATCGACCCGCTGCTCTTCAGTCCCGCCGAGGTGTGGCTGACCAGCGCCACCTCGGGACGGAGCTATCACGCCGGCCGGGTCGATGCGGACGTGCTGAAGAAGTCGCTGTACCCTGACTGACCGCTGCCCACCCCCTCCGAGGATCCTGTGATGCGTCGTCTTGCCCTGCTCCCCGCACTCGGCCTGCTCGCGCTGGCCGCCTGCTCCAAGCCGGCCGAGAAGCCGGCCGCGGACACCACCGCCGCTGCTCCGACTCCGCCGCCCAAGCCGGCGCCGATGGCGTTCGTCACGGTCATCTACAACACCCCGAAGAGCGCCACCGCCTTCGAGAAGTACTACTGGGAGACCCACGTGCCGCTGGTCGGCGCCAAGCAGGCCGAGGTAGGCTTCGTCTCGGCCGAACTGACCAAGTTCGACGCGACGCTCGACGGCAAGAAGCCGACCTACTACCGGCAGGCGGTGCTCTGGTTCAAGGACATGGCAGCGCTCGAGGCCGGCATCGCGACCCCGGGCTTCAAGGCGATCGGTGATGACCTCGCCAAGTTCGCGACCGGCGGCCTGACCGGCATGATCGGCGAGGAGACCAGCGATCACGCCGACCTGCTCACCGGCGACACCACGGCGTTCGTGACGGTGATCTACAACCAGCCCAAGGATGCCGCGGCGTTCGAGTCGTACTACGCCGCGACGCACCTCCCGCTGGTGGGTGCCGGCGCCAAGGAGATCGGCTTCACCCGCGCGGAGCTCACCAAGTATGCCAAGAATCTCGATGGCAGCCCGGCGGCGTTCTATCGTCAGGCGAAGCTGTATTTCCCGAATGCGGCCGCGCTCAAGACCGGCACCGCCACCGCCGCCTTCAAGGCCGTGGGCGACGACCTGCCGAAGTTCGCCGACGGCGGCCTGACGGCCCTGGTGGGGCACCTCACCTCCAAGCCGTAACCGGCGAGCGCGCGCAGAACGATGCAGATCATCGTTCTGGCCTCGGAGGCAGGCTGGCATACCAACGAGCTCGTGCGCGCCATCGGCGCGCGCGGGCTCGAGCCGCTTCTGCTGCCCTGGGAGGCCAACATCGGCCGCATGGGTGGCGCGAGCGGCGTGAGCAACAGCGGGCGGCTGCTCCGTGAGGCGCGCGGGGTCATTGCCCGGATCATCCCCGGCGGCTCGCTGGAACAGATCATCTACCGCGTCGACACGCTCCATCGACTCGAAGAGGAAGGGGTGCGGGTGATGAACACCGCCCGCGCCATCGAGCGCACGGTGGACAAGGCATGGACCTCCGCGATTCTGGAGCGGGCCGGTCTTCCCACGCCGGAGACCGTCGCCTGCGAGCGGGCCGAGGACGCCTTCGCCGCCTTCCGCGCGATGGGCGACGTGGTGGTCAAGCCGATCTTCGGCTCGATGGGCCTCGGCATGTCGCGCGTGAGCGACGAGGACATGGCCTGGCGGGTCTTCCGCGTAGTGGAGACCGTGCGCGGGGTCTACTACCTCCAGCGATTCATCCCCCATGCGGGCCGTGATGTTCGCGCCTTCGTCGTGGGCGGGAGAATCGTGGGCGCGATCGAGCGGAGCGCGCCAGGCTGGCGGACCAACTTCTCTCGCGGTGGCACCGTGCAGGCATTCACCCTCCCTGCCGCATGGGCCGACCTCGCGATCCGCGCGGCCGACGCGGTCGGCGCGGAGTACGCCGGCGTCGATCTGCTGCCGGCGGAGGACGGCACGGTCTACGTGCTCGAGGTGAACGGCATTCCAGGGTGGGAGGGGCTGCAGCAGGCGACGGATATCGACGTGGCGGCGACCATCGTCGATCAGTTGCTTTCGCGATGAGCCGCTCCGAGTCCCGAGACCCAACTGCCGAGTTGGCCGCACTCGCGACACTTGCCGCGATCCTCGAAGCGAGCGCCCCCAAGCCTGGCAACGTCTCGCCCGGCCGCCCCTTCCGCGACATGCGCTACGAGGACTTCGTCGCCAGCGCGATCGCGGCCGGCCCCGCCCTCGGCCGCGCCGCCGGGCGCGGCCTGGGTGAGACGATTCTCGAGGCGGTGCACGCCACGCGGCGCTGGACCGACGCGAACACCAATCTCGGCATCATCCTGCTCTTCGCGCCGCTCGCGCGGGCGGCGAGGGAATGCCAGCCAGGAGCAGACGCCTCGGAGCTTCGCGCGGCCGTCGCGCGGGTCCTCGCCGCGAGCACGATCGCGGATGCACGATCGGTCTACGCGGCCATCCGCAGCGCCCGTCCCGGCGGCCTCGGTGCCGCCACCGAGCAGGATATCGCCGC
Source organism: Gemmatimonadales bacterium (assembly GCA_044229445.1). Taxonomy (GTDB): domain Bacteria; phylum Gemmatimonadota; class Gemmatimonadetes; order Gemmatimonadales; family GWC2-71-9; genus JADJOM01. Next base: position 73,548 of record JBGASX010000003.1, on the reverse strand, counting down.
GGAGCCGACGGTCACCCTGCTCGACACGATGCGGCTCGCCGCGGACCGGGATGCCGTGGCGGCGGAATATGCGAGCGACTTCGCCATCACCTTCAGCACCGGCGCACCCGCGCTCCGGAAGGCCCGGATGGATGGCCTCGACTGGGCCGATGCCACCGTCGAGTGCTACCTCGCGCTGCTCGCGGCACGGCCCGACACGCTGATCGCCCGCAAGCTCGGCCGCGCTGAGGCAGAGGGGGTCAGCCGCGAGGCGGAAGCGGTGCTCCGTGCCGGAGGTGTCCGGAGCGCCGGGGGGCGCGCCGCGATCACCGCGTTTGACTCCACCCTCCGGGACGCGCACAATTCACGCAACCCCGGCACCACCGCCGACCTGACCGCTGCCGCCCTCTTCGTGATCCTGCTCGAGGATGGGTGGCGGAACGTTCGTTCGAGGAACCCCCGTGCGCAGTGATTTCAAGGTTACCGTCAGCAAGGACTATCTGGTCTTCAGCTCGGCCCACTTCATCACCTTCCGTGGTCACCAGTGCGAGACGCTGCACGGGCACAACTACCGGGTCGGGGTGACGGTCGAGGGAAGCGTCGACAACGAGTGTCTCTTCGTCGTCGACTTCTCGATCCTGAAGAAGACGGTCCGCACCCTGGTGGACGAGATCGACCACCGGGTGCTGCTCCCCTGCAAGAATCCCAAGCTCGCGTTCCGCAGCGAAGGGAAGCACACCCAGGTGGACTACTTCGGGGAGCACACCTACACCTTCCCGACTGTCGACTGTGCCATGATGCCGATCGAGAATACGACGGCGGAGATGATCGCGCAGTACTTCGCGCAGCGGACGCGCGAGGCGCTGCTGGCGATGGGCATCGCCAACCTGACCGCGATCGAGATGGAAGTGGAGGAGAGCTTCGGCCAGTCCGCGACCTACCGGATGGCTATGACGGCGTGATGGCCCCGCTGTGGACCGCGGAGCCGACGAGGGCCGCGTCGCAGCCCGCCTCGGCAAGGACCTCGAGATCGGCGGCCGTGCGCACCCCACCGCCGGCGTAGATCGGCACCCAGAGCAGCCGCTTGAGCCCGCCGATCAGATCGAGATTGCGCGGCCCCGCCTCGGTACCCACTGCAGCCAGGTCCAGCACCAGCACCGCCGACACTCCCGCCTCGACCGCGCGCGCACCGAGTTCCAGCGAGACCGCTTCCTGACTCGCGATCCGTCCGGTCCGCCGGCGAATCGGCTTGCCTTCGAGCAGGTCGAGGCTGAAGACGACGCGCTCGCCTCCGACGGCATCGACGATCGCCTTGAGATCCTCGAAGCCCCGCAGTGTTTCCAGCCCGACGACCACCGTCGTCGCCCCCGCCTGCACGAGCGCGGCCGCCGCGCGCGGCGTCGAGATGCCTCCGTCCACCATCAGGCCCGGACCAAAGCCATGCGACGGGTCGGTGATCGACTGCAGCAGCGTAAGCTGGGGTGCCCAGCCCTGGATCGCGTCGAGATCCGCGACGTAGCAGCGGCTCGCCCCGAGCATGCTGCGGTAGGCGCGACCCAGCGCCACGGCGTCGCCGGCAGTCCCCGGCAGGAGGGCCGACTGCACCGGCTTGTACTTCTCCCGGGCGCCGCGCCGGGCATGGACGGCCTGGCCGCCGAGCAGGTCGAGAACGGGGATGAGTTCCATCGGCAACAAAGGTATCATGGAACCCGTGCACACCGAGTCCCTTACCGTCGTGAAAGTCGGTGGTGGCCTGGCCGCCCAGCCAGACGCCCTGCGCCGGGTCGCCCGGACGATTGCGGGCGTGGCGTCACGGCGTCCCCTGGTCGTGATCCCGGGCGGGGGGCCGTTCGCCGACGCCGTACGCGCGTTCGATGCGACGCACGCCCTCTCTCCCTCGGCGGCACACTGGATGGCGATCGTGGCCATGGACCAGTACGCCTTCGCGCTGGCCGATGTCATTCCAGGGGCGCGACTGGTGGAGGATGGTGCGGGCGTGCAGGCCGCGCTCGGCGCCGGCACGATCCCGGTCCTCGCCCCGGCGCGCTGGCTCCGGGCCGCGGACGAACTGCCGCACAGCTGGGAGGTCACGAGCGACAGTCTCGCCGCCTATCTGGCGACGCTGCTCGGCGCGGAGGAAATCGTGCTGGTGAAGCCGGTCCCGGGGAGGGAGGAGCTGGTCGATCCCTTCTTCACCCGGGCCCTGCCGGCCGGGGTCCGCTGGCGGGTGGTGGATCCCACCATGGAGCGCTGGGACTGATCGCTCAGGCGCGATGCAGTTCGTGCCGGATCGACTCCGCGAGTTCACGCACCCGCGCCTCGACGATGCCGGCCGTCCGCTGATGCGCCTCGCATGCCGCGCCGCGCACCCCGAAGATCGTCGCCCCGGCCTCGAGCGCCAGCGCGATGTGTTCCCCACCGAGATTCCCCGCCAGCGCAAACTCCAGCTCGTCGCCGGCGAGGGAGCGTCCGATCCCGGCCAGGACGGCCGTCGGGACGAAATCGGACAGCGAGAACGCATCCTTCACGCAGGTGTCGATCAGCAGACCGCCCGCGCCGACGGCCTGTGCCAGTTCGCCAATCGCGACCGGCGGCAATGATCCCGCTCTCCCATGGTCGCCATAGGCCACCGCGATGACGCGCGGGCGGCCTTCATGCCCCTCCGCCCGCCGCACGGCATCGCGGAGCAGCGCTTCAACCACACCACCGTCCGCGACCCCGCGAAATCCCAGCTTCACGAAGCGGACCGGCACGGTCACGCCGGCAAAAGCACGCCCGACATCCTCGATGGTCGCGACGTCACCCAGGGCGGCACTGATCCAGCTCCGCGCTGGGACCGCCGCACGAATCTCGGCCAGCACCGCCGGGTCCACCTGACCGAGCGGACCGCGCTCCGGCTCCTTCGCATCGACGAGCCCCGCTCCGCCTGCGTGCGCGAGCCGGGCCTCCGCGGCACTCCGAACGCTGACCAGCAGTCGCACGATTTCGACTCCCTTGTATGAGAGGCCCGGCCCGATATGTTACGCCGAGCCATGGGTCCCGACAACTCTGTGACCACCTCCCCGGCGATACTGGCGGGCAAGCGGGTCCTCGTCACCGGTGCATCGAGCGGCATCGGCCGCGCCATCGCGATCGCGGCGGCGCAGGCCGGCGCCGACGTCGCACTCACCTACCGTGCCAACGAGTCGGGCGCCAACGCGGTCGCGGCCGAGATCCGGACGACCGGGCGCCGCGCCGTCATCACCCGCGCCGACGTCAGCGACCAGGCGCAACTGACCGAACTCGTCGCCACCCTCAAAGCGGCGCTCGGCGGTGTCGACGCATGGGTCAACAATGCCGGCGCGGACATCCTGACCGGCACGGGCACCACGCTCTCACGGCGCGAAAAACTCGACCTGCTCCTCCGGGTCGATCTGGCCGGGACGATGCACGCCTCCTGGGCCGCCGCCGAACTCATGCAGGCACAGCCGACGGGTGGCGTCATCATCAATATGTCCTGGGATGGTGTATTGCAGGGGATGGCCGGCCAGAATCCCGAGCTGTTCTCCGCGGTGAAGGGTGGCATCCTCAGCTTCAGCCGGTCGCTCGCCCGGTCGCTGGCCCCGGCGATCCGGGTGAACGTGCTCGGCCCGGGCTGGATCGAGACGGCGTTCGGCAATGGCGCACCCGAGGCGTTCCGCGAGCAGATTGCCCGGCAGATTCCGATGGGACGGTGGGGCACACCGGAGGACGTCGCCGCGGCCGCGGTCTATCTCGCGTCCGACGCTGCACGGTACGTGACCGGGCAGATGATCATGGTGAACGGGGGAGATGTCATGTAGCGGTACGGCCACTTCAGCCGCAACCTGCCGGCGGCTCACCCCGCCACGGCCCGCCCGAGGAGGATCCAGCATGGCGACCAGTGAACACACCTACAGCGAGACCGAAATCGCGGAGAAGCTCACCGGCTTCCCCGGCTGGTACTACGAGGATGGCTGGATCCGGCGGCAGTACAAGACCGACGGCTGGCTCACCACGCTGGCCGTGGTCAATACCATCGGCTTCCTGTGTGAGGCAGCGTATCACCATCCCGACCTGGTCGTGACCTGGGGCAAGATCTGGGTGAAGCTCCAGACCCATTCCGCCGGTGGCATCACCGACAAGGACTGGGAGCTGGCCGCCAAGATCGAGGACGCGGTCCTCTGGAAGCCGGCCGGCGGCGCTCTCGAAGGCACCCCCAACAAGTGGGTGCGCGGAGGCGACCCGAAATAGTGCTTCCCCGCCGCGTCGTCTTCGTCACGGGCAAGCTCGCGGAGCCGGCCCTCCGCCGGACGCTGGCGGCGATGCAGCCGCCATTCCGCGCCGAGATCGCCACGCTCAAGATCACCGTGGCGGCGCTGATGACCACGCCGTGGATCGCGAAGTTCCTGACGGTCCCGGAGGAAACCGACCTGATCGTCCTTCCCGGCCTCGTCGAGGGCGACGTCGCGGTGCTCTCGGAGAAATTCGGCATTCCGGTCGAGAAGGGACCGAAGGACCTGCGGGACATCCCGCAGCACTTCGGCCAGGCCGCTGCGACGCGCGAGTACGGCGCCTGGGACATCGAGATCCTCGCCGAGATCAACAACGCCCCCAAGCGCACGCCCGACGACGTCCGCCGCGAGGCCGAGCACTACCGGAGCTCGGGCGCCGATGTCATCGATGTGGGCTGCACGCCGGGCGTTGCCTTCCCCCACCTCGGCGCCCTGGTGCGCGAGCTCCGCGCCAGCGGACTCCGGGTGAGCATCGACTCGTTCGATCGTGCCGAGATCCGCGCCGCGGTCGAGGCGGGGGCCGAGCTGGTCCTCAGCGTGAACGGCACCAACCTCGACGTGCTCGAGGACCTCAAAGGCATGGGCGCGCGCGTCGTCGCGATCCCGGACTTCGGCGCGGGGCTCACCTCGCTCGAGCCCACACTCGCTGCGCTCGAGCGCGCCGGGATCGGCTACCTGATCGATCCGATCGTCGAGCCCATCGGCTTCGGCTTCATGGCCTCGCTCGAGCGCTACGCGGAGACCCACCGGCGCTACCCTTCGGCGGGCCTCATGATGGGCGTCGGCAACATCACCGAACTCACCAGCGCCGACTCGACCGGCGTCAACGCCCTGCTCATGGCGATCTGCCAGGAGGTCGGCGTGAAGGCGGTGCTCACCACGGAAGTCATTCCGTGGGCCCATGGCGCCGTGCGCGAGATCGACGTCGCGCGCCGCCTGATGCACTACGCCGTGACGCAGAAGACGCTGCCGAAGGGAATCGACAACCGGCTGGTCACGGTGAAAGATGCGAGAGTCCTGACGTACACGGAGCAGGAGCTCCGCGAGCTGCAGGCCGAGGTGAAGGACGCCAACTTCCGGATCTTCACCGATCGGGACACCATCACCGTGCTCAACAACGCGCTGTTCGTCCGCGGCACCGAGATCCAGGAGATCTTCGACCAGCTCGGCGTCCGCGAGGCGGGCCACGCCTTCTATCTCGGCAAGGAGCTGGCGAGAGCGCGCCTGGCAATCGCGTTAGGCAAGACCTACCGCCAGGAGGGGCAGCTCGACTGGGGCTACCTTACGCCGCCGGAGGACCCGCGTCGCGAACACCTCAGAATCACGATGAGCCGCCCGCGCATCGCGGACGGGGCGCCCGATGCCTGACCTGCCGCTCGTCGAGGAACTCTCCCCCGCGCCGGACCCGGTGTTCACGGCGGAGCGATTCCTCGGACAGCCCCACCTGCTCTTCCTGGACAGCGCGGCCGATCCGGAACGGCTGGGACGCTACTCGTTCCTGTCCGCCGCTCCCGTCGAAGTGGTCCGCAGCAAGGGGTCGGGCGGAGCGACGGCACTTGACCGCGCCCGGGCGCTGCTCGCGCCCCACGCAGGCCCCGCCATGCTGGGGCTGCCTCCCTTTCAGGGCGGCATCGCCGGGTACCTGGCCTACGACTACGGGGCCGTGCTGGAGCGGCTGCCAGCGCCGCGCTACGACGACCTCAATCTCCCCGACGCGGTCCTGGGCCTGTATGACTGGGTGATCGCGTGGGATCACGCCGAGAGTCGCGCGTGGCTGATCTCCACCGGCCTGCCGGCGACCGGCGGCGCCAAGGTGGAGCGCGCCACCGAACGGATGCAGTGGGTGCAGCGGATGCTGAAGGGGCCGACGGGCGGGGCGCCCGGGAGGCCACGACAGGCGGACCCGAAGCATGCCTCGGCCCCGCATGCCCCGTCCTATCCGGTCGCGGGCACCGAGCACGCCATCGGCATCGGTCTCAGGTCGTCCTTCACCCACCGTGGCTACCTCGACGCGGTGACCCGCGTGCGGGAGTACATCGTCGCCGGTGACATCTTCCAGGCGAATCTCTCCCAGCGCTTCGAGGTGCCGCTCGAGGAAGATCCCTGGCATCTCTACCGGCGGCTCCGCGAGGTCAACCCCGCGCCCTTCGCCGCCTATCTCGAGTTCGACGGCGTCACCGTCGCCAGCGCGTCGCCGGAGCGGTTTCTGCGCGTCGACACCGCCGGCCATGTGGAAACTCGGCCCATCAAGGGCACGACGCCACGCGGACTGTCCCCGCAGCACGACGCCGCGCTGTCCCGCGCACTCCGCGACAGCGAGAAGGACCGGGCCGAGAACCTGATGATCGTGGACCTGCTGCGGAACGACCTGAGCCGCGTCTGCCGGCCCGGCTCGGTGCGGGTGCCCGAGTTGTTCGCGCTGGAGCGGTACCGCACCGTCCACCACCTGGTGTCGACCGTGGTCGGCGATCTGGCACCGGGCCGCGACACGACGGATCTTCTCGCGGCGGCCTTCCCCGGCGGTTCGATCACCGGCGCGCCGAAGGTGCGCGCGATGGAGATCATCGCCGAACTGGAGCCGTCGCGGCGCGGGATCTACTGCGGGTCGATCGGCTACCTGAGCGTCACGGGGGCGATGGACACGAGTATCGTGATCCGCACCCTGGTCGCGGCGGGGGGACGGGTGACCTTCTCCGCGGGCGGCGGGATCGTCGCCGACTCGGATCCGGAGAGCGAGTACCAGGAGACGCTGCACAAGGCGCGCGCCCTCATCACGGCGCTCGCGGGCGCGGTGACGACGCCATGATCCTGCTCATCGACAACTACGACAGCTTCGTCTACAACCTGGCCCGCTACGTCGCGGAACTGGGCGAGGCACCAGTGGTACGCCGGAACGACGCGGTGACGCTCGACGACATCGCCCGGCTCGCCCCCACGCACATCATCATCTCCCCGGGTCCCTGCACCCCGGCCGAGGCCGGCGTGTCGATCGACGTGATCCACCGCTACGGACCGACGATCCCGGTCTTCGGCGTCTGTCTGGGACACCAGGCAATCGGCGCCGCGTACGGGGCGGAGATCGTCCGTGCCGGGCGCCCGATGCACGGCAAGACGTCGCGCATCCACCACGATGGCACCTCGGTCTTCACCGGGCTCCCGAGTCCGCTGACGGCGACCCGCTATCATTCGCTGGTCATCGCACCCGAATCGGTGCCCGACGCGCTGCGGGTGACGGCCACGTCCGAGGATGGCGAGATCATGGCCGTGGCGCACCGGGAGCATCCCGTCGTGGGAGTCCAGTTCCATCCCGAGTCGGTGCTCACCGAGTACGGCTACCGGATGCTCGACTGGTTCCTCACCGGCGGCCGGGGAAGAAACGTCCCGGACCGGGCGGACGGTGCCCCCGCTCCGCCGAGCGGCGAGGAACCGGGTCTCGCCGACCGGCCACCGCCGGCGGACCTGGTCCGCTGACCCGCGCGCATCTCATCACTCATCTCGAGCAGCGTGGCCCGGCCCTCGCGCCGGGACGAACTCCAGCAAGGACTCCGATGCGGAAATTCATCGCCCTCGTTCTCGCGGCCTTCCCGCTCCCCGTGCTGGCCCAGGCGCCGGCGGACACCGTCACTGGCTTCGAGGAGCGGATGGTGATGCTCCCCACCCGCGACGGCGCACGACTCCACACCTTTGTCTACCGGCCGAAGGGCCACACCGAGCCGCTGCCGTTCATCATGCTGCGCACGCCGTACGGCATCGCCGGGTCGCCGGCGCGCTACTTCGCGGTCTATCTCAAGGAGATGGTGACGGAAGGCTACATCTTCGTCTTTCAGGACATCCGCGGCCGCTACGGCTCCGAGGGCCAGTTCGTGATGAACCGCCCGCTCCACGATCCGAAGGACGCGAAGGGCGTGGACGAGAGCACCGACACCTGGGATACGGTGGACTGGCTGGTCAAGAACATCGCCGACAACAACGGCAGAGTGGGTGTGCTGGGCGTGAGCTATCCTGGCTGGCTCGCGGCGATGGCCGGCGTGAATCCGCACCCGGCAGTCCGTGCCATTTCGCCGCAGGCGCCGATGACCGACACCTGGATGGGCGATGATTTCTTCCACCAGGGGGCGTTCCGGCTCAGCTACGGCTTCGAGTACGCCACGGACATGGAGCTCTCCAACGACGGCTCCATTCCCGTCCCGATCGATCGCTACGACACCTACGACTGGTACCTGCAGCTCGGCTCGCTCGCGAACGTGAGCCGCGGCGTGCTCAAGGGGAAGTCGGTCCCGACCTGGCAGAACTTCACCGCCCACCCGACCTACGACGCCTTCTGGAAGGCGCGTGCGCTGCCCACCTATCTGACCAGCCTCACCGTGCCGACGATGACGGTCGGCGGCTGGTGGGACCAGGAGGATTTCTACGGCGCGCTCAAGACCTACGAGACGCTGGAAAAGCTGGACACCAAAGGCATCAACTATCTGGTGATGGGACCGTGGAACCATGGCGGCTGGAGCCGCGGCGCGGGTGACAGCCTCGGCAAGATCAGCTTCGACGACTCCACGAGCGCGTACTTCCGCGAGCAGGCGCAGGCGCCCTGGTTCGCCTACTGGCTCAAGGACAAGGGCCGGCTGCCGTTGCCCGAGGCGCTGCTCTTCGAGGCCGGCAGCAACCGCTGGCGCGCCTTCGAGAGCTGGCCCCCGAAGAACGGCACTCGGCGCTCGCTCTATTTCGGGGCGAATGGCACACTGTCCTTCGAGGCCCCGAAGGGCCGCCAGGTGGCGGCGTTCGACCAGTACCTCTCCGATCCAGCGCATCCCGTCCCCTATCGCAACCGGCCGATCCAGCTCACCTATCACCACCGCGGATCCGACTGGTACACCTGGCTCACCCAGGACCAGCGGCTCGCCGATGGCCGCCCCGATGTGCTCACCTGGCAGACGGCTCCCCTGACCGAGGATGTCACCATCGCGGGAGACATCGTCGCGAAGCTCTTCGCCAGCACCACCGGCCGTGATGCCGACTGGGTGGTGAAGCTCATCGATGTCTATCCCGATTCCGGCGACTTCGCGCCGCGCATGGGCGGCTACGAGTTCATGGTGGCGAACGACATCATGCGCGGACGCTACCGGAAGAGCTGGAGTCATCCGGAGCCGCTGGTCCCCAATCAGGTGACACCGTTCACGGTGGACCTGCACCAGCAGGCCTACACCTTCCAGCAGGGCCACCGGATCATGGTGCAGGTGCAGAGCAGCTGGTTCCCGGTCTACGACCGGAACCCGCAGAGCTGGGTCCCCAACATCTTCGAGGCGAAGGCCTCCGACTTCCAGGCGGCGACGCACCGGGTCTACCGGAGCGCGCAGTATCCCTCGCACCTGGACGTCACGACCGTCGCGCCATGATCATCGAGACGATCGTGACCTCGATGGATGCCGCTGGCGCGCTCAACTGCGCGCCGATGGGCGTCGAATGGGGCGAGGAGACGATCGTCATCAAGCCGTTCGTCGACACCACGACCTTCCGGAATCTCGCCGCCACCCGGGCCGCCGTGATCAATCTGACCGATGACGTCATGCTCTTCGCCCAGGGCGCGACCGGCAACGTGGTCTTTCCGCATGGCCCCGCCGCCGTGATCCAGGGCGCGGTGCTCGACGCCGCCTGCTCCTGGCGCGAGGTCGACGTCGTCTCGATCGACGCCACGCCGCCGCGGTCCCGCATCGTGACCCGGGTCGTGCACCACGGCGTCCGGCGTGAGTTCCTCGGCTTCAATCGCGCCCGGCACGCCGTGCTTGAAGCGGCGATCGTCGCGACGCGCACCCATCTCATTCCCGCCGACGAGGTGCGCGCCGAGTTCGCGCGGCTGCAGGTCATCGTCGACAAGACCGCCGGCCCCCGGGAGCGGGAGGCGATGGCACTGCTTGCCGGTTATGTCCGCGACAAGCTGGCGGGAAGCCCCGCGGCATGAGCCAGAGCGCCGAGCGTCCCGAGCGGGTCATGGTCGAAGCGCCGGCGCGGCTCCATTTCGGCATCCTGGATCTGCGCGGCCACCTGGGGCGCAAGTTCGGCGGCATCGGCGCGGCGGTCCCGACGCCATCGACCCTGCTCGAAGCGATCCCTGGCGACCGGCTGACCGCCGAGGGGCCCGACGCGGGCCGGGCACAGGAATACGCCCAGCGATACCTCACCGCGAGTCGCCTGTCGGGCGGGGCCCACCTGAAGATTCACCGGGCCATCCCGAGCCACGCCGGGCTGGGCTCCGGCACGCAGCTCGGGCTGGCCGTGGCACGGGCCTTGGCAGAGCTCTACGGCCAGCCCTCCGAGCCGCAGATGCTGGCGCGGCTGGTCGGCCGGGGTCAGCGCTCGGCGATCGGCACCTGGACCTTCGCGCTGGGCGGGTTCGTGCTCGAGGGGGGCCGGAAGGTGGGAAGCGACGCCGTCGCGCCGCTCATCTCGCGGCTCCCGATTCCCGCCGCGTGGCGCGCCGTCATCGCGATTCCCGACAGCCAGCCCGGCCTGAGCGGGGCCGAGGAAGTCAGTGCCTTCCGGACCCTGCCGGCCCCGGACGAGCGGGAGGTGGAACGGGTCGCCCACCTGGTGCTGATGCAGCTGCTGCCCGCACTCGCCGACGCCGACCTGACCGCCTTCGGCGCCGCGCTCACGGAGGTCCAGCGCATCACCGGCGGGTGGTTCGCGCCGGCCCAGGGAGGCGCCTTCGCCCCCGGGCCGACCGGAGAGCTGGTCGAGCGGATGGCGGCCTTCGGGGCGGCAGGGGTGGGCCAGAGTTCCTGGGGACCGACCGTCTACGGGCTGGTGCCGCACCAGGACGCGGGGCTGGACCTGGCGCAGCGGGTCCGGGCCCATCTGGGAGGCCGGGGCCGGGTATTCGAGACCCCGTTCGCGGAACGGGGCGCACTGGTCCACAGCAGCTGGGCCCGAATCGGACGAGATTGACAGATTATTAGGCGGACGGTATACTGGCCCTCCGTCATTATGTGGGGGTTCCCGTCCGGAACCTTTCACAGAATGCACGGTACTACCACCTGAATCGGTGGGGCCGCAACAGTCGAGAATCCCCATCTCGACCGATAACAAGCCCGTTTCCACAATCAAATTGCGACTCCACCAGGGTTCCGGGTCTTTCTTCCGGGGCTCGGTTCCGTGCCTCATGCGTGGGCTGTCATGGGAGCTCGCCCTATGCTCGTAGCCGTCACTCCAGTCCGGTCGTCCCTCGCCCCCTGTCCGGGGAGCGTGGGCGTTGGCGTGTGCGGCAACGGGAATGGCAATACCAGCCGGCCCGCCGTCCACGGTCTGTGGTGGCGTGGCCATGGGACTCGCAGCAGATAGCAGGTCGCGGCCAGCCGGCGAAGTCAGCCGGGTGGCCGCTGATGTTTTGTGGCAGGACGCAGGTGCAGGACCAAGTCTCGGGGAGTGAGTGGGGACCGTTCGTGCACGCCGGCGCGAACGCCTCGCTCAGGCCCTGCGCAGTCAGCAGTCCGGGAGGGCTGCTGGAACCCTTCATCATGAGGTCATCTATGAACCGTATTACCCGCAGGATGTTGTCTGGCGGGCTCGTCGCGGGCCTTTCCGTGCTCGCGGTCTCGGCCCATGCCCAGGCGCGTTCGGGGGCGTGGACTCGTAACGCTCCGGATGGCGACTGGCAGATGCCCGGCCGGGACTACAGCCTCCAGCGGTACAGCCCGCTCGCGCAGATCAACACCGCGAACGTGGCGAACCTCAAGGCGGCCTGGACCTTCTCGACCGGTACGCTGCGTGGCCATGAGGGCAACCCCCTCGTGATCGGGAACGTGATGTACGTGCACACCTCCTTCCCGAACATCGTGTACGCGCTCGACCTCTCCAAGGAAGGCGCGCCGCAGATCTGGAAGTACACGCCGAAGAACAATCCGGACGCGATCCCGATCGCCTGCTGCGACCTCGTGAACCGCGGCACCGCGTACCATCCGAGCGGCAAGATCTTCATCAACGCGCTCCAGGGCACGCTCGTGGCGCTCGACGCCAAGACTGGCAAGGAACTGTGGACGGCGTCGCACCCGACCCAGTCGCCGACCCAGACCGAAGCGACGATGTACAAGGACGGCGCGACCATCACCGTCGCCCCGATCGTGATCAAGGACGTCGTCATCACCGGTATCTCCGGCGGTGAGTTCGGCGTGCGCGGCCGCGTGTCGGCGTTCGACGTGAACACCGGCAAGCACATCTGGACGGCCTACTCGACCGGCCCGGACAGCGAGACCCTGGTGCCCGAGACGGCCAACGCCAACTATCCGAGCCACAAGGGCAAGGATCTCGGCGTCACCACCTGGCAGGGCGATGAGTGGAAGAAGGGCGGCGGGACGACCTGGGGCTGGTACTCCTACGACCCCGAGCTGAACCTCTTCTACTACAACACCGGTAACCCCGGTTCCTGGAACCCCGACCAGCGCCCCGGCGACAACAAGTGGTCGATGACCATGTTCGCCCGGAACCCGGAGACGGGCATGGCGAAGTGGGCGTACCAGATGACCCCGCACGACGAGTGGGACTACGACGGCGTCAACGAGAGCGTGCTGTTCGAAAAGGGCGGCCAGAAGCTGCTCGCGCACTTCGATCGTAACGGCATCGCCTACACCGTCGACCGCACCAACGGCAAGGTCGTCGTTGGCAACGCGTACGGCCCGATCAACTGGGCGAAGAACGGCGGCACGAGCACCCCGGTCGAGGGCGTCGTGTCCACCGGCGTCCCGGTCAAGGATCCGCGCTACGGCACCACCTCGAAGAAGAACACCGAGGGCATCTGCCCGGCGGCGATCGGCTTCAAGGACCAGCAGCCGGCGGCGTACTCCCCGATCACCGGCCTCTTCTACGTCCCCGCGAACCACATCTGCATGGACTACGAGGGCGTCGAAGTGAAGTACACCCGCGGTCAGCCGTACGTCGGCGCGATCGTGCGGATGTTCCCGGGCCCCGGCGGCCACCGTGGCCGCTTCTTCGCCTGGGACCCGATGGCCGGCAAGGTCGTCTGGGAGATCAAGGAGAACCTGGCCGCGTACGGCGGCGCGATGACCACCCAGGGTGGCCTCGTGTTCTATGGCACGATGGAAGGCTGGCTCAAGGCCGTCGACCAGAAGACCGGCAAGCTCCTGTGGAAGTTCAAGACCCCGTCGGGCATCATCGGCAACCCGATGACCTACAAGGGCCCGGATGGGAAGCAGTACATCGCGGTGCTTTCGGGCATCGGCGGCTGGGCGGGCATCGGCGTCGCCGCTGGTATCGGCGCTGAGGATCCGACCGCCGGCCTGGGCGCCCTCGGCGCCTTCGGCGACGCGGGTCAGTTCTCGACCCAGGGTGGCGTGCTCACCGTCTTCGGGATGTAATCCGAACCGGGGGATGGGGCCAAGGCATGCCTTGGCCCTATCCCGAGGCACGACAGTCCGGATAGCTTGAAAGACAGGGGCGGGTCACTGACCCGCCCCTGTCCTGTCCCCTGAAGGCCGAATCCCGGGCGCCGGTGGCGCCTTCTCTCCTTCGGCGGGGATCCCCTCTCGGCTGCACGGGGTACACCACGGCATGACGGCTTCTCGACGACTCTGCGGTGCGCTACTGCTGACCCCCCTCATGGTCATCGGTCTCGCCGTGCCCGCCGCCGCGCAGCGGCCGGCCCAGATGCAGCCCGGCATCCTCCGGGTCTGCTCCGATCCCGACAATCTCCCCAACTCGAACCGCGGCGGTGAAGGGTTCGAAAACAAGATTGCCGAACTGCTGGCGACGACCTGGAACTCCAAGCTCGAATACACCTGGTGGGCCGCACCGCGGGGCATGATGCGGATGCTCAACGGCCTGTACTGCGATGTCTTCCTCCAGGTCCCGACCGGCTTCGACATGGCCGGCGTCACCCGACCCTACTATCGCACCAGCTACGTGATCGTCCAGCGGAAGAATGCCGCGCACCTCGTAACCGGGCTGGATGATCCCGCCCTCAAGACGATGCGCATCGGCGTCCACCTCTTCGCGGCCGATGGCGAGAACACTCCCCCAGCGATGGCCCTCTCCGCGCATGGCGTGGTGGGCAACCTCGAGGGCTTCAGCACCACCTACGCCGGAGGCCAGAACCAGCCCTCCGACATCATCAAGGCCGTCATGAACGACTCGATCGACGTCGCCATCGTCTGGGGACCGATCGCCGGCTACTGGGCCAAGCAGCTCGGGGCCGATGTCGTGCTGACGCCCGTTGCGGACGACAGCCTCAGCGGCATCCCCTTTGCCTACAGCATGGGCATGGGCGTGCGCCGCCGGGATGTCGCGCTCCGCGACAGCCTCCAGAAGTTTCTCGATGCGAAGGCTCCGGAGATCCGCGGCCTGCTCCAGCAGTACGGGATTCCCGTGCTTCCTCTCCCTTCCGACTCCGTCGCGAAGGGAGCACCGGCCGGATCGGCCAGGTAGATTATTGCCCCAGTCCGGCCGAGCGATGGCGGGGTCGGCGCTCACCAACTTGGAAAGGAACGTGCACTGCGATGAGGACGTCAGTTTTGCGCACGATTGGCCGCGCCCTGGTCGTTTCGAGCTTGGCGCTCACTCTCGCGGTGGCCACCGCGGCCGCCCAGCAGGTCAATGACGCGTACCACCCGCAGCCGCGGGACACGATCGACAACGACACCTATCAGGGCTGGAAGCAGTTCGAACTCAACTGCTCCCGCTGCCACGGCGAGTACGCAGTCGGCAGTTCGTTCGCACCCGCGCTCGTGGTCTCGCTCAAGGCCGGTGGCCCGATCCCGGACGAGCCGGCCTTCATCACCGTCGTCTGCGCGGGCCGTCCCGACAAGGGGATGCCGTCCTGGTGCGCCCTGGGCCTCGAGATGGACAAGATCCAGCGCATCTACAAGTACGTGAAGGGCCGAGCGGACGGGAAGATCAGTGCCGGTCGCCCGATGCTGAAGGCTGAGGGCTAGCCCGCCGGGCACCGGGACATACCGCTAGATTCTGGGGGCCGCGGCGTTGCCGCGGCCCCAGTCATTTCCGGCCCACCGCTGGAGTCCGCCATGCGCCTCACCCCGCTCCTCGCCTGCACCCTTCTCTTTGCCGGTGTCCGCAGCACGGCGGCGCAGGATGCGGGTGGCATGGCGCCGATGGGGGCGGCGGCCGGTCAGACCGCCACGCGCCCGGCCGTCGACTCCCTCCGCACCAGCGCGCACATCAAGGCCTACGTCGCCTCCGTCACGGACGGCGTCCCCGATCTCACCGGCCTCGACCTCCGCGGCCTCGATCTCCGTGGCGTCGACTTCCACAAGGCCAATCTGACCGGCGCTCGCCTCGACGGCGCGCGGTTCGATGGCGCGAACCTCTTCTCCTGCGATCTCACCGACGCCGTCGCGCCGGGCGCGAACTTCAGCGGGGCCAACCTCGACGTCTCCACCCTCCGGCGCGCCAATCTGCACCAGGCCAATCTGTACAAGGCGAGCCTTTTCGCGACGATCATCGAAGCCGCCGACCTGAGCGGCGCCGACCTCCGCGAGACCCGGATCATCGGCCTCCTCCGGAAAGCGAATCTGACGGGAGCCAATCTGGCCGGCGCCAACATCGGCGCCGATCCCGGCAATCAGTCGATGGGGGTGATGCGGGCACAGTTCGTTCTCGCCGACCTGACCGACGCCGACCTGAGCGGCGCCAATCTCTACAAGGCCGACTTCTCCTACGCCCGGCTGAATGGCGCCCACCTGGCCGGTGCGGACCTCGGCAACGCCGATCTGGTGCAGACGGACTTCAGCGGCGCGGATGTCACGAACCTGAATCTCAAGTTCGCCGACGTGAATGGGGCGATCTTCTCGGGCGCCATCGGCGTGGGCTCGATCCGCGGCCTCGACGACGCACGCAACCGCAGCAAGGCGATCTTCGATCAGTGAGGTAATCGCATGCCCAAGCTCATGCTGGCAGCTCTCGGACTGGCCCTGCTGACCGCCTGCGGACCGAGGGCCGATCGCACCGCCTCACAAGACACCGCGCAGGCCCCACGGACAGCCATCGACTCGGCGCCCGCCCCGGCTGCGGTCGCACCCGCGCCAGTCGACTCGACTCCGGTCCAGCCGAGTCCCGTGGCGGTGAAGCCGGCCACACCCTCGAGCCCGGCGGCCAGGCCCGCCCCGAAGCCGGTGGTGGCCACGCCAACCCCTGCGACCGGGTCCCCGACTCCGGCACCAGTGGCGGCGGCGCCCGCCCCGGCCACGCCGGCCGCCCAGGATCCATGGCACCCGGCGCCGAAGGACACGCTCGACTTCGACACCTATCAGGGCTGGAAGCAGTTCGAGCTCAACTGCTCGCGCTGTCACGGGGAATACGCAGTCGGCACCACCTTCGCCCCGGCCCTCGTGGTCTCGCTGAAGGAAGGCGGGACGATTCCGACGAAGGAGATGTTCGTCACCACCGTATGCGCGGGCCGCCTCGACAAGGGGATGCCCTCGTGGTGCGCGCTCGGGCTCGAAATGAACAAGATCGAGCAGATCTACCAGTACGTGAAGGGCCGGGCCGACGGGAAGATCGCGGCCGGACGCCCGGCACAGCGACCATAACCTCTTCGATTCAAGGCCTGGTTCTTCATGCGACATTCTCCTGCGGGTTCGCTGCTGCTGCTCACCCTCACCCTCGGCGGCTGTGGCCGGTCCGGCGACAAGGCCGCGCCATCGGCCGAGCCCGGTTCCACGCTGAGTGCCGCCGGCGGCGGCGGTGAGCTGGTCTACGTGTCCAACGAGGACTCGCGCAACCTCACCGTCATCGATGCCGGCACCGACAGCGTCGTCGCCACCATCGAGGTCGGGACGCGTCCGCGCGGCGTCCGGGTGAGCCCGGACGGCAAGACGGTCTACGTCGCGCTCAGCGGATCCCCCAAGTGTCCGCCGACGATGCCGGACGCCGACTGCGCCAAGCTGCAGAGCGATCGCAGCAAGGACGGCGTGGCGGTGGTCGACGTGGCGACGCGGAAGACCATCAAGACCCTCCCGGGCGGCCTCGACCCGGAAACGTTCGACGTGAGCCAGGACGGCGCGCGCCTGTTCGTGTCGAACGAGGATGCGGACTCCGCGACGATCGTGGATGTCGCGTCAGGCAAGGCCATCGCCAACATCAAGGTGGGCAAGGAGCCGGAAGGGGTGACGCTGGCGCCGGACGGCAAGAGCGTCTGGGTCACCGGCGAGACCGATCACGACATCACCGGAATCGACCTGGCGACCGGCAAGGCCATCGCCAACATCGACATTCTCGGCAAGCGCCCCCGCGGCATCGGCTTCCTGCCCTCGGGCGAGCGCGCCTACGTGACGAACGAGGTCAGCGGCACCGTCTCGGTCGTGGACATCGCCGCGAAGAAGACGATCAAGCAGATCACCATGCCCGAGGGATCCCGACCGATGGGAATCCTCGTCACGGCGGACGGCAAGCGGATCTACGTCTCGAACGGCCGCGGCAAGACGGTGTCGGTGATCGATCCCGCCACCGATTCCGTCGTGGCGACGGGCGAGGTGGGGATGCGGCCCTGGGGGATCGGCCTGACGGCGGACGGGAAGAAGCTCTATACCGCCAACGGACCGGGGAATGACGTGAGCGTCATCGACGCGGCGACACTCAAGGTGCTGAAGCTGGTCCCCGCGGGCTCGGTGCCGTGGGGCATCGCCATCGGGCCCAAGCCATAGGGGCGCCCTGCCGGACGCCCCCTGGATCACGCCGCGTGAAACGGCCGGTCGCCCCTAGGCGATCGGCCGTTTCGCCAGCAGGGTGCCCGGCCAGCGCCATGCGATCCACGCATCCAGCCCCCACGCCCGGCCCGAGCGGGCCAGGAAGAGCGTGATCATCGTGATGACCAGCATGTAGTGGAAGCCGAGCGACGCATTGGAGAGGTGGGCAGACGCCAGACCGTAGTTGACGCTCAGCCAGAGGCCGCCGAGCGCGCCGAGTCCGGCGACGCAGCCGGTGACCAGTGAGAGCCCGACCAGGACCTCGCCCCACGCCGTCAGCTGCGCGAAGAGCACGCTGTTGGGAACGACGGTGTTCTCGAGAAAGCTCTTGTACCAGAGGATCGGGTTGTCCGCGATCTGCTTGGCGAGGATGTTCGGCATCATCTCGATCCACCGCGGTTCGACCCCCACGAAGGGGAAGAACCCGCCGAGGAGCACGAAGTCGAGCTTGGTGGTGAGGGCCTTCAGAAACCAGAGACCCACCAGGATGCGGAGCACCGCCAGCCACCGGCTGGGGTGCGACATGTCGATGGGTGTCGGGGCGGTGGCAGAGGTCATCGAGGGAAGCTCCTGTGCGGCCAGGAATCGCTGGCCAACGGACCATCCGAGGGAAGAGCGCCGACCAAGTTACAGTGGCCGTCGCGCTCCCGATAGCACGTCAGCCGGCTGTCATCGCCAGCTGACGCCCAGCTCCGTCACCACGAAGCACCAGGTGTCGATCAGCTCCTCCAGCACCTTGGACACCGGCTTCCCCGCGCCGTGCCCCGCCTGGCCCTCGAGGCGGAGCAGAATCGGTCGGTCCGACGACGAGGCCGCCTGGAGTCGCGCCGCCATCTTGCGGGCGTGCAGCGGATCGACCCGGGTGTCGCTCTCGGCGGTGGCGAGCAGCACCGCGGGGTAGGGCGTCCCGGGCTGCACGTGATGATAGGGCGAATAGGCCCGAAGCCAGCGGAACTGCTCCGGATCGTCGGGTGAGCCGTATTCAGGGATCCACAGCCGCGCGATCAGGAACCGGTGATACCGCAGCATGTCGAGCAGCGGAACCTGGATGACGACGGCGCGGAAGAGATCGGGCCGCTGCGTCAGGACCGCGCCCATCAGCAGGCCGCCGTTCGACCCGCCGGCGATGGCGAGCCGCGACGGCGTGGTGTAACGCTCCCGGATCAGGTACTCCGCCGCCGCGATGAAATCGTCGAAGGTGTTCTGCTTCGTTGCGAGCATTCCGGCCGCATGCCAGGCCTCGCCGTACTCGCCCCCGCCGCGGAGGTTCGGGATCGCGACCACCCCGCCCTGCTCGAGCCAGGCGAGCACCGAGCGCGAGAACGAAGGCGTCATGCTGATGTTGAATCCGCCGTAACCCGTGAGGTAGGCGGGATTCTCGCCGTTCCGCACCAGCCCCGTGCGATGCACCAGAAACATCGTGACCGGGGTCCCGTCCTTCGAGGCGTAGCGGACCTGATGCACCTCGAAACGCTCCGGGGCGATGTCGGCCTCCACCCGCTGCCACAGCGTCTGTTCACGCGTCTGCAGATCGATCCGGTAGATGCTCGGCGGCACGGTGTAGGACGAGAATCCGTAGAACAGCTCGTTGCCGTCCGGTTCCGCCCCCCAGCCGAAGAGGCTGCCGATCGCGGGCAGCATCAGCTCGCGCGGATGTTCCCCCTCGAGACCGGCGAGGCGGAGCCGCGAACTCGCCGACTCGAGGTACGAGAGCGCGAGCGTGTCGCGCGTGACCATGATGCCGTCGAGCACGGCGTCGTGCCGGGTCGGCACGATCTCGCGCCACTGCGCCCGGGCCGGCGCGGACGGGTCGGTGACGAACAGGCGATAGTTCGGCGCATCCTGATTGGTGCGGATGTAGAAGCGGCTCCCGATCACCTGGCCTTCGAACGAATGCGGCAGCCCGACGACCACGGGAAGCAGTGCCCCGCCGGACTCGCGGTCCTGCAGATAGAGGTCGGTCTGGTCGAACGTGCGGGCCACCGTCACCACCAGCCAGCGGCCGTCGGGGGAGAGATTCACCCCGGGCCAGTGTTCCTTGGCCTCCGGCTTGAAGATCAGCACATCGGTCGCCGGATCGGCACCGAGCGCGTGGAAGTAGATGGCGCGATGATACTGCGCCTCCTCGGCGGGCACCTCGCCCTCCCTCGGATACCGCGTGTAGTAGAAGCCGGAATTGTCAGGCATCCAGGCCAGGTCGGCGGCGCGGCACGGCGCAATGCGGTCTGGCAGCACGGCGCCGGTCGCCACGTCCATGACCTGCAGGACGCTCTCTTCGGTGCCGTTCTCCGACAGGCCGAAGGCGAGGAGCCGCCCGTCCTCACTCGGGAAGTACCAGTCGAGTGCGGTCGTTCCCGCGGCATCCATCGCGTTCGGGTCGAGCAGCACCCGGTCGGTCCCCTGCAGCCCGTCCCGCACGTAGAGCACGGGCTGGTTCTGGGTGCCCTCCCGCCGCTGGTAGAAGTAGCGCCCCCGTGCCGGCGTGGGGGCGCCCAGCGAGCCGATCGTGAGCAGCTTGGCGAGGCGCTCCTGGATCAGCGGCCGCGCCGCCACGGCGTCGAGATAGGCCCTGGTGCATCGGTTCTGTGCGTCAGTCCACTGGCGCGTCTCCTCGCTGTCGCCGGCCTCGAGCCAGCGATAGGGGTCCGCGATCCGTTCACCGTGGAGTTCCTCGACTGCGGTATCGAGCCGGGAGGGGGGATAGGCGAGTCTGGTCATGCCGGAAGGTAAGGCGGGAGCTGGTCCGGGGGGAGCAAACGAGCGAGGGACCTCCTCGGGCACCGCCGGAGATCCCTCGTTCTGTCAGCGCGGTCCTGCGTCATGCCTCAATCGCCGAGACTGATCCCCAGTTCGCGGGCGGTCAGGACGGTGTCGGAATCGAGCGGGACATGCTTCGAGCGGCCGATCACGTCCTGCAGCGGGACCCGTTCGATCGCGGGCGGGTTGTAGCCGACCATCACGCCGAACGCCCGGTCCGCGACCGCGCGCACCGCCGCCGTGCCGAAGCGCAGCCCGAGCAGCCGGTCGAACGTGGTCGGCGATCCGCCACGCTGCAGGTGGCCGAGGACGAGGCTCCGCGTCTCCTTGCCGGTCCGCTCCTGGATGGCGCGCGCCACCAGCGAGCCGATGCCGCCCAGCCGGTCCACCGTGCCGACGGACCGGCGCTCGAGCAGCAGCGTGTGCCCGCCAAGCGGCGTGGCACCCTCGCCGACGACGACCATGCTGAAGTGACGGCCGGTCTGTTCCCTGGCGACGATCTTGGCGCAGACCTTCTCGATATCGAAGGGAATCTCGGGAATCAGGACCACGTCCGCGCTCGCCGAGATGCCGCTGTTGAGCGCGATCCACCCGGCGTCCCGCCCCATCAGCTCCACGACCATCACCCGCTCGTGACTCTCGGTGGTGGAGTGCAGCTTGTCGATCGCCTCGGTCGCGGTGCTCACCGCCGTGTCGAAACCGAACGTGGCGAGGGTGCCCATCACGTCGTTGTCGATGGTCTTCGGCACGCCGACCACGGGCAGGCCCTTCCGCCAGAGATCGTACCCGATCTTCAGACTCCCGTCACCACCGATCGTGATGAGCGCGTCGAACCCGCTGGCGTTGAACGCGCCGATGAGGTCGTCCGACCGGTCCACCTCGACATCCTGGCCGTCGGGCCCCTGCACCGCCCAGCGGAACGGATTTCCCCGATTGGTCGTGCCCAGGATGGTGCCGCCGAGATGGGTAATGCCACGCACCTTGTCGGGTGTGAGCGTCATGATCCCGTCGTTGCCCAGCAGGCCGCCATAGCCGCGACGGATCCCGTAGGTCTGCCAGCCGCGGGTGTGCGCGGAGAGCACGATGGCGCGGATGACCGCGTTGAGGCCGGGGGCGTCCCCGCCGCCGGTGGAGATGGCAATACGCATCAACGATCAGCCCGTCTTCTGCCGCAGTAACTGCATGACCTCGCCCGGGGCAGCGTGCCGGCCGAGGGTTCGCTTGGAGTAGATCTGCACGCCGTCGGCCGGCCGCCAGACCGGCAGCCCGGGGTTCATAGTTTCAAACGACGCAGTATTCGATCGTGATCTGCATGACTCGGTATCGGCTGAAGGGGGCACGGGACGCGCACGGTCAGGGAAGAACCTAAACGCGGACCTCCCCAGTCTGAAGAGCGATGCCGCACAACCCCGGCGCTTCCACTTGCCATCCCCCGTGCTGACGGGCACTATCTACGGGTCCCTTCGGTTCCCCGTACCGTCAGAGTCCCGATGCGCGCTCGCCAGGTCCTGCCCAGCCTCCTCCTCGCCCTCGCCACCCTGCACTCCCCGGTCGCGGCCCAGCGCCTCTACCGCCTCGAGCTCAGTGGCGCCGGCGGGTACAATCTCTTCGACAGCAAGCTCGACCTGGGCTCCACCTTCGGCGCGGCGGGCCGGCTCGGCTACTGGATCTACGGGCCGCTCTCCCTCGAGGTCGAGGGTGTGTTCGCCAAGCCTTCCACGACCACACCGCTCAACCAGAAAGTCTCCGTCTCGAGCATCGGTGGCTGGCTGCTCGGGAATTTTCCCATCGGCAACCGGGCCAGCTTCTTCGTGAAGGGCGGCTACGGGCACACCAGCTTCGGCAGCTGTCCCGCCGTCTCCGTCCCGGGCTCCGGTCCCTGCGGCTCGGCCGACGTGGTCCAGGCCGGCCTCGGCACCCGCATCAGCCTGACGCCAGTGCTGCTCATGCGCTATGAAGTCGCCGCGAACCGCAGCCTGACGACCCTCAAGTTCACCAACGCGGTCGTGCAGGGCGGCCTCAGCCTGATGATCGGCAGCAAGCCTCTCGTGGATAACGATGGCGACGGAGTCTACGACCGCTACGACAGCTGCCCCGGGACCCGGCTCGGCGCCCTGGTCGACAAGCGTGGCTGTCCCACCGATCGGGACGCCGATGGCGTCCCCGACGGCGTCGACCGCTGCCCGAACACCCCCGAAGGTGCCACCGTGGATTCCGCGGGCTGCACCATGGATTCCGATGGCGACGGCTATCTGGACGGCCTCGATCAGTGCCCCGACACCCCGAAGGGCGCGCTGGTGGATGCCCGCGGGTGCCCCGGTGATTCCGACGGCGACGGTGTCTTCGATGGCCTCGATCGCTGCCCGCTGACCCCGGCCGGGGCCACCGTCGACGCCCTGGGCTGCCCCGGCGACAGCGATAACGACGGCGTGCTCGACGGCCTCGACAAGTGCCCCGACACCAAGATCGGCGCGCCGGTCGATGCGAACGGCTGCCCCACCACGCCGCCCCCCGCCGCCGCGGACAGCAGCCCCAGCGAACGGGTGTGGATCCTCCCCGGTTCGATCTGGGCCCTGCGCAGCTCGGTCCTGACCGCGCCGGCGCTGCCGGTGATCGACTCGGTGATCGGGGTCCTCAAGGCCGACCCGAAGGCCAGTGCCGAGGTGAACGGCTTCGCCCAGGACCGGCTCGTGCCCAGCGACAATACCCGGCTGTCCCAGCGGCGTGCCGACGTGATCCGGGACTACCTGATCAAGCAGGGCATCGAGGTGAGCCGGGTCACGGCCGTGGGCCGGGGCTCCCAGACGCTCATCGTTTCCGACACCACCGAGGCGGCGCGCACCACCAACCGGCGCGTCGAGATTCGCGTCACCCGCAATCCCTAGACAGTTCCGCGCGCACGGCAATTGCCCGATGACGAGAGGGCGGCCCACCAGGCCGCCCTCTCTGTCGTTGCAGGAGCCTCTTCAGACGGAATTCAGCCATGCGCCGCGCCACGCTTGCCGCATTCGGCCTGTTCATCATCTGCTCTCCGCTCGCCGCGCAGACCACCCGGCAGTGGGGCGACGAGTTGACGCTACCCGAACCGCTCCTCACGCTCGGCCCCCGGATCACGGAGCCGCTGGCCTGGCCCGCGCCCCCGATCCACCACGCGCCGGCCGCCGTCCGCGCCGTCTACGTGAACGCCTGGGCGTTCGGCGGAGCGCGGTTCTGGGATCTGGTGCGGCTCGCCGACAGCACCGAGGTCAACAGCTTCGTCATCGACATCAAGGACGACACCGGGTACCTGACCTACCGCTCCGCGGTCCCGACGGCGGTCGCGATCGGCGCCAATGGGCAGATTCGCGCCCGGGACGCCCAGGCCCGGCTCCGCACCCTGCATGAGCACGGCATCCACGCGATCGCCCGCATCGTCGTGGCGAAGGACCCGCTCCTCGCCTCGCGGAAGCCGAACTGGTCGGTCCAGGACGTGAGCGGCGGCCTCTGGCGCGACCGGCTCAACTTCGCCTGGGTCGATGCGTTCAACGATTCGATCTGGGTCTATGCGTCACAGCTCGCGGCCGAAGCCGTCCACAACGGCTTCGACGAAGTGCAGTTCGACTACGTCCGCTTTCCCGACGAACCAAAGGCCCGGATGGCGCATGCCGTCTTCCCGGCACGCCGCAAGGGCGAGAACGTCCGCGATGGCGTGAGCCGGAACCTCCGGCTCCTCCGCGACCGGGTGAAGCCGCTCGGCGTCCCCTTCACCATCGATGTGTTCGGCATGACCACGAACGTCCGGGTCGATCTCGGCATCGGGCAGGTCTGGGAGGACCTCGTCAGCACCGCCGACGTCGTGCTGCCGATGGTCTACCCGAGCCATTATTTCCACGCGATGTACGGGGTCTCGCATCCCAACAGCGAGCCCTACACGATCGTCAGGCACGCCCTCGCCGACGGCGTCGAACGGGCGCGGCAGATGGGCACCACGACCGCGGAAATCCGGCCCTACCTCCAGGCGTTCACGCTCGGTCAGCCGCGATACACTCCGGACATGGTCCGGGACCAGATCCGCGCGGTGCGAGATGTCGGGCTCCAGTCGTGGGTGCTGTGGAATCCGCGGTCGGACTACGATCCCCGCATCTTCGAGAGGAGTGCCCTCATCGCCACCCAGGTGGCGGTCCGGCCGGCACCCGTCAGGAATTTCGCCGAGCCGATGCACACCCGGCGCTGAGCCGGAGAGCGCGACCGCGCGGCGCCAATCCCCTCGCGTCGCGCCACCGGGATGACACTCGCCGCGCCCTGCGGCTACCATTCGGCATGCGTCTGATCGCCGTCGGCCTCGCTGCACTCTTCCTCCCGGCCCCGCTCTTCGCCCAGCAGCTCACCCCGCGGCCGGTCGAGGCGGTGAAGACCGGGGCGATGCAGGATCCCGATCTCACCGAGAGCTCCGGCGTCATCCGCAGCCGCACCATGCCGCGGGTGCTCTACACGATCAACGACTCCGGCAACGATCCCGTCATCTTCGCGATCGACTCGAGTGGCCGGCCTCTCGGCCGCTGGCGGGTACCGGGTGTGCGCAACCGGGACTGGGAGGCGATCAGTATCGGGCCCTGTCCGTCGGGCTCCTGTCTCTACATCGGCGATATTGGCGATAATGCCGAACACCAGCCGACGGTGACGATCTATCGGGTGCGGGAGCCGACCCGCTTCGAGCGCTTTCGCGGCGCCACGGATCCCGCACCCATCGATCTCGACTCGCTCGTCTTCCGCTATCCCGATGGCCCGCACGACACCGAAGCGATGTGGCTCGACGACGCCGGCGCGATCTTCCTGGTGACCAAGGGACGCACCGGCGGGGTCAAGCTCTTCCGGCTTCCCGCGAATGGATTCGGTCGCGGGACCCCGGTCGAGGCCGCGCTGGTGCAGTACCTGCCAATCCAGGCGGACAAGAAGCTGGGACGCTGGGTCACCGATGCTGCGCGCTCGCCCGACGGCCGAACCATCGCGGTGCGCACCTACACCGAGATCTATCTCTTCCCGGTGACTGGCATGGGTCGCCTGGGCCCCCCATCCAGCTGCAACGTCGCGGGACTCGAGCCGCAGGGAGAGGGAATCGACTGGCTCGACGGCCAGCGGATGGTGCTGACCAGCGAGAACTATCCCAACGGTCAGCCGGGACCGATCCACGTGGTGCGCTGCGGTGCTTAGAAGGGTCCTGCGGCGGTTCCTGGTCGCACTCGGCGCGGCCATCCTGCTCTGGGTCGGCCTGGGACAGCCGCACCGCACCCGCCCCGCACATCGCGCGAGCTGGATGGAGACCGACAGCCTCAGACTACGGGTCCTCGAAGCCGGCCGCGGCGACACCACGCTGCTCCTGCTGCACGGATATGGCGAGTCGCTGCTCGCCTGGCGACTCATCCTCGACCGGCTGGCGCGCCACGATCGCGTCATCGCCGTCGACCTGCCCGGGTTCGGGCTCAGCGACAAGCCCGATGTCCGCTATGACTATCCCGCGTACTCGCGCTGGCTCGGCGACTTCCTCATGGCCCACACCAGGGGACCCGTGGTGGTCGTTGGACACTCCATGGGCGGCCAGATCGCGGCCGGCCTCGCCCTGGACCATCCCGATCGCGTGGTCGCCGCCGTACTCATCGATCCCGCCGGTGCGGGGATCAATACCCTGCTGACCGACACGGGCGGGATCGCATCGCCGGCGACCAAGTGGGTGGTGTCGGCGATCTCGTTCGTGCTCCCGGCACACGACAGCGCCTGGCTCGCCGAACCGGCGGACGCCCGCGACTATGAGCCCAGCGCCGATTCCAACACCGCCCGTTCAGCCCGGCGGGTACTCGAGGACTTCGACTTCGCCGCCCTGCAGGATCGCTTCCGAAGCCTCAAGCAGCCGGTGCTGCTCATCTGGGGCGAACAGGATCCCACGATTCCGCTCAGCATCGGGCAGCAGATCGCCGAGCAGCTTCCCTGCCGCCGTTTCCTGTCGCTTGCCACGCTGCACCGTCCGCACCAGACGCTGCCGGACACCGTCGCCGCCGCCATGGAAGCCTTTCTGCGGCAACCGGGATGCGGGACGAAGTAGTGCCGAGTGCCGAGTTCCGAGTTCCCGAATTTGTGATAGTTTCTGGTCGCGTCTTCAACTGCTGAGTGGACCATGGTCAAAATCTTCTTCGCCAAAGCCGCCCCGCTGGGCTTCGTCCTGGCCGTCTCAGTACTCGGAACTCGGAACTCGGCACTCTCCGCCCAGATGCCGACGCCGGCAACGCGAGTGACCCGCGCGCTGAGCGCCGATGTCTACCGCGCCCATCTCGAGTACCTGTCGGACGACCTGCTGGAAGGCCGGGCGCCGGCGACCCGGGGCGGGGAGCTCGCCGCGAAATACATCGCGACCCAGTTCCGTCGCCTCGGACTCGAGCCGGCCGGCGACAGCGGCAGCTATTTCCACCGCGTGCCGATCGTCGCACTCACGCCCGACCCGTCGCTCAAGGTCACCGGCGCCAATCCGGCGACGCTCAAGTACCGGGACGAGTACGTCCTCTGGTCGATGCGCAACGAGGAGCAGGTGAACGTGGCGGGACCGGCGGTATTCGTGGGCTATGGCATCGTCGCCCCCGAATGGGGCTGGAACGATTACGCCGGCTTGGACGTGAAGGGAAAGATCGTCTTCTGCCTCGTCAACGATCCGGGCCTGCACGATCCCGCAATTTTCCGCGGGCGCATCCTCACCTACTACGGCCGGTGGACCTACAAGATCGAGGAGGCCCAGCGTCAGGGGGCCGCCGGGCTCGTCCTCATTCACACGACCGAGAGCGCAACCTATCCGTGGACCACGGTCACTGGCTCCTGGACGGGCGAGCAGGTGCGGCTCGAGCGGCCCGCAGGCTCCCTCGTGGTCGCCGGCTGGATGCGCGATGAAGTGGCGGGTCGCCTCTTTTCGCAGGGAGGACTCGACCTGCCCGCCCTGATGACCCAGGCGGGGAAGAAGGGATTCCGCGCCGTGCCGCTCCCCTTCGGTATCGAGTCGAGCGTGCGCAGCACGATCCGTCGCTCCGCCACGTCGAACGTGGTGGCCCGCTTGCCCGGTCGCGGGCGCCTCGCGAAGGAAGCGGTGCTGCTGAGCGGGCACTATGACCATCTCGGCGTTCGCGCCCCCGTCAATGGCGACTCGATCTACAACGGCGCCGAGGACAACGCCTCGGGTACCGCCGCCGTCCTCACCGCTGCCGAAGCGTTCGTGCGCAGCGGAACCGAGACACAGCGGTCAGTCATGTTCATGGCGGTCGGTGCGGAGGAAAGCGGTCTCCTCGGCTCACAGGCCTTCGCCGCGAATCCGACGATTCCGTTGAAGAACCTCGCGGCCGTCCTCAACATGGACGTGATGAACCTCTACGGCCGGACCCGTGACATCGCCGCGCTCGGCATGGACCAGTCCTCGCTCGGCGGTGTTTTCACGACGGCCGCCGCCGCCGAGGGACTTCGAGTCACCATCGACTCGTCGTCACTCATCCGCGGCTCGTTCTTCCGCTCGGATCACTTTCCCTTCGCCCAGGCGGGGGTACCCGCGCTGTCGCTCGAGAGCGGGCACGACTTCGTGGACCATCCCGCGGGCTGGGGAGATCAGCAACAAGAGGAGTACAACGAAAAGCGCTACCACCAGCCCCAGGACGAGCTGCTGCCCTGGTTCGTGATGGACGGCGCGATCCAGCAGATCAAGGTCGTGGTCCGAACGGCCGTCGCCGTGGCCAACGCCCCGACTCAGCCGACCTGGAGCGCCACCTCGGAGTTCCGGCAGGCTGGGGAGGCGAGAAGGAAGTGAGCATGTGGCCGGGTGCGACAAATTGACGCGTTACACAAAGCATTGAAGATCAACCGCTTACGCTTCATGGCACCGGCCCAAGTAGCGTAAGCGGCCCACCGCAACTATAATTGCGCCCGATTTTCCAATCCCGTCCTTACCTCGACACGGGGGCGCTTCTGGATCTCCCGAACACGCACCGAATCCCGATCGGATGGCTTCTCGCCCATGGTGGCGAGATCGTCCGGTACCGGACCTTTGCCGAGTTGGCACCCGCCGGCACGATCGCGCAGGAAACCACCGAGCATGCCCGCACCGCTCTCGACGCTTCCAAGGCGATCCAGGTGGTCGTGAAGAAGCAGAAGGACAATGGTGTCTGGGGTGGGAACCTGCTTGGTCTCGCCCCGGCCGCCGCGCTGGGCATCAAGGACGTCGGCACGATTCCTCAGTACCGTCGGCTCCTGCAGCTCGGGCTGAGCCAGACCGCGCGTCCCTACAAGCTGGCGGACCGGCTGCTCTTCAGGCTGTTGTCCCGCGACGAAGACCCGGCACTGCTCTTCGAGTATCAGAAGGCGGCCAAGGGAGACGAGGCCTATACCCTCTGGGCCCGGAACCTCACCCGTGAGGGGGCGACCGCGGCACTCGCCGAGGCCGGCCACATCGAGGATCCGCGTGTCCGTGGCGCGGCCCACAAGATCGCATCGGAGATCTCGGAGTTCCTGCGGAGCCCGCTCGCGGAGAAGCCGTTCGTGCGGGCCGGTGCCTCTTCAGTGCTTCACCCCGAAGCCAACCCGCCGACCTGGTACTCGCTCGCGATGATCGCAGCGATGCCAAACCTCCAGCGGGAGCGCGCTGGTTTCAAGGAGCGGCTGACGCATTATCTCTCCGAGCCGCAGCCCAAGAAGGCGTTCGCCCTGGCCATCGGGAAGAAGAAGGTGAAGCCCGCGCACCTGCTGCTCGGCGATCCCGTCGAGGCCGACAGCAAGGGGCTCCCCAAGGACATCCCGCTCGCCCTGCATTTCCTGGAGCTCCTCGCCCGCATCGGTGGCGTTGCTGCCTCACCGACCGCGTCCAGGGTGCTGAGCCGCCTGCTCAAGGATTGCGACGAGAACGGGGTCTGGAATCCGAAGAATCTCCGTTCGCTGCCCAAGGCGACGAACAAGATCACCTACCACATGTTCCCGCTGGATGCCGAGTCCAAGGCACCGGAATGGAAGCAGGTCGATATCACGTTCCGTCTCGCCCTCATCGCAAAGGCCATGGGCTGGACCCTCGAGTACGTCTGACCGCTGACTGACCGGTAATCAGCCTGACGACCCTCCCCGCAATCGCGGCGAGGGTCGTTTCCATTTCGAACGATGTGTCTCCAAGTCCTGAAGGATCAGGCTCTTCCCTATTGCCAGCGCGGACAAGGTATCCCATACTACTACCATGCCAGCCATCGACCTCACGCCATTCGGCTTCACCCCGACGGAGAGCCGCGTGTATGAGGTGCTCCTCTCGGGCGGCCCGGGTACCGGGTATGCCATCGCGAGAACGGCCGGGCTCGCGCGGGCGAACGCATACAGCGCACTCGAAGGCCTGGTAACC
Source organism: Gemmatimonadales bacterium (assembly GCA_044229445.1). GTDB lineage: Bacteria > Gemmatimonadota > Gemmatimonadetes > Gemmatimonadales > GWC2-71-9 > JADJOM01. Next base: position 43,438 of record JBGASX010000003.1, on the reverse strand, counting down.
AAGGGTGCCGCCCGTTCGGAGGACGTTCAGCCCAAGCTCTTTCGCGCCGAGCCGCCAGCAACTGTGCTGGCCAGAATCGCGAACGAGCAGGGGGCCGCGCTCGAGTCCCTGACCCAGGCGCTCGAGGGCTTCGGGGCACCGGCCACGCCCAGCGTGATCGAAATCGCCAGTCCCAAGGGCCTGCTGCAGCTCCTGACTCATGAAATCGGCCGAGCCCGTGAATCGGTGCGACTCATCGCCCCTGCGGAGGCCTACCCGATCCTCGGGCCGGCACTCCGGCGTACCGTGAGCGGCGGCCTCGACGTGGTCCTCTGCTCGCAGGCCCAGATCCAGCTGCCCTTCGCGCTGGTGGAGGCAATCCCTGGCGGGCATCTGTGGCCCGGTATTCCGCTGGTTGCGATCGTGGATCAGCGAAGCGCCCTGCTCGCCGCGCGCGATGGGGCACAGGTGCAGGGGCACTGGAGCAGCGCGCCCGCGTTTGTCGCGGCGGCGCGTGTCACCTTCGACCGGTTGCGAATGCCGCCATGACGGATGCCCTGAACGACGCCCTCGCCGAGCTCCGCCGCGAATACCTGTTCGATGCGCCCGGCCGTCTGGCCGAGTTGCGGAAGGACGTGGCGGCCTTCCGGGCCGGCGAAAGCGACGCGACTCCATCACTGGTGCGACGGTTCCACCGCCTGGCCGGTTCAGGGGGGTCCTACGGATTCCCGGAGATCAGCGAGATCGCCCGCGGTGGGGAGCAGTGGCTCAAGCAGGAGTCGCCACCTTCCGGTGAGGTCGCCGCGGTGCGGCTCGAGGAGCTTGTCGATCGGCTGGCGGCGGCGTTCGACAGCGCGGCCCGGGAGCTGGGCCTCCCGGCGCGCGGCCCCGCCGTCACGGAGTTCGGCTGGCGCGCATTGCTGATCGGCCTCGAGGGCGCAATCCGAAAAGAGGTGGAGACCGCGCTGGTGAACGCCGGCTTCCTGGTCCGCACGGAGAGCGGGGCTGGCGAGCCTCGGGAACTCAAGCTGAGCGAGCGTCCCGACCTCGTGATCGTCATCGAAGACCCCTCGGGCCCTGACGCGTTCTCCGCCGCCACGGCGTGGACCGGAGCTGGCCCGGTGCGGCCCCGCTCGATCGTGCTGATCAGCAGGTCGGAAGTCACCGACCGGGTCCGTGCGCTCGCGTCCGGGATCGACACGATCATCCCCATGGAGCGGGTGTCGGTCGACCTGCCCACCTTCGCCAAGACGCTGGCGCGGATCGGCAGTCCGCCGCCGAGGGTCCTGCTGGTCGAGAACGATCTCCCGCAAGCCGAGACGCTGATCCAGTGGCTGGAGCAGGCGAACGCGAAGGTCACCCACTGCGTTGACGGCATCGCGGCGCGCGAGGCCATGATCCGTGAGGTGCCGGACCTGATCCTGACCGACACGAGACTGCCGGGCATCGATGGGCTCTCGCTGGCGCGCCTGGTCCGGCAGGATTCGCGTTTCGGCCTGACGCCGATCGTCTTCCTCACCCACCACGACACCGTCGCCGACCAGATCGAGGCGCTCTCCGCCGGCGCGGATCACTTTCTCACCGAGCCCGTCGACCGGGAGCTGCTGACCCATCTGGTCATCAATCGCGCGGAGCGCGGCCGCCGCCTGCGCGAGATGGTGCACCGCGACGGCCTCACCGGCCTGCTCAACCATGCGACGCTCATGGCGGAACTCGAGCACGCCGTCGAGTATGCCCGCCGGCACGGTGAGACCTTCGCGTTCCTGATGATCGACGTCGATCACTTCAAGCGCGTGAACGACCGCTACGGGCACATTGCGGGCGATCAGGTCCTGCTGCATGTGGCGCGGGTGTTCCAGACCACCGCGCGCGCGAGCGATCTGATCGGGCGCTACGGCGGCGAGGAGTTCGGCATGATTCTCCGGCGCACCGATCGCGCCGGTGCGGCGATCCTCGCGAACAAGCTCCGCACCGCGCTGGTCGAACAGCCGGCGGTGGTCGGCGCGGGCGAGACGATCCCCGTGCGGGTCTGCATCGGCGTTGCGGTCTACCCGGAGGACTCGACCGCGGCGAACGAGGTCGCGCAGCTCGCGGATGCGGCCTTGTACCGGGCCAAGGCGGGCGGCCGTGACCGGGTGGAGTTCACGCGGGAGCTGCCGTTGCGGGCGACATAGTCCGCCATCCGCCGGATGACCCACCGCTCACCCTCGGCGTCGGACCGGCTGCTTGATGCAGCCCTGCAGGAATTCGCCGAGCATGGCCGGGCCGGCGCGCGGACCCAGCGGATCGCGGAACGGGCGGGCGTCAACAAGCAGCTCATTCACTACTACTACACGACGAAGTCCGGACTGTACGCCGCCGTCCTGGCGCACGCGGCGGATGCCGTTGCGAGCCAGCTTTCGAAAGTGCCGCTGGTGGGGCTCACGGCGGTCGAGCGACTGCGCCGCCTGGTGCGGGGCCAGTTCGATTTCCTCCTCCAGCACGCCGAGCACACCGCCGTGCTCGTCTCCGCCACCGAAGGCGGAGCCTGGGCCGACCGCGCCATCCGGCCCATCGCCGACCTGCTTCGCGACGGCCAGGCGACAGGATTCTTCCGCGACGATCTCGACGCCGAGTCGCAGGCCCGGCTCGCCTTGCTGCTGACACTCGGCTATTTCGCCGCGCGTCCGGTGACGAGCCGCTGGGGCGAAGCGTCGCTCTGGCGCGACCGCGCCGCGGAGCTCATCGTTCGCGGGGCGAGCTGGTAGATCCCTCAGGCTCGTCCGCAGCACTCACCGTTTCCCCTCGCCCATCGGTTCCCTCAGGAGGATGCATGGCCGGAGCTTCCCGCGCATGGCTGTTCAGAGGACTCGTGGTGGTGATCGCCGCGCTGGCGGTTGCGGCGACCATCATCTGGATGCTGAGCAACCGGCAACTCGCCAGGCGATACGACGTCACTCCCGCCGCGATCACGGTTCCCTCGGACTCGGCCGCGATCGAACGGGGACGGCATCTCGCCACCGCGATCGGGAAGTGCGTCGATTGCCACGGCGACAACCTGGGCGGCCAGCGGATGGGCATGGGGCCCCTCGGCAATTTCACCGCGGTCAATCTCACGAGCGGCAAGGGGGGAGTCGGCCATCGCAGCGATGCCGACCTCGTGCGCGCCATCCGGAACGGCGTGGCACCGGACGGGCGTCCGCTGGTCTTCATGCCGTCGCGTGCGTTCGCCGGCTTCAACGGGAGCGACCTAGCGGCGGTGATCGCGTACGTGCGGTCGCTCCCGCCGGTGGACAACGAACTCCCGCCGAGCAGCATCGGGCCGATCGGACGGATGATCCTCGCGCGCGACCCGACCAAGCTGCTGGCGGCACCCGGACTCGATCACACGGCACCGCTCCCGGCCGAGATCCCGCCCGGACCGACGGCCGAGTACGGCGGCTACCTCACGGTGGTCGGAGGCTGCACCTTCTGCCACGGCGCGAATCTCAAGGGCGGCCTCAAGGAGGGCCCTCCGGGAACGCCCGCTTCCGCGGACCTCACTCCCGGCGGCAAGATGGCCTCGTGGACCGAGGCCGATTTCCGCAAGGCGCTGCGCGAGGGAACCCGTCCCGATGGCACGCCGATCAACCCGTTCATGCCGTGGCGCCTGACGAAGCTGATGACCGATGACGAGATCGCCGCGGTGTGGGCGTACCTGCGGACGCGCTAGCGGCCGAGTGGAAGACGGGGAGCACGCGGGTGCTGGAAACAGGACGGGGGGAGAGGAATCGCTTCCTCTCCCCCCGTGCCGCTCCATTCCCCTCGAGCGATCGACCGCCTAGTGGTGATAGGCCTGCAGCGGTGCCACATCGCCCGGTGTCTGGTCGCCGAACAGGAGCCGTCCCTCACGGAATGAGGCGCCGCGCAGAGCCAGGGCAAGCACCTGTCCGAGACTCTCCACCGGATAGACCTCGAGTGTCTTCCGGACTTCTTCCGGCAGGTCCTCGAGATCGGCCTCGTTCTTCTTCGGCAGGACGATCTTGGTGATGCCGGCCCGGACCGCACCGAGCACCTTCTCCTTCACACCGCCGATCGGCAGGACGTCGCCGCGGAGGGTGATCTCACCCGTCATCGCGATGTCGTTGCGGACCGGCCGCCCGGAGAGCACCGACACCAGCGCCGTCGCCATCGTGACGCCGGCGGACGGACCGTCCTTCGGAATCGCGCCGGCGGGAACGTGGATGTGGAGATCCCGCTCGGCGAACACCTCTTCCTTGATGCCGAGGCCGGCTGCGTGCGACCGCGCGTAGGTGAGGGCGGCCCGGGCGGACTCCTTCATCACGTCGCCCAGCTGCCCGGTGAGCACCAGCTCGCCCTTGCCGCGCATGACCGACGCCTCGACGAACATGATGTCACCACCGACCGGGGTGTAGTACATCCCGGTCGTGACGCCGATACGGTCTTCCCGGGCGGCGTGCTCGGGGTGCACCTTCGGGCGGCCGAGCAGATCGTCGACCATTTCCCGGGTGATCGTGAGCCGCTCGACATCCTTTGCGGCGATCTTGCGCGCCACCTTGCGGCAGAGCTTGCCGATCTCGCGCTCGAGCTGGCGGACGCCGGCTTCCCGGGTGTAGCCGGTGATCACCTCGCTCACCGCCTCGTCAGGCAGCTCGATCTGCGCCAGGCTGAGGCCGTGCTCCTTGAGCTGCCGCGGCACGAGGTAGTTGCGCGCGATCATGAGCTTCTCGCGCTCGGTGTACCCCGTGAAGTCCACGACCTCCATCCGGTCAAGCAGAGGTGCCGGAATGTTCTGGATGAAGTTCGCGGTGCAGATGAACAGCACCTCGCTCAGGTCGAACGGCACGCCGAGATAGTGATCGACGAAGCTGTCGTTCTGGGCCGGATCGAGGACTTCGAGCAGCGCGCTCGCCGGGTCGCCCTGGAAGGAGACGCCGAGCTTGTCCACCTCGTCGAGCAGGAAGACGGGATTCCGGGTGCCGGCCTGCTTCATCCCCTGCAGGATGCGTCCCGGCATGGCGCCGACGTAGGTCCGGCGGTGGCCGCGGATATCGGCCTCGTCGCGCGCGCCACCCAGCGAGATCCGCACGTACTTGCGTCCCATCGCGCGGGCGATGCTCTTGGCGACCGAGGTCTTGCCGACGCCCGGCGGCCCCACGAAGAGCAGGATCGGACCCTTCGCCGCCTTCTCATCGGCATTGCCGCGCACCGACGCGGCAGGCGCGATCTCGCGCTCCGCCGTGGTGGCCGACGGATCGACCGCCGGCGCCTCGGCCTCGGCCTGCGCCGCTTCGGCCTTCTCCGCTTCGCTCTTCAGCTGACGGACGGCGAGGAACTCGAGCACCCGGTCCTTCACATCGCCGAGGGCATAGTGATCCTCGTCGAGAATCGCCTGCGCCACCGGGAGTTCGAGCGACTCGACACTGCGGCTGTTCCAGGGGAGCTCCGCGACGGTGTCGAGGAAGGTCCGGATGACCTGCGCCTCCATCGACTCCCGCCCGATCCGCTCGAGCCGGGAGAACTCGCGATCGACTTCCTTCCGCGCCTCGGGCGTCAGGGCCAGGGCATCGAGCTTCTCGCGCAGCTCCTCGAGTTCGCCCCCGCCCTCGTCCTCGCCCAGCTCGCGGCGGATCTGCTTGAGCTGTTCGCGCAGGAACATCTCGCGCTGCCGCTCGCCCAGTTCCTCCTGCACCTGGGACTTGATGTCCTCCTGGGCCTCGAGCACCGAGATCTGGCGCTGGACGTGGACCAGCACCCGGCGCAACCGCTCCTCGACCGAGAGCGTCTCGAGCAGCGCCTGGCGGTCGGGCGGACTGATGTCGAGGTAGCCGGCGACGAGATCGGCGAACTTGCCCGGCTCGTGTACGCCGGCGAGCACCTGCTGGACGACCTCCTCCGGCAGGCCGGTCTTCTGGCCCAGTTCGGCGGCGCGGGCACGCGCCTCCTTGTAGAGGCCGACGAACGCGGCGTCATCGGGATTGAGCGGCTGCAGCTCTTCCGCCTCGAGCACGATGGTCTCGAGATAGCCGTTCTTCTCCCCGACATGCATCGCGATGCCGCGCCGCTCGCCGTGCAGGAGCAGCTGCATGCCGGCGAGTCCGCGCTGCATCTGTCCGATGCGCGCGATGGTCCCGATGGTGAAGAGGCCGTCGGCGCTGACCTGCTCGACATTCTGCCGCTGCGAGACGGCGAAGATCAGCCGGTCCGGAGTGGCGAGCGCCGCCTCGATGGCGCGCAGCGTTCCAGGGCGTCCGGCGCCGATCGGCGCGGTGGTCCCGGGAAAGAGGACGACCTCGCGCAGCGGAAGGACGGGGAGCACGAGACGCTCAGTGCGTTCAGACATGTATGTTGACTCCAGACTCTCTGGCGTATTGGCAGAACTTCGGGCGAACCCACCGTCAGGGTGCACCCCATGTGCCACGGCGCCCTGATGACGGATCGCCGGTCTTCTGGTCCACAAGCTGCCACAGGGAGGCGCGGGGTAGGGCCGAATGAGCTCGCCAGGGGCGGACGACCGCCTGCTGACAGGGGCCCAAGACTCGAATTTGGCGGCCAACGTCACCCAACGAAACGTTCTGGCCTGCCACTTCGTACACCCTCACGCTCGATTCTGCCACTGTGTCGGCCAAGCCGAGACCGGTCGGGGCGACCATCTTGTCCCCCCTGTCCCGTGCTGCTAAATCTATGTTGCTTCTTTGGATAACCGATGACGGAATCGAACTCGTCCCTCGCGCCACGCCTCAGCGAAGCTCTTGGAAATGCCTTCACGATCGAAGGGGAGATCGGTCGCGGGGGTATGGGAGTCGTCTATCGCGCACGCGATGAACGACTGAAGCGGCGTGTCGCGATCAAGGTCCTCCCGCCCGAGCTGGCCTTCCAGGCCGAGATCCGTGCCCGCTTCACTCGTGAGGCGGAGACGGCGGCGCGCCTCTCCCATCCGAACATCGTCCCGATCTTCACAGTCGGAGAGGGTAACGGGCTCGTCTATTTCGTGATGGGCTACGTCGATGGGGAGTCGGTCGGCGGGCGGCTCAAGCGGCGCGGCAAGCTCCCGGTGGAGGAGGCGCGACGGATCATGAAGGAGACGGCGGATGCGCTGAGCGCCGCCCATGCCTTCTCGGTGATTCATCGCGACATCAAGCCTGACAACATCCTGCTCGACGGCACCCGCGGCCGGGTGATGGTCACCGACTTCGGCATCGCGAAGGCGATGTCGGGCGGTACCGGCGGCACGCTCACCAGCGCTGGCGTGGCAATCGGGACGCCACAGTACATGAGCCCCGAGCAGGCGGCGGGCGAGAAGGAGATCGACGGACGCAGCGATCTCTACAGTCTCGGCATCGTGACCTATCAGATGCTCACGGGGGAGCTGCCCTTCACCGCGCCGACGGTGGCCGGCATCCTGATGAAGCAGATCACCGAGATGCCGCCAGCGGTCGAGCTCAAGCGCCCCGACTGCCCCGAGGATCTGGCCCTCGCCGTGATGCGCTGTCTCGAGAAGGACCCCGAGAACCGGTGGCCCTCCGCCGACGCGCTCCGCCGCGCGCTCGAGAGCCGGACCGTGAGCGGCTACCGCCCCACCGGCCAGACGAAGCGTGGCACGGCGATCCGCCCCTCGGGGGACGCGCCCCGCCGGCTCACGGGCGACGGCAGCGCCGCGGGTGGCCCCTCTCCGCGCTCGCCGCTCCCGCCCCGGTCCCCGCTGCCCCCTTCCCGGCGCCCGTCGAGCGGCGAGGACTGGCGCGATCGGCTCGACCGGCACATGGACCGGGCCAGCAGCCGGATGGATCGGGCCGGACGGCGCATCGGCGGCAAGATGGACGACACACCGCTGCCGGTGCCGGATACCGGCGAGCCGCTGATCGTCCAGAAGACCCGGGCCCAATTCGCGAAGTGGGCGGCGGTCTCGGGTGGCCTGTTCATGATCAACCTCGCGACCGGCATCGGCTCGCCGTGGTTCCTCTTCCCGATGGCCGCGATGGGCTTCGGGCTGGTCAACAACTACGCCAAGTTGTGGCAGGCCGGGTATACCTGGCGCGACGTGCTCAGCCGTCCCCCCGCGCCCGATGCCATCGCCGCCCCCATGGGGAAGGGCGGCAAGGTCGCGCGGCAGCTGCCGGCGCCCAAGCTCGATGAGTACGGGCAGCAGACCGCCCTGATGACCCAGGCGCACTCCGACCGGCTGGCGATCCTCAAGCTGCTCGACCGCATGTCCGCCGCGGAGCGGCAGATGCTCCCCGATGATGTGCAGGGGACGGTGGACGGGTTGTACCAGCGCGCCGCCGAGTATGCCCGGACGCTGCATTCGATGGACACGAACATGGATCTGCAGGGTGTCGACAAGATCGACCAGCGGATCCAGGCCCTGGCCCGGGAGCCGGACGACGAGGAGCGGGCACGGCGGATGGCGCTGCTCGAGCGTCAGAAGAAGACCATCGGCGATCTGCGCGGGCGCCGGGATCAGATCGCCAGCCAGCTCGAGAGCTGCATCCTGGCGATGCAGAACGTCCGGTTCGACCTCCTCCGGCTCCGTTCCGCGGACGCGGCGGCGGCGCTCGGTGATCTCACCATGGCCACCCAGCAGGCCCGGGCGCTCTCCCGCGACGTCGACAACGCGATCCTGGCAGCGGGGGAAATCCGCGAGGCGCTCGGGAAGCCCGACTAGCGGCCCCACCTTCCGCCCTGCCTGCCGCCCGCCCTGGTCTTCCGCCCGGGGCGGGCGTTCGTATATTGCCCCCCGTCTCAGGCATGTGCGGTGCTGCCGGTCCCCCCGGTTCCGGGATCAGGCGGACTTCCGGACTCGGGAACCCTCAGTGTGGAGGATGGACAGCATGACCGGCCACCGTTGGACCCCCCTCGCAAGCTCCTGGGCGCGTGCGCTCGGTTCCGTGGCGCTGGTCGCCGCGATCGCCGGGTGTGGGGAGAAGAAGCCCGCCGCCGAACCGGCCGCCGCCAAGGCGAAGCCGGTCGTCGCCATGATCCGCGCCGCCGACTGGATGGGTCACGAGTGGAGTGAGGACGCGATCAAGTTCGGGCTCTCCGAGATGGGCATGGAGGAGGGGACGGACTACGAACTCCGGATCACCTCCGCGCAGGGCGATCTCGCCACGCTGCCCACGCTGATCGACCAGGCCCGCGACCAGAAGGTCGCCGTCATCATCGCGCTGCAGGATCCCACGCTGCAGGCCGCAGTGCAGCGGGTCAAGGACATCCCGGTGGTCTTCCACCTGCTGTCCGATCCGTTCGCGGCCGGCGCCGGCACCACCGATTCGAACCACCTGGCCAACTTCACCGGCGTCTACGCCCCCGGCTTCGGCGACCCGGAGCAGGAGCGGCGCGTCGACCTCATCAAGCGCACCCTGCCGAAGGCCAGGACCATCGGCATCCTGTTCAGCCCCGAGGAGGCGCTGTCGGTGACGCTGAAGGACAAGATGACGGAGTCGGCCAAGCGGGCGGGGCTCAAGACCGTTGCGCAGGGCGTGAGTGCCGTGGCCGATGCCGAGCAGGCGACGCAGGCGCTGCTGGGCCAGAAGGTCGACGCGATCGAGATCTACGGCAACGTGGCGCACACCGCGTTCGAGAGCGTACTCAAGGTCGCCAAGGAGAAGAAGATCCCGGTGTTCTCCTCGTCGCCGTTCGAGGTGATGAAGGGTGCGATCGCCGCGATCTATCCCGACTTCCAGGAGGGTGGCGCCGAGGCGGGCAAGATGGTCGGCCGCATCCTGAAGGGTGAGTCGCCGGCGTCCATTCCGTTCTTCCGTGTCGTCACCACGAAGATCTCGGTGAACCCCAACACCGGCGTCGCTGTGCCGAGCGCCGTGTCCTCCGAGGCCAACCAGGTGGTTGGCGACAGCACCAAGAAGTAATGCGCGTAAGCGCGGGGCACGACGGACTGTTTTCCGTAGTGCGCCTTGCGGGCCGCCTCGATGGGGAGGCGGCCCGCAATCTTTCCGATACCCTCGAGGATGCGCTCCGCGAGGGTGCCCGCTCGATCGAACTCGAGATGGCGGACGTTGCCTACGTCAGTTCCGCCGGCGTGCGGGTCCTCGCGCGATTCAGCGAGGCCCTGTCGGCGCTGCGCGGCACGCTGCACGTGGTAGGTCCCTCTCCCCAGGCCCGTGCGGTCCTCGAGGCCGCCGGTCTCGGCTCCCTGATCATCGCGCAGACCGGGCTTCCCCGGGCCTCCAACCCCTCCGGGCGATTCAGTCGCTGGGGCCTTCCGGCGATCGATGCCCGGTTCGGCAGCTACGAGATCTCCCACTACAGCGACGAGGGCGTGCGCTGCGGCCTGGTGGGCCAGTCCGCCTCGCTGCTCGGCCAGCCGATCAACCCCGCCACTCATCGCGTCGTCTCGATCCCCAAGCAGACCTTTGGTCTGGGCATTGGCGCCCTCGGGGACCGCTACGAGGATGGTGCGCCCCGATTCGGCGAGCTGGTTGCCGCGGAAGGAATCGCCGCGTACCTGCCCACCGAGGGCAATCGGGTTCCCGATTTCATGATGACCTACGCCAAGAACCCGCCCAGGGTGGTGCTGCTGCAGGGCATCACCTGGAAGGGCATGTTCTCGGACCTCATCCGCTTCTCCACCCAGCCGGATGCGGACGAGATCCCCATGGCCGAGCTGGCGGAGGTGGGCGTCGAGATGCTCGGCGCGGACGCCGTCGTGCTTGCTGCCGTGGCGGAGATGCGGGGCGTCGTGGGCGCCAGTCTGCGCCGGTCGCCGGCACTGCTTGCGCCCGGTGAAGCCGGCCGGACCGACGCGGCCCACCTCCGGGAGCAGATCTCCTTCACGCCGGAGCAGGCGCATCACGGCACGACGGCGCTCATCGTCGGCGTCGCCGCGCGGCGCCCGGATGCGCTCCTCGCGCCGTATCTTCGGCCGATGGACGCCAACGGCACGCTGAGCGGCCACTTCCACGCCGCAATCTTTCCCTACAGCCCCGTGCCCCAGCGCACCGTGCTGCTCTCCGCCCTGCTCGAGCGGCTCTTCGAAGAGTCGCCCCTGCGCGACGTCCTGCACCTGGTGCACGATGACCGGGGGTCTGCGGGCTCGGGCGTGACCGGCCTGCTGCGCGGGGTCTGCTGGATGGCCAAGATCGACAGCACGGAGATGCTGGCGTGAACCTGCTGCTCGGGGCCCTGACCGTCGGCCTGCAGCTCGCGCTGCTGAGCCTCGGCGTGCTCTTCTCGTTCCGGATTCTCCGCAGCCTCGACCTCACGACCGACGGAGCGTTCACGACCGGCGGCGCGGTCACCGGCGCGCTGCTCGTGGCCGGCGTGCACCCCCTCTTCGCCACGATCGCGGGCGGGCTGGCGGGGACGCTGGCGGGCACCGTGACCGGCCTGATCCACACCCGCTGGCGGATCGACGTCATCCTGGCGGGCATCCTCGTGACGACGGCGCTCTACTCGATCGACCTGTGGATCATGGGGAGCGGCAACCTCTCGCTCGCGGGACATCCCACCGTTTTCGACATGACCGCCTCCCTGCTCCCCGACCGGGAGAACATGGAGGGGGTCGAGCTGTCGCGCGATCTGGTCGCGCTGGTCGCGCTGCTCGTGATCGTGGGCGGGCACGCTGTGGCACTCGGACTGTTCGTCATCACCGACGTCGGCCTCGCGCTGCGCGCCACCGGCAGCAGTCCCCGCATGGCGAAGGCCTCGGCGATCGACACCGGGCTGGCGACGACCTTCGGGCTCGCGATCGCGAACGGCTGCATCGGCTTCTCCGGCGCGCTGTTCGTGCAGTACCAGGGCTTCGCGAACATCCAGATGGGCGTCGGCATGATCGTGACCGGCCTTGCCAGTGTGATCCTGGGGGAGGCCCTCTTCAGTCAGCGCACCATCCGCAAGCGGATCATGGCCGCGATCTACGGGGCCATGGTGTTCCGGCTCATGATCGCGGCGGCGGTACGCGCCGGCCTCGATCCGAACGCCCTCCGGCTGGTGACCGCGGCCTTCGTGCTGGCGGCACTCACGGTGCCGCAGGTGATCCGTTCGCTCCGCACCCAGAGAGCCGCCCGGGTGCCCCGTGCGTGAGCCCGCGCTGCAGATCCAGGGTCTGGCCCACACCTTCCATCGCGGGACACCCAGCGAGAACGTGGCGCTGGTGAATCTCGATCTCGAGCTGGAGCCCGGGGCCTTCGTCGTGGTGCTCGGCAGCAACGGTTCCGGCAAGTCGACGCTGCTCAACGCGATCGCCGGTTCGCTCCGCCCCGAGGCGGGCACGATCCACATCGACGGCACCGACATCACCCGGTGGTCGGAGCCGCGCCGGGCGCGGCTCATTGCGCGGGTGTTCCAGGACCCGTTCGCCGGCACCGCAGGCGACATGTCGGTCGCGGAGAACCTGGCGATCGCGGCGAAGCGCGGCGCCCCGCGCTGGTTCCGCCGGGCACTCAATCGCAGCCGGCGCGACGAACTGTTCGACCGGGTCCGCACCCTGGGCCTCGGCCTCGAAGACCGGCTCCAAACCCCGATGGGGCTGCTCTCGGGTGGCCAGCGCCAGGCACTGACCCTGCTGATGGCGCTCATCGTGCGTCCCAGCCTGCTCATGCTGGACGAGCACACCGCCGCCCTCGACCCGCGCAGCGCGGAGCAGGTGCTCCGCCTGACACAGAGCTTCGTGAATGCGGAGCGTCTCACTACGATCATGGTGACCCATTCCCTCGCGCAGGCGGTCCGCGTGGGCGACCGGATCCTCATCATGCACCGGGGACGGATCGCCTACGACCTGCGCGGCTCCCAGAAGCGCCGGCTCCGCGTGGAAGACCTGCTCGACCGCTTCGAGGAACTGCGCCGGAGCGACATGCTCGACGAGGATACCGCGGCGCTCCTCCGCCGCTCCTATGTCTGATCCGGCCGCCACGGCCACGGTGGGGGCGTGGGGCTGGTTCCATCTGATCTGTTTCGGCGTCGCACTGCCCTATCTCGCGATGCAGAGCGCCCGGAACCTGCCCCGCATGACCCAGCGCCCCCGCAAGGCGCACTTCGTTTCGGTGCTCGTGGTCCAGGGCGTCAGCGTCCTCATCTCCCTCCAGGTCGCGCGCGCCGAGCAGATCCCGCTCTTTCCGGCGCAGCTCCCCCCTGCCATCGCGATCGGCGTCGGCGCAGCAATGGCCGTGCTCACGATCCTGGCGCTCCGGCCGAGGTGGCGGGAGGCGGTGGAACGGCGGGAACCGCGGGTACACTTCGTGATGCCCCGGGATGCGGCGGAGCGGCGGCTCTGGGTGGGGGTATCGCTGGCGGCGGGGTGCGGCGAGGAGATCACCTATCGCGGCGTGATGTACGTCCTGCTGCTCCGGCTGGCGGGAGATCCGATGATGGCGGCGCTGGCGGCGGCGATGCTCTTCGCCGGGGCGCATGCGGTGCAGGGATGGAAAGGCATCCTGGCCGTCGGCCTCATCGGTCTGGCACTGCAGGGGCTGGTGCTGCTGGCGGGCTCGCTCTACGTGGCGATGGCAGTGCACACGCTTTACGACCTGGTCACCGGCCTGACCTACGGAAAGCTGGGTGAGGAGCTGGGTTATCCGGCTGACGGAATTCCGCCGGCCGCTCCGCACGCGAACGCCGGGTGACTGTGGCGAGGATGGAGCGCCGGACTCCATCCCCACCCGGGTACGTCAGAAGCCGAGCACCACGCCGCCGCGCAGCGTCTGCACGGAGTACTTCACCCGTCCGGCCAGCGCACTGCTGCCGATCTTGGGATCGAGCTTCACGTTGTAGAAGCCGATGCCGTAGCCAGCCTCTCCACCCAGCCACGGCAGGACGAAGTAGCGGAGCGTCGCGCCGCCCTCCAGCACGGTCGCCCGGATCCGGCTCACCTTCACGTACAGTCCGCGCGCATCGCCCTCGAGATAGAGGTTCCTCGCGAGCTCGGTCCGTCCGAAGAGACCGACCGACGCGGTCGGACCGGTGAACTTGCGGTCCTCGAGGAAGAGGATCGAGGCGCTGTCGCCGGCCACGGCGAGCGCCGCGATACCGGCCTCGAGCACGATGGCACCGACGCCCACGCTAAGCCCCGCCTGGCTCTTCTCCTTCGCCCGGAGGGCCAGCCGGTAGGTCATGCCGACCTGGTCCGTCTTCAGGTAGGAGAAGAGGTAGGCGCCGGCGTTGAACACGCTGTCACCGAACTGGATCGGCACGTTGACGCCGACGAAGCCTTCCCGCCGGACCTGCATGTAGTTGAACTCGAATTCGTGCCGCCGGCCGGGGCGGAGCCGCAGGGTGAAGCGGGGCCGGAGCTGGCTCTTGCCGAGTCCGAGGAGGTCCTCGGTGTTGATGTCCGTTCCCGGCGTGCCATCGCTGGCATCCACCCGGATCGTCGTGTTCAGGAAGGCTTCGGCGCCGGAGACGCCGATCTGCACCCGGTCGTAGAGGTGGTTGCGGTCCTGCTGGGCGGCGAGCGGCGTGGTCAGGGCAGGCAGTATCGTGAGGGCGACAAGCATGCGCAAACGGCCCGGCTCCCGGGTCCGGGAGTAGAGTCTCATAGATCCCCTGAATTAAGTGGTCAGTAGCGGAGAATGTCCTGCATCGCCCGCCGCAGGTCGGCCACCTGCGGCAGAATCACATCTTCAAGTTCCGGCGCGTACGCCACGAACGTATCGGTCGACGCCACCCGGCGCACCGGGGCATCGAGCCACTCGAAGGCCTCGTCGGCGATCTTCGCGGCGATCTCGGCGCCGTAGCCCCACGACAGCGAATCCTCGTACGCCACGATCACGCGACTGGTCTTCCGGATGGAGTGGAAGATGGTCTCCCAGTCCACCGGCGAGAGCGAGCGCAGGTCGATGACTTCGACGGAGATCCCGTCGGTCTCCTCGAGTTCCTTGGCGGCCACCAGGGTGCGCTGGACCACGGCCCCGTAGGTGACGACCGTGAGGTCGCTGCCTTCGCGCACCACCTTCGCCTTCCCGAACGGGATCATGAAGTTCGGGCCCGGATTCGGCGCCTTGTTGTAGGTCTGGCGGTAGAGATGCTTGTGCTCGAGGAAGAGCACCGGATCTTCGCAGCGGATCGCCGTGCGCAGGAGACCGTTGGCATCGAGCGCGGTGCTCGGGCAGACGACCCGGAGCCCGGGCACGCCGGTGAAGACCGCGGCCCCGGTCTGCGAGTGATAGACCGCGCCGCCCTTGAGGTAGCCGCCGTAGGTCGTGCGGACCACGACCGGTGCGGCGAAGGCGTTGTTCGAGCGCCAGCGCATCAGGGCCAGCTCATTGCGGAGCTGCATGTACGCGGGCCAGATGTAGTCGAAGAACTGGATCTCGACCACCGGCTTGATGCCGCGCGCGGCGAGCCCGATCGCGCGGCCGATGATGTTGGCCTCGGCCAGCGGCGAGTTGTAGACCCGGTCGCTCCCGAAGGCGCGCTGCAGCCCCCAGGTCACCTTGAAGACGCCGCCCTTCCCCTTGACCTTGTCGAGATTCTCCTCGCGGCTGGCGTCCGCCACGTCCTCGCCGAAGACGACGATGCGCGGATCGCGCGCCATCTCGTCCTTCATGCAGGCGTTGAGCAGGTCCACCATCGTGGTCGGGTCCCCGGTGAAGCGGGGATCGTCCTCGGTGTCGAAGTGCTCCGAGGTGGGATCGACGTCGGGGGAGTAGACGAAGTTGTAGATCGTGTCGGTGCCCGGCTGCGGCGCCGCCAGCGCGGTGTCGGTCGCGATCCGCACCTCTTCCTCGACCTCGGCCTTGATCGCCTCGATCTCCGCTTCGGTGGCGAGCCCCTGCTCGAGCAGCGTGCGCGGGAAGCGGGTGACCGGATCGCGCTCCGCGTCGGCCTGCCGCTCAGTGGCGGGACGATAGAGGACTTCGTCATCCGACAGCGAGTGGCTGTAGGGACGGATCACGTGGGCGTGCACCAGCGCCGGGCCCTTGCGGGCACGACAGTACTCGACCGCGCGCTGCATGGTATCGAACGAAGCGACCGGATCGCAGCCGTCGACTTCCTGGATGTACAGGCCGGGGAAACCCGACACGATCTTGGAGATCGAGCCGCCAGGCGTGTTGACCTCGACCGGGACGGAGATCGCGTAGCCGTTGTCCTCGATCAGGAACACGACCGGAAGCTTCAGGTTGCAGGCGCTGCTCAGCGCCTCCCAGAACTCCCCCTCGCTCGTGGTGCCGTCGCCGGAAGAGACGAAGACCACCTCGTCGCCGTGCGGACCGGTCACCGCATCCGCCATCGCCTCGACGTTCGAATACCGGAGCCACGCCTCGGCGCACCCGACCGCCTGCAGGAACTGCGTCCCCGTCGGACTCGATGCGCTGACGATGTTGAAGTCCTTGTGCCCGAAGTGCGAGGGCATCTGCCGCCCGCCGGAGTTCGGGTCGTCGGCGGCGCCGACCGCACAGAGCAGCATCTCCGTCGCGGTCATGCCGAGTCCGAGGCAGAGCGCGCGATCGCGGTAGTAGGTGTAGAACCAGTCGTAGGCGGGCCGGAAGACTTTCGACGCCGCCGCGAGCACCGCTTCGTGCCCGGCGCCGGAGATCTGGAAGAAGATCCGGTTCTGCCGCTTCAGCTGGATCTCCCGGTCGTCGATGCGCCGGGAGAGCAGCATGAGGCGATAGATGTCGAGCAGGTCAGCCTTGGAGAGCGTTCGGGCGGTCTTCGGGGCGCTGCGGGTTCGAGTAGCCATGTATGGAAAGATCGTCAGCGAGGACCGGCCGGGCCAGTAGGGGGCCGGCCGGAACCCGCCGGGAGCCTACTCGGCCGCCTGGTAGACCACCTTGCCCCCGGTGACCGTCGCCCGCACCCTCGCAGTCTCGATCGCCTCGGGCGGGATGCTGAACAGATCCTGATCGAGCAGGACCAGGTCGGCGCGGAAGCCCGGCTTGAGCATGCCGCGCGTCGCCTCGGCGAAGACGCCGTACGCATTGCCCGTCGTATAGGCATGCAGCGCTTCGTCGAGTGAGATCTTCTGTTCCGGAATCCAGCCGCCGGGGTTCTTGCCATCGAGGGTCCGGCGGGTCACCGCGGACCAGATGCCGAGCAGCGGATCGATGGGGGCGACGGTCCAGTCGGAGCCGAAGGCGAGGTGGACCTTGTGGTCGAGCAGCGAGCGGAAGACGTAGCTGTTGACGACCCGTGATCCGAGCCGCTTGCCGGCCCAGCGGCCGTCGTCGCTGAGGTGATAGGGCTGCATCGAAGCGATGACGCCCTGCGTGCCCATGCGCTCCACCTCCTGCGGGCGCAGGTGCTGTGCATGCTCGATCCGGAACCGGCGGTCGCGGGCTCCGTGGGCCTTTGCGACGCTGTCGTAGATGTCGAGTACCAGCGCATTGGCCTTCTCGCCGATGGCGTGGACGACCACCTGCAGGTTGGCGGAGTCCGCGCGGCCGATCTGGCTGCGGAGCGAATCCTCCGGCGTGGTGAGCAATCCCGACGTCCTCGGATCGTCGGCGTATGGTTCGAAGAAGAGCGCCGTCGTCGAGCCGAGCGAGCCATCGATGAATCCCTTGACGCCCGCGAGGCGGATCCAGTCGTCGCCCGGGCCGCGCGCCGTCAGGCTGTCGGCCACCCGGTGCCAGTCAGCGAGGGCGGGATAGAGCGAGAAGCGCACGGAGAGGGTGCCATTCTTCCGGGCACGCAGGAGTCCCGCCACCTGCGACCACTCCGCGCTCACGGAAGCCACCCCCGTCACCCCCTTGCTGGCGACGAACTGCATGGCGCGCGCGAGTGCCGCGTCCACCTGCGCCTCGCTCGGTTCGGGCATGACCCCGTAGATCGGGCCCATCGCTTCGTCCTTGAAGACGCCGGTGGGGTTCCCCGTTTTCGGATCCCGCACGATGGCCCCGCCGGCGATGTCCTTCGTCGCCCTGGTGATGCCCGCCGCCTTCATGGCGAGCGCGTTCGCGAGCGCCATGTGCCCATCGAGCCGCGACACGAAGACGGGATTGTTGGGCGTCACCGAGTCGATCCACTCATGCCTCGGCAGCGGGGAACCGGGCCAGCGCTCGTGATCCCAGTCGCCGCCGAGAATCCACTCACCCGGCCGACGCTCGGCGGCAAAGGCCTTGAGCCGGCGGATGAACTCTTCGGGCGAATCGGAACTGCGCAGATCCACACTGGAGAGCTGGAAGCCGCCGGAGAGGAAGTGGACATGCCCGTCCATGAACCCGGGCGTGATCAGCCCCTTCCCGTTGGCGAGCACCTTCGTCTTCTCTCCCACGTAGGCCGCGATCGTCGTGCTGTCGCCTACCGCGAGCACGGTGTCGCCCCGGGTCGCGACCGCCGCCGCGTAGGGCCGCGTCGTGTCGCCGGTCCAGACCTTCCCGTAGGCGACGAGGTCGGCGGCCGGTGGGCGGCTGCAGGCGGCGAGCAGCAGAAGGGGAACGAGCGGAAATCGGCGCATCGGGCTTACCGGGAAGCAGAGGGTGGAATCGCCGACGGACCGGCGAGGAGGGCACGAATGTCCAGCAGGACCTCGAGCATCAGCTGGTCGCGCTGGTAGCCGGCGTCGAGTTCTTCCATGCGAAGGAGCTGCTGCGCGGCCTTGGCGCGATCGTACTGCTCGCGATAGGCGGCTTCGAGATTCTCGAGGATACGATCGCGGGAACGCATGAGTGACGGTCTGGAGGTGGTCGGCCCGCCGGCCGGAGGGTATCGCGGAGCGCGTCGGCATATAGCTTACAGCAACCTCATGCCCCCTGCCACCATGCGCCGACTCTCCCCTCTCGTCCTGCTGCTGCTTGCCGCCACCTCGGCCGCCGCCCAGCAGAAGCCCCGTGCCCGCGACCTCGGCGTCCCGTTCGAGGGGACCCCGGGCAGATACAACGCCATCACCGACGTCGCCGGGGTGACCGTCGGCCACACCACGATCATCCAGGGCGACGGCAAGCTGGTGATCGGCAAGGGGCCGGTCCGGACCGGCGTCACCGGCGTGCTGCCCCGAGGTGCGAGGTCGACGGAACCGGTGTTTGGCGCCTGGTTCACGCTCAACGGCAACGGCGAGATGACCGGGACGACCTGGCTCGAAGAGTCGGGGCTCCTCTACGGCCCGATGGCCATCACCAACACCCTCAGTGTGGGCGCGGTGCGCGATGCGGTGATCACCTGGGCGGTGAAGCACGATCTGGACGCCTTCGATGCCGCACTGCCGGTGGTCGCGGAGACCTGGGATGAACCGCTCAACGACATCCTCGGGATGCACGTGAAGCCGGAGCATCTCTTCCAGGCGCTCGATCGTGCCGCCTCCGGCCCGGTCGCCGAAGGCAACGTCGGCGGCGGCACGGGAATGGTGTGCCACGAGTTCAAGGGTGGCATCGGCACCTCGTCGCGCCAGCTCAGCGCCAAGGATGGCGGGTACACCGTGGGCGTGCTGGTGCAGTGCAACTGCTGCGGGCGCGAGCGGCTGATGATCAGCGGCGTGCCAGTGGGCAAGGAAATCCCCGACCTGATGCCCTGCGTCTCGATTCCGGACCCGACCACCGATTGGCTCAAGAAGACACCGAAGTGCGATGCCGCGGGGCCACGCGGTTCGCTCGATCATCCGCCGGGCCGGAACGGCTCGATCATCGTGGTGGTCGCGACCGACGCTCCCCTGCTTCCCTCGCAGCTTCGACGGGTGGCCAAACGCGTGGCCCTCGGCATCGGCCGCATGGGCGGGCTGGGCGAAGACTCCTCCGGGGACATCTTCCTCGCCTTCTCCACAGCTCCGACCGGTCTCCGCCCCGACAGCGCGGTGGCGTCGATCCGGATGCTCCGCAACGAACGAATGAACCCGCTCTTCGAGGCCACGGTGCAGGCGACGGAGGAGGCGATCGTCAACGCGATGGTCGCCGCGGAGACGATGACCGGCGCCGACGGCGCGCGGATCTTCGCGCTGCCGCACGACCGGCTGATCGCGGCGATGCACAAGTACGGACGATGAACCAGACGCGACCCACAGCCCTGATCACCGGCGCCTCCGGTGGCATCGGGCTCGAACTCGCGCGACTCTGCGCCAAGGGCGGGCACGACCTGATTCTCGTCGCGCGCAACGGGCCCAAGCTCGAGGAGCTGGGCAAGTATCTCGCGGGGATGTACGGGGTGCGGGCCGAGATCATCGTGGCCGACCTGAGCGAACCGGGCGCACCGCGCGCCATCATGGACGAAGTCGCCGCCCGCGGGATGGGCGTCGACGTACTCGTGAACAACGCCGGCTTCGGGGAGTGGGGCCTCTTCGGCCGCGGCGACCTGACCAGCCAGCTCGCGATGATCCAGGTGAACATCACGGCACTGACCGAACTCACCCGGCTGGTGCTGCCGCGGATGGTAACCCAGCGGAAGGGCCGCATCCTGAATGTCGGCTCCACCGCGGGATTCGCCCCGGGCCCGCTCATGGCGGTCTACTACGCGACCAAGGCCTACGTCGGCTCCTTCTCCCAGGCCCTCGCCGAGGAGTTTCGCGGCACCGGGATCAGCGTGACCGTGCTCTGTCCCGGTCCGACGCGCACCGGCTTCGCTTCGGTGGCGGGGCTCGGCGATTCGAACCTGTTCAACGGGCCGAACGTCATGGCCGTCGAGCCGGTCGCCGAGGCGGGGTATCGCGCGATGATGCGCGGCACGGCGGTTGTTGTTCCCGGCGTGCTCAACAAGCTGCTCATCTTCAGCATCCGCACGGCGCCGCGGTGGCTGCTGGTCCGCATCACCCGGCGGTTCCAGGAGCGGCGCCGGGACGCGTGACGCGCGGCCTGTCCCTCCCCCTCACCCCTCACTCTCCCGAACTCGATGGCGACTGACCCCATGAGCCTCTCCGGCAAGCGGATCCTCTTCTTCGCGGCGAACTTCTACGAGGAGCTCGAGCTCTGGTATCCCAAGATCCGGCTCGAGGAGGAAGGCGCCACCACGGTCGTGGGTGGCGTCGGCGAGAAGGTCTACCACGGCAAGCGCGGCTCCTACCCCGTCACGGTCGATGCCCACGTGGACGAGCTGCAGGCGAAGGACTTCGACGGGCTGGTCATTCCCGGCGGCTACGCGCCGGACACCCTGCGGCGCTACGCCAAGGTGCTCTCGCTCACGAAGGAGATCTTCGAGGCGGGAAAGCCGGTGGCCTTCATCTGTCACGCGGGGTGGGTGCCGATCTCGGCGGGCATCGTACGGGGTAAGCGCGGCACCAGTGTCGGCGCGATCCGCGACGATCTCGTCAACGCGGGGATGCTGTGGGAGGACCGCCCGGTGGTGGTCGACGGCAACCTGATCTCGTCGCGCACGCCGAGCGATCTCCCGGCCTTCATGAAGGCGCTGATCGCGGCCCTCCGATGAAGCTCCTGTACGCCTACCTCAGGGCTCACTGGAAGCTGGTGCTGCTGGCGCTGTTTCTGGCGGCGATCAACCAGGTCTTCTCGCTGCTCGATCCGCTGATTGTCAGGCGGGTCATCGACAGCTACGCGCTGCATCCCGGCAACTACACCGTCCTCGCCTTCTCGAAGGGGGTCGGTTTCCTGCTCTGCCTCGCCGTCGGCGCGGCGTTCGTCTCGCGGGTCGCGAAGAACTTCCAGGACTACTTCATCAACCTCATCACCCAGCAGGTGGGCGCGCGGATGTACTCCGACGGCCTGGCCCACTCGCTGGAGCTGCCCTACTCGGTCTTCGAGGACCAGCGGAGCGGCCAGACCCTCGGCGTGCTCCAGAAGGTGCGCTCAGACGTCGAGAAGCTGATCGCGGCCTCGATCAACATCCTCTTCACCACCGTCGTCGGCATCATCTTCGTCACGGTGTACGCCATCAGCGTGCACTGGGTGATCGCGCCGATCTACTTCGCGACGATCCCGATCATCGGCTGGGTCAGCTCGACGCTGAGCCGGAAGATCAAGACGGTGCAGAAGACCATCGTGGCCGAGACCACCGCGCTGGCGGGGGCCACGACCGAGTCGCTCCGCAACATCGAGCTGGTGAAGAGCCTCGGGCTCTCGCAGCAGGAGATCGCCCGGCTCAACGGCACGACCGCGAAGATCCTCAAGCTCGAGCTCAAGAAGGTGAAGTACATCCGGAGCCTGAGCTTCATCCAGGGCACGGTGGTCAATTTCCTCCGGACCACCATCCTGTTCGTGATGATGTACCTGATCTACGCCCAGCAGATCACCGTCGGCCAGTTCTTCTCGCTCTTCATCTACTCGTTCTTCATCTTCGGGCCGCTGCAGGAACTCGGCAATATCATCAACATCTACCGCGAGACCGAGGTCTCGCTCGACAACTTCGGCAAGATCCTGCAGATCCCGCGCGAGGCGCGGCCCACCTCGCCCGCGCCGCTCGGCGCCATCGAGGCGCTGGAGTTCGAGCGGGTCGGGTTCCGGCATCAGACGGCGTCACGCAACGCCCTCACCGGCATCTCGTTCGCCGTGCGCCGGGGCGAGACCGTGGCCTTCGTCGGCCCCTCCGGCTCGGGCAAGACGACACTGGTGAAGCTCCTGGTGGGCCTCTATCAGCCGATCGAGGGCCGGATCCTCTACAACGGGCACCCGGGGGCCCAGATCGACTTCGAGCTGCTGCGGGAGCAGATCGGTTTCGTCACCCAGGACACCCAGCTCTTCTCCGGCACGATCCGGGAGAACCTGCTCTTCGTCAATCCGCGCGCCAGCGACGCCGACTGCATCCGCGTCCTCGAGCAGGCGGCCTGTCATTCGCTCCTCGCGCGCGCCGACCGCGGCCTCGACACCACGATCGGCGAGGGCGGCATGAAGATCTCCGGCGGCGAGAAGCAGCGGCTGTCCATCGCGCGGGCGCTGCTCCGCCATCCGGCCGTCATGGTCTTCGATGAGGCGACCTCGAGCCTCGACTCGCTCACCGAAGAGGAGATCAACACCACCATCCGGGAGGTCTCCCGCGCCCGGCCGCAGATCACGGTCCTGATCGCGCACCGGCTCTCGACGGTGATGCACGCCGACCGGATCTTCGTGCTCGAGCGGGGCCGGATCGTGGAGAGCGGCCTCCACGGCGACCTGCTCGACCAGAAGGGACTCTACTACGCCATGTGGCGCCAGCAGATCGGGGAGCGTGGCGCGGAGGAGGAGCTGCAGAATGCCGACGCCTGAACTCTCGCTTGCCGAATGCCAGCGCCGGGTCGACCAGTGGATCAGCCAGTTCGAGGAGGGTTACTTTCATCCCCTCACCAACATCGCCCGCCTGACGGAAGAGGTGGGTGAGCTGGCCCGGGAGGTGAACCACCGCTTCGGGCAGAAGACGAAGAAGAAGGACGAGGCGGAGGGCGAGATGGCCATGGAAATGGCCGACATCCTCTTCGTCCTCATCTGCATGGCGAACCGGGAAGGGATCGACCTCGAGAGCGCGTTCGAACGGATGATGGGCAAGGTGACGCACCGCGACCGGGACCGCTGGACCCCCCGCACCGGATCGGGAGACCCGCAGCCAGGAGCCTGAGGCACACGATGGACCCCCAGGAACAGCAGCTCGCGGCCGCCCTCGGCGGACGCTACCAGCTCGCCGGCAAGGCCGGTCAGGGCGGCATGGCCACCGTCTACCGCGCCCTCGACCAGAAGCATGGGCGACCGGTCGCCATCAAGGTCCTCCGCCCCGAGCTGTCCGCCGCCATCGGCGCGGAGCGGTTCCTGCGCGAGATCGAAGTCTCGGCCCGGCTGCAGCATCCCCACATCGTCCCGCTGTACGACTCCGGGGAGGCGAACGGGATTCTCTATTACGTCATGCCCTTCGTCGAGGGGGAGTCGCTCCGGGACCGCCTGACACGGGAACAGAAGATCCCCTTCCCCGAGGCCGTGACGCTCGTCCGCGAAGTCGCGAGCGCCCTCGCCTACGCCCACCAGCAGGGCATCATCCACCGCGACATCAAGCCCGAGAACATCATGCTCTCCGGCGGGCACGCCGTGGTGGCCGATTTCGGCATTGCCCGGGCGCTCAGCGCGGCGCAACAGGGGCCGGAAGGGGGGATGACCGGCGTCGGATTCGCGATCGGGACGCCCGCCTACATGAGCCCCGAGCAGGCGACGGCGAGCGAGGTCGACGGCCGGAGCGACGAGTACTCGCTGGCCTGCGTGTTCTACGAGATGGTCACGGGTGCCACCCCTTTCGCGGGACAGACGGTGCAGGCGGTGCTCGCGAAGAGCCTCACCGGCGCGCGGCCCCGGCTGAGCAAGGTCACGCCCACCGTGCCCGCGGACGCGGATGCCCCGGTCGCCCGCGCCCTCAGCGCGGACCCCGCGGCACGGTTCGATTCGGTCACCAGCTTCGCCCAGGCGCTCGAGGCCGCCGCGGGGGGCGGGGTGCAGGGCATGGCGGAGCGGCAACGGCTCCGCCGGCTGGTGGTGGCGCTGCCGCTCGGCGTCGCGGCGGTGGCGGCCCTGTGGATCTTCTTCGGCCCCCGGCGCAGCGGCCCGGTCGTGGCCGGCGCCGAAAGCATCGCGGTGATGCCCTTCAGCGCGACGGGCGCCGGGGTGGAGCTGATGGGGGAAGGGATGGTCGACCTGCTCTCGACCAACCTCAACACCGTCGGCGGCATCCGCGCCGTCGAGCCCCGCACCGTGATGGCCCGCCTCAAGAAGGAGGGCCTCACCGCGGGCCTCGACCTCCCGCATGCCCTCGAGGTCGCCCGCCACGTGAAGGCCCAGGCGGCGCTGCTCGGCAGCATCGTGGCCACCGGCCCGAGGGTCCGCGTCAGCGCCGATCTGTATGGCCAGGACGGCAAGAGCCTCGCACACGCGCAGGTCGACGGTGCCACCGACAGCGTGCTGACGCTGGTCGACGAGCTCAGCCTCGCGCTGGTGCGCGAGATCTGGCGCTCCAAGGAGCCGGTGCCGTCGCTCCGTCTCGGCGCCCTCACCACGACCTCGCTCGCCGCGATGCGCGAGTTCCTCGTGGGCGAGCAGCACTATCGCCGCTCGGAGTGGGACTCCGCCTCCGCCGCCTTCGGCCGGGCCATCGACCAGGACTCGACCTTCGCGCTCGCGCACTTCCGCCTCGCCGCGACGATCGGCTGGTCGGCCAGCCTCGGCGCGGCCCGGGGCCAGGAGGCGATCGACGCCGCGCTCCGCTTCGCCGGGCGCCTGCCGCCGCGCGAGCGCAGCCTGGTGACGGCCTACAACCTGTTCTTCCACCAGCGACTCGCCGCGACCGACTCCGCGCGGGCCTACGTGGCACGCTATCCGGACGACGTCGACGGCTGGTTCCTGTTAGGCGAGACCCAGTACCACACCCGGCAGGAGGTCGGTTACGAGCCGGCCACGCTGCGCGCGCCGTTCGACACCGTGCTGGCACGCGACTCCACCCTCACGCCCGCCGCGATCCATCCGCTCGAGGTCGCGCTCCAGATGCGCGACCAGCCGGGCTACGACCGCTATCTCAAGGTCATCGAGACCTCCGGCAATCAGCAGGAGAACCTGGCCTACCGCGGCGCCGGCGACCTGATCTTTCGCGCCGGCCTGCGCGACTCGGCGACCGCGGCGGCCATGCTGCGCTATGGCGGAACCATCGGCGCGGTGGTCGGCAGCCTCTACGGCGGCGAGGCCACCGGCGACTCCGTCATGGCCCGCTACGGGCACTGGACCGAGCAGCTCGGCCACGGCCTGCCGCCACAGGCGCAGCAGCAGTTTCTCGCCGGGAAGGGGATCACCCTCGCGGGACTCGGTCGCTTCCGCGAGGCCCAGCCGATCTTCGACTCCCTGGTCAAACCCAACCCGAACCAGGCCATCGGAGTGGTGCTGCTCCCCAGCCTCCTCGGATTCGCGCCCCAGGAGTACCAGCCGCCGGGCCTCGACAAATTGATGGGCGGCCCGCGCGCCAATCCCTTCGCGGTCTATATCGCGGCGATGGTCGCGCTCAACCGCGGCGATCGCGCCGAGGGGACTCGGCTCGTCGACAGCCTGCTCGGGAAGCAGACGCCGAACATGCCCAGGCAGTTCTGGGCGCTCCTCCGGGCGATGAAGGGCTGGACCACGATGATGGCCGGCGACACCACCGCCGGCCTCCCGGCGATGCGGACCGCGCTCGAGGAGGTGGGCAGCGGCTGGAACACCTTCCTCACCGCACCGCTCCGCCTCCAGATGGCATCGGCGCTCGCGCAGCGCCCGGCGACCCGTCAGGAGGGACGGCTGCTGCTGCAGTACGGCTTTGCGAATGACGTCGGGGTGCAGCCGATGGCGCAGTATGCGCTGGGCCGCGCGGCGGAGAGTGCCGGGGATCGGGCCGGTGCGGCGGAGGCCTACGGCAACTTCCTCAAGCTGTGGGACAAGCCGGACCCGTCGCTGCAGCCGAGAATCACCGAGGTGCGGGAGGCGCTCAAGCGGGTGACCGGCGAGGCCGGTCGGTGACGCGTTAGGCGAAGGGCCACCACCAGCGGCGACGGATCACGCCGGCCCCGATCAGTTCGTCCCGGAGCGTTCGGCCGTCGCGCCAGCGATCGCGCGGGTGACGCGCGAGACACCGGGTGATGATGTCAATCAGCGCATCGGGCGCCTCTGGAGCGACCTGGTGCAGCGAGGCCGGCCGGACCGTGAGCTGCTGCGCCGCGACCTCCAGCGGACCGGCCCCATCGAAGGGGGACTTCCCCGCCAGCATCGTGTAACCGAGCGCCCCGAGCGAGTACAGATCGCTCCGGCCATCCAGCTCCTCCTCGCCGGCGATCTGCTCCGGCGACATGAAGCGGGGCGTTCCCCAGAACAGCTCCCGCTCCGCCCGCTGCTCCTCCGGGTCCATCGCGTCCAGCGACACGGCGCGTGCCACGCCGAAATCGGTGAGCATCGGCATGCCGGTATCGCGGTGAAGCAGGATGTTCTCCGGCTTCACATCCCGGTGGATAATCCGCTGGCGATGGGCGTAGTCGAGGGCCGATGCGAGCTCGGCGAGGATCCGGCAGACGTCTGCCGCGGGGAGGCGGGGCCGGTCCCGGAGCACGGCGGCAAGCGAATCGCCCGGGACATACTGCATGGTGAAATAGACGAAGTCCCCCTCGCCGCCCATCGCGAAGACCGGGACGATCGCCGGATGGGCGAGCGTGGCGTTGGTACGCGCCTCGCGCAGGAACCGCTCCCGCACCTCGCCATCCACCGCGAGCCGCTGCTGCAACACCTTCACCGCGACGTAGCGCTGCAACCGGCGATCGAGCGCCAGGTATACCGCGCCGACCGCGCCACGGCCGAGCAGGCGCACCACGGCGTACTCGGCACCGAGGCCGTCAGCCACCCACTCGCGTTCGCCGGGCAGCACCCCCTCGAGATCGGGCGGGGCAAAGGCCAGCCGCTGCTTACCGACTTGAGTGAGAGTGTAGACGCGCACCCGCTGTCCTGATGCCTGCTCCTGCCAGCTCGCCTCCACGAAGCCCCGGTCCTCCAGCCGCTGCAGCACGGGATAGAGGCCGCTCGTATCCCACTGCACCCCCGCGGGGGTCTCGCGGTCCAGCGCCCGCGCAATCTCGCCGGCGTGACACGGACCGCCTCGCAGGATGTGCAGCACGAGCTGGTGGGCGGTACTCTGGCGCGAGAAGGTGCCGGCGATCGTCATCCAATCTCATTCCCAGTCTTCGGGCATGTCCTGCAGTTCAGTGCGGAGCGCCTGGTAGCTCGCCACCCGATCCAGGGAGATCGCACCCGCGTTCGCCGCCGCGAGCACCGCACAGCCTGGCTCGTGCACATGACTGCAGTCGGCGTACTTGCAGGCGTCGACCAGGGGCCGGAATTCCGGAAAGCAGTTGGCCAGTTCATTCGGCTCCATCCCCCAGAGCCCGACCTCGCTGAATCCCGGCGTGTCCACCAGATAGCCGCCATGGCTGAGCGGCACCATGATCGCGCTGACGGTGGTGTGCTTGCCGCGGCTGATCTTCCGGCTGAGCTCCCCGATCCGGAGATTGAGCCCCGGCTCGAGCGCGTTCAGCAGGCTCGACTTGCCGGCGCCCGAGGGGCCGGTGATCACGCTGACCCGGCCGCTGAGCGCCGCGCGGAGCTGCTCGAGCCCTTCCCCGCTCTTGATGCTGGTCCGGTGCACGGGGTAGCCCGCCCGGTTGAATCGCTCGGTGAGCGCGGCGCCCGGGTCGAGGTCGACCTTGTTGAGCACCACGACCGCCGGAATGTTGTTCGCCTCGGCCACGACCAGCAGCCGGTCCACCAGCTGCGGGACGGGATCGGGGCTCTTCGTGGCGGTGATGACGAGGACCTGGTCGACATTCGCCGCGACCGGGCGGTGTCCCCGGCCCTCGGGCACCCGCCGCGCGAGCAGGCTGGTGCGCTGCTGCACGCCCGCGATGCCACGCACGCCCCCCTCCCCCTCCTCGTCGAGCTCGACCCGGTCGCCGACGACCACCTTGGGCATGTCCCGCTTCATCTTGCCGCGGAGGATCGCGCGCACCTCCCCCTCGGTGGTGAGCACCCGATAGGTGGAGCCGTCGCGCTCGAGGACCGTGCCGGTCACCACTCGCGCGGTGTCCGGCCGATGGCGTCGTCCAGCGCCGCCTTCACGTCAAACAGGGAGATTGCCTTGATGCGGTCCTCGGCTTCTTCGGGAGTGCGGCCCCACACCAGCACCTGGGATTCGGCATGCCCCACCGGCCGGTCGCCGGCGCGGGACCAGCGCACGAAGAGCAGCGAGGCGCCGAAGCGTCCCAGCTGGTCGGGCTCCTCCTCGACGAAGATCCCGACCGAGTAGGGCTCGCCATCGGCACCGGCGAAGGCGGCCGCCCGGTCGTGCTTCGCCATGTACCCGCCGAGCGTGACTTCGGTCATGCCTAGAAGCGAGCGGCCTCGCGGACCACGTTGCCGAGGATGAAGGCGATATTCGCCGGGCGCTCGGCCAGGCGGCGCATCAGGTAGGGATACCACTGGGTGCCGAAGGGAACATAGACGCGCACGTTGAATCCCGCCGCGCGGAGCTGGTCCTGCAGGTCTCGCCGCACGCCGTAGAGCATCTGGAATTCGAAACGCGCGGGATCGATCCCTTTCGTCTTGGAGAACTCGCAGGCCCGCGCGATGATCGCCTGGTCGTGGGTGGCGAGGCCGGGGTAGTTGCCCCGCTCCATCAGCCGCTCCATCAGGGTGACGTAGTTCCGGTCGACATCGGCCTTGTCGGGAAACGCCACCTCGGGCGGCTCCAGATAGGCGCCCTTGCAGAGCCGGACCCGCGCCTTCATCGCGATGAGGTCGTCGATGTCCTTCTCGGACCGGCGCAGGCAGGACTGGATCACCACGCCGGTGTACGCGCCGTAGCTGGCGAACAGCTTCTCCCGGAAGAAGTCGAGGGTCCGCTGGGTGTAGGCCGAGCCCTCCATGTCGAGCCGCACGAAGGTCTGGTGCGCCTTGGCCTTCTCGAGGATCGCCGTCATATTGGCGAGGCAGGCGGTCTCGCTGATGTCGAAGCCCATCTGGGTCAGCTTGACGGAGACGTTCGAATCCACCTTCGTCTCCGCGATCCGGTCGAGCATCTGGAGATAGGTGTCCCGGGCCTTCGCCGCTTCGCTCTCCTGGGTGACGCTCTCGCCCAGCAGGTCGAGGGAGGCGGTGATGCGGCGCTTGTTGAGGTCCCGGACCGCCTCGACGGCGGTGTCGATGGTCTCGCCGGCGACGAAGCGCGACGCAAACTTCCGGGCCACGGAGTTGCTCCGCACGAAGCGGAACACCTGCTGCTGTTCGGAGAGCCAGAGCAAACCGGTACGCATCATGTCGAACGTTCCTCGAGGGCGGAATGTGACGCGCAGAACGATATCCGCCGGGCCAGAGGCCTACAAGCGATGAATAACTATTCGGACGCCTCCGGTATCCGCATCGCGATGTGGTCGGGCCCGCGCAACATCTCCACCGCCATGCTCCGCGCCTGGGGGAATCGCCCCGATACCTGGGTGGTGGACGAGCCACTCTACGCCCACTACCTCACCCAGGTGCGCGTGGCACATCCCGGCGTCGACGAGGTCATCGCCAGTCAGGAGAACGACTGGCGCCGGGTGGTCGAGGCCCTGACCGGTCCCATCCCGATGGGGCGCGCGATCTACTACCAGAAGCACATGTCCCATCACTGGCTGCCGCATCTGCAGGGCGACTGGCTGCTCCGGCTGAGCAACGCCATCCTCATCCGCCATCCCGCGGAGGTGCTGCCCTCGCTGACGGCCAAGATGGGACCGCCGCAGCTCACGGACACCGGCTTCCCGCAGCAGCTCGCCCTGCTCCGCTTCATCCGGGAGCGGACCGGCACCACCCCGCCGGTCCTCGATTCGGAAGACATCCTGCGCGACCCGAGAGGGATGCTCTCGCACTTCTGCGAGGTGGTGGGTGTACCCTTCCTCGACGCGATGCTGCGCTGGCCCCCGGGACGGAGAGAGACCGACGGCGTCTGGGCGAAGTACTGGTACGACGCGGTGGAGAAGTCGACCGGCTTCGAGCCGTATCGCCCGCGCGACCGTACCGTGCCGGCGGCGCTCGAGCCGCTGCTCGCGGAGTGCCTGCCGTACTACGAAGAGTTGCGCACGCACCGCGTGAACCCGAACGGGTGACCGGCCGGGCGCGGTCACGCCGCGCCCGCCGGCACGCCACCAGCCCCTTTCCCAGTCCCGGACCGCGACCCATGCTGCAGAGCTTCAACCCGAAGAATCGCGACCTGATCGTCAACATCAACGGCAGCCTGGTCCATCGCGATCAGGCCGGCGTGAGCCCGTTCGATTCCGCGGTGCAGGGCGGCGATGCCGTGTGGGAGGGGCTCCGGCTCTACCACGGCCGGATCTTCCGGCTCAGGCAGCACCTCGAGCGCCTGCGGCACTCCGCCCAGGCGCTGGCCTTCGCGACGATCCCGTCGGCGGAGGCGATCACCGCCGAGATCCGCCGCACCCTGGCCGCGAACCAGATGACCGACGGGGTGCACATCCGCCTCACGCTGACCCGCGGCGTGAAGGTGACGTCCGGCATGGATCCGCGGCTCAATCAGTCCGGGCCGACCCTCATCGTGCTCGCGGAGCACAAGCCGCCGGTCTACGGCACCACCGGCCTCACCCTCATCACCTCGTCGGTGCGACGCTTCCCGCCCGACTGCCTCGATCCCAAGATCCATCACTGCAACCTGCTGCAGAGCATCCTCGCCAAGATCGAGGCCAACGTGGCCGGCGCCGATGACGCGCTCATGCTCGACACCCGCGGTTTCGTGGCCGAGACCAACGCGACCCATCTCTTCTTCGTGGAGGGAGGGGTCGTCCGCACCAGTCGCACCGTGGCCTGCCCCGAGGGGATCACCCGGACTACGGTCCTCGAGCTGTGCGCCGAACACGGCGTGCCGCACGAGGTACGCGACATCTCGCCGGCCGAGATCTACCGGGCGGACGAGATCTTCTGCACCGGGACAATGGGAGAACTCGCCGGCGTGACGATCGTGGACGGACGGACCATCGGGAGCGGCGCCGTCGGACCGGTGACGCAGCGGCTCACCGCGCTCTTCCGCGAACTGACCACCCGCGAGGGCGACGTCGTCGCCTGAGGATCAGGGCAGGAATCGCTGCCGGAGTTCCGGCGGCAGCAGCGGGCAGGCACCGTCCGGCTTCGCGAAGAGCCGGCCCCGTATCCTGGCGACGGCATCGTACGCGGGATCGAGCAGCCAGCGCGGCAGGAGACTCGTCGCCCGCGCCAGCAGGCCCCAGCCGGCGCCCAGCCGCTCGCCGATGTGAATGGCGGCGTCGGAGCGCACCAGGATGCGGCCGTCCGCCGTCCGCACCACCACGCTGTCCGGCAGGCCCTGGCGCTGATCGGCGGTGAGCGTCGCGCCGAAGGTGGCCCCGCCGAGCGGCGCATACCGGAACCGCGTGCCTTCCCGGTCGCGGGCGATCACGAAGCTCACCAGGTGGTGGCAGAGCCCGCAGCCACCGTCGTAGAACAGCAGATCAGTCGCCATGGGGGCCACGCGTCCCGCGGTTCGTCCCCGCGGGCTCGTCCGAAAGAGGGGGGAACATGCTGCAGCGTCACCCGGATCCCCGCCGCGGTCAAGTGGACGGCGCGGAACCCGCTATATTCCCCCGCGCATGACTTCCGCTCCCTCCCTCGGCATTCTCGAACTCAGCGACCGCGGCGCCGGCTTCGTCCGGCGGCGGCAGCACAGCTATCTCGCCGAAGAAGGCGATCTCTACGTCGCGCCCCGCCTGATCAGCCAGTTCGGCCTCCGCACCGGCGACGAACTCTGGGGTGACGCGGGCCGGTCCCAGGGGCGCGGCCGCTCGGCGCCGCTCGAGAAGGTCACCCTGGTCAACGGCCGGTCGCCTGACGAGGCCCGCCGCCGACCGAATTTCGCCAGTCTCGGCGCGATCCATCCCGACGCCCCGCTGCTGCTGGACTGCGGCCTCCGCCGCTTCGGCCAGCCGGACTACACCAATCGCGTGATCGACCTGCTCTGTCCCTTCGGCAAGGGCCAGCGCGCGCTCATCGTCGCCCCCGCCAAGGCGGGCAAGACGATGGTGCTCCAGTCGGTGGCCGAGGGCGTCGCAAAGAACTATCCCGACTCGCTCCTGCTCATCCTGCTGGTGGACGAGCGCCCCGAGGAAGTGACCGAGATGGAGATGGTGGGCTACGGCGAGGTGATTTCGTCGAGCTTCGACTTCCCCGCGGAACGCCACGTGGCAGTCGCCGAGCTGACCCTGGAGCGAGCCCGGCGGCGGGTGGAGCAGGGCGAGGACGTCATTCTGATCCTCGACTCCATCACCCGGCTCGCACGCGCCTACAACGCGGTGGAGCGCGGCACCGGACGCACCATGACCGGCGGCCTCGACTCCTCCGCCCTCGAGAAACCGAAGCGCTTCCTCGGCAGTGCCCGGCGGATCGACGAATCGAAGGGGGGCGGGTCGCTGACGATCATCGGCACCGCCCTGATCGACACCGGCTCGAAGATGGACCAGGTGATCTACGAGGAGTTCAAGGGCACCGGCAACAGCGAACTCACCCTGAGCCGCGAGCTGGCCGAGCGGCGCATCTTCCCCGCGATCGACCTCAAGGCGAGCGGCACCCGGCGAGAAGAGCTGCTGCTGCCCCCAACCCTGCTCGCCGTGACGCAGGCCCTCCGCGGCCGGCTCGCCCCGGTCTCCTCGGTCGACGCGATGCAGCAGGTCCTGCAGCTGATGAAGCGCTATCCCAGCAACGCGGAACTCGCCGGCGCCGTGTAGTCCGACTCGGCGCTCGGCGACACTGGCACCTCGGGCGCCGGCGGGTCGAACAGTTCGGGATCCGGGGTCGGGCCACTCTCATACTGTGCCGCCAGACGGGACCCGGCCGCCTCCGACTTCACCCGCTGCAGCACCAGCTGTCCCGCCCCGAGCGACAGATAGAACGCCCGCAGGTACTCCCCGATCGCCCGCTCCACCGGCAGATGATCCTTGAGCAGTTCGGTGAAGTGCCGCGCATTGTTCACATGCGTCGCCGCGATCGCCTCCTCCGCACGCGCGCCGACCAGCCGCGCCAGCTCGAGGGTCTTCTCGGCGTACTCGCGCCGAAAGCGGATCAGCTTGATGACCAGGTCGGGACGGAGCAGCCGCCAGCCCCGCAGCGTCGGCAGCGGCGTCTGCTCCGGAAGACAATCCATGTCGAGCAGGGTGAGCGTGCGGGTCCGCACCGGCTCCCGCATCGCCTCCGCCACCGGCACCACATCCAGATACATCTCGAGGGCGTCGAGCGGCGCGATCCGGTTCGAGAACTCGCCAATGAACTGGCGCGCCTGCTCGGTGTGGGTGCCGATCAGCGCCTCCCAGGCCACCGCGTACGCCACTCGTACCCGTGCGCGCAGCGCCCGGGGGAATTGGCGAACAGGCATTTCACTGGGAACGCCAGAGGGCATCGGCACCATGTCTGTATGGATTATTGACAGGTAAACGAGAAGACTGCCCCTCCAACGTAGGAGTGGGCAGTCTGAGCGCAAGAGCTTGGAGCACAACGAGAAACGCCTGAGATCACGGCAGATTCTGCAGCTGGCTCCGCTTCGATTTCTAAGTGGTGCTGTATCCAATATTTAGAGCTGGATCAGCCTCCTGCCGCCTCCCGGCGCCAGAGCACCCGCTGATCCGGGCCGAGCACCTCCTGGACCGAGCCGACCTCCACCTTGAAGCCGTGGAGCAGGACCTTCTGCCCTCCGAAGAACGGGCGCGTGCTCTCGTCGCGGCGACGATCGGTGGGGGCGTACGGCTGGGTACTCGCCATTGGAGCGCGCAGCTCCCAGCCGGTGAGCACCAGCTGGCCGGTGCTGAGCAGCGCGAACTCGATGGACCCGCCGGCACGTCCCGGAGGCACCCAGCTCCAGAGGCCGGTGTAGCGGTACTCCATCCGGTGGAGCGCACTGGTCTTTCGGTCGAGCCAGAGCACCCCTTCGATATCGGGCACCGCCCGCCCCTTCACCGGCTCGAAGCCGAGCCCGAGCATGCCGGGTGCATCGGCGGGCGGGGCGACCAGGCGAAAGCAATGAGTCCGCAGGAAGCCATCGGAGAAGAAGACCGCGGCATCGGGCCCGTAGTAGACCGGGCCGAGTGTCGTGTCCTGGGCCTGCACGAATCCGGCGACCGCGAGGCTCTCGGGTGCCAGGCTCGTGATCGGCCAGCGGCCCTCGTCGAACGCCTCCCACGCACGCTTGTCGGAGATGTGCGCGTAGGGATCGACGAACCAGCGCGACCGTTGGGTGCGGAAGGAGAGCAGGTCCCCGGCGCTCGCATCCGAGAGCCGGAGCGACTTGCGCGCCTCGTCCCAGAGGAGGGCCATCCGGCGGTCTTCCTCCGGCGATCCGCGGCAGGGGCTGTTGGCCTCGACGGTGATTTCATCGAGCACGACCGGGACGGCGGGGATCGCGATCGTGTCGTCCACCACCTGGCCCGCCGCAAGCGTGATCGGCTCCGAGGTCCAGGCACGATAGCCGATGCGGAGCATCCGGAGCCGGTAGGTGCCCGGACTCACCTGCGAAAGAACGAACCGGGCATTCTCGCCTGTCACCGCGCTGGCCCGGATGGAATCCCCGGCCGCGAGCAGCTGCACCAGCGCCCCCGCGACTTTGCGCCGCGACTCCTCCTCCACCACGGTGCCGCGCACGACCTGCGCGCCGAGCCCCGCGGCGCCGCTGACCCACAGCATCAGTGCGATCACCCCCGACCGGAGCCGCCTCATTCCAGGCGCATCCGGCGCAGGAGATCGAGGAACCGCGGATCGGGCCGCAGGGCGTCGAACAGCGGATCGACCTTCATGTAGACGATCCAGCCACGGCGTTCGGCGTAGATCCGTTCCAGCCACGCGAAGGCCGCCTCGGTGCGGCCAAGCACCAGCGCCAGCCGCGCAAAATCGGTCGGCGAGACGTAGCGGACCTTCGCCAGCGCCTCGAGCCGGTCCCAGGCGGCCTCCGCCTCCTGCCGCCGTCCCTGCAGCAGATCGACATGCGCCATCGACAGCAGGCCGTAGCTGTCCTGCGGCGCGACATCCAGCGCGGCTGCCAGCGCGTCCCGGGCTTCCGTCAGGCGGCCCGCCTGCGTGAGCATCACGCCCAGCAGGATCTGGGTGTCGTGGGACTCCGGGTTCATCACCAGTGCGCGCTGGATGTGCGGCAGGCCGAGTTGCGGCGTCCGCGCGTAGTAGTGCAGCCACCCGAGACTACGACGGATCGACACCGAGGTCGGATCGAGTTCGACGGACCGCTCCCCCTCCGCGAGAGAGGGCCCCAGCCGCCCCATCGCCGCGAGGTACCAGGAGTACCACTGGTGCGTGCTGGCGTAGCTCGGGTCGAGGTCGAGCGCCCGGCGGAATTCCCGCTCCGCGGCCGGCCAGTCCCACTCGTAGATGAAGTGCACCCAGGCCAGCGAGGTGTGGGCCTCCGCCAGCGAATCGTCGAGCGCGATCGCCCGCTCGGCTTCCTTCTTCGCGCGGCCAAGCCCCTCGGCGACCGGCATCGCACGGTAATCGACGTACTGCGCGTAGGCGTCGGCCAGCCCGGTGTAGGCGAGCGCGAAGCCCGGGTCCTCGGCGATCGCCTGCTCGAAGAACTCCACCGCACGCACCATGTCCGCGCCGGTCCGCTTGTTCCAGGCGTGGCGGCCGCGGAGATAGAGATGATAGGCCCGCGGGTTGGCCGTACGGCGCCGCGGCACCAGCTCGCCCAGCGGGCCGGGGGTGAGCAGCGTGGTCCGGAGCGTGGCGACGATCGTCGCGGCAAGTTCGTCCTGCAGCTCGAGGATGTCTCCCCCCGCGCGTTCGAACCGCTCCGACCAGAGCAGCCGCCCGTCCTCCGCGTCGGAGAGCTGGGCCGTGATCCGGATGCGATCGCCGGCGCGGCGGACGCTCCCCTCGAGGACGGCGGAGACCCGGAGCATCGCGCCGATGGCGCGCACATCCTCGCGCCGGCCCTTCAGCGCGAACACCGAGCTCCGGGACGCGACGCGGAGCCCTTCGACGTGCGCGAGGGCGTGGATGAGCTCGTCGGTGATGCCGTCGCTGATGTATTCGTTGTCGGGGTCGGGACTCGCGTTGGTGAACGGCAGCACCGCGATCGTCCGCTCGGCGCCGTGCGGCCGGTCGCTGAACGATGCAGTGCGACTGGTGAGCGCCTCACAGAAGGCCGCGATCGTCTCGAACCGGTCGACCGGCTCCTTGGCGAGGGCGCGGAGCACCGCCCGCTCGACGGCGATCGGCACCTCCCCCCGGCGCGCCCGGAGTGCCGGCGGCGGCTCCGACACGTGCCGCGCCATGGTGGCACGGGAGCCGGTGCCGCTGAAGGGAGGCTCGCCCACGAGCAGTTCGTAGAGCACGCAGGCCAGGGCGTACTGATCGCTCCGCGCATCGACCACCGGATCACCACTCGCCTGCTCGGGACTCATGTAGGCCGGCGTGCCGATCGCGAACCCCGGTGCGGTCACCGCCTGGCGGTCGCACTCCTCGCACACGGCGCGGGCGACCCCGAAGTCCGCCACCACCGCCTCGCCCCCCTGCAGCAGGATGTTCTCCGGCTTGATGTCGCGGTGCACCACGTTCTGCCGATGGGCGAAATCCAGCGCCGACCCCGCGGCGCGCACGAAGGTGAGCGCGTCATCGAGGGAGAGGCGGCCGGCGGCCTTGAGCCGGTCGCGGAGCGAGCCGCCCGCGACATAGGGCATGACGTAGAAGAGCGTCGGCGGTCCCGCGGGATCGGGGATCTCGCCCGAGTCGTGGACCGGGAGGATGCGGGGATGGGTGAGCTGGGCGGCGAAGCGGATCTCGCGCAGGAAGCGGGCGGCGGATTCACCAGCGGCGAGGAGGCCCGGACGGAGGATCTTGATCGCGACCGGGCGGTCGTGGCGGAGGTCGCGCGCGCGGTACACCAGCGCCATGCCGCCGCGACCGATTTCCTCCTCGAGCGCGTAGCGATCCGCGAGCGCCGCACGGAGCGACGCGAGTGGATCCGGGGCGGGGACTGCCACTGGCTCTGCCACGCCCAGAAGCTATCCCCGCGCTCGGCGAGTTGTCACCCCGCCGAGTCGATCGTTCAGTAGTACCGCTCGCCCTTCTCCGCCATCCGTACCAGCCCCGCCGCGGGGGCGAACCGCGGCCCGCAGGCACGCTCGAGCGCACGCAGCACCTCGACCGCCTTCGCGGCACCGATCTCGTCGAGGTAGCGGAGTGGACCGCCGCGGAACGGCGGATAGCCGATGCCGAAGATGGCGCCGATGTCCCCGTCCCGGGCGGAGCGCACCACGCCCTCGCTCATGGCCATCGCGGCTTCGTTGAGCATCGCGTAGACCAGCCGCTGCTCGATGAGCTCATCCGGGCTGGTCTGCTTGGGACGGATCTTCAGCAGGTCGTAGACGGTCTCGTCGGGCCCGGTCTTCTGGCCCTTGTGATAGTGATAGAACCCCTTGCCGTTCTTCCGGCCGAGCCGCTGGTCGGCGAGCATCTTGCCGACGAGCTCGGAGGG
Source organism: Gemmatimonadales bacterium (assembly GCA_044229445.1). GTDB lineage: Bacteria > Gemmatimonadota > Gemmatimonadetes > Gemmatimonadales > GWC2-71-9 > JADJOM01. Next base: position 5,674 of record JBGASX010000003.1, on the reverse strand, counting down.
GGTGAGCCGGTCCCCGAAGGCCGCGTGCATCACCTTGCCGGCTTTCGCCGCGACATCGAGCCCCACTTCATCGAGCAGCGTGATCGGGCCGACCGGGAAACCGAACCGGGTCATGATCCGGTCCAGCACATCCATCGGCACGCCCTCGGAGAAGAGGTAGCCCGCCTCATTGAGGTAGGGCGTGAGGATGCGGTTCACCCAGAAGCCGGGATGGTCGCGCACGACGATCACCGTCTTGCCGATCTTCCGGCCGAAGTTGACCGCCGTCGCGATCGTCTCCGGGCTGGTCGCGGCGGTCGGGATGATCTCCAGGAGCGGCATCCGGTCGACCGGCGAGAAGAAGTGCATGCCGAGCACCTGGCCCGGGCGCGCCGCGTTGGCCGCGATGTCGGCGATGGGGATCGTGGAAGTGTTGGTCGCGAAGATCGCGGCCGGCCCGGTGTGGGCCTCGGTATCGGCCAGCACCTTCCGCTTGACCTCGAGGTCCTCGAAGACCGCCTCGATGACCAGGTCGGCCCGCGGGAAGCCGCTGAAGTCGGTGCCGCCCGACAGCAGCGCGGCCTGGCGCTCGAACTCGAACTTCGTGATCCGGCGGCGCTTCAGCCGGCCGCTCAGGATGTCGGTCGCCGCCTTGAGCCCCTTCCCGACGCGCGCGAGCTCGGTGTCCTTCACTCGCACATCGATGCCCGCCGTGCTGACCGCGGTCCCCGCGATGCCGGCGCCCATGAAGCCGGAGCCGATCACCGCCATCCGCTCGATGGGGCGCGGCTTGGCCGTGACGCCGGCCGGCAGGCCGTCGTCCTTCTTGAGCGCCGTGGTGGCGAAGAAGATCCCGATGAGCTGGCGCGAGACGGCCGAGGCGGCGAGCTCGCCGAACTTCTGGTGCTCGACGGCATATCCCCTGGCACCACCCTGTTCAAGCCCCGCCTTCACCGCCTCCAGCGCCGCGAGCGGCGCCGGATAGTGTCCGCCGGTCTTCTTGATCGTGTCCTTCGCCGCCTTCCGGTACACGAACTGGCGGCCCGGCCAGCTGCGATCGAAGATCGCGCCGATGAGCCCGCCCTTGTTCGCCCGGAGCGGGACGCCCTTCGCGACAATCCGCTGCGCGGCCGCGAGCGCCGTCTCGAGCAGGATGCTCTTCGGCACCAGCTCGTCGACGATGCCGAGCTTGAAGGCCTTGAGGCCGTTCTCGGTCTTGCCAGGCATGATCATCGCGAGCGAGGCCGACAGCCCGATCAGCTTCGGGAGTCGCTGGCATCCGCCCGCACCAGGCAGCAGGCCGAGTTGCACCTCCGGCAGGCCGAGCTGGGTCTTGGGGTGATCGGTCGCGATGCGCCAGTCGCAGGCGAGTGCGAGTTCGAGCCCGCCGCCGAGGCAGGCGCCATGGATGGCCGCGATGACCGGCTTGGGAAAGTCGTCCAGCCGCTGCAGCATCGCCTGGCCATCGGCGGAGAGGCGGGTGAACTCCTCCCGGGTCGAGAGCCGGGTGAACTCCTCGATGTCGGCGCCGGCGATGAAGGTGTCGGGCTTGCCGGAGATGATCACCAGGGCCTTGACCGCGGCGTCGCTACGCAGCCGCTCGAGCGCCGCCTCGAACTCGGTCTTGACCTGCGCGTTCAGCTTGTTGACCGGCTCGCCCTGCAGGTCGAGGGTGAGAACGGCGACATCACCGTGATTGGCAATCGTGAGGGCGGTCATACGCGCTCCAGGACCATCGCGAAGCCCATCCCGCCCTGCGCACAGATCGAGATGAGGCCGAACTGCACGTCACGCCGGACCATTTCATTCGCGAGCGTCGTCGCCAGTCGCGCGCCGGTCGCGCCGAAGGGATGCCCGATGGCGATCGAGCCGCCGAAGACGTTGGTGCGCTCCCAGTCGACCTCGCCGACCGGTTCCGCGCGCCCCAGCTTCTGCGCCCAGCTCTTCGAGGCCCAGGCCTCGGTGTTCGACAAAACTTGTGAGGCAAAGGCCTCGTGGATCTCCACCAGCCCGAGTTCCTTCCAGGTGATGCCGGCACGGTCGAGCGCCTTCGGCACCGCGAAGGCGGGGCCCATGAGGAGCTGCCACCCCGGGTCCACCGCGGCCACGGCATAGCTCCGCACCGCCGCGAGCGGCCGGTACCCGAGCGCGCGGGCCTTCTGTTCCTCCATCATCAGCACGACCGCGGCGCCATCGGTGAGCGACGAGGCGTTGCCGGCGGTCACCGAGCCGTAGCGCTTGTCGAAGACCGGCTTGAGCTTGGCGAGTGCCTCGAGCGACGTGTCGGCACGGATCAGGTTGTCGGTCGTGATGACCTCGTCCATGCCGCGCCCGCCGAACCAGGGCGCGATCTCCTCGCCGAGGCGGCCGCTGGCCGTCGCGGCGGCGGCGCGATGATGGCTCATCATCGCGAGCCGGTCCTGCGCCTCGCGCGTGATGCCGTTCTCCTTCGCCATCTTCTCCGCCGACTGGCCCATCGACTCGCCCGTGCTCGGCTCCGCGATGGCGGGCGAGACCGGGATCAGGTCCTTGGGCCTCGCCTTCGCGAACACGCCGAGCCGCTGGCCCAGGGTCTTGGCCTTGCTGGCCTCGACCAGGAGCTGGCTGAAGCGCTTGGAGTGGAGGATCGGGATGTCGGAGAGCGATTCGGTGCCGCCGGCGAGCACCACGTCCGCGTGCCCCAGGGTGATCTGGTCCGCGGCATAGGTGATCGCCTGACCGGCCGACGCGCAGGCGCGGTTGACGCTGAAGGCGGGAATCGTCTTCGGGAGCTGGGGCAGCAGGCTGACTTCACGCGCCACATTGGGCGCGAGCACGGACGCGACGACCTGGCCGAAGGCGACTTCGTCGACTTCCTTGCCATCGAGACCGCTGCGTTCGAGGAGTTCCTGGGTGACCCGGCGGGCGAGCTGGACGGCGGAGATGTCCCGGAACACCGTGCCGCTCCGGGCGAACGGGGTCCGGAGGCCTGCAACGATGCAGGGACGACGTGGGCTGCTCATTTGGAACCGTTGGCGCGCCCGGCCGAGCGCGCTTACGATGATTGAGCGCACGGCCGTGCGCGTTTACCGTTTCTGGGCGGCGATCGAGGCGACCGCGCGGACCTTGGTACTGTCGATAGGTTCGAAGACTTCGCGCCCGTGCAGCAGTTCGAAAGGCGCGATGAGCCGGGTCAGTTCGCCGGGCTGCAGCAGGTGCTCGTCCTTGCTCGGGCCCCAGCCGAGCGCACGCTGCCACTCGAGATAGGTCTCCATCAGCAGCACGCCGCCCGGCGCGACGGCGTCTTTGACATCGGCGACCCGGGAACGGTCGAGGTAATTGAACATGAGCACCATGTCGAACTGCCCCAGCTCCGGCCACTCGCCCGTCAGATCGACCGACTGAAAGTCGACAGTGACTCCCAGCCGCTCCGCCGCTTCGCGTCCCGTCTCCAGCTTCGTCTCGTCGTGGTCCACGGCCGTGACCGTGGCGCCCCACTGCGCCGCCTTGAGCGCGTGCCGCCCCTCGCCGCATGCGAGATCGAGTACCCGCATGCCGGGACGAAAGAGGTAGTCATGCCACAGGAGCCAGGTGCTGGGCCGGGGCAGGTACAGGACGGGCGGGGGAGAACCGCGCGTGATGTCTGGCATCGATCCTCGATTGATCAGCTCAGTGCCATGCCGGCCGACCTGCTCGTCATCGGCGGCGGGATTACGGGCGCCGGGATCGCGCGGGACGCCGCGATGCGCGGCCTCCGGACGATCCTGGTCGATCAGCGGGATCTGGCCTGGGGCACCAGTTCCCGGTCAAGCCGACTCATCCATGGCGGGCTGCGCTATCTGGAAGAAGGCGACCTCGCCCTCGTCTTCGAAGCGCTCCGCGAACGGCGGGTCCTGCTCGACATTGCACCCCACCTGGTCCGTCCCCTGTCCTTCGTCTTTCCGGTCCACAGAGGCGACCGTGTGCCGTTGTGGAAATTGTGGGCCGGGATCTGCCTCTACGACCTGCTGGCGACCTTCCGCAATGTGCGGTGGCACACCCTGCTCGGCAAGCGCGGCCTTTTGCGTCGGGAACCGATGCTTCGTGAACGCGGGCTCACGGGCGGTGTGCAATACTTTGACGCCCAGTGTGACGATGCCCGCCTCGTCGTCGCGACCGCCCGTTCGGCCATCCGCCACGGCGCCCTGATCGCCACATACATGAAAGTGGAGGAGCTGGTCCGTGCCGATGGGCGGGTGCAGGGCGCGCGGCTCCGCGATGCGCTGACCGGCGCCGAAGGCACCATCCGCGCCCAGATGGTCGTCAATGCGACCGGTCCGTGGTGCGATGCCCTTCGACGGCTCGAGGATCCCGCGGCGCCCCCCCTGCTCCGCCCCACGAAGGGCGTGCATGTGATGGTGCGCCGGGAGCGGCTCGGTCATGAGGCGGCCATCACACTCACCAGCCCGATCGACGGCCGGGTGATGTTCGTCCTTCCCTGGGGAGAGTTCTCGTATATCGGGACCACCGACACCGATACCACCGAGAGCCCTGATGACGTCGCCGCAACACCGGAGGACATCGTCTACCTCCTGCGATCGGCCAATGCGGCCTTCCCCAATGCCCATCTCGGCGAGGCCGATGTCGTGGCCACCTGGGCCGGCCTCCGGCCGCTGATCGCCCCGACGGAGGCCATCGGTGCGAGCCAGGTCTCCCGCGAGCACCTGATCGTCACCGGCCCCGGGGGCATGCTGACGATCGCGGGCGGGAAGCTGACGACCTATCGCGCCATGGCCGAGCAGCTGGTCGATCACGTCGTCGCAGCCCTGCACAAGCTCGATGGCCGGCCGAAGCTGCCCGCTCCCGCCACCGCCGAGGAAGCCCTCCCCGGCGGCGAAGTCCGCGACCTCGAGCCGATGGGGACGCCGGGACTCGAGCTCGGCCTCCCGATCGCGACGGTCGATCGTGCCGTCCGGCTCTTCGGCTCGGAGTGCGCGGCCCTGTTCAACCTGGTGCGGGAGCGGCGCGAGCTGGCGACTCCGTTAGGCACCCGGACGCCGGCCATCGAGGCGGAGGTCGTGCACGTCACCCGCAGGGAGCTCGCCTGCCGGGTGGAGGATGTGCTGATCCGGCGCCTGCACCTCTTCTACGAGACGCCCGACCAGGGCGCGAGTGCGGCGCGCCGGACGGCGGAACTCATGGGCCGGGAGCTGGGCTGGGACGACGGGCGGGTCAGCGAGGAGGCGGAACGGTACGGGGGGATGCTGCGGCCCGCGAGCGGGCGCCGCGAATGATCGCGAACGCCCACCCGCGGCCAGGGGCTACTGCACCACGACGGTGCCCGTCATGCTCGCGCCGTGGATGCCGCACTCATAGGTGTAAGTCCCGGCGGTATTGAAGACGAAGGTGTACCCAGCCGGCGTCAGCTGCGTGTTGGTGCCGGTGAAGGACGGGACCCCGGTCGAGACCACCGTGTGTCCGCCGCTCGTCTGCACCCACTTGATCGCCCCGCCGACGGCGATCGTGTCGATCGCCGGGTTCACGGTCGCGTTGGTGGCGCTGGTGAAGGCCACGCCCGCCCCGGCGCCGCTGGCATTGACCACCTTCGCCGTCGCGGCCACCGTGAGCGTGAAGTCGAGGTGGAAGCCGATCGGCATCGAGGGGCTGGTGGCCTGGATGATCCCCTGGCCGGGCGTGGACCCCGCGGTGACGGGCACGCTGGCCAGCCCCTGCGTAT
>JBGASX010000102.1:0-14530 GCA_044229445.1 Gemmatimonadales bacterium | reverse complement strand
CCGTCGTCGAGCTGGTGCACCCGGGGATCGGAGGCGAACAGCGCGATGGCAAGCCGCTCCGCGACCGCGAGCGGCGCGCGCTCGAGACCGAGGACCTCACGGGCCAGTCGCTCCGCGCCGACCGGGCCGCTGCCCATGAGCAGCAGGGCGCGCTCGACGAGGGTGCGCTCGGGGAAACTCGTGAGGCCGATCATAGCGCGGCCCGGCGGAGTGGCAGCGTCATGCAGCGCGGGCCCCCACCGCCCCGCACCAGTTCGTCCCCATCGATCGTGATGACGGTGCGATGCTTGGTGTCGAGCCAGTCGTCGAAGGCCACGAAGTCGACGCTCGACACCGCGCGGAACCCGGCCTGCCGCAGCGCGTCGATCGTGCCCTCGTTGCGCCGGTAGCTGACGATCATTCCGGGCTTGAGCGCAAGGAAGTTGCAGCCCGAGGTCCACTGCTCCCGGTCCTGGGTGGAGCGGTGCGTCCCCCCGGCGAAGATCGGCTCGAGCGGGGAGCCCACCTCGCGGAGCGCGGTAAAGAAGTCCGGCATCTCGCGCACGCCGTCCCGGCCCTTCTTCCGGTGCAGCACCGCGCGCCGCTCCGGCCCGACGAAGTACGGCGGATAGACCACGCACAGCTCCCGGTCGACCTGGGTGAAGAGCATGTCGAGATGGATGGCCGTCGGCTCCTTGGGCATCACCACGACCAGCACGTCGGTGATCCCGGTCTTCTGGAATGCCTCTTCGCACAGGTTGTCGATCGCCGCCGGCGACGTGCGCTGGCTGAACCCCACGACGAGCAGGTCGGGGCGGAGCATGTGGATGTCGCCGCCCTCGAGGGTGTAATCGTTGCGCCGCTCCTCCGACCCGTCGTACAGCAGCCCGTCGTTCGCGAAGCGCGGGTGATAGGCGAAGAGCGTCTTCACCAGCAGCTCCTCGGTCCACCGGACGCCATGCCGCATCGAGCCGACGACGGCGTGCCCGCCCAGGACCATGCCGATGTCCCGCGGGAAGAAGAGATTGGGCAGCGGCGGCAGGGTATAGCCGACCGAGTTGAGCGCGCGGGCAAGCGCCCCGCCCTCTTCTTCCACTCCTTCTATAATGAGCCGGGCGAGCGCCTTCGGGTCGAGCTCCTTGAGCGTCCGGCCGAGCAGTGCGGAGGGCACGACATCGAGGGTGCTGCGGATGAAGAACTCCCGGGCGTCCGGCCGCTCCAGCGCCTCCGACAGGAGGTCTCCCACCTGCAGAACTTCGGCGAACCGCTGCAGCACCGCCACGAACCGGCGATGCTCGCGCTGGGCGATCTCGACCTGGATGATGTCGTCGTAGAGATAGTCGCCCTTGTTGCCCGGGGTGACGGCGCGCAGCTCCGCCCCGGGGGTATGCACGAGCACCGACTGGAGGGTGCCGATCTCGGAAGTGATCTGGATGGGCGGCATGGATTTCCGCGAAGTGTAGCCGGGCGCTTGCGGCGTGTCATCCCGCGCCGGAGGGGATGCACGAGGCCCGGGTGGGCGCGGACCGGCGGGAGCGCTAGCGATTGGTCAGGGCGTAACTCAGCGTCTCCAGTTCGAGCGCCAGGTTGACGGTCTTGACCACGACATCATCGGGGACGTTGAGCTGGACCGGCGCGAAGTTGAGGATCGCCTTGATCCCGAGCCCCACGCACCGGTCCGTGAGCGCCTGCGCGACGTCCGCCGGGGTGACGACCACCGCGATATCCACGGGGTGACGACGCACGACCTCCTCGAGCTCCTTGACATCCCGCACGGTGAGTCCGTTCCACGCCTTCCCGATCTTCGAGGCGTCGGTGTCGAAGATGGACACGATCTCGAAGCCCCGCTGCAGGAAGCCGCGGTACTGCACCAGCGCACTGCCGATCTTTCCCGCCCCGATCATCGCGACCCGGTACGTCCGGCCAAGCCCGAGAATCTCGCGAAGCTTCTGCACCAGCTCGGCCACCGAGTAGCCCAGGCCGCGCTTGCCGAACGAACCGAAGAACGAGAGATCTTTCCGCACCTGGGCGGAAGTCGTCCCCCCGCGGGCGGCCAGCGCCTCAGAGCTCACGGTCTCGAACCCCTGCTCCTCGAATTCCTCGAGGAAGCGGAGATAGAGGGACAGGCGTCGGACGGTAGACTCGGCGATTTTCCGCATCAGGGTTTTGTGAAAGATTTCACAAGTATAGTCGGACGGCGCCGCATCGGGGAGAGGGTCGACCGCCTCCCTCAGCCGTTCACGACCCCAAAGAGCCTGCCGAAGGCGGTGGGCGGGAGTTCCTGGGGCCGGGTGGTGTCGGCAATCCCCGCCTCAGCGAGCCAGCCCGAGACCCGCGGCTGCGGCTCCCCGGTCAGCTCGCGCAGGCCGCGCACCAGCTGTTTCCTCCGGAAGCCGAACAGTCCCACCACGAAGCGGCGGAAGGGGAGGACCGCCTCGTCCGGAATCAGGGGATGCGCCAGCGGAGTCAGGCGGAGGACGGCAGAGTCCACCTTCGGGGGAGGACGAAAGGCACCGGCCGCGACCGAGAACAAGCGTTCTACTTTCGCGACCGCCTGTACCCCCACGGAGAGGGCGCCATAGTCGCTGCCCCCTGGCGGGGCGGCGACCCGGAGGGCGACCTCCTTCTGCACCAGGTAGACGATGCAGGCGGGGCGCGGCGGGAGCAGTGCCTTCTCGAGCAGGGGCGAGGTGATGTTGTAGGGGATGTTGCCGATGATCCGGAGCGGCCCTGCCCCGGTGAGCGCGTGCCAGTCGAGTTCGAGCGCATCCCCCTCGGCCAGGACCAGCGCAGGGAACCGGGCACGGAGCTGCGGAATCAGGTCCCGGTCCTTCTCGATCGCGACCAGGCGGTTGGTGCGCGCGGCGAGTTCGGCGGTCAGTCCGCCGGGGCCAGGACCGATTTCGAGCACAGTGTCGCCCGGCGCGATCTCGAGCGCCTCGGCGATGCGCCTGAGGATGCCGGGATCATGCAGGAAGTGCTGGCCGAGCCGTTTCTTGGGAATCAAATCCGCATCACGAGCAGGGTGCGATCGTCCGCCGGACGCGCGGAAGCCTTGTCCGCCTCGAGGAAGATGGCGCGGACGATCGCCTCGGGGGTGTCACGGCGGCGGGCGGCGATTTCGGCCAGCAACCGCTCCTCGGAGAGGCCGGCGCCGGCGCCCTCGTCCACCAGTCCGTCGGTCCACAGGCAGAGGAGATCGTCGCCCGGGGTCCACGAGACCTGGTGCCGCTGGATGCTCGCGGCGGTCGAGAGCCCGAGCGGCGGAGCGGTAGTCGGAAGCCGCTCGGGCTCGCCGGTCCCGGGGATGCGATAGGCGTGGGGGTGTCCGGCGTTGGCGTAGACGAGTCGGCCGTTCTTGGGATCGAGCACGCCATAGAAGACGGACAGGAACATCTCGGTCGAGGCGAGTTCGTCGCCCAGGCTGTCGAGCATGGAGGCGAGCACCTCGTCAGGCGTCGCGCCGGCGCCGGCATGAATGCCCGCCGCCGACATCACCAGCGCCATGACGAGGGCCGCCGAGAAGCCGTGGGAGGAGACGTCGCCCAGCATGACGCCGACGCGCCCGCCACCGAGGCGGGTGAAGGTGTAGAAGTCACCGCCGACGCTGTCGACCGGGCGGCAGATGGCCGCGACTTCGGCGTCGCCCTGCAGCACACCGGGCGCCGGCAGCAGCTTGAGCTGCAGGTCGTGGGCGAGTTCGAGCTCGCGCTGCAGCCGCTGACGGCGGAGGTCGCGCTGCACCAGCCGGGCATTCTCGATCGCCGCCCCGATCTGATTGGCGACGGCTGACACGAGCTTCGCCTCACTGGGCGTGAAGCAGTCTCCCACCAGGCGGTCCGTCAGGTTGATCACCCCGACGCAGCGCGAGCCGGTCCCATAGCAGATGGGGATGCTCAGAAACGCCTGGCCCAGGTAGTTCCGCGGATCCTGCGAGCCGGGATTCTGCGCCAGCGGATCGGTCGGATCGAACACGATGATCCGCTGCTCGCGGAACACCCGGGCTGCCACGGAGTGGAGGTCGTCACTCCGCACCGGCTCGAGCCCCTCGGAGGAGAATCCGCGGGCCGCCACGGTGCGGAGGAGCCCGGTTTCCTCATCGTAGACCATGATCGAGGCGCGCCGGGCGCCCACCACATCGGCGACCTCCTGCACGATCGTGGGCGCCGTTTCCTCGAGCCGCGTCGTGTGACCGAGGATCTCGCTGATGGCGTAGAGCAGATCGATTTCCTTGTAGACCCCGGTCAGTTCCTCCACCACACCGGCGGTTTCCCGTTCGGAGGAGAGGAAGCTGCCGACCACTCCGGCGAGTTGCGGTGCGAGCTCGGCGGCGCGGGCCGGAGTGCAGTCGCCCAGTTCGATCCAGAATCCCTCGGTGAAGGGCACCGGCGCGAGCCAGGCACTCCCGGTTGGGGTGGGCACGAGGCCAGCAGAGAGGGGGATGGGGGGCGTGAAGCCGGGATCGGGGGCGGAGCCGAATTTCCTGAGCCCCCGACCATCATACCGCCAGAGACGAACGCGGGCGCCAGCGAGGGCGCCCAGCGTGTCCGCCACGGACTCGAGGCCCGTCAGCGGCGGCGCAATGTCATGCAGATGGAGTTTCCTTGGTCGTTGAAGCGGACATCGTCCACCAGGTTCCGGATCAGGAAGAGGCCGCGTCCGGAGTCGCGGTCGATCTCGCCGGGCAGGATTGGGGTGCGGATCCGCGCGGGATCGAACCCGTGGCCTTCATCGGTGACCTCGACACGCAGGTGGTCACCACAGACCTCCGCCTGGACCTGCACCGACTTGGAGCGGTCTTCCTGATTGCCGGCCACGATCGCGTTGGCGAGGGCCTCGGCGATGGCTACCCGGAGGTTGAACCGGAGCTTCCGGCAGAGCCAGCTGTCGGTGCAGCAGTGCCGCATAAGGAGGTCGACGACCTCCTCGATGCAGCCGACGTCGCTGGGGACCCGGAGCGAGAGCTGCACCGTGGCTCCGGTCGGGCCCGGAACGCGGCGGCGCCTGACGCAGAGCTGGAGCGACGACGGGAGCGGCGCCGTCAACCCGCGAACCCCGTCATGGCCCGCTCCGCCGTGTCGCTGATCGCGAACAGCGTGTCGAGCTTGGTCAGTTCGAAGAGCGAGCGGAGATCCTCATTCAGTCCCGAGAGGCGCAGTTCCCCGCCCTGCTCGCGCACCTTCTTGGAAATCGAGACCAGCGCGCCGAGACCGGAGGAATCGATGTAACCCGTCCGGGAGAAGTCGATGACAAACCGCCGCTCCCCATGATCGAGGGCCTCGGAGACCCCGGTCTTGAGTTCCTGCCGGTTGCCGACGATGAGCTGACCTTCGACCCGGATCAGGTAGACGCCGGTGGCGTCCCTGGAGGCTGTAAATGCCATTGGACTCCTTTACAGGAAACCTGCGGGCCCGGTCTCTGCTCCCGGGCCTCCCGCTACCGATCACCCTGCTGCTGACCGGAAACCGCCCCGGGCGACCCCCCCTGGCCCTGCAGGATCACCATCGCGGCGACCTCCACAATATCCTCGGAAGACGCCCCGCGCGAGAGGTCGCTCATCGGGCGGGCCAGCCCCTGCAGGAGGGGACCCAGCGCGGCCGCGCCCCCGAGCCGCTGGACCAATTTGTAGCCGATGTTGCCGCTGTCGAGATCCGGAAAGACCAGGACGTTCGCCTCCCCTGCCAGGGGCGAGCCCGGCGCCTTCCGGCTGGCGACGGAGGGCACCACGGCGGCGTCGACCTGGAGCTCGCCGTCGGCGGGGATTTCCGGGGCGATCTGCCGGAATCGCTCGAGGGCCGCCCGGACCTTCAGGACACTCGGGCTCTCGGCGCTGCCCCGGGTACTGAATGACAGGAACGCCACCCGGGGCTGGTCCCCAACCAGTCGGGTCCGGTCGCGGGCCGCGGCCAGGGCGATATCCGCGAGCCGGATGGGGTCCGGCTCCGGTACGACGGCGCAGTCGGTGAAGGTGAAGACCCGGTCGTCGGCGAGCACCATGTAGAAGGCGGAACTGATCGTACGGACGCCGTTCGCGGGGCCGATGGCCCACAGCGCCGCGCGCAGCACATCGGCCGTGGTATTCACCGCCCCGGCCACGCAGGCATCGGCCTCACCGATGGCAACCAGCGAGGCGGCGAAACGGAGCGGATCGCTCGCGAGATCGATGGCGTGCACCGCGTCGTCCACCTTGTCGGGACGTCGGGCACGGAGGTGCTGCGCGACCCGGGTCAGGCGCGGATCACGGGCGGGATCGATGCCCCCCGGCCCCACCAGCATCGGCTCGGCGATGCCTTCGCTCACCAGCCGCCGGGCGGCCTCCTGGACTCGCGGGTCCCCCGCTTCGGGCAGCACCACGCGTGCCTTGCGGCCGGCGGCGCGGCGGAGCAGATCGGCGCGGAAACTCATCGGCCGAAGCGCCGACGCAGCGCCTCCGCCACCACCGGGTGCACCAGCGAGGAGACATCGCCGCCGTACCGCGCGACTTCGCGCACGAGGCTCGAGCTGAGATAGGTGGCATCCTCTGGCGGCACGAGGAAGACGGTCTCGAGGCCGGGGAGCAGGTGCCGATTCATCATCGCCATCTGGAATTCGTACTCGAAGTCGCTGACCGCCCGGAGTCCGCGCACGATGAGCGTGCCGCCCACCTGCCGCGCGAAATCCACCAGGAGTCCCTCGAAGGACTGGTAGCTCACCCGCGGATCATCGCCGACCGCAGAACGGAGCATCGCCAGCCGCTCCTCGACCGGGAAGAGCGGCTCCTTGGTCGAGTTCTTCGCGATCGCGACGATCACCTGGTCCGCGAGCACGAGGCTCCGGTGCACCAGGTCGGTGTGGCCGCGCGTGGGTGGATCGAACGAGCCGGGATAGACGGCGATGCGTTTCATGGTGCGTAGCTGAAGGTGATGGCGGTGTCGCCGTAACGGCGGGTGTCGTCGCCGTCGAGGCGCGACTTCGCCGGGTGTTCCACAGCCAGAATGCGTGCAAATGGAGCGGTACGGAAGAGGGCGAGCAATCTCGACGCGTCATCGCGGGAATAGGGCGGATCGGCCAGGGCCAGGTCGTAGGCGCCGGGCGGGAGCCGCTCCGCGAAACGCAGCGCCTCGCCCCGGTGCACCGTCGTCCGGGCCTCGACCCCGAGCGTCGTGATGTTGGCCTTCAGGGCCTGCAGGGATGGGGGATTGAGTTCCACGAAGTCGGCGCTTGCCGCGCCCCGGGACAGCGCCTCAAGCCCCAGGGCACCGCTGCCGGCGTAGAGGTCGAGGACGCGCGCCCCCGGGATGGCCTGCTGCAGGATGCTCATCCAGGCCTCGCGTACCCGGTCGGCGGTGGGCCGGACACGCGGGTCTTCGGGAATCGCGAGCCGGCGGCCGCGGAATTCTCCGCCGACGATTCTCACACGGCGACCCCGACCCCCTGTCCCCCGACCCCCTGTCCACCGTCCCCGCTTCGCGGGTCCGGGGGCACCTGATGGGGAGAGAGGGCGAGAATGCGCGCCTGCAGACTGGTCTGGCCCTGCCACTCGTTCTGCTCCAGGCGAAAGGCGACGTCGAGCGCGTCGACCTTGGGAGCGCGGTCGGCCCATCCGAAGCCGATGGCGGGGAGCCGTCCGTCCGGCGCGGCGAGCGTGGCCTTGAGGTGATTGCTGCCGACGCGCCGGATCCCGTCGAGCCGCACGCCGCGCGTGCCGAAGACCGGCCCCGGGTTTCCCATGCCGCACGGCTCGAGGTGCCGGCAGAGCTTCTCCAGTTCGGGATTCACATCGCCGAGCCCGAGCACGAGATCGACTCGTTGTTCGGGTCCGAGGTCGTCGTCGGAGAGTGACTCGCGAGCGACCGCGGCGAAGCGCTCGCGGAACTCCTCGAGCCGGTCGCGCCGGATGGTGAGGCCGGCCGCCATGTGATGGCCGCCAAACCGCTCGAGCACGTCTCCGCACCGATGGAGCGCGGCGTGGAGGTCGAAGCGGGTGATGCTCCGCCCACTGCCCTTGCCGAGGTCGCCGTCGAGCGCGATCAGAAACGCGGGGCGGCCGAACCGCTCGACCACGCGGGAGGCGACGATGCCGACGACTCCGGCATGCCAGGTGTCGGAGGCGAGCACCAGCGCGGCATCGGTGTCGGGATCACGTTCCCGCTCCACCTGCTCGATCGCCTCCTCGAGAATCCGCTGGTCGAGCGCCTGGCGCTGCGTGTTCATCCCTTCGAGCTGCTTCGCGAGCCGGGCCGCCTCGGCCGGGTCGTCGGTGAGCAGCAGCCGGAGCCCGTCGGTCGCATCGCCGACCCGTCCCGCCGCGTTGAGTCTCGGCGCCAGGATGAAGCCGACCTGTCCCGCCCGGACCTCCTTGCCTTCCAGCCCGCTCTCGCGGATGAGCGCCCGGATGCCGGCCCACCGGCTCTCCGGGAGGAGCCGCAGTCCGTGCCTGACAAGCGTCCGGTTCTCGCCCGTCAGCGGGACGATGTCCGCGATCGTCGCGAGGGCGACCAGATCGAGGAAGTGGTACGGGAGATTGGCCGGCAGCCCGAGTGCCGGGACCAGCGCCTGCACCAGCTTGAAGGCGATCCCCGTCCCGCACAGAATCCGCAGGCCCGAGGTGTCGTCCGCGCGCTGGGGATCGATCACGGCACCAGCGCGAGGCAGCACCGGCCCCGGCAGGTGGTGATCGGTCACGACCACCTCGAACCCCGCTGCGCGTGCCGCGTCGACCGACTCCACGGCGGTGATGCCGCAATCGCAGGTCAGGATCAGCGAGGCGCCGACGCTCCGGGCGTAGGCAATCCCGCTCGGGCCGAGGTCGTAGCCATCACGCAAACGGTGGGGGACGAAGGCGTGGACCTTCGCGCCGGCGATTCCGAGCGCCCGGGTGAGCAGCGCCGTGGCGCACTGCCCGTCGACGTCGTAGTCCCCGTGCACCAGAATGCCGCGGCCGGACTTCACCGCGCGCGCGATGATCTCCACGGCCTCGGCCATGCCCGCGAGCCGGAGCGGGTCGGAGAGTTCGTCCAGCGATGGTCGCATGAAACGCCGAGCCAGCTCCGGCGTGGTGAGGCCGCGCTGCGCGAGCAGGGCCGCCAGCGCGGGCGCGATCCCGAGTCCCCGCGTGAGCCCAGCGACCACATCCTCGGACGGCACCCGCTCCACCTTCCAGCGGAGCGGCGGTACCGGGAAGGGTCTACTCAACCGGCTCTTCCATCGCGAAGAGGATCACGCCGCAGCTCTCGCAGGCATCGATCAGGGTGCCCGCACGGATCTGGCTCCGGCGGTTGAGCGGGATCGCCGTATTGCAGGCGCCGCACGCCGGGCCGCTCAGCGCCACGACGGCGTGCACCGACTTCACGGTACGCAGGCGCTCGTAGCGGGTCCGGAGGGCCCGATTGACCTCGGCCGCGGTGGCGTCGCGCTCGGCCAGTGCCTTGTTACGCACACCCTCGGCATCCACCCGCTTGAGGTCGAGCGCGCCACGGGCCGCACCCTGGGCGTCGCGCATCTGCTGCAGCTTCGCGTCGGCCTCGCGGGCCACTCCCTCGGCGGCGGAGAGCACCTCGGCGAGCTTCAGCCATTCGGCCTCCTCCTTCGCCAGCATCTGCCTCGCGAGATCGAGCTCGGCATTCACGGCCTGCAGCTCCTTCGGCGTCTTCACCGAGTCCATCCGCGCCTTGCCCCGCTCTTCCAGCTTCTTGTAGTTCTCGACCTTCGTCTCGACTTCCTTGCGGCGCTTCTGCGCCTCGGCGACCGCCCGGTGCGCCTGTTCCTTCGCCTTCTCGGCGTCGATCAGCTGATGATCAAGCGCCTGGACCTCGGCGAGCACCGCATCGAGACCCTTGTCGGCCTCGAGCAGCTGGACGTCCTTGGCCTGGAGTTCCAGGAGCTTCACGATGTCTGGATGCATGCGTCTTCCTTGGAGGGTGTGATGAGCATCGGGTCAGCCGTCGGTGGCGGAGCGACGGACGGTCCGTCGCCCCAGCTGAAAGCCGAACAGCCGGAATTCTTCGGGAAATTTCTGCTGCAGTGCACGGGCGACGGTGTCCTTCTGGGCCAGCAGCGTGGCCTTCTCGGCCCCCGTGGCACGCGTGATCCGCTCGTTGAGCTGCCGCCAGGCGCGCAGTTGCGGGCGAGCCTCGAGCTTGCGGCTCGCCGCCTCGAACAGGTTGCCCTGCCCCGCGGGATCGAGCGGCACATCGGTGGCGGCGATGCGCTGCCAGAGCTCGACGAGCGGCCCGGGCAGGGCGGCTGGCGGCTGCGCGAACCCCGGCTCACGGACCGCCAGCAGCGCTTCAAAGAGCGCCCGATGCGCCGGCACTTCGAACCACTCCGGCTTGAGCAGCTCCGGCGCCCGCCCCCGCCACTCGTCGTTCGCGATGAGGAGCCGCAGCACCTGCTGCTCGGTGCGCCCACCGCCGCCGCGCGCGCCCTGCGCCGCCATCGCGCTCGGGCCCGGGTCACGGCCGGAGACAGGCGGGGCCGGCCGCTGTTCCGCCGCGGCCGCGAAGGCCTCCGACTTCCGGGCCGCCAGCTCCACCTCGTGCTCGAGGACCGTCTTGGCCACGCCCGAGCGCTCCGACACGAGTGACAGGTACAGCTCGCGCTGGATCGGATCCTTCGTCGCGCGGATGGTCGGCAGGAGACGGTCGAGGGCCTCGCGCCGGTGCTCGATGCCGCTGAACCAGCCCCGCCGGTCGAGGATCTGGATCTTCCGCTCCATGACATCGACCGCATCCTTGAGGATCGGTTCGAGCGCCGGGAGCCCGCCCTTCTGCAGCAGCGTGTCGGGATCCTCGCCCGGCGGCATCGTGGCGACCTTCACCCGCATCTCGTGACGCAGCATCTCGTCGCCGGCGCGGAAGGTGGCCTTGAGCCCGGCCATGTCGCTGTCGAGCAGCAGCACCGCAACGGGCGCATATCGCTTGAGCAGGGCGGCCTGATCGCCGGTGAGCGCCGTGCCGAGCGGTGCGACGACATGTTCGCAGCCGGCGACCACCAGCCGGAGCACGTCGAAGTATCCCTCCACCACGATCACGAGCCCTTCCTTGCGGATCGCATTCTTCGCGGCGTGGAGATTGTAGAGCGTCTGGCCCTTCTTGAAGATCGGCGTCTCGGGCGAGTTGAGGTACTTGGGCTCCCCCGCACCAAGGATCCGCCCCCCGAAACCGACGACGCGGCCGCGCAGGTCGTGAATCGGAAAGAGGAGCCGGCCGCGGAAGCGGGGGATGATCGTGCCATCCTCGCGCTTGGCGAGGAGTCCCGCCTCCAGCATGATCGCGTCACTGAGGCCAAGCTGGCGCATCGCCTGGCCGAACTGCGGGCCGCGCGGCGCGAAGCCGAGTTCGAAGGGCTCGAGTCCCTCGAGGTCGAAGCCGCGGCCAACGAGATACTTGCGCGCGTCCTCCGCCTCGGGCAGTTCGCGGAGCTGGCGTGCAAACCAGTCGTGCGCGACCGACACCGCCTGATAGAGGGGCTCCCGCGGATCGGGGCCCTGGCGCTGGGTCGACTCGGGGATGACGATGCCGACCTTGCGGGCGACCTCGCGCACGGCGGTGGGATAGTCCATCCCGAGGCGCTTCATGTACCACGAGAAGACGTCGCCCGATTCCTTGCAGACGAAGCAGTAGTAGCGCCCCTTCTTCGGGATGACCGCGAAGTTGCGGTGCTGCCCGCCGTGGAAGGGACAGGGGCCGCGGTAGTCGGAGCCGGTGCGCTTGAGTTCGACCGTCTCGCCGATCACGGAGAGAAGATCGGCGCCGTCGCGCACCTGCTCGATCACGTCGTCGGGGATCATGCTCATCCGGCGAACTCTGCGACCGTGGCGCCCGTACCGCCCTGGTTGGACGGCGCGAAGCCGTAGCTCTTCACCCGCCGGTCACGCTTGAGCAGCTGGTGGACCCGCTCGCGCACCACCCCGGTCCCCTTGCCGTGGATGATCCGCAGGTACGGCTGTTCCGAGAGCACCGCCGCGTCGAGCGCGGCGAGCGTCACCTGCTCCGCTTCATCACCCGTCAGCCCGCGCAGGTCGAGTTCATAGGTCGCCACCTCGCTCGGGTCCCGCTCGGCGATGGCCACCTTCTTCGGCGCCGGCCCGCTGATCGGCGTGAGCGAGTCGGCCTCGACGACCAGCTTGAGCGAGCCGACCCGCACCACGATCCGTCCATCGGTCCGGGTCTCGAAGACCTCACCCGTCGTCCCGCTCTGGAGCCGGACGCGCTGGCCCGCCTCGAGGCCGCCCACGGCACCGGCGCCCCTCCGGTTCGATTCCTCGTCGAGGCGCTTCAGCGCGGCCGCTTCCGAGGCGGCGGCCTCCTCGACGGCGCGGCGCGCTTCCCGTGCACCGTCGCCGGCGGCCGTTGCCTTCGCGATCGCGGCCTCGACCGTCTCCCGCGCCTCGAGCAGGAAGTGGCGTGCCTGCTCCCGAGCGGCCCGTTCGGCGTCCTTCTCCCGCTTCTTGAGCGCGGCCTCCCGGATCGCCTGCGCCTCCGCCTGCGATGCCAGCGCGGCGGCGCGGCCTTCCGACTCGGCAAGCTGGTCGGCGAGCTGCCGCTCGCGCACCATCTGGTCGCGTTCGCGCTGCTCCACCGCGGCGAGCAGCGCATCGAGGCTCCGCTCCGCGTCAGGCACCTGGGCCTCGGCCTCGGTGAGGACATCCTCCCGGATCCCGAGGCGACGGGCAATCGCGATGCCGTACGAGCGGCCGGGCACACCCTTGATGAGCCGGTAGGTGGGCCGCAGCGTCGCGGCGTCGAATTGCAGCGAGGCGTTGACGATGCCCGGCGTCGAGGTGGCAAGCCGCTTGAGTGCACCGAGGTGGGTCGTCGCGAGCGTCACGGCCCCGCGCCGGGTGAGCGCCTGGAGCGCCGCCCCCGCGAGTGCAGCACCCTCGGCCGGATCGGTGCCACTCCCGACTTCGTCGAGGAGGATCAGCGAGGTGTCGTCGGCCTCCTCGAGAATCACCCGCAGTTGCGCGAGATGGGCCGAGAAGGTCGAGAGGCTGGCGGCAATCGACTGCCGGTCGCCGATGTCGGCGAAGAGCCGCGCGAAGACCGGCAGCCCGCTGCCAGGACCAACCGGCGGCACGATCCCGCTCTGCGCGAGCGCCACGTGGAGCCCGACCGCCTTGAGCAGAACCGACTTCCCGCCCGTGTTCGGGCCGGAGAGCAGGATGCACTTCTCGTGGCCCTGCAGCGTCAGGTCGAACGGCACCACCGCCTGGCCCTGGGCGAGGAGCAGCGGATGGCGCCCGTGCACGATCACCAGGTCGGCCGGGGCGCCGGAGACGACCGGGGCATGCCCATCGGTTTCCACGGCCCACTTGGCGCGGGCAACGAGCTCGTCCACGGTCACGCACATCGCGTGCAGCGCACGGACCTCGGGGATGGCG
Source organism: Gemmatimonadales bacterium (assembly GCA_044229445.1). Taxonomy (GTDB): domain Bacteria; phylum Gemmatimonadota; class Gemmatimonadetes; order Gemmatimonadales; family GWC2-71-9; genus JADJOM01. Next base: position 1,188 of record JBGASX010000102.1, on the reverse strand, counting down.
GGCCGGAGCAGGTCGGAGAGATCGCGCAGAACCTTGAGTTCTTCCCGCACGGCACGGGAGTCCGCCTCACGCAGCGCGTTGCCGAGCGCGATGACGGCGGTGGGCTCGATGTAGAGCGTGGCACCGCTCGCCGATTCGCCGTGGATGATGCCGTCGGGGCGGCTGCGGAGATCGCGCGGCACGGGGATGACGTAGCGGCCGTCGCGCAGCGTGACGCCCCCTTCGCCCCCGACGGCACGGAGCAGCGACTCGAGCCGCTGCACCAGCCGCTCGCGCGCGGTGCGGATGTCGCTGCGGGCGGCGGCGAGGCCCGGGCTGGCCGAGTCGCGCACGCCACCATCGTCATCGAGGGACTGTTCGAGACGCCGTTCGAGTGCCTTTTCCGGCGGCGGCACTTCGAGGCTCGCGAGGAGCGGCGCATCGAGCGCGACTCGGCGGATCTCGGCGGTGACCAGGCGCGCGGCGGTGAGGGTCTGCCGCACCGCCACGAGTTCGGGGCCATCGAGCACGCTGCCCGGGATCCGGAGCCGCGAGAGAGTCCGCACGAGATCGGGAACGGGCTCCGGGATGACGCCGCGCGCGGCGCGGATCAGCCGGGCGAGTTCCTCGACCCGCGCCAGCTGGTCGCGGATCTCGGCTGGATCGAATTGCGGACGCCGGCCGAGGATGCTCGCGCGACCCAGGGGACCGGCGGCGCGCTCCGCAACCACGGCGAGCACGGCACCGAATTCCAGCGCATCGAGTGCGTCATCCCACGTCACGTCCGGCGGAGAAGTCCACTCCTCCAGCGACCGATTCCCCTCAAAGGCGGACGGGGTGCCAGCGTCCGTGGACACTAGCACCCCGTCGGGGAGTTCGGCGCCGGTCGGGTCGGTCATCGCGCCCGCCGGACGCCTCGAGGCGTGGCACCGATCATCTGCAGGACCATTCCGGGTGAGTTAGTCGCGCGGGGCGCGGGGGTAGCTTCTGCGGCGCGCATTACGGAAAGCCGCGGCCAGCTTGCGCTTCTTCTTCTCGCTGGGCTTCTCGTAGTGCCGATGCTTGCGAAGATCGGCCAGAATCCCCGCCTTCTCGCACTTCTTCTTGAATCGCTTCAGGGCCCGCTCGAAGCTCTCGTCATCGTGAATGATGACTTCCGACATCCCTAACCTCACCCCAATCGTCAGACAGCGCGTATGGTGTTGGCAG
>JBGASX010000101.1:0-14721 GCA_044229445.1 Gemmatimonadales bacterium | reverse complement strand
CTCGTCTTCGAGCGCCGGCTCGGATGGCTGCGCCTCGGCGGGTTCGCCCTCGTGAGCTTCGGCAGCGTGGGCCTCGCCGTCGGCGCCTGCTACCTGGCCTGGGGCCAGAATTTCTTCTACTGGACCTTCCAGGTGATGGGCAACCATCACATCTCGCCGCTGCGCAGCGCCCAGCACGTGCTCGATGCCTGGGAGTACTTCGCGGCGGGACTGATCGGCGGGTTCCTCATCCTCGACTGGCAGCGCTTCGACCGATGGACGGGGCTCTGGCTCGCGGCGCTCGGTCTGCTCGCAGTTGAGGCCTATACCAGCGGCATCGCCTGGATGCTCAACCACATGGGCCCCGGCTCCATGCTCTGCGGGGTGTGGCTCCTCGCCGCGCTCACCCGGAGCTGGACCGCTCTCGCCGCGCCGAGGACCGGGCACCCGCTCATGGTCTGGGCGCGCGCTGCCACCGCCCTCGTCGCTGTCATGCTCGCGATGAGCGGTCTCGGGCTCATCCGGGTGCCGACGCCCATCTTGCCTGACGATGCTCATCGGTATGCGGCGGCGATCGAGCACGAGTTCGAGGGCCAGCCGGCCGACCATGTGCTGCTCGACTACGGAAGCTGGGTCTACGCCAAGCATGGCGTCGTGATGAAGGATCACGCCGCGCCGATCGGTGAGGCCGGCTTCACCGGAACGGCGGATTTCTCGGGGATCCTTGAGCGGATCAACTCGCGCTACTACACTCGCATTCTCGTGCGGGACTACGACAGCCCCGAATTCACCTACGACTACATGCTCTGGCCCCGGTCGAGCGGGATCAAGGCGGCGCTCGAGGCGAACTACACCCCGGTCCGGACGATCGAGGCGGTGCAGGGCAGAGGGGGCAATCCCCCCTGGTTCAAGACGGTCACCGTCCTCGAGCCGCGGCGGCCCTAGTCACACGCTCCCGCCGCTGTGGCATCATTGCCACGGCCTGCTTCTGCGCCATCCTGTCCCAAAGCACGATTGTCTGACGCGCTGGATGGAAAGTGATTTGCGTCACGTCGCAGTCGCACCCTTGCAGCGATTGCCGGACCGGGCCCAGCGCCTTATTTCTATCCCTGCGAATTCAATGGGTCCTCCTCCCTCAGGAGTGACTCGGCTGGATCGGTCCTTCGACGTGTTGCGGGGCCGGCGCTTTATCTGTTCTCGTCGTTGTATTGAGGGGCATCTCCTCGATCCGCCGAAGCAGTTTCCCTCAAACTGCCGAGGTTCCCATGGCTGACACGTCCCACACCCCCGAACCGATACCCGGGGGCTCTGCCGTTCCCGTGGTGGCGCTCTGGTTCGTGCTGGCGCTCGCGTTCGGGCTGGTCGAGGGCGGCTACATCCGGTTCGCCAGCCTGGTTCTTCACGAGTCCACGATGCTCGGTCCGCTGGTGCTGTGGATGGCGCCCACCATGGACCTGATCTGGTTCGGGTTTGCGGCGATCGGACTCGTGGTGATTCGCAGCGTCTGGCCGGAGTGGGTCACGCTCCGGGTGGCCACAGGAGTCCTGCTGTTCGTTGGGTTTCTCACGCTGCTCTTCGTCTTCGACCGGATCGACCGTCGCGCGTCGGTACTGCTGGCGCTGGGGCTCGCGGTCCAGGGATCGCGGCTCTGTGCGGGCGCGGGCCAGCGATTCCTGCGGCTGATTCGCCGCGGCATCTGGGCGATGCCCCTGCTGGTCGCCGGGATCGCGGGCGGGCAGAACCTCCTGGCGCGGGCCGCGGAGCGGCGGGCGATCGCCTCGCTCGGAACGGCACAGGCAGGTGCCCCCAACGTGCTCCTGCTGGTCCTCGATACCGTGCGGGACTGGGACATCAGCGCCGACGGCTACACGGTCCCCACCACGCCTGAACTCGAGGTCTTCGCGCGCGGCGGAGTGCGCTTCGCGAAGGCCTGGTCGGCCTCGTCGTGGACGCTGCTCTCCCACGAGTCGATGTTCACCGGCTACTTCCCGCACCAGCTCTCGGGAGGACTGCGGACCCCGTTCGACGGCGCCAGGACGACGCTGGCCGATGCCCTGCGCGACCGGGGCTACGTCACGGGCGGTTTCGTCGCCAATCTGCATTTCTGCAGTCACGAGTTCGGCCTCAACCGCGGATTCATCCACTACGAGGACTATGTCGTCTCCGCGGGCGAGCTGCTGCTCAACTCCTCGCTCGGACGCTATATCGCCACCAAGCCGAAGGTGCGCCGGCTGCTCGGGTACTACGACATCTTCGGCCGCAAGGACGCTGCCCGGCTCAAGCAGAGCCTGCTCGACTGGACCGGCGAGAATCCCGAGCACCCGTTCTTCGCGTTCGTGAACTTCTACGACGCGCACGAGCCCTACCTCCCGCCGGCCGACTTCGAGGCCCGCTTCGCCGACCCGACGCCGCGGAAGCTCTACAACACGGATGAGAGCATCCGCGGGGCGCGCATGCTCTTCAAGCAGAAGTTCACCGATGCCGAAGTGCGGCGGGAACGACAGGCGTACGATGCGTCCATCGCCTACACCGATGCCCAGATCGGCCAGCTCCTCGACGGACTCCGGGCGCAGGGGAAGCTGGACAACACCCTGGTGATCGTCACCGCCGATCACGGGGAACAGTTCGCCGACCGCGGCCTCTTTGCGCACGGCAACAGCCTGTACGAGCCACTGATGAACGTCCCGCTGATGATGGCGCTGCCGGGCCGGCTGCCTGCGGGGCTGGTGGTGAACGACCGGGTGAGCCTGCGCGATCTGCCTGCCACCGTGCTCGAGCTCGCCGGGCAGCCCGCGGGCGGGGGATTCCCGGGGCAGTCGCTGGCCCGCTTCTGGGCGCCTGACGCAGCCGGTCGCGCGGCGGACCCGCTCTTCTTCGAAGTCGTCACCCAGAAGAACGAGATCCTCCGGAGCCTGGTCGTCGGTGACTCCCAGTACGTCCGCCATGCCGGCGGCACGGAGGAACTGCACATCCTCCGGCGCAACGAGAACACCCCTGACGTCGCGTCGGATACTTCGTATGCCGCCCTGATTCTCCGGTTGCGCCGCCAGGTCGACTCGGTGCTGGCACATACCGGCCCCGATCAGTGGGGCCGGTAACCCGGCTCGGGACCCAGCGGATGCTGGCCCCCGGCGTGGCTCCACGAGCGGGGGACCTTGAATCGGAATTTGTGTTGCATCGACGCAACGGCTGATTTCGCGGCGCGACGGGATTCTGGATTAGTTCCTCGCCTGATCCTTCCCCAGCCCGATTGGCCGCCGCGCGGGAGTCCGGATCGCACTTCCAAGTCATTTCTCGGCAACCTCTTGGGCAGACTGCCGCCAACGGCGTTGGTGTTGATGTCGATGGCCCGTTTTGTGCCAAACCAGCCTTCCAGTCTGCCCAGGATTCTCTGGGCTGATCACCCTGGTCACTCACGCCATGTCTCGCAGGACTCCGCTCCCACCCGGGCGCGGGTCGCCGTTGCGACACGGGCACGCACCGCCGATTCGGCGCACACGGAGACGTGAACACATGACGGGGCAGGAAATCCTCTCTCAGGCGCTCGAACACATCCCGGCGCTGCTGCTGGTCTACGCCACGATCTACCTCTCCTACTGGCTGCTCGGGATGATCAACTTCCCGAAGCTGGCGGGTCGCGACGCCCTGATCGAGCGATTCGGGTCCCTGGACGGGAAGTCGCTCGACGCCTCGAATATGTCGCAGCTCATGCTGGTCAGTCTGCTGAGCCTCTTCCTGGAGCTCCTGCTCATCCGCTGGGTGGCGTCGGAAGTCCGGGTGTTCGCCTACTTCAAGTCGCTGGTGCTCATCGCCTGCTTCCTCGGCTTCGGCCTGGGCTGCTACCTGACCGCACGGCGTATCCGGCTGGTGCACACGCTCGCCCCGCTGATGGCGCTGGTCTTTCTCGTCGAGCTGCCGTGGGCCCCGCTCCGCCGGCTGATGACCAACCTGTCCGCGTTCATCGGCTGGTTCTCCGACGTCTTCATGTGGAGCCAGGCACACTTCTCCGGCAACCCGGCCTGGGGCGTGATTTCCGCGATGATCGCCGTGTCGATCATCGTGCCGCTCTTTGGCCTCGTGGCGATCGGCTTCGTGCCGTTCGGGCAGATGGTGGGCTGGTACCTCGAGAACAGCAAGAAGGGGATCACCGCCTACTCCTACAATGTCTTTGCGAGCATCGTGGGCATCTGGCTCTACACGGCCCTCTGCTTCATGTCCACGCCGCCCTGGGTCTGGTTCGCTGCGGTCGGCGTCGGCATGGTGCTCTTCTTCTGGCGCTGGCCCGCGGTCCGCAACGCCTCGATCGTCAGCTTCGCCGTCATCCTCGGCCTGTTCACGCTGGGCACCTTCAAGCCGCACTGGTGGGGGGAGGAGAGCTGGAAGGGTTCGCTCAAGGAGGAATACAGCCTGGCGGCCGGCCGGCCGCGGACCCTCTGGTCTCCGTACCAGAAGCTGACGCTGGTGCCGCTCGATGACAGTGTCGGCGCGGTCCGGTACATCATCAATACCAACGACAGCTGGTATCAGCAGATGATGGACCTCTCGCCGGAGGGCATCGCGCGCAACCCGAAGCTGTACGCCGATCCCGACACGCCGATCGAGTTCCACCAGTACAACCTGCCGTACCGTTTCTATGGCGATTCGGCGCCCCGGCGGGTGCTCATCGCCGGCGGCGGTTCGGGCAACGACGCGGCGTCCGCCGTGCGCAACGGTTCCGGCCGGGTCACGGTGGCCGAGATCGACCCGCTCATCTTCCGGCTCGGCCGGGAGCTCCACTTCGAGCATCCCTACTCGAGTGACAAGGTCCGCGTCCAGGTGGACGACGCGCGCAGCTTCATCGAAAACTCGCGCGACACCTTCGACCTGATCGTGTTCTCGATCCTGGACTCGCACACGACGAGTTCCTACTACACCAACATCCGCATCGACAACTACGTGTACACCGTCGAGGCGATGCAGGCGGCCCGCCGCCGGCTGGCGCCGGACGGACTGTTCGTGATGTCGTTCTCGAGCGAGCGCCCCTGGTTCACCCAGCGGCTCGCCGACGTGGTGACCGCCGCCTTTGGCCGGCCGCCGCTCATGGTCGAGGGGCCGGTGTCCTTCTTCGTGGTCGGGGACAGCGCCCGGATCCAGCGGAGTCTCACCGAGAACCCGCGGCTCGCGCAGTACGTCTCGGCCCACGCCAATCCCAAGCTGGCACCGGCCTCGGTCATCACCGATGACTGGCCGTACCTCTATCAGCAGCACCGCGGCATTCCGGTCATCATCTGGATTTTGTCGGTGGGGCTGATCCTGATCTGCTGGCAGGCGTTCCGCAGTCTCAAGGAGACCCGGGGCGGGCTGCAGTGGCACTTCTTCTTCCTGGGCGCGGCGTTCATGCTGCTCGAGGTCCAGGTCATCAGCAAGGTCGCGCTCCTCTTCGGCACCACCTGGCTCGTGAATTCGATCGTGATCACGACGCTGCTGATGTTCATCCTGCTCGCGAACCTCGTCGTGGCCAAGGTGCCGCAGGTGCCGAGGATGGTGGCCTACGGCGGCCTCTTCCTCACGCTCGCACTCGGGTACTTCATCCCGACCCACTCGCTCTTTCTCGAGTCGTGGGTGGCGCGCGCGGCGGTTGCCATGGCGCTGTATTGTTCCCCGGTCTTCTTCGCCGGACTGATCTTCATCTCCAGCTTCCGGGAGATCGGGTTCCGGGCCGAGGCGCTCGGATCGAATCTGCTCGGCTCGCTGGTGGGCGGCCTGCTGGAGTCGGCCTCCTTCGCGATCGGCATCAACGCCCTCGTGCTCCTTGCGGCGGCGCTCTACCTCGGCTCGATGCTCACGCTGCGTCGCGCTGAATCGACGGCACCGCTCGCGGCCGGCGTCAAGCCGGTTGCGGGCTAAACGATCTGTCAGGCTGGTTCGGACCTTTTCACGGTGGCAACGAGGAGTCTCCCATGTATTCCCTGTCGGTGATGCTGTACGTCGGTCCGGACCAGCTGCTCCCCCTGACGTCGATTCTCGGGGCAATCGGCGGCGCGATCATGATCTTCTGGCGCCAGGTGGTCGGGGTGTTCAAGAAGATCACCGGCGTGTTCCGCAAGGACTGAGTTCCCCGGCCCCGGGCGCGGGCGACTCCGCCCGCTCCCCGGGTCCGTGCACGTCCGCTTCGCGTGTCTCTGCCCGCAGGCGCTTCACCGGAATCGGTCGCCAGCCAGCCATCGGTGGTGATCGCTTCCTGTCGCGCCCTCTCCCTTCTCGAGCGCGCCGTCGCCTCGCTCCGCCCCCAGTGCCAGCGGCTGGGGGCGGAGATCGTCATTGCCCGCTCGGGCGACGTCGCGGACGTCGCCGCCGTGCGTGCCCGCTTCCCCGATCTGACGGTGGTCGCCATCGCTCCGGGTGCCGGTATCCCGCGCCTTCGGGGGCTGGGACTCGCCGCCGCGAACGGGCACCCGGTGGCGATGACCGAGGATCACTGCGTTCCCGCGGAGGACTGGCTCGATCGCCTGCTGGCCCACACCGCGGCGGGCGCCGACGCCGTGGGGGGCGGGATGGCCAACGCCGCCGGAAGTGGCGCGCTCTCCTGGGGAGCCTATCTCTCCGACTACGGGTTCTACAGCTTCGCCCGACCCGCGGACCCGCGACCGGTTCCCTTGCTGACCGCGGCGAACATTGCGTATAGCCGACGGGTGGTGCCCGAGATTGCCGCCTGGTGCGACGAGGGGGCCTGGGAGAACGTGGTTCACGATCGGCTGACCGAGCTGGGCCGGATGCTGCGCTTCGCGCCGGAGGCCCGGGTCTATCACGACCACCACTACTCCTTCGGCGGCTTCTGTCGGGACCGCTACGAGCATGGCTGGGACTATTCGCGGGCCCGGCTGACCGAGGATCGCGGCGCCCCCCGCTGGCGGCTGCTCCTGATGACGCCCCTCCTCCCCCTGGTGCTGATCCGGCGAATTGCACGGGCCGCCGCAGGCGAGGATCCCGGAGCCTTCGCACGGGCCCTGCCGGTGACCTTCGCCTTCCTGTGCAGCTGGGCCGCCGGCGAGGCCGCGGGCTACCTGCGGGGTCCCCTCGCGGCCGACGAAGAAGCCGGACGGGTCGCCGCGACCTAGGAGTTGCCCGGTTGGCGCTGCCCTGTGTAGGATCTGTGCGTCGGGTGAGGCGCGAGCTCCACAGGTTGGCTTGATTCCGTAGCATGGACAGCGCGGTACAGGGGCATGGATTGGCCCAATTCGGACTCGGCTGCCCGTGTATGTGGGCACACGAGTTGCTCTTCAGCGCGGCTCAAGTCCCGATGCCGTCACGGGATCGAGCCCCTCGACCGAGTCAGAGGAACGGAATGAATCCGATCGCACGGGTCGCGCGTCACGCGCGCCTTACCAGCTACTCCTACCGGGACATGGACAGCCCGCCCTTCCTGGTGCTGTTCATCAACAGCATCTGCAACATGAAGTGCGAGCACTGTTTCTACTGGACCAGCCTGAACCAGAAGAACGATCTGTCCCGGGACGAGATCTTCAAGCTGTCCGACTCGCTCGGCATGATCGAGAACCTGAATCTCTCCGGCGGTGAGCCGTTCCTGCGGAAGGAGTTCGGCGAGATCTGCCGCAAGTTCATCCAGACGAACGGCGTCAAGCAGATCTACGTGCCGACGAACGGGTACTTCACCGATCGCTGCATCGCCGCGATCCGCGAAGTCCTGAAGGAGCCGTCGCTCGATCTCTTCGTGGCCGAGATCTCGCTCGACGGCATGCCCGCCTTCCACGACAAGTTCCGGGTGGCGCGCAACGCCTTCAAGAAGGCGATGGAGACCTACGACGCGCTCGTGGAGCTGCAGAAGGAGGACCCGCGGGTGCGGATCCATTCCATCTCCACCGCGACCGACGTGAACATGGAGGAGATCAAGCGGCTCACGACCTACCTCTATGAGCGCTGCCCGAACATGGACCACCACAACCTGGCCATCATCCGGGGCGACCGGAAGAATCCGACGCTGCGCGGGCCGAGTCTCAAGAATTACGAGGACCTGTACGAGTACATCCGCCGCCTGTGGGCGCCGCGCGAGGAAGGCCGCATGGGATCCGCGGTCGAGCCGATGCTGCAGTGGGCGAAGGTCGAGACGGTGAAGCAGGAGCGGCAGGTCGTGCCCTGCAAGGCCGGCAAGATCTCCGGCGTGGTGTACGCCAACGGCGACGTCGGCGTCTGCGAGATCCACAAGCCGATCGGCAACTTGCGCGAGAAGAGCTTCCCGGAGATCTGGCATTCCCCGGAGGCGAAGGCGCTGCGGCAGCAGATTGCCAACAAGGAGTGCTACTGCACGACCGAGGTCTTCATGTGGTCGAGCATCGTGTACCAGCCGCTGCCGCTCATCGAGGCGACGGTGAAGGGCAAGGTGTGGCGCAAGCCACTGCCGCTGCATCCGTCGGAGCGGCTGCCCGTCACGCTGGCGGACGGACCGCAGGCGGGGGAGCCCGACCTCGAGACGGCCGAGGCAGACCAGGCGAGCGCCTGAACCGGGGCGTCCCGGTCCGAGGCGTGATCGTCCGGGCGGCCAGGGGAAATTTCGCCCCGGCCGCCCCTCCGTTGCCCGGGGCGGGGAAAGCCCGGACACGGCGCAGGATTTTGAGCCCACCGACGCCGTGTCGGCCCGGGCGTTCGAGACCCAGCAGGCACTCCCGGGGCATCGCACCCGGGCCGGAGGTTGGTGAGGCATGAGCGTTCAGGCGTCGACCCTCGATCGTACCGCGAAGACCGACAGCGGCACCACCGCTCCCGGGGAGCGGATGAACATCGTCATCGGCGGGCATGTCGATCACGGGAAGAGCACCGTGGTGGGACGGCTCCTGGCCGATACCGGTTCGCTGCCGGAAGGAAAGCTCGAATCGGTGCGGGCCATGTGCGAGCGCACGGCGCGGCCGTTCGAGTACGCCTTTCTCCTCGACGCGCTCAAGGACGAGCAGTCGCAGGGGATCACGATCGACGCGGCCCGGGTCTTCTTCAAGACCGCGCTCCGCCACTACATCATCATCGACGCCCCGGGCCACATCGAGTTCCTGAAGAACATGGTGACCGGCGCGTCGCGCGCCGAGGCCGCCCTGCTCGTCATCGATGCCAAGGAAGGGGTGCAGGAGAACAGCCGGCGTCACGGCTACATGATGTCGATGCTGGGCATCCGCCAGATCGCCGTGCTGGTGAACAAGATGGACCTGGTCGGCTACGACCAGAAGCACTTCGAGGGCATCGTCCGGGAGTACACCGAGTTCCTGGCGAAGATCGGGGTGCACCCGGCCTGCTTCATTCCGGCTGCCGGCCGGGACGGCGACAACATCGCTACTCATTCCGCCCACATGCCCTGGTACACCGGCCCGACGGTGCTGCAGGCGCTCGATCGCTTCAAGACCGAGCCGCCGGCGCCTCACAAGCCGTTCCGCATGCCGGTCCAGGACGTCTACAAGTTCACCGCCCAGGGCGACGACCGGCGCATCATCTCCGGTACCATCGAGACCGGCGTCGTGCACGTCGGCGATGAGGTGGTGTTCTATCCCTCGGGCAAGAAGAGCCGGGTCAAGACGATCGAGGCCTTCAACTGCCCGCCCCAGACCGAGGCCCATGCCGGTCAGGCCGCCGGTTTCACGCTGGCGGAGCAGATCTACGTCTCGCGCGGCGAGACGGCGACGATTTCGGGGCAGACCAAGCCCGATGTCACGACCCGCGTGCGGGTCAGCCTCTTCTGGCTGGGCAAGCAGCCGCTGGTGAAGAAGCGCGACTACATCCTGAAGCTTGGGACGGCGCGGGTGCCCTGCCGCCTCGAGGAGCTGCACCGCGTCATCGACGCCTCGAACCTGAACGCGAGCGAGACGAAGGATCGCATCGACCGCCACGACGTGGCCGAGTGCACCCTTAAGCTGAACCGGGCCGTCGCCTTCGACACGACCGACGAGCTGGCCACGACCAGCCGCTTCGTGATCGTGGACGATTACGAGATCCGGGGCGGCGGGATCGTGCGCGAGGCACTGCCGGACCGCCAGTCGGAGATCCGCGAGAAGGTGATGCTCCGCAACTTCAAGTGGGAGCCGAGCATCATCGCGCCGGAGCGCCGGGCGGAGAAGTACAGCCAGAAGGCCTCGCTCCTGCTCATCACCGGGGCCCGTGATTCCGACCGCAAGTCGCTCGCGAAGGATCTCGAGAGCCGGCTCTTCGAGGACGGCCGGGTGGTGTACTTCCTCGGCATGGCGAGCATGGTGTACGGCGTTGACGCCGACATCGAGCGCAAGGCGGAAAACCGGGTCGAGCACCTGCGGCGCCTCGGCGAGGTGGCCAACATGATGCTGGATGCCGGCGCGATCCTCATCGTGACGGCGCAGGAGCTGTCGCAGGAGGATCTCGAGGTGGTGCGGACCGCGGTCGACCCGGACCGGATCGAACTCATCTGGGTCGGCGATCACGTCACCACCGATATCAGCTACGACATGATTCTTGGCGACCACGAAGCCGACAGCGAGGGCGTGGACCGCATCAAGCGCCTGCTGCAGGACAAGGGCGTCCTGTTCCGCCCATGGTAACCGTGGCGGCGGCATCTGCCGTCACGGTCTCCCCCGATGCCCTCGTCCGCCTGAGCGATCTCGCGGTCGAGGCCGGCCGGGCGACCCTGGTGCACTACCACGCCGGCGTCGCGGTGCAGCAGAAGGGGGACAAGGGGCCGGTGACCGCGGCGGACATCGCGGCGCACCGCATCATCGTTTCGGCGCTCGCCGCCTGGGACCCCGCGATCCCGATCGTCTCCGAAGAGGGGGATCTGCCCGGCCCGGAGGTGCGGAGCACCTGGACCCGCTTCTGGCTGGTCGACCCGCTCGACGGGACCAAGGAGTTCATTCAGCGGAACGGTGAGTTCACCGTCAACATCGCGCTGATCGAGCAGGGGATCCCGGTGCTCGGCGTGATCTACGCGCCCGCCCTCGACCTGCTCTACTACGCGGGGCAGGGCCTCGGAAGCTGGAAACGCGAGGCCGGGGGCGCGCCGGTGCGGATCGTGTCCCGTCCGCCGCTCCCGCAGCACGCGCTCCGGGTCGCGGAGAGCCGGTCGCATCCGTCGAAGGAGCTCGAGGCCTACCTGCAGACCATTCCCGTCGCCGAGCGGGTACCGGCGGGGAGCTCGCTCAAGTTCTGCTGGGTGGCGGAGGGGAAGGCGGACATCTATCCCCGGCTCGGCCCCACGATGGAGTGGGACGTCGCGGCGGGTGACTGCATCTTCCGCAACTCCGGCGAACGGAAGCCGCGGCTGTCCGAGCTGGTGTACAACCAGCCGGAGCTCAAGAACCAGGGCTTCGTCATCGGGCTGACCGACAGCGAGCTCCGGACGGAGAGCGGTCAGGGCATGGTGCTCTGGTTCACCGGATTGTCCGGCTCGGGGAAGAGCACCATCGCGCGGGAGGTCGTGACGGCGCTCGAGGCGGAAGGCCGCCAGGTCGAGTACCTCGATGGCGACGCCATCCGCGACATCTTCCCGGCGACCGGATTCACCCGGCCGGAGCGGGATGCCCACATCCGGCGCGTCGGCTGGGTGGCGAGCCGGCTCGAGCGCCACGGCGTGATCGTGGTGGCCTCGCTGGTATCACCGTACGAGGAGTCGCGCCGGTTCGTGCGCGGGCTGTGCCGGCACTTCGTGGAGGTGTATGTCTCCACCCCCTACGCCGAATGCGCCCGGCGGGACGTGAAGGGGCTGTACGCGAAGGCCGAAGCGGGCGAAATCAAGCATTTCACCGGACGGGACGACCCCTACGAGGCGCCGACCGCTCCGGAGCTGACGATGGATACGACTCACCTTTCGATTGATGACGCGGTGGCCCGGGTGCTCGGGTACGTGTCGCGGACCACGGAGTAAGGCATGGATCATCTCGAGCAACTCGAAGCCAAGAGCGTTCACATCTTCCGTGAAGCCTACGCCAACTTCAAGAGCCTCTGCATGCTCTGGTCGATCGGCAAGGACAGCACGGTGCTGCTCTGGCTCGCACGCAAGGCCTTCTACGGCCACGTGCCGTTCCCGCTCGTGCACATCGACACCTCGTTCAAGATTCCCGAGATGATCGCCTACCGCGACCGGTTCGCGGCGGAGTGGAACCTGAACCTCATCTACGGCCAGAACATCCAGGCGCTGGCGGAGAAGCGGACCTTCCCGGATGGCACCATCGACCGGATCGCCTGCTGCGGCGCGCTCAAGACCGAGGCGCTCAAGAAGACGCTCTCCGGCGAGTGGCCGCGCTTCAAGTTCAACCACGCGAAGAAGACCTACGAAATCGACAAGAACACCGAGCCCTACACCGGGGTCATCGTGGGCGCGCGTGCCGATGAAGAGGGCAGCCGTTCCAAGGAACGCTACTTCTCGCCGCGCAACCAGCAGTCCAACTGGGACGTCGGGGACCAGCCGCCCGAGTTCTGGAACCAGTACAAGACCGAGTTCGCGCCGGGCACCCACCTGCGGATCCATCCGCTGCTGGACTGGACCGAACTGAACATCTGGGAGTACATCGAGCGGGAGAACATTCCCACCGTCTCGCTCTACTACGATCACGGTACCGGCATCCGCTACCGCTCGCTGGGCTGCGGGCCGTGCACCACGCCGGTGCAGTCGACCGCCAAGAACGTCCAGGAGATCATCGTCGAGCTCAAGACCGGCAAGTTCGCGAACATCGCCGAACGTTCCGGGCGGGCGCAGGACAAGGACGACGGCGGCGGGCTCGAGACGCTCCGGCGCGACGGCTACATGTGATGCCGGTGCGCGATGGGCGATAGGCCGTCGCACCATAGCGTCAACCGCAGCTTCCTCGCGCTTGGCCTCGGCGAGGCCGTCGCGAGGCTGGTGGGATTCGGGGCGACGGTCTACGCCATCCGGGTGCTGGGAGCGTCGACTTACGGTATGGTGGGCGTGGCCGCGGCGGTCGCGCTCTACCTCAACCGTGTCGCCGATCTCGGCTTCGATCTCGGGCTCGGCGTCCGGGAGATCGCGGCCGACAGCGGCTTCCTCTCCCGGGTGGGTCCGTCGGTCGTCGGATTCCGGAGCCTCCTCTCCGCGGTACTCGTCGTCCTCCTCGCGATCGTCGGATTCCTGTTCCTCCCCCAGCCGGATGGCGCCGTCCTCGCCGTGCACGGACTCGGGCTCTTCGCGGCCGGGACGAGCACGCGATGGATTCACCTCGGCAGCGACCGCAACCGCACTGCCGCTCTTGCGGCGACCGCCGGCCAGCTCGTCATGGCGCTGCTGGTCCTGGGTCTGGTGCGCGGCCCGGGCGATGTGGCGACGGTCTCGGGGGCGCAGATGGCGGGCGACCTCCTCGCCGCCCTGCTGCTCTGCCTTGCGCTCGGACCGGTGGGGCGGAGGCTGCCGCTCCGCATCGAATGGCCGGTGCTGCGCCCGCTGCTCCCCCGGGCCTGGTCGCTGGTCGCCAGTGCGCTGCTCGGCATCCTCATCTACAACGCCGACTTCCTCTTCCTGCGGGTGCTGCACGGGACGGCCGCGGTGGGCTATTACGCCGCCGGCTACACGCTCGTCACGTTCTTCCTGAATCTCGGCATCGCGTACAATCTCAGTCTGCTGCCGTCGCTCACCCGGCTTCGCCACACCGCGGCCGACCTCGAGACCCTCTTCCACACCGCGACCGCGCAGGTCTTCGCCATCGGATTGCCGCTGGCGGTTGGGGGCTCACTGCTCGCGGCACCCATTGTCCGTCTCCTGTTCGGCCCGGGCTATAGCGCCTCGGCGGCGCCGTTCGCGATCCTCATCTGGGCCATCCCCCTCAACCTGCTCCGCGATGTGCCGCTCATGGCGCTCCTGTCGGCCGAGGGGGAACACTGGGTCTTCCGGGTCACGCTGGCCTCCGCCGCGCTCAACCTGCTGCTCAACATCGCGCTCATTCCCCACTTCGGTCTGGTCGGGGCGGCTTCGGCGACGGTGCTGACGGAAGCGGTCCGGATGGGACTCGCCGCGGGTGTGGCGCGCAGAATGGGCTTTCACCTTCCCGGCCCGCGCCGTTTTGTCAAAGCGGGCGCGGCCACACTGGCCATGGCCGCCTGCCTCAAACTATTGCCGAACGCCCCAGTCTGGTTTGTGGTGCCGGCCGGAGGGCTGGCCTACCTGGTCGTCCTTGCTGGCCTGGGTGGAATCCGGCTGGGGGCTGGCCGTCAGCCCGTCCTGAGCGTCTGAGGGGCGCGAATGGGGCGCGAGAACCTGCCTGCGGCCGATGGTAACCTCTTGATCCGCGCTGGGTTGGCCGAGGATGCGGCGCCGATCCCTCGGCACGGCGATTGCTGATCGTGCAGCGTTCCCGGGGAGGCCAAGGTGCCATATCCCCGACCTTGATCCACCTGTCCTGACTCGGTACCCGTGACCGAAACCAGCAGCGCGGCGAAGCCCGCTGAGCACGAGACGATGAACCGGTATGAGGTGAAATACCTCATCCCGACGGCGGCCGTGAACGATCTGTTCAATGAGTTCAGGCCCTACACTCGACTCGATCCGCACAGCGAGGGCGACTGGGGCTACCCGATCTACTCGGTCTACTGGGACACGAAGGATCTCCTGCTGTTCTGGGAGAAGATCGAGGGGGTCAAGTTCCGCCGGAAGCTCCGGTTTCGGCGCTACGGTGACTCGCCCGATGTCTTCATCGAGGTGAAGCAGCGGGAGGACCGCACGGTGCAGAAGCGCCGGCTGCGCTGGCCGGCGGAGAAGGCGTTGCGGGTCTTTGGCGAAGGGGGCGATGCGAT
>JBGASX010000100.1:0-15686 GCA_044229445.1 Gemmatimonadales bacterium | reverse complement strand
TGCTGGCCGGTATGGACGAGATACTGACGCATCCCGGGGATGGCGGCTCCCGCGCGCAGCACCGGGGCCACCTTCATGAAATTGGGGC
Source organism: Gemmatimonadales bacterium (assembly GCA_044229445.1). GTDB lineage: Bacteria > Gemmatimonadota > Gemmatimonadetes > Gemmatimonadales > GWC2-71-9 > JADJOM01. Next base: position 15,598 of record JBGASX010000100.1, on the reverse strand, counting down.
GAGCCCCGACCACGTGGAGCAGGCTCGTCATAGCCGGTCGGAAGCGAGCGGGAGGTCGATCTCGAAGAAGAAGCGGGTGCCGGCTTCGGCGGTGGTTTCCACTTTGAGCGTCGCGTGCATCGCCTCGACCAGTTTGCGGCAGATGGAGAGCCCGAGTCCCGCTCCGGAAAATGCGTATTCGCCCTGTTTCTGCCGCCGGCGAAAGGGCTCGAACAGCGTGAGCATCGCATGGGGAGGAATCCCGCGACCGGTGTCCCGGACGGAGAACTCGATCCGCGTGCCATCCCGGGGCTCGCCGCGAACCTCGACGTGGCCTTCCGAGGTGAACTTGAGTGCGTTGGTGGTCAGGTTGAGCAGAACGCGCGACAGCGCGACAGGGTGCCCCACGCGGAAGTCCTCGCTCGGCATGTGCAGGCGGACCTGCAGGCCCTTCTCCTCCGCGATGGGCTGGACGATGTCCCGCACCGACTCGAAGATATCGGCGACGGAGAATGGCAGGGGATCGAGATCCACCAGGCGATCGCCGCCGCGGGCAAGTTCGATCACGTCGCTCGCGAGCGAGGAGAGGCCGAAGGCGGCGGAGTAGATGAGGCCGAGCTGGCGCTCCTGGACGGTGTTGATCGCGCCACTCCGTCCCCGCTGCAGAGTTTCGGCGAGAAAGAGGATCGACGTCAATGGCGAGCGGAGATCGTGCGCGACTTCCACGACGAGTTCCATGCCATCCGGCCCGGAGAGCCGGTCCGCGAAGTGCTGGGCCCAGTCCGGCTCGAGCGCGCGATTCACCTTTTCGATGGCGCAGAAGACGGTCAGGAGTGCCTGTCCATCAGGCAGCGGCGACACCGATTCCGCCGCATCCACGAAAGCGCGGCGGAGCAGCTCCACGAGACGGCGGGCGAGCACCGTCCGGGGCAGACCATCGACCGCCGCGGGCTCCCCCCGAGCCACCTGCTCGATGGCCCGGCGCAGCAGCACCAGCTGCCCGCGGACTTCGTCCTGGGATGGGCTGTCTTCGGCGACTTGCTGCCAGCCCGCTTCGGCCTCTGCGGTCGCGCGATCGAGGGCGGCAAAGAGCGAGGCGGGAACATCGGAGCGTGCCACAGGGGCGCCGGTCACCGCGCCGACCGGATTCATCACTCCGCCGGCCCCGTCAGTTCGTCACGCTGGAAGTTGTGCTTGTCCATCAGCCGATACAGCGTGGTCCGGTCGATGTTCGCCAGTCGGGCAGCCTTGGACATGTTCCCCCCGGCCCGCCCGATGAGCCGCGTGAGGTATTCCTTCTCGAAGTGGGCGACCACCCGGTCCTTCGAGATATGATACGCCTCATCGAGCGCCGGTGAGGCGGGCGACGAATCCGAGGGGAAATCGGCGGCGTCCTCATAGATCGGAATGTCATTCGGCTGAATGAGCATGTCCGGCTCGGCAAGCACCGCGACGTGCTCGATCACGTTCTGGAGTTCGCGCACGTTGCCCCGCCAGGGGCGGGAGCGCAGGAACGCGATGCTCGCATCCGAGAGCTTGGGGACCCGGTCTCCCATCTGGCGATGGCGCGACCAGTAGTAGGTCAGGAAGTGATTCGCGAGCAGCGGGATGTCCTCGAGCCGTTTGCGAAGCGGCGGCAACTTGATGGGCACCACGCGCAGGCGGTAGAAGAGGTCCCCTCGCAGGATGCCCTGATTGACGGCCTCCTGCGGGTCCCGGTTGGTCGCCGCGATGTACCGGACGTCGACGACGGCATCCTGGGTCTCGCTCCCCACCCGCCGGACGACACCGTCCTGAATGACGCGCAGGAGTTTCGCCTGCAGCGGCATCGTCATCTCGGTCAACTCGTCGAGGAACAGCGTGCCGCCGTTGGCTGTCTCCAGCAGGCCGGGCTTGTCGCGATCCGCACCGGTGAATGCGCCCTTGCGGTGACCGAACATCTCCGATTCGAGCAGGGGCTCCGGAAGCGCGGCACAGTTGATCGGCACGAGCGCTCGGCTGGTGCGCCGGCTGTGCTGATGAATGAACTGGGCGATGACTTCCTTGCCGGTGCCGCTTTCGCCGGAAATGAAGACGGACGCATCCGTCGCTGCCACCTTCCGGGCCAGATCCACGGCCTTGCGGAAGAGCGGCGAGATGCCGATGAGTGAAATCTTGTCGCTGTGACCACCCTGATTCGCGAGCTGCTGCTTCAGATCGCGGGTCTCGCGCGCGACCATCACGGCGTGCGAGGCCCGGCCGATGAGCACCTGCAGGTGTGTCGCCGAGAACGGCTTGGGCAGGTAATCCCAGGCGCCCGCGCGCAGCGCCTCGATGCTGCTCGTCACGCTCGGATTGCCCGTCATGACCACGACAATGGTGTCGCGATTGAATTCCAGCGCGGACCGGAGGATGTCCATTCCCGAGGTCTGCGACATGTACAGGTCGACGAGGATGATGTCGAACTTCCGGCGCTTCACCGTCTCGAGCGCTTCCTCGCCGCGCCCGATGAGAGTGACGTTGTAGCCATCCATCTGGAGTACGCTCGCGCAGCTCTCCCGCAGCGTGCGTTCGTCGTCCACGATCAGGATGCGGATACTCGCCTTGACCTCGCCCGGGATGGAAAGCGGATCGCGCCCGCCGGAATCCGGCGGCGGACCGTCAGGCCGGCGAGTCGTGTGCGTCAGCGAGGATCCCATCGTGCACTCCTTGGCCGCGGGCGGTTTCCCGTCCGGCGACTTGCGAGACCGTGACTAGTAAGGCATTCAGCCCGGGACTTGAGGCCCAGGAGCCAGGATTCGCACTCACCTTGCATCTTTGGTACCACAGTTCGAGGCGGCGACGAAGCAGGCTAGTGTTGCAGGGAATATAGCAAACTGCGCCAAACATGCGACACTGTGGCTTTGTCGCAACACAACCACCTGATCCGGGGCTCTCATACTGGAGCCCGGGGCCCCCGACGGGGTAGAATTCTGTTGGCGGCATTGCGATAGCGGTACCGACCTTGCAGAGTGGGTCGCGCAGCGGCATGCCTTTCGGCGTTTGGACGTTCACAACCTTCAGTCCCCAGCCAGGAACCCATGGCAGGAAAACTCGTCTCGTCCCAACACATGGGCTCCCCACACGACCAGCCGGTCGAGATGACGCCCTTTCAGGGCGCCGGTGCTCCGATGGCGCCCCTCGAGGCCCGCGAAGAGGCCGTGAACTGGGGCCGATACGTCTCGGCCCTCCGTCGCTACCGCTGGCTCATGCTCCTCATCGTGCTGCTCGGCAGCACCGCCGGCGTCATCGTCGCCCGATTCGTGCCTCCTACGTATGTCGCCGTCACGACCATCTGGGTTGAGAGCGATGCGGGAAAGAACGGCCCGATTCGTCCCGGCGAGCTCCTCGATCCGGCCGGCTGGATCCAGTTGCTGCAGACCCCGCTGGTCTACGCTCCTGTCGTACACCGCCTCAAGCTCTATCTCGAGACGGCCGTCCCGCGCGACACGCTTGCCTTCAAGACGTTCGACGTCAGCACCAAGTTCGGTACGGGCAGCTTCAAGCTGGAGATCGACAAGGCCGGAAAGACCTGGAAGCTCTACCGCAACCGGGCGCTCTTCTCGGAAGGACAGGTCGGCGATTCCATCGGCAACGGAAAGGCGCTGGGGTGGGTCTGGGCGCCGACGGCCCAGCAACTTGGCCGTGACCGCAGCATCGAGTTCGAGTTGCAGGACCCGCAGGTGGTCATCACCAACATCGCGAGTGACCTGCATGCGAACATGCCGGAGAAGGGGTCGTTCCTCCGCGTCGCGCTCGAAAGCAAGGACCGCCAGAAGGTCGCCACCGTGGTCAACGCGATCTCGCAGGAGTTCGTCGATCAGGCCGCGGACCTCAAGAAGCGGAAGTTGACCGAACTGCGGATCGCCCTGGATTCCCAGGTCGCCATCGCGTATGGAAACCTTCGTGATGCCGAATCGCGACTGAAGACTTTCCAGATCGCGACGATCACCCAGCCCCGTACGGGTGTCCTCGCCGTCACGCCAGGCCTGAGTGCGACGACCGGGCAGGCCACCTCGGACTATTTCTCCCAGAAGGTCACGCTGGACCGGATCAAGCGGGACCGTGAACAGCTGGAGGCGGTGCTCGAGCGGGCCAAGGGCGGTGCCATCACCGTCGATGCCTTCCAGACCATCCCCTCCGTCACGCAGGCTCCGCAGCTCCGCCAGGCGCTTTCGGATCTGACGGTGCGTGAGGCCGAACTCACGGCACTCCTGCAGCGGTATACGCCCGAGCATCCGCTGGCGAAGCAGGCCCAGGCCGGCATCGACCTGCTCCGCACCCAGCAGATCCCGCAGTATGCGCAGGCGCTGATCGATCAGCTCAAGTTCCAGGAGCAGGATCTCTCCCAGCGCCTGGGCTCGACCGCGCAGGAAATGCGGGCCATCCCACAGGTCGCAATCGCGGAGACGCGGCTGACCCGGGACCTCGAGGCGGCCGACGGCCTCTTCAAGATGCTGAACGCGCGCCTCGAGGAGGCGAAGCTGTCCGAGCTCTCCGCGATTCCGGACGTGCGGATTCTCGACTACGCGGTTCCGCCGCGGAAACCCTCCAGCAACACCGCGCCCAAGATCATGCTCATGGCGTTCGCCGGCAGCCTCGGTTTCGCCGTCGCGCTCGCGCTGCTGCTGGATCAGCTCGACAAGCGCTTCCGGTATCCGGAGCAGGTCTCGAGCGATCTCGGACTGCCCATCCTGGGCGCGATCCCGGCGATCAAGAAGGACCGCCGCGGCGGCCTGGCGCCCGAGCAGGCGGCCCAGGTGGTCGAGGCCTTCCGGACCGTGCGGCTCAATCTGGCCCACTCCTACGGCGCGGCCGGCCCTGTGATGCTCACCATCTCGAGCCCGGGTGCCGGAGACGGCAAGTCCCTCGTCTCATCGAATCTGGCGGTGTCGTTTGCGGAGGCGGGCTATCGCACCCTGCTCATCGATGGCGACATCCGCCGGGGCGAGATCCATCGCATGTTTGGCGTCGACCGCCGGCCGGGGCTGCTCGACTACCTCACCGGGGAATGCGGCCTCGAAGAGATCATCCGGCCGTCGACCCAGCGTGGGCTGTCGGTCATCCCGTGCGGCACGCGGCGTCACCAGGGCCCCGAGCTGCTGGGCTCGTCGGCGATGGCCGAGCTGATGGCGGAGATGAAAGTGCGCTTCAACGTCATCATTGTGGACAGCCCGCCACTCGGCGCAGGCATCGACCCGTTCGTGCTTGGCACGACCACGGGGAACATGATGATGGTCTTCCGGTCTGGAGAAACGGACCGGCAGATGGCCGAAGCGAAGCTGCGGTTGCTCGACCGACTGCCGGTGCGGGTGCTGGGTGCCGTGCTGAACGAGATCCAGGCGGAAGGCGTCTACCGGTACTACTCGTACCTGTATGGCTACAGCTCAGATGAGGAGAAGCCTGCCCAGGTAGCCGCGCAATCGACGGCTGGCGCCGAGAGCAGCAGCTAGTCGCTGCGCTTCAGGCGGAGGCGGGGAGGGAGGTGGGTTCGAAGGCCCGGATGCGGTCTGGCGAGCCCTGTTCCCGGAGTTGCCGCAAGGCCGCAGTCGCCCGGAGGAGCATCTCCACGGCGTCGACCCGGGCCTCGGAAAAATCAGCGACGGCGCAGTAGCCCGCCCGCAAGGGGAGCTGGCCTGCGCCGTTTTCCTTGCGCGACTGCAGGGCGCGCTCCAGGCGCTCGAACATGCGAACCGCGCCGACGGACTCCGTATCTGGGGCGATGACCGCGAACTCCCCGTCGCCGAGACGACCGATCGCATCGGAAGCCCGACCATGGTCGCGCAGGATCTGCCCGATGTCCCGGACAAGATCCCCGCGCGGCGACTCGCCCGGCGCGGCGGGCTGGTGCGAGAACACCAGGCACGAGAGTGCTTGCCGGCGGCGGAAGACCTCGGAGCCGATTTCCCGGGCCCGACGGGAAAGGCCACGCATGTTGTAGAGGCCGGTGAGCTGATCCAGGAGGCTCTCCTCGCGGAGTCGATCGGCTTCGACTTTCGAGGCGAGGAAGGTGCTGAGCTTGAGGAGCAGGCTTTCGCCATCGAGCGGCTGACCGAGGAATTCCCAGGCGCCAGCCTTGTAGGCGTCGAGGCGCTGGGCCCGGCCGGACGGACCGGCCGTGGTGATCAGGATCGGAGTGGTGGCGCTGAATCGTGGATCCTGGCGCAGTTGCCGACAGACCTCGATGCCGTGGATATCCGGCATCTGGGCATCGAGGATGACCAGATCGGGACGGGCGGTGCGCGCCCGCTCGAGCGCCTGCAGCCCCGTGTAGGCACGCAGGACCGCGTACCCGTTGGGCGCGAGGATGCTCTCCAGCGAGCGCGCCGACCATTCCTGGTCGTTCGCGATCAGCACAAGCGGAGGATGGTGCGCAGGCTCTCGTTCAGTCATGCGTCCTCAAGGACTCGGGAGCCGACCCATGCCTTCCGTCAGGCATGGAAGAGGTCGTCCGATGGCGCGGCCACCACAGACCGTGGAGCGGAGCAACTGGGCTCGGCGTCCGCGTGTGGCGAGACACAGAATTGGAACTGGTTGCCGTACGATAAGTCTGGGATGCCTGCGTGGCAATACGACTCGGCGAAGTGCGAGTATATCCAGCGAGGCGCGGCGCCATGCGGCGCCTCCATCTTTGTCCCCCGTCCGGAGCCTGCCAATCGAGAGGTTGACCGGGTGATCCACGCCTCGCTCTCCGCCGTGGCGCACTCGCGGCATCGAGTGTAGGCTTGTGGCCACAGAACGGCGAAGCAGGCCCATTTGTCCCTGGTCGGGACTGGTGAACCGCATGCGGGGAAAAGACATGGCCGTCAGGACAACCCCGACCACGACTAGCACGCAGTGTGCAATGAAAATCCGGGATATTATGAATCTTCCAACCCGAATTGTCGCCCGCCCGTCCCACTGGACCTCGGCATGTGCCTTGCTCGTGGCGGCGATGCTTTTCTCGAGCGCAGGTCTGATCGCGCAAGAGGTTCCCGCGGTCGACGCGCGACGTCCCGTCGCCACCCGGGCGGAGTTGCAGCAGACGCTCGAGGAGGCCGAGGCCCTGGCGAACTCCGATGCCTACAGTGCCTCGTTCCGGGAAGACAAGCGCCAGGAAGCGGCACTGATCCGGGAGCGCCTGCTGGAGGGTGATTTCTACGTTGGCGACCAGATCCTGATCACGGTCACCGGCGACAGCGGATCCAGCGGGACGCGGGTGGTCGGCCCTGGTCGGGTCGTCACGCTGCCCGGGCTGCCAGACATTCCGGTCCGTGGGGTGCTGCGTTCCGAGATCGAGGCGTATCTGATCGAGCAGGTATCGCGGTTCGTGCGAGACCCGCAGATCAAGGCCCGACCGCTGATCCGACTCACCTTCATGGGTGCCGTCGGCAAGCCGGGGTTCTACCAGATGGACGCAGACAAGATGCTGAGCGACGCCCTCATGGACGCGGGCGGGATCGGCAACGGGACAGAGCTGAAGAAGTCGAAGATCACGCGGGGAGAAGAGGTCATCGTCGACGGGGACGCTTTCGAGAAGGCCGTCACGGACGGCGTCAACCTCGACCAGCTGAATCTCCGCGCGGGCGATGTGATCGACGTCGGGCAGAAGAAGAACAAGGACTGGTTCACGACGCTGCGGACGTTCGCCGTCATTCCGGCCCTGATCCTCAGCAGCTACGGCATCGGCAAGCTGTTCGGGATATTTTAGTGACTCGTCGCAACACGGGAATGAAAGGCGCAATGGCTCAGGTTACCGGTACCCGCACGGCCCGTCACACTCCGCGGGAGCATTGGCTCCGGCTGGTGGAGGACGTCGCGGAACCGCTCGTGCCGAAGGCGCGATCGGAGGCGCTCTCGCGGGCCCTCAACTTCGTGCTGGCCGCCATCGCGCTCATCCTGCTTTCCCCTGCCCTGCTCCTCATCGCCGTCGCCGTGAAGCTGACCAGTCGCGGCCCGGTCCTCTACACGCAGACTCGCATCGGCATCGACCGCCGCTGGGCCAGGAACCCCGGGGATGAGGCCGATCCGCGGCGCGCCCATAACCTGGGCGGACGGGTATTCACGATCTACAAGTTCCGCACGATGTGCGTCAACGCCGAGCACCTGTCCGGCGCCGTGTGGGCGGCGAAGGAAGATCCGCGCGTGACGCCGGTCGGCAAGTTCCTGCGCCAGTATCGCCTCGACGAACTCCCGCAGCTGTTCAATGTCCTGCTCGGCGACATGAACGTGGTGGGACCGCGCCCCGAGCGGCCCAGCATCTTCGCGCAGTTGCGGACGACGATTCCGCAGTACGACGCGCGCCAGCGAGTGAAGCCGGGGATCACCGGACTCGCGCAGGTGAATCAGCAGTACGACCAGTGCCTCGACGACGTCCGCAACAAGCTGCGTTACGACCTGGAATACCTGCGTCGGCAGAGCTTCTGGGAAGACATCCGCATCATGCTGAAGACGGTGCCGGTCATTCTCTTCAAGCGGGGCGGGTGGTAGCGGGAGTGGAGGCCACGCACAGCCCCGCATCCACCCCGGCCGAGCTCCCCAGAGACTTTTCGACGCTCGCCCCGCTTCTCTTCGCTGCCATCACATTCGCCATTCTGTTCGCCAGGCCGTCGGTGCTGCTCGCCGCGGACTGGTGGAACGATCCAGATGCCGGCCACGGACTGCTCCTCGCCCCCCTGGCGGTCTGGCTGGGCTGGAAGCGGGGGCTGGTCGCCGCTCAGCCGCAGCGGACGCACGGCGTGCTGATTCTCACCAGTGGTGTGGCCCTTCGCTATCTCTCGGGCCTGGCGGCCGAGCTCTTCACCATGCGGCTTTCGATGATCGTCGCGGCGGTGGGACTGATCGTGTTCTTCCGCGGCTACCGGCAGCTCCTCGCCTGGTGGCTGCCCATCACGCTCGTCGTGCTCTCGATCCCGATCCCCGCGGTGCTGACGAGTTCACTCGCTCTGCCGCTGCAGCTGACCGCCTCCCGGTGGGGAGCCGCCCTGCTCCAGATCCGCCACGTTCCCGTCGAGCTTTCAGGGAACATCATCCGGCTACCGGGCCGAGATCTGTTCGTCACTGAGGCCTGCAGCGGCCTCCGATCCCTCACGGCGCTGCTCGCGCTCGGCGTGCTCGTCGGAGGCCTGTGGCTGCGCCATCCCGCCAGTCGGCTGCTGCTCGTGGCACTGGCCATTCCCGTCGCGATGCTGGTCAACGCCTTCCGAGTCTTCCTGACCGGTTTCCTGGTCTATTGGGTGGACCCGAAGCTGGGCGAAGGGTTCATGCATCTCAGCGAAGGCTGGCTCCTCTTCGTGATCGCCTTCATCATCCTCGGCGCCTTCACCTGGGCGGTGGGCCGAGCGGAGCGACGGATGCTGGGAGCACCGGCCAATGGCTGAGCGCGCCGCCTGGATTCCGGGAGGAGTGCTGGCGCTGGGGTGCGTGCTGACCCTTGCCATCAACCGGCAGGTGCGCATGCCGCTCGCCCAATCGCTCGATTCCATTCCGATGGCCCTCGCGGGGCGGCCAGGGCAATCCGGCACGATTCCCCGGGACCAGGAACGGGCCGCGGGGGTTTCCAGTTATGTCCGCCGCGTGTTCGTGGCGGACTCGGCGCCGTTCGAGATCTATGTCGGATACTACGACCAGCAGACGCAGGGGAAGACGATTCACTCTCCTAAGAACTGCCTGCCGGGATCGGGGTGGGAGGCGCTGAACCAGGCCACGGTGACCGTCCAGACCAGCGCGGGCCCGGAAACGGTGAACCGGTACCTGTTGCAGAACAAGCAGCAGCGGGCGCTGGTGTTCTACTGGTATCAGGGTCGCGGCCGGGTGGCGTCGAACGAATATCGAGTGAAGTGGGAGCTGCTGCGCGACTCGGCGCTTCGGGGGCGGAGCGAGGAAGCCCTCGTCCGTATCGTCGTGTATCTCAACGCGAGCACCAGTGAGGACGCGGCGACCACGATGGCCACCCGCGTCGCCGCCGACCTCATCCCGGCAGTCTTCGGGGTGCTCCCGCGCTGGTGATCAGCCCGGACGCCGGGTGGGCTCCCAGATCGGGTTGAGCTCCCCGCGGAGTGCCTTGGTCCAGGCGATGAACCCCGCCACGTGAGAAGCCAGCACGAAGCCGCAGAGTGAGATCAGGCGGGGCATCCGCTTCCCCTCTGGTGCCCGCATCGCAATCGTCCCGAATAGAATGCCCACGACCGCCCCGACCAGCGCCGCGGCCGCAATGCGTGACTGGACGCTCAGCAGCGCGAGCGCGACAAGTGCCGGCGGTGCGGCCAGGAAGACCAGCCATCGGGCCAGCTTGTGGGAGAGCAGCATCCAGGCGAACCGCCCGTGTCGCAGCGGATTCATCAGGTGCCGTTTGAACCACAGGGTCTCGAGTCCTCGCGCCATGGTGCGGATCTTCCGCCGGAATTCCCGTTGCAGCGAGGTGGTCCGGGGCACGAGGCAGACCGCCGCGTCGACCGACACCGCCCGCAGTCCCTGCTCGCGGGCCATCAGCGCCGATGCGAAGTCTCTCGAAAGGGCCGCGGGGACCAGCGTCTCGTGGAGGTGCCGGCGAATTGCATAGAAGCAGCCGCTCGCGCCGACGATGGAACCCACCCGCGTCTCGAGTGAGCGCACCCACATCTCGTAACCGACGTAGCCGGACTCCCCCTGATTCGCCTCGACGGTGAGATCACCGACGCTCACATCGCGTCCCGATGCAACACCGATGGTCGGATCCTGGAAGACACGGATGAGCGGCTTCAGCGAAGCGGGCATGATGCGGATGGTCGCATCGGTGTTGACGATGATGTTGCCGCGCAGCCGCTCCAGGGCGGCGTTCTCCGCCGCGGTCTTTCCCGAGCGCTGCGCCAGCCGGAGCAACTCGACACCGCGGTCGGCGTACTCCCGCACGATGTCGTCCGTGCGATCCGTCGACGCATCGGAGACGATGAGAATCTGGCGGCGTTCGGCGGGGTAATCGATCGCGAGCAGGGATTCGATGGTGCGCCGAATCGCCTTCTCTTCGTTGTAGGAGGGCACCACGATCGTGACCAGCGGCCACTCGGGAGGGTCCCCGAACTCCCGCGGCACCGGACGAATCATTCCCCAGAGGCGGAGCAGTCCGGGATAGAGGAAATAGGCATACCCGAACAGCAGTCCGGGAGACAGGGCGATCAGGACTTCCAGATCGGTCAGGATCATGCATTCTCCCCTCGCCGGCGGGCGAGGATTTCGCGATAGATGTCATGGTGACGCGCGATCCACGGCGCGGCGGCGAACTGCCGCGTCAGCCGCGATCGCGCCTGGCTCGCGCGGATCGCTGCGGCACCCGGGTCGGCGAACAGCTGCGCGATTGCCCCGGCCAGCGCACCGGGATCCTCCGCGGGGACCAGCAGCGCTTCCTCCCCCGTCACGATGTCGGGCACCCCACCGACGGCGGTGGTCACCACCGGCACTCCACCCGCCATGGCTTCCAGCAGCGCGATCGGAGTCCCCTCGGTCCGCGAGCTGAGCACGAAACCGTCGAAGGCGGCACCGTAGAGGCCGGCATCAGGCACAACGCCATGCCAGCGAACCCGCGGTGAGACCCCCAGCGCCCGCGCCTGCTCCTGAAGCGCGGTCCGCTCGGCGCCGTCCCCCAGCACGCTCACGCCGATCGTCTGGTCCCTGAGCAGCGGGAGCGCGCTGAGCAGGATGTCCGCTCCCTTCTCGTGCGACAGGCGGCCCACCCAGCCGACGACCCGCGCCTCGGGCGGTATGCCCAGCGCCGTCCGGGCGGCGGCGCGGGTCAGCAGCGGGCGTGCTGAGGACCAGGCATTGGGCACTACCGCGATGCGCTCGTCCGCAATGCCAACCGCGAGCAGCCGCGCGCGAATCGGACGGGACACGGCAAGAATCCGGTCGAAGCGACGGAACGAGCGGAGCTGCAACCGCTCGTACACCTGATTCTTCCAGTCACCCCCGGTGAAGCCGTGCACCGTGGCGGCACGCGCCCGGCCCAGGCGAGCCGCTGCCGAGCCGGCGAGCAGGTCGGCACGGTAACCGTGGGTATGCACGATCTGGGCATTCCATCGCCGGATGGTCTCCTCATGGAGCCGACGCTCTCGGAGGTAGGCCCTGTGTGGCGGAGCGTGGCAGAAGACCTCGAGCCCGGCATCCTGAAGTGCGGTGACCGACGCCGGAACGGGGGTTCCCTGCCCCAGCACGGCGGAGACCGCCACCGGCACCCCGGCCTCCTTGAGGCCGCGAGCCAGCATGACAACGACGCTCTCGAGACCACCGGTGGCTCCGGGGACGAACACCTGCAGAATGCGCGGAGCTTCGCCCGGTACGGCCAACCCCATCCCCTGCCCTCCTCAGACGATTCGAGTTCTCACGCCCAGGCCATTCCTTGTCGCGTTGTAACCCCCCGGGCCGGAGCAACTCCGGGGCCGGTTCCGGCCAGGGGCGCCCCGCGGGGCTGGAAGGGTGTCGCTTCGATGCTCCCAAATCTCGCGGATTGTTGCGCAATCGCAACAGTCGCGACTCCCCGAGGTCGCGACCACTCAGCCCGCCGGGAACGGGTTGGCTTCAGAAGCGCTGTTCCGTGCGCAACTTATCCGATGCCCAGCGACCGGGAATGGTACGCTTTGTGCCTAGCCACGGGGCAGCCGAAGTGGCCGATGGCTTGCTTAGATCCTGTTCGAAATCCAATTAGGTCGTCGAGAGCCGGGGCGGGGTGGCGGGTCGGGCAGGGGTCGCCGAGGGTGTCGGCACGTCCCTCCCAGCACGCGCCCGCTCCCTACATGATGCCAGCAGCAGTCTGATCCCTTGAAGCGAGGTGCGGCCGTGACGTCGAGGTATCTCATCACCGGCGGGGCAGGATTCATCGGGTCCAACGTCGCCGATCACTACCTGCGCAACGGCCACCGGGTGACGGTGTACGACAACTTTTCGCGGCACGGTAGCGAGGACAACGCGCGGTGGCTGGAGGAGCGGCACGGCGGTGCCGTCCGCATCATCCGCGGAGACCTCCGGCGGCCCGCCGCCGATCTCAGCCACGCCATCGAGGAATCGGACGTGGTCCTGCACCTGGCGGCTCAGGTCGCGGTCACGCTCTCCGTGAACGATCCGCGGCATGATTTTGAGACCAACGCCCTCGGCACGTTCAATCTGCTCGAGGCCGTGCGCCTTTCGAAGCGGCAGCCGATTGTGCTCTACAGTTCCACCAACAAGGTCTACGGCAAGATGGCGGACGTCCCCATCGAGGAACGGGGCGGGCGTTACAGCTACGTCGGACTTCCCCAGGGTGTCAGCGAAACCCAGCCGCTCGACTTCTACTCCCCGTATGGCTGCTCCAAGGGAACGGGCGACCAGTACGTTCTGGACTACCACCGGATCTACGGCCTGCGGACGATCGTGATGCGGCAGTCGTGCATCTACGGGCCGCGTCAGTTCGGCATCGAGGATCAGGGCTGGGTCGCGTGGTTTGCGATCCGCGCGATGCAGGAGCAGCCGATCACGATCTATGGCGACGGCAAGCAGGTGCGCGACGTCCTGTTCATGGACGACCTGACCGCGGCCTACGACCTGGCGATCAAGAACATCGACCGCACGGCCGGCAAGGCCTACAACATCGGTGGTGGCCCGGCCAACACCATGTCCCTGCTCGAACTGCTCGACATGCTGACCGAGCGCTTCGGCAAGCGCCCGACCTATTCCTTCGATGACTGGCGCCCGGGGGATCAGCTGGTCTACATCAGCGGGATCCAGCGCGCCGAAGCCGATTTCGGCTGGCGGCCGAAGGTCGCGCCCAAGGAGGGGGTCGGCAAGATGATCGCGTGGCTCACCGAGCACGCTGACCTGTTCGCCTTGAGCGGCCGATGAGCGCACCCTCGCAGGCGACCGCCCCGGCGGCCGCTCCGCTCGCCGGACTGCCCGAGCGACTGCTGGGGCGGCTGTCGTGCCCCGACTGCCGCTCGGGACTGACGCCCTCGCCCGGAGCGCTGACATGCACCGGCTGCGGCGCGCGCTACCGGGTGGAGGGCGGCATCGCGGACCTCCGCTCGGCCTCGGCATCGGCCAAGGCGGAGCATGCCGACTGGACGGCGCACTGGTCGAACCAGAACCAGGAGCTGTTCTCCCAGCGGTTCTTCAGTTTCTATCGCAAGACGGTCTTTGCCCGGACGGTGGCGTGGTTCATCGAGCGCTACTTCCCGGTGGACGGCGTCCTGGTCGAGGCCGGCTCGGGCACCTCCGAAACCAGCTGGCGCATCAACAAGCATGGCGGAAAGCGCACCCTGGTTGCGACCGACATCGTGCACCACGTGCTGCAGCATTGCGATCCGGTCATGGATGTCCGGATGGGCGCGGACATCTTCCGGATGCCCTTCGCGGACAACAGCGTCGACGGGATCTGGAACGTCGGGGTCATGGAGCATTTCACCCACGACCTGATCGACCAGATCATGCGCGAGTTCCATCGCATCCTGAAGCCGGGCGCCCCCGTGCTGCTGCTCTGGCCGGCGACCGATTCGTTGCCCCAGAAGGGACTGCGCGCGCTGGAGGTCGTCATCAACGCCCGCCGCGAGGGGGAGCGTTTCAAGTTCCATCCGGATGAAATTTCGAAACTGCGGTCCTCGGAGGAGGGGCGGACGGTGCTGCGGCGTAACGGCTTCGAACCCGTGACCGTGGATGCCGGCCTCCGCAGTCTGATGGCCTTCAAGACCGTCGTCGGGCGGAAGCCCGCCGCCTGATGCGATCCCCCTTGCCGACCGCCGTGACAGAGGAATCCAGATGACCAAGGTCAGTATCGTCATTCCCGCCCGGAACGAGGAAGCCAATCTGGCGATGGTGCTGGATGACCTGCACGCCACGCTCCGGACGCTGCCCCAGTACGAATTCGAGGTGCTGGTCATCGACGACCACTCCACCGACCGTACCCGCGAGGTCAGCGAGGCCCATGGAGCCCGCGTGGTGTCCAATCCCGGGCAGAACGGCAAGGGCATGGCGCTGCGTCTGGGCTTCCAGACCGCGACGGGCGACCTGATCGCCATGCTGGACGCGGACTATTCGCACCGGGCCGAGGAGCTGTCCCGATTCCTCGAGCAGTTCGGCGACGACAGCGTGGGCCTGGTCATCGGTTCCCGGGTGGTCGGCGGCAGCGAGGAGTACACCCATATCCGCGCACTCGGGAACGTGTTCCTGAGCGCCACGATGGGCCTGTGCACGGGCCGTTACCTGTCCGACGCCCTCAACGGATTCAAGGTGTTCCGGCGGGACGTCTTCACGGACTTCGTCTATACGTCGCGGATGTTCGAGATCGAGATCGAGATCATCGCCAACGCCCTTCGCAAGGGCTACCGGGTGGTCGAGATCAGTTCCCACGAGCGCGCCCGTGCGGGCGGTGAAGCCAAGAGCCGGGTAGTCCGGCACGGAACGCGGTTCCTCCTGCGCATCCTCTACGAGGGCATGCGTGGCGTGAAGCCCGAGGTGAAGCGGGTCGCCTCGATGCATGGCGATCTGGCGCGGCCGCAGGCGGCGGCCCAGGTCCCGGCCTCCACCGCCCCGGGCACCTCAGGGCACTAGGCCCCGCGCCGGTTGTCCTGGGCTGACGGGTCGTCCAGAATTCACGAGCCGCGGGCGAGTTCAGCTGAACTCGCCC
>JBGASX010000156.1:0-2389 GCA_044229445.1 Gemmatimonadales bacterium | reverse complement strand
CGCGCTCGATCTCGGGATTCTGGTTGCGAGCGGCACGGCGTTCGAGTGGCTCTTCGCCGTCTCCAATGCTGGCCGGGTGCTCGCCGGGGTCGCGGGCGGACTGGTCGCGACGCGGGGTCTCAGACCGGGCTGAGGACTCTGCCGGGCATCGTCGCGTGGTCTGGTGACCTTCACTCCCAATCCCTCTCGCTCCATGGCCGACGCGTCACTCCGCGACCGCACCTTCCTCATCACCGGCGCCAATTCCGGGATCGGCCGCGCGCTGGCCGAGGCGCTGGCCGCGCGTGAGGCGACGCTGATCCTCGCGGCCCGGTCGGCGGAGCGGATGGCGCCGGTGCTCGCGCAGATCCGTCAGCAGCATCCCGGGGCCTCGGCGAGCTTCCTGCCGCTCGATCTCGCCGACTTCGCCTCGGTGCGCGCCGCCGCCGAGCAGGTGCTCGCGAAGGGGAGCGGTATCGACGTGCTGGTGAACAATGCCGGCATCGCGGCGATCGACGGGCTGAGCAGAGAGAGCTATCACCTCACCTACATCACCAACCACCTCGGGCCCTTTCTCTTCACGGCGCTGCTGCTCCCCCGGCTCACCGCGGCCCGGCAGGCGCGGATCGTCAACGTCTCGAGCGCGGCGCACTATCACGCCAAGCCGATCGACTGGCGCTACCTCGCGCCGAATCCGCCCTCGTCGAAGGGGAGGCTGCAGGACTACGCCAACTCGAAGCTGATGAATGTGCTGCACGCAAAGGAGCTGGCGCGGCGACTGAGCGGGACGGGGGTGACGACCTACGCGGTGCATCCGGGCGGCGTGGCGACCAACATCTGGCGCGCCCTGCCGGCGCCGTTCGAGTGGCTGATCAAGCGCTTCCTCATCACCAATGAGGAAGGGGCGAAGGGGCCGCTCGCCTGCGCCACCGCCCCGGAACTCGCCGGCGTCACCGGGCGCTACTACGACAGGGAGCGGGAGGTGCGCCCCAATCGGATGGCGGACGACGAGGCGCTGGCGGCCGAGCTGTGGGCGCGGAGTGCGAAGGAGACCGGGGCGCCGCTCTGAGCTACCGCAGCAGCTCCTCGAGGCGAACCGCGGTGTCGGTCTTCTCGTCGCGGTACTTCACGATGACCGGCGCGTAGAGCGAGAGCCCCATCTCGCGACCCGGTCCGCTGCTCACCGGTCTCGAGCCGGGGACGACGACGGCACCGGCCGGGATCTCGAGTGGCCGGTCCCCCTCGCGGCGCAGCGTCGTGTTGCGGACGATGTCGTAGACGATGGTGCCGCCGGTGAGAATGGTGCCCGGCGCCAGCACCGCCCGCTCCCGCACGATGGTGCCCTCGTACACCCCGCAGTTCCCGCCGACCAGCACATCGTCCTCGATGATCACCGGCAGCGCGCCGACCGGCTCGAGCACGCCGCCGATCTGGGCCGCGGCCGAGAGGTGCACCCGCTTCCCGATCTGGGCGCAGGAGCCGACGAGGGCGTGGCTGTCCACCATGGTGCCCTCGCCGATGTACGCGCCGGCGTTCACGAAGGCCGGCGGCATGATGACGACGCCCGGCGCCAGATAGGCGCCATCCCGCACCGAGCTGCCACCGGGCACGATCCGCACACCATCGCTCACCGAGAGATGCTTGAGCGGCCAGGTGTGCTTGTCGAAGAACGGAAAGGGACCGCCGCGCGCCGCCTCCGCGACGGCGCCGAGCCGGAAGCCGAGGAGGATGCCGGCCTTCACCCAGGCGTTCGCGCGCCAGACGCCGTCCTCGCCCCGCTCCGCCGAGCGGATGGCGCCGCTGTTGAGTCCGGCCTTGAGCTGGTCGAAGGCGAGCAGGGCCGCCGACTCCTGCCCTGCCGGCACGCCGGCGGCGAACCGCTCGATGACGGTCTTGAGTGCGGTGCTCATCGGGCGACCGTCACCGGAGCATCGACGCCCGCGGCGTGCAGCGCCCCGAAAAGCGCCGGCCTGCGGTGTTCCGAGAGCGGGACCAGTGGCAGCCGGAGCACATCCTGGATCTTCCCCATGGAGGCGAGCGCGGCCTTCACCGGCGCGGGGTTGGTCTCGAGGAAGTTGGCCTCGAGCAGCGGAAGCACGTGGTAGAGGATCTCCCGCGCCTCGGCGAAGTCCCCCAGCCGGCAGCGCCGCACCAGGTGACTCATCAGTCCGGGGATCTCGTTCGACGCGACCGAGACGAGTCCGTCACCGCCGGCGGCGATGATGGCGAGCGTCATCCAGTCCTCGCCCGAGAGCACCGCGAAGTCGTCGGGCCGCCCCAGCAGCAGGTGCTGCACCTGCGCGAGATCGCCGGAGGATTCCTTGATCCCGATGATGTTCTCGTGCCCCGCGAGGCGGAGCACCGTCTCCGGCTTCATGTTGACCGCGGTGCGTCCCGGCACGTTGTAGAG
>JBGASX010000099.1:0-16227 GCA_044229445.1 Gemmatimonadales bacterium | reverse complement strand
CTTCGTAGGCGTGGAACCGGCCGCTCTGACAGAGCACCACCCGGCCCGAGAGCATCCCGGCGACCAGTTCACCCGTGTGGCCGGGGACGCCGGGCTCCGCGAATCCCGGAATCTCCCGATAGGCAAGCCGGATCGGATCATCCAGCCGACCCGTGAAGTCCCCGAGCCCGGAGCCAAGGACGAGCGCGATCTCCGGGCGCCTCGACCCGAGCCAGCGGCGGACGACAGCGACGGCATCGTTCATCCGGGCCGCCCCGAACTCGGGGTCACGCCAGCATGCCCGCGAGAGCCGCCGACGTGAAGGCCGCGAGATTGCCGGCCATCATCGCGCGGATGCCATAGCGTGCGATCTCGGCCCGGCGCTCGGGCGCGAGGCCTCCGATGCCGCCGATCTGGATGGCGATCGAGCCGAAATTGGCGAAGCCGAGCAGGGCGTACGTGAGGATGATCGCGCTGCGCGGCGCGAGGGCGACGCCCGCGCCGAGGTCCTTGGCGAACTGCGCGTAGGCGACGAACTCGTTGAGCGCCGTCTTGAGCCCGATCAGTCCACCGACATAGGCGGTATCCTGCCATGGGACGCCGAGCAGCCAGGCGATGGGGCGGAGGAGCTGGCCAAGGATCCACGGCAGACTGAGCGACGGCTGCCCCCAGAATCCACCGACCCATCCGAGCAGGGCGTTGAGCAAGGCGACCAGCGCCACGAAGGCGATGAGCACCGCGGCGATGTTGATGGCGAGCTGGACCCCCTGCAGCGCCCCGCTGGCCGCGGCCTCGATGACACCGGAATCTGTCTTGGCGAGCTGTATCCGGGGGGTGTCGCGAGTCACCGGACTCCCGGTTTCGGGCCGGATGATCTTGGCGAGATAGAGGCCGGCCGGCGCGTTCATCACGCTCGCGGCGATGAGGTGGCCCGCGATGTTCGGGAAGAGTCCCGAAAGCATCGCGATGTAGGCCGCCATGATGCCGCCACCGATGGTGGCGAAGCCTCCGACCATCACAGTGAAGAGTTCGGACGGCGTGAAGCCGCTGACGAACGGCTTCACCAGCAGCGGGGCCTCGATCTGTCCCAGGAAGATGTTCCCGGAGGCGCAGAGCGTCTCGGCACCCGAGGTCCGCAGCGTCTTCTGCATGACCCATGCGATTCCCCGCACCACCACCTGCATCAGCCCGACGTGGTAGAGCACCGACATCAGGGACGAAAAGAAGATCACCGCCGGCAGGACGCTGAAGGCGAGAAAGGCCGGCCGGTCGACCAGGTCCCCGAAGATGAGTCGCGCCCCGTCGCGGGCGAAGCCGATGATGTGATTGAAACCCTCGCCGAGCTGGTCGAACGCGGCACGTCCGACACCCGTCTTGAGGACCACGAGGCCCACGACGAGCTGGAGCGTCATCCCGCTCGCGACGAGCCGCCAGTCGATCCTGGTGCGGTCGTACGAGATCAGCACGGCGAGTCCGATCATCGCGGCAACGCCGACGAGCCCCATGAGCCGCTCCAGCAGCGGCAGCTGCAGGCCGGTCTCGATCGCCGCGAGACGGGTGGCCGCGTCCTGAAGGGCCAGCAGCAGCATCAGAACTCCTCGAGGGCGTGGGCCGCGGCGGCGACCAGGGCACGCCGCTTCGGCAGGGGGAGAAACGCGGAGCGGAATCCGTTCATGGCGATGGTGCGGATCTCCTGCTGTGTCAGGCTCAGCTCCCGTGTGGCCAGACCATACTCGCCCGAGAGCGTCACCCCGCTCATCAGCCAGTTGTCGGAGGACAGGCAGACCGTCAGCCCTTCGTCGAGGTAGCGCCGCAGCGGGTGGGCACTGGCCCGGGAGACCACGCGGGTCTGCACGTTGGACGTCAGGTTGATCTCGACGGGGATCTCCCGGTCGCGGACGTAGCGCATCAGCGCGGGATCCTCGAAGAGCCGGGTGCCATGACCGATCCGGTCGGCCCGGCACTCGAAGATGGCTTCGGCGATCGACTCCGGTCCCGCGCCCTCGCCGGCGTGCACCGTGATGCCGAGCCCGCCACGGGCGGCGATCTCGAAGGCATGCCGGTGCGGCCGGGCCGGGTGTCCCGCCTCGCCGCCGGCGATATCGAAGCCGACGACGCCTTCCGACTGCATCCGCACCGACGCCTCCGCGATCTCCTCCGAGCGCGCGGGATCGAAGTGCCGGAGGGCGCAGTTCACGATCCCCGTCCGGATGCCGAACTCCCGTTCCCCACGGAGGAACCCGCGCCGCTCCGCCCGGATCGTGTCGTCGAGCGAGAGCCCCCGATGCCGGCTCAGCGACGGACAGTAGCGGACCTCCAGGTAGCGGACGCCGTCGCGCGCGGCATCCTCGACCATCTCGTAGGCGACGCGCTCCAGCGCCTCGGCGGTCTGCAGCACCGCGACCGTCAGGTCGAACCGTGTCAGGTAATCTTCGAGATTCCGCGCATCATCCACGCGCATGTAGCGGCGCAGCGCCTCCGGCTCATGCGCCGGGAGCGAGGTCCCCGCCTGACGGGCGAGGTCGAGCAGCGTCTCTGGCCGGAGGGAGCCATCCAGGTGCACGTGCAGTTCCGCCTTGGGCAGGCGGACGAATCGCTCAGACATCGGCATCCGCGGCGCCGCGCCGACTGGAGCGCAGCGCCCGCAGAATCGCCCCGCCCGTGATGGGCGCATCGAGCGGCACCGGCAGGCCACGGCCGTCGGTGATCACGGCCTCACCGGCCTCGCAGGCCGGGAGCAGCTCCGGCACCGTGGCCGCGAGTGCATCACGGACCACCGCGCCAGCGGGCAGGGTACAGCCCCTCTCGTTGACGTAGACCCGAATGTCGGCGGGCATCAGCGGTTCGGCACCAGGCGCAGGTCCTCGGGCGGGGTGACGGGTTGCGGCAATCGCCGGAGATATTCGGTGAGCACCCGACCCGGGGTCAGATCGGACGGCGTCACCGTGAAGCGTGAGAGCAGCCCGGCCTGCCGGCAGCCCTTGCCCGGGCGACAGTCGCCGGCCGCGAGTGGCAGGGAATCACCCGGCGCGAGCCTGGTACTCAGCGCGACCAGATAGCTCCGCTTCCGCTCGAACTCCCGGCCGGTTGTCAGGCGGGCCCGGCGCATGCGGTTGCCCGGAGCCGCCTTCAAATCGTAGGACACGATCGCGCCCGAAATTTCGCAGCAGGGCCCCGGGGTTGCGAGGAGATTCTCCAGCAATGCCTGCACCTCCGCCCCGGTCATGCGGATCGTGAGCAGATGCTCGTCACCGGGCGCGGCCGCGGCCAGCTGACTCCGGGTGAGCCCACCCGCGGGAAGACGGCTGCCCACCTCATCGGACGAGACCACTGCCAAATCCGCCCGGGTCGCATTGCGATAGGCGTCGGCGAGGAGCCGGGCCAGGTTCCGTCCGGGACCGGGTTCGGCAGGAAGCCGCAGCGCGGTCACCGGCGCTTTGGCGATGGAATCGGCGCGATCGGCCGCACGAAGCGCCGAATCTCTGGCCTCGAGCTCGGCACGCGTTGGCGTGGTCGGGAGCACGGGCACCTGGGGCCCGGGCTCGGCTGCCGCCACGGGGCGACCCTCGGTCACGAACAGCGCCCGGGCGCGGCTGGCGTAGTCGGCGGGGGCCAGACTCCAGCCCGCCACGACCGGATCGGTAAACCCGAGGATACGCCGCCGCTTGATCTCGGCGATCAGCAGTTCCCGGATGTTCTCGCCCTTGTCATAGACG
The DNA here is from genome assembly GCA_044229445.1 of Gemmatimonadales bacterium. Taxonomy (GTDB): domain Bacteria; phylum Gemmatimonadota; class Gemmatimonadetes; order Gemmatimonadales; family GWC2-71-9; genus JADJOM01. The sequence goes on along the minus strand of JBGASX010000099.1, from coordinate 12,532 downwards.
ACCGGTGCCGCGGCCAGCCCCGCAAAGGCGCCACCGCCCTGCTGACGGAAGCTGTTCAGGGCGAGCGTGAAGCTGTCCGTGGGCTCGACCGCCCTGCCGCGGACCTCGAGGCGGGTGATGCGGGCGCCCGCCGGCCGGCTCAGGTCGATCGTGTAGTTCGCGCCGCTGATCAGATCGTAGTTCGCACCAGGGACGTAGCGATTGGTCGCGACACGGCCGGTGGAGTCGACGAAGAAGTAGCGCGCGCTCTGCTCCAGATAGGCACGGAGCCCCGCGCCGCTGATCCGGACCGCGCGGAGGGTGTGTTCGTAGGGATAGAGCCGGAACAGCTCGCCGAGGGTGATCTCCCCTTCATCGAGGCCGGCACGCAGGTCGAACGCCGTGGTGGCGGACAGCTCCGCCCCGCTCGCCCGGCGCTGCACCGACTGGATGAACTGGATGAGCGGCACATCCTCGACCCGCGCGGCCGCGAGGGAGAGGCGGCGCGGGGCCTCGCCAATCACCGTCGAGACCCAGCCGAGCACGGTGCGATGCGCATCGATGAGCCGGCGCGCCACCCGAGGCGACGCCCGCACGTCCTCCAGCGGAATCCGCTCGGTGCGATACGAGACCGGTGTGAGTGCACCGTCGCGCTTCACCAGGGCGATGTGAACCACCGCGAGACTGCGTCCCTCGGCCCGGGGCTGCACGAAGTGCACCCCGCCCAGCACCGAATCACCGATCTCCAGGTGCGAGTGTCCCAGGACGACGAGATCGGGGTGCACGGCTCTCGCCACGGCCCGTGCGGCGACGTTCTCGCCACCGATCCCGGTCGTATCGTACGACGAGGGGCCGTCCAGACCGCTGTGCATCAGGACGATGGTGACGTCCGCGTCCTTCTTCATCTCGGTCAGGACCGGCCCGACGGCCGGCTCGACGGGGTCGATCCGGAGCTTGCCCCGCAACCGGTCCCGGTTCCACACCATGGTCCCCGGGGTGGTAAAGCCGGAGATCGCGACCCGGACGCCATTCCGTTGCAGCACGATGTAGGACCGCAGCGCGAGCGTGTCCTCCGGCATCACCCGGATGTTGCCGCTGACCCAGGCGAAGTTCGATCCGCTGAGGGCCCGATTGAACGCCTCCAGTCCGAAATCGAATTCGTGATCGCCCGGCGTGGCGGCGTCGTATCCGATGGTGTTCATCGCATCGATCACCGGGTGCTGATCCCGCGACGTGGCCCGACCGAAGTAGGCCGCGAGGGGACTGCCCGAAAGGGCGTCCCCGGCATCGACCAGCACGACCTGGCCCGGGTACCTCTCGCGCAGCGAATCGATGGCGGTCGCGGCGCGGGTCAGACCGCCGGGCCACGCCGCGTTCTGCAGGTAGTCCCATTCGGTCACGTAGCCGTGGACATCAGTCGTGGCGACGACCACGAGGCGGACCGTGTCGGCAGGAGCCAGGACGAGTCCGGCAAGCAGCGGAAGGAGTGGCATGGCCAGAATATCCGGTCAGCCTCGGCCGCCGCGCAATGCGCCGGATCACGCACCTGCTTGCGTTCGCGGCCCGGGCCGTGTATTCGTTTTGGCGCATATGTCCTCCCTCACCACGCTCGCGCTGCTCGAAGCCCTCGGCGAACCGACTCGGCTTCGGATCGTGAACTGTCTCACGGCCGCCCCGCTCTTCGTCTCGGACCTGCAGGCCCTGCTCGACATCCCCCAGCCCACCATATCCAGGCACCTCAGGGTGCTGCGGGATGCCGGGCTGGTGCGCGACACGCCGATCGCCCAGTTCGTGCTCTATCGGCTGCGGCGGCCCGCCGAGCCGCTGGGCCGAGTGCTTTCCACGGTGCTCGACGCCGCGCTACAGGATCCCGGACTCCGGGACGAACGGGCCGGCGCGCTCGATCGCAGCCGACAGAATGCCCGTTACCGGAACGAGGCCGACCTGGAAGGACGTCCCGCATGAGTCACCGCATTCTCGTTGTGGACGATGAGCCGGACATCACCGCCCTCGTCGCCTACCATCTGGCCAAAGCCGGTTACCGCGTCTCGACCGCCGCGAATGGTCCCGATGCGCTGAAGGCTGCGCGCGAGGAACGTCCCGACATCGTGATTCTGGACGTGATGCTGCCGGGGGTCTCCGGGTACGACGTCCTGGCCGAACTGCGCCGGCGCGAAGAGACGAAGGACGTCGGGGTCATCCTGCTCACGGCGCGCAAGGAAGAGCCGGACCGGATTCGCGGACTCTCGCTCGGCGCTGACGATTATCTGACCAAGCCGTTCTCTCCGGCCGAGCTCGCGCTCCGGGTGAATGCGCTGCTCCGGCGGCTGGCGGCGCCGGCGGTCTCCGGCGGCTCGACCCTCGCCGCGGGCCCCATCGCCATCGACCGGTCGGCCCATCGCGTGGCGGTGGACGGCAAGGAGATCGAACTGACCGCGACCGAGTACAAGCTGCTCCTCACGCTGGTCGAACGGCGGGGCCGGGTGCAGACCCGGCCGCAGCTGCTCGAGACCGTATGGGAGGCCCAGCCGGACATCCAGACCCGGACGGTGGACATGCACGTCCAGCGACTCCGCTCCAAGCTCGGGGACGCAGGCGACCTGATCGAAACGGTCCGCGGCTTCGGCTACCGTTTCCGGGCCGCCGAGCGGGGAAGTCGCCGCGGATGAACTTCGCCGGCCGGCTCATCGCGGGCGTCTTCCTCGTCATCCTGGTCACCATCGCCACCCTCGTGTTCACGGGCGAGGTGGCGCTGCGGACCGATCTCGAACAGGACATCCGGGCGAATCTCGAGCGGGAGGTGCGCCTCGCGGCGCAGGCACTCCCGGCCGATTCCCTCCAGTGGCAGGATGCCGTCGAACGACTCTCCCGCTCGACCGGACTCCGCTTCACCGTCATCGATTCGGCCGGCCGGGTTCGTGCCGAGAGCGATGAGCCACGGGAGATCATCCCCACGATCGAGAATCATCGGGGCCGCCCGGAGGTGGCCGCGGCACTCGGCGGCGGGGTGGGCAGCGACCGGCGCACCAGCGCGACGATCGGGAAGCCCCTGATGTACGTTGCGGTCCAGGGGGGGCCCGGCGTGATCCGGGTGGCCTCCCCGCTGGTGCAGGCCGATGAAATTGTCAGGCGCACCCAGCGCTCCATCCTGGAGGCGGCGGCCATCGCGCTCCTCCTGGGCGGGCTGCTTGCGCTGCTCGCCGGCAACTCGATTGCGCGGCCCCTCACGACCATCACCCAGGCGGCCCGCTCCATCGCCGCAGGCGCGACGCCGAGGTTCCCCCGCTCGGGCATCCCCGACATCGACGGCCTCGTCCGCGCACTCCGCGACATGCACGACCAGCTCGACCAGCGCTTCGCCGATCTGCGGCGGGAGCGGGCCGAGAGTGGCGCGCTCGTCGAGGCGATGGTGGAAGGGGTGATCGCCGCCGATGCCCGTGGGCAGATCGTGACCGCCAACGGCGCCGCCCGGCGCCTGCTCGGCTATGGCGCGGAAGAGGCCCTGCCCGCCCTGGATCAGCTCTTTCGCGCCAAGGCGGCGCGGGAAGTCGTGGATGCGGTGCACCAGGGAATGTCGGTCGCGCAGCGCGAGCTCGACCTCGCGGGCCAGTCGGTCCTGCTGTCGGGCCGCGCTCTGCCCCAGGGCGGCGCGCTGCTGGTGCTCCACGATGTGACCGAGCTGCGGCGCCTGGAGATGGTGCGGCGGGACTTCGTGGCCAACGTATCGCACGAGCTGAAGACGCCGCTCACTTCAATCTCCGGGTATGCCGAAACCCTGGCGACGGACCGCCCCGACCCCGAGACGACCCAGCGCTTCCTCAGCGTCATCCTCAGCAATGCCCGGCGGATGCAGCGGCTGGTGGACGACCTCCTCGACCTCTCGCGCATCGAGTCGGGCCGCTGGCAGCCGGCGCCGGAGCCGCTCGAGACGGCGCTCGTCGCACGGGAGGTGTGGGCACTCCTGGCGGATCGGGCGACGCAGAAGGGCGTGCAGTTCGACATCCGGACCGGCCCCGATTCGGACATGGTCTACGCCGACCCCGATGCCCTGCGGCAGGTCCTGAGCAACCTGTTCGACAACGCGCTGCGCTACACGCCGAGCGGCGGACGGATCACACTCGAAACGTCGCGCGAGGAAGGCGGGGTCTCCCTCCGGGTGCGCGACACCGGCAGCGGAATCCCGAGCGAGCACCTGCCGCGCATCTTCGAGCGGTTCTATCGAGCCGACCCGCACCGCTCCCGGGAGGAAGGGGGCACCGGCCTCGGCCTGGCCATCGTGCGCCACATGATCGAGGCACACGGCGGCCAGGTGTCGGCAACAAGCGAGCTGGGCGCGGGGACGGTGATCAGCTGCTGGTTTCCCGAGGAGTCCGATACTCGATCGTGACGCGCGGGACATCCTCCGGTGATCGCCGCGGGCGATCATTGCTCGCAGGTCCACGAGGAGGATGCGTTGACGAGGATGTTCGATCGGCTCACCCTGCATGACCACCGGCTGCTGGATGCGCTGGCACGCCGCGAGGCCCCGCCCTGGGCCGACCGCGCCTTCCGGATCGTGACGCATCTCGGTGGTGCCACCTTCACCGTCGCCGCCGCGCTCCTCCTCATCGCACTGCCTGAGACCCGCCATCTCGGCCTCGTCGCCGGGATGGCGAATCTGCTTTCGCACCTCGTCGTGCAGGTGCTGAAGCGGACGGTGGTGCGTCAGCGCCCATCCGTGCTCCGCCCGCAGATCGTGGCGCTCGCCGAACTGCCCGATCACTTCTCTTTTCCCTCGGGGCATTCGGCCGCGGCGATGTCGCTCGCGCTTCCCGTGCTGCTCACATCCCCGCTGCTCGGAATTCCCTGCGTCCTGCTGGCGCTCGCCATCGGGACCTCGCGGGTCTACCTCCGCGTCCACTACGCCTCGGACGTCGTGGTGGGCCAGATCCTCGGCGCCGTCGCGGCGGTAACGGTGCACCTGAGCCTCTGATACACCGCCTCGAGTTCATCGAGTTCCCGCGACCAGTCGCGGCCGACGGCAAAGGCGCGCGCCGCCTGACTCATCGCCCCTCGCTGTTCCTCATCATCTGCCAGCGCCACGATGGCGTTCCTGAATCCTTCGCGGTCACCCGCGCGGACGAGAGCTCCCGTCAATCCGTCCCGGATGCTCTCGGGAATCCCACCAGCGTTCGCCCCGATCACCGGGACGCCGGACGCCAGGGCCTCCAGCGCCACCAGTCCGCAGGTCTCGGTGGGAGACGGGAAGACGAAGAGATCGGCATCGGCGTAGAGATCAGCAAGCGTGCCGCGTTCGAGGAATCCGAGGTGCTTCGCAAAGGGAAGTGCGGCACGCACCGCTCCCGCGCATGGACCATCCCCGGCCACGCAGAACACGGCCCGTTCACCGAGGGACTCGCGAGCCGACTGGAAGGCCGCGATGAGGGTCGTGACGTCCTTCTCGACCGCGAGACGCCCTACGTGCAGCACCAGCACCCGACCGGTCGCGCCGAGCAGGGTGCGCCGAGCCTCCGAGCGCCGCTCGGGACGGAACCAGTTCGTATCCACCCCGCGTCCCCACACGACCGCATTGGGGAGTCCGAGTGCGAGGAGTTCCGACCGCGTCGTCTCGCTCGGGGTCTGCGTCAGGCGAGCGGCACGATGAAACCAGCGGAGCCATGCCCGCGTGGGGCCCACGGCGGCTTCACCGAGATAGCGGCGGGCGTAGCGGGGAAAGTCGGTATGAAACGAGGAGGCGAGCGGGAGCCCGCGACGCTGCGCGAACTGGCGCCCGAACAGCCCCAGCGGCCCCTCCGTGACGATGTGAACCAGGTCTGGCGAAAAGGCATCGAACCGCCGGCCCAGGCCGCGTCCCCAGGGCCAGGAGAGCCGCACCTGGCTGTACCCCGGACAGGGAATCGCCGAGAGCCGCTGCACGCCGGTTTCGTCTTCCGTCAGGCGCCCGTAACTCGGCGCGGCCACGAGCACCTCGTGGCCCCGGCGGCGGAGACCGTCCCGCATCGTGGCGAGGACCGTCGTGACCCCGTTGATCTCGGGGAGGAAGGTGTCGGTGCAGTAGAGGATGCGCATCCACGAATGCTGCCGCGGAGCAGTCTAGGAGGCGCCACGGCCGAGTCACGATCGTGCGACGGATGCCCACCACGCGTTCCGTGGAACCCTCATCATGTGTCCCGTCCGGAACCGTGCCATCACCGGACGGTGACAATCGGAGCCGAGCGTACAGTCACACTCCCCAAAGGAGCTCTCGTGCAGGGTCTGTATCAGAAGGTTGTTCTGGTGGTCATCGATGGGCTGCGGCCGGACGCCGTCACGCCCGAGCGGATGCCGGTGCTCTCGGGACTCATGACGCGCTCCTGGCGCGCGGAGTCGGCGACGACGGTCCGGCCCAGCATCACCGTCGCAGCCCTGACTTCGTTGGGAACCGGCGTATCGCCGAAGCGCCACGGACTGCGGTCAGCCGGTCTCGGTTCACTGACCAGGCTGCGCGGATTGCGTCCGCTTCCGGCCGAGCTGCGCCGGCTCAGGGTCGAGTCCACGATCGTGATGGCGGAGTTGAGTGGCGGACCGAGGTGGCTGGCCAGCGCCCTCCTCCGGCTCGGAGGAGCCACCCGGCTGCTGATGGCCCCGGCCGCACCATCGCGGCTGATGGAGACCACGATGCATCATATCGCGGGGAACTCGGCTCGGGAATTCGTCGTGGCCTACATGAATGATGCGGACATCGCCGGGCACGCCTGGGGCTGGATGAGCCAGCCCTATCTGCGGGCCGCCGCGACGATCGACCGGGCGCTCTCGAGCCTGACCGCGCTCGTCGATGACCCCGAGGCGCTGGTGATCATCACGGCGGACCACGGCGGGGGAGGCGTGCTGGCGCAGGATCACGACCACCCGCATCCGGTCAACGATGCGATCCCCTTGCTCATGCTCGGCGGGCGAGTCGTTCCGGGAATCGGCGGCAGTGCCCCGGCGCACCTGCTCGACATCCCGCCGACGGTGTTGCACGGGTTTGGCGGCACGGCTCCCGCACAGTACGAGGGGCGCGTGATGCACGAGGCGTTCCTCGTGGAGCACGTATGGGCCTGACCTCCACCTCGATCGAGACCGGCAACTTCGCCGCGCCGGGCCGCGACGCGGTCCGGCCGGCTCCTCCCGCCACCGGGGCCCTGCCGAACGCTGGGGGCGGGCTCGCCACAGTGCTCGGTTCGGAAGACACCCTCTTCCGCGACCCCTTCGCCGATTTTGCGCCCAGCGGGCGGTAGAGCCGCCCTCGCCTTGACGATTAGCCGCCTGCGTTACAACTCCGTTACTCCGCGCACCACTGAGTGTGACTCGCCACCGGCTTTATTGGCGCGTCGCTCACGACATCTGGTCGTGAGCTTGGCCACCATCACCCGTCGATGAGGACACCACATGTCGTTCACCCGTGCGTTGGGGACTGCGGTTGCGGTCACGCTCGCTCTTGGCACCGCCGCCTCCCTGGCCGCTCAGACGACCTACCCCAGCGTGAAGGTCAAGGGCCGTCTGCAGGGGCAGTTCTACAACTTCAATCACAGCACCTTCGCGGATGACTCGGGGACCAGCAACTTCTTCATTCGTCGTGCACGCATCGAGGTCGAAGGCGACATCAACGAGTATGTGAAGGTGAAGATCCAGCCGTCGTTCGAGGGTGGCCGCGCCCCTGCCTCCAGCAGCTGCACCTCGATCCTCGACACGCTGGCCAATACCGTCACCACCAAGTGCACCAACGGCAACACCGGTATCCGGCTCCGGGACGCCTTCATCGACGTGAGCTTCATGAAGGAAGCGGCCAAGACCCGCTTCACCGTCCGCGTCGGCCAGGAGAAGAAGCCCTTCAGCCGGTACGAGCTGACCTCGTCGAACAACCTGCCGTCCATCGAGCGCGGCGCAGGCCGTGGTCTGCCGGGCAAGGCCTCGAACGACATCTTCACCGATGGCGGTTTCGAGTCGCATGATGTCGGCGCGAGCGCCATCCTCGTCTCGAAGCTCACCGACCACCAGAACCTCTACCTGCAGGCCGGCGTCTACAACGGCGAGGGTGAGAGCCTCAACGACAAGAACAAGCGGAAGTCCTTCGGTTTCCGCGGCACCGTCGACGTCTGGAGCAAGCTCAACATCGGCGGGTCGTTCTTCTCGCATGACAACGCGTACATCACCGCGGCCAAGACCGACAGTTCCTACAGCAACACCGCGTGGGAAGCCGACGCGCAGTGGGGCAAGCCTGGTGACGAGGGACTCTACCTCGAGGGCGAGTACCTGATGGGTCACGACAAGTCGCTGGCGAAGAACACGATCCGCGGCTTCCAGGTCATCGGGGCGTACAACTACCGCCTCACCAGCCCGACCTCCTGGCTCTACGCGGTCGAGCCGATGTTCCGCTTCGACTCGTCCGATCCGAACACCGCCAGCTCGTCCAACAAGGACCGGATCACCACGGTGACCGCCGGCGTCGGCTTCTACATGTCGAGCAAGGCGCAGTTCCGCGTGGCCTACGAGACCCAGAAGTCCCAGGCGACTGGCGCGAAGACCGTGAGCGGCATCCGCAGCGCGATGACCGTGAACTTCTAGAGCTGTGACGACGCTGTAACCGGCCCGGGGCGGGAACGTGTCCCGCCCCGAGTTGTGTGAAGCAAAGCGCCGGGCATCGGGCCCGGCGGGAAATCACCCAAGGAGACGCAACATGTCCTCTGCTACGCTGCGCGGTCGGCTCACCCTGCTGGCGCTCATGGCCGCCGGGATCGCCCCCGCAGCCCAGGCGCAGAAGCTCACGGGCGCGGGAGCTACGTTCCCGAATCCGATCTACAGCAAGTGGTTCGACGCCTACAACAAGAAGACCGGCATCCAGATCAACTACCAGTCGATCGGATCCGGCGGCGGCATCCGTCAGTTCACGGAAGGGACCGTCGATTTCGGCGCCACGGACGGCCCGATGAACGAAAGCCAGCTGACCGCGGTGAACGGCAACGTCGTCCACATCCCCACGGTCCTCGGCGCCGTGGTCGTGACCTACAACCTGCCCTCCATCGGCAGCACCCAGCTCAAGCTCGACGGCAACACGCTCGTCGACATCTTCATGGGCCGGATCACCAAGTGGAACGACAAGCGCATCGCCGCGCTCAACCCCGGCGTCACGCTCCCGAACCTCGACCTGATCGTCGTCCACCGGTCGGACGGGTCGGGCACCACCTACGTCTTCACGGACTTCCTCAACAAGTATTCGCGCGAGTGGAAGGACAAGGTGGGCTACGCGACCTCCGTGAACTGGCCCGTCGGACTCGGCGGCAAGGGCAACGAGGGCGTCACCCAGCAGGTCAAGCAGGTCGAGGGGGCGCTGGGATACGTCGAACTGATCTACGCCGTGTCCAACAACCTGCCCTACATGCTGCTCAAGAACTCAGCCGGCAACTTCGTGGCGCCGAGCCTCGAGAGCGCCTCGGCCGCCGCGGCGAGCGCCAAGCTGGGGAAGGACACCGATTTCCGGGTGTCCATCACGAACGCACCGGGCAAGGACACCTATCCGATCACCTCGTTCACCTGGCTGCTGGTGCACAAGGACGACAAGAACCCGGCGAAGGCCAAGCTGGTCCGTGATTTCCTCACCTGGATGATCAGCGACGAAGCGCAGGCGATGGCAAAGGAACTCAAGTATGCGCCGCTCCCGGCCGAAGTCCGGTCGCTGATCGCCGAGCGGATCAAGACCCTGAAGGCCGCTGGCAAGCCGATCGCGTAAGTCGGGTCGCGGTTGGGCCTGACGATGAAGGCGGCGGGAGCCCTGACCTCCCGTCGCCTTTATCGTTTGGGGGAGGGGACTCTTGCCTCCTGCCGGCAAGGTCCACCCGACCGGCCTGCGTGACAGGTCCGTTACAATGCCGTGACCAATCAGGGGGACGGTCCCGGTACACTCCCGCCCATGGCAACAGGCACCCTGCCCGAGAAGGAAGTCGCGACCAGCGAGACCCTCGAGGGGTCCAACCTCGGTGACCGCCTGTTCAAGGCGTCACTCACCCTGGCGGCACTCGCGGTTCCGCTCCTGATGGGCTTTCTCGTCTGGGAGCTGTATTCCGGGGCGCATCTCGCCATCGACCGCTACGGTCTCGGCTTCGTGACCGGAAGCACCTGGGACCCGGTGGCGGAAGAGTTCGGTGCCCTTCCCCTGGTGTTCGGCACTCTGCTGTCGTCTGTGCTCGCCCTCATCATCGCCGTTCCGCTCTCGCTAGGCGTCGCGATCTACCTGACCGAGTTCGCGCCGAACGCCATCCGCCAGCCGATCGCCTTCGTCATCGAGCTGCTGGCCGCCATCCCGAGCGTGGTCTACGGGCTCTGGGGCATCTTCGTGCTCATCCCGTTCCTCAAGAGCACGATCTTCCCCTTCCTGCGTGAAACCCTGGGGTTCCTGCCCTTCTTCCAGGGACCGATCTACGGCCCGTCGATGCTGTCCGCGAGCATCATCCTCGCGATCATGATCATGCCCTTCATCATGTCGGTCACCCGGGAAGTGCTCAACGCCGTGCCCGGCAGCCAGCGCGAAGCGGCGCTGGCGCTCGGCGCGACGCGCTGGGAGGCGGTGATCTCCACGATCGTGCCCTACGCAAAGTCAGGGATCATCGGGGCGATCATCCTCGGCCTCGGCCGCGCGCTGGGGGAGACGATGGCCGTCACGATGCTGATCGGCAACCGCAACGAGATCTCCGCCTCGCTGTTCGCACCCGGCTACACCATGGCGGCCGTGATCGCGAACGAGTTCTCCGAAGCGGCCACCGACCTGCACTTCGCCGCGCTGGCCTACGTCGCGCTGCTGCTCTTCGTGGTCACCTTCCTGGTGAACGGCGCCGCACGGCTGCTCATCTGGCGCGTCTCGCGCGGTCCCGCGCGGGGGAAGACCACGTGAACCGTCGAGTCCTGCGCCGGTGGGTCAGCAACTTCATGGTCGGCCTGATGGTCGCGGCCGTAATCGTGGCGGTGCTGCCGCTGCTGCTGATCCTGCTGACCCTGATCCTCAAGGGTGCGAGCAGTCTTTCGCTCAACTTCTTCACCAAGCCACCCGTACCAGCGGGCGAGACCGGGGGCGGCGTCGCGCATGCGATCGTCGGCACGCTGATGGTCGTCGGCGTCGCGAGCCTGATCGGCGTTCCGCTCGGCATCGGCGCCGGGATCTACTGCGCAGAGTATCCCGGGGCCCGCCTCTCGAAGATCACCCGGTTCATCGCCGACGTTATGAACGGGACGCCCTCGATCGTGGTCGGCGTGTTCGCCTGGACCTGGATCGTGGCCCGGCAGAAGCACTTCTCCGGCTACGCGGGCAGCGCCGCCCTCGCGATGCTCATGATCCCGATGGTGATGCGGACCACCGAGGAGCTGATCAAGCTGGTGCCACACTCGCTCCGTGAAGCGGCCCTCGCCCTCGGGTACCCCCGCTGGCGGACCAGCCTCTCCATCGTCCTGCGCACCGCGTTGCCCGGGATCGTCACCGGCAGCCTCCTCGCGATCGCGCGCACGGCAGGTGAAACCGCGCCGCTGCTCTTCACCGCGCTCGGCAGCCAGTTCATGAGCCTCAACATGAACGAGCCGATGGCGGCGCTGCCCCTCACGGTCTTCCAGTACGCGACCGGCCCCTACGAGGAATGGCACCAGTATGCGTGGGCATCCGCGCTCGTCCTGATCCTGGTCGTGCTCGTGCTCAGCGTGCTGGCGCGTGTCGCCACCCGCCGGAGGTTCGGGCTGAATGGCTGAATCGGCCGTGCGGCTCTCGACGCAGGGCCTGAGCGCGATGTATGGGAGCTTCACGGCGGTGAAGGACGTCTCCCTCGCGTTCCGTGCGAACACCGTCAATGCGCTCATCGGGCCGTCGGGCTGCGGCAAGTCGACCTATCTCCGGACCCTCAACCGGATGCACGAGCTCACCGAAGGCGGCCGGATTGCCGGCCGGGTGATGCTGGACGGGGAGGACATCTACGGCACGCGGGTGAGCCCGATGCAGCTCCGGCGCCGGATCGGCATGGTCTTCCAGAAGCCGACGCCATTCCCGACGATGTCGATCTACGACAACGTCGCCGCGGGCCTCAGCCTCGATGGCCGACCGAAGAAGGCCGAACTGGATGCCGTCGTCGAGCGTTCGCTCCGCCAGGCGGCACTTTGGGATGAAGTGAAGGACCGGCTCCGGAGCAGCGCGATCGCGCTCTCGGGCGGGCAGCAGCAGCGGCTCTGCATCGCCCGGACGATCGCGCCACGACCGGAGGTGGTGCTGCTGGACGAACCGACGGCCTCGCTCGACCCGGGAGGGACGCAGCGGATCGAGGAGCTGGTCTTCGAGCTGAAGCGGGAATTCACCATCGTCATCGTGACGCACAACATGCAGCAGGCGGCGCGGGTGAGCGACACCACGACTTTCTTCTATATGGGCACGATGGTCGAGACCGGCGCCACGCGGCAGATGTTCACGACCCCGAAGGAAGAGCGGACGGAAGCCTACATCACGGGACGCTTCGGATGACCACCATGACCCCAGATCGCCCGACCCCGGCACCCAAGGCCGACG
>JBGASX010000098.1:0-16341 GCA_044229445.1 Gemmatimonadales bacterium | reverse complement strand
ATGTCTGCGGCGGCCTTCCGGAGGATCTCGGCCACTTCCTTGAGCGTCGGATGATCGGGGCCGCTCCGCCAGGCGCGGCGATAGGTCGCGCGGGCGACGTTCGCGAAGGCGCTGTTCATCTCCCCCATCGAGCCGCCGGCGATGTCGCGCACGGTGTCGCGCACCCGGTCGAAGATCTCGTCGAGCAGATCCTTGTTCTCATTGAGGTACTGCTCCCCCTCGGGGGTGATGTGATAGACCTTCTTCCCCTCGGTGTCGACGGCGCGGATGTAGCCCTGGTCCTCGAGGAGCTGCAGGGTGGGGTAGACGGTGCCGGCGGACGGGGTGTAGCAGCCGCCCATCTTCTCCTCGAGCGCCTTGATCACCTCATAGCCGTGCCTCGGCTTCTCCCGGATGAGGCGGAGGATCACGAACTTCATCTCGCCGGACTCGAACATCCCGCCCCGGCGCCGACGCCCACCCTGCGGCCCCCACTGGCCCCACTTCCCGCCGCGGAGCTCCGCGAAGAACTCCCCTAAACCCCAGTCATCATGGTGGTTACGCATATGTCGTCCAGGCTATGTCTTGAGTGATTGCGTACGATATATCGTGGAACATAGCGCATGACGGGTCGGGGGGCGAGGAGGTTTCGGGGGGTCACCCAAACACATACCTCGGATACCCGTTCCTCCCCTCCGCCTGGCTCGCCAGGTCGAGATCCACCGTCACCCACGGCGACTCGGCACTGGTCCGCGCCAGCACCTCGCCATCCGGCGCGATGATCCAGCCGCCGCCGCCACCCGCACCGGAGGGATCGACCCGATTCGATGAGAGGCTGTACGCCCCCGAGCGCACCGCGGCGACGATGCCGGCGGCGAACCACTTGGCGAGCGTGGCTGATGATGTCGCCCGCGGTGAGAGAATGAGCTGCACGCCGCGCGCGGCGTAGGCGCCGTAGCTCTCGAGCGCCCAGAGTTCGGTGCAGATGTTGAGGCCGAAGCGGATCCCGCGCGACTGATACGCCGGGAAGGCCGCATCGCCCCGGTCGAACCAGGCCGTCTCCCAGCCGCCCGGCTCCGCAGGCAGGAAGTACTTCCGCCGGAGCGCCGCCAGTCCGCCGGTGGTCGACCAGAGAAATCCCTCGTTGAATCGCCGCCCCGCCTCCGCGGTGGGTCGGGTCCCGACGACCCGGTCGGCGCCTAACGTGGGAAGCTGCGCGAGCAGCGTGTCCCCCTGCGTCATCGCCTCCGCCCACCGCTCCGCATCGAAGCGCTCCCTCTCCCACACCGCATCCACCATCGCGAACTCCGGCAGCAGGACCAGCTCGGAGCCCTGGTCCGACACGTGGCGACAGAGGCCGTTCCACGCCGCGGCCAGCGCCGACGGCTCCTGCGGGAGTTCGCAGACGGTGACGCGCATGATGGCCGCCGCTACCAGACCCGCACCCGCGCCGCCGGCGCGAGGTAGAGCCGGTCGCCCGGCTTCACGTCGAAGGCGTCGTACCAGGCATCGAGATTCCGCACGGTCGAGATCCGGTAGATCTCCGGCGCGTGATCGTTGCTCTGGAGCTGGGTGCGGAAGGCGCTCTCCCGCATCTTGCTCCGCCAGCTCCGCGCGAAACCGATGAAGAAGGCGCGGTCCTGCGCACGCACGTAGGCGCTGTCGCTGGCACGGCTTCCAAGACTCAACCGGTACGCCTCGAAGGCGGCGGAGAGGCCGGCGAGATCGGCGACGTTCTCGGACTGGGTGAGCTTCCCGTTGACGCCGAGGTCGGGGAAGGGGTGGTAGCTGGAGAACTGCTGCACCAGGGCGTCCGCCGTCGTCTGGAACGCGGCGCTGTCGGCCGAGCTCCACCAGCGGCGCAGCCGTCCCTCGAGATCGTACTCGGCGCCGAGCGGATCGATGAAGTGGCTCGCCTCATGGCCGATGATGGCGCCGATCGCGCCGTAGCTCTCGGCGTCGGAGGCGGCGGGGTCGTACTTGGGCGGCTGCAGCAGCGCCGCCGGCAGGGTGAGTTCGTTCTGCTGGAACATGAGGATCCCGCCCACGATCTGCGGGGCGATCCACCACTCGGTCCGGTCCACCGGCTGCCCCAGCCGCGCGAGCGCGTGACGATAGCTCCGCTCCTTCACTCGGCGGAGATTGCCCAGTGCGTCCTTCGGGTTCACCACCAGGTCGGAGAAGCTCTCCCACGTCTCCGGGTATCCGACGCCGAGATAGAGCGTCCGGAGCTTCTCGACCGCGACCCGGCGCGTCGGCTCCGACATCCAGCTGTCCTGCTCCACCCGCCGGGAGAGCGCCGCGATGACGTCGGCGCCGATCCGCTTCACCCGCGCCTTCTGCTCCGCCGGGAAGTAGCGCTCGGCGTACAGCCGGCCGAGTGCGGCGCCCATCGCCGTCTGAGTCGCCGCGATGGCGCGCTCGCTCCGGGGGCTGTCGTCAGGCGCTCCGGTCGCGGCGCCGTGCATCACTCGAGCTGCCTCCGCAAAGGCGCGGGGCAGCACCTCGGCGAACTCATCCAGCAGGTGAAAGCGGAGATAGTCCTGCCAGGTCTCGAGCGGGGTCGCCTTGAGCTGGGCCGCGAGGCCGATCGCGGCGGAGGGCTGCCAGAGCACGAAGGACTTCTCGCCGTCGAGCCCCGCCTCACGGAGGTAGAGGTTCCAGTCCATCCCCGGTGCGCGCCGGGCCAGGTCGGCGCGGGTCCAGATGCTGTCGGCGTTGTAGTCATGCGCCGAAGCCGCCTGGGTCGCCTGCGACTTCGCGAGCTCAGTCTCGAGCGCCAGCACCGCCGCCGCGCGCCGCTCGGCGCGATCGAATCCGGCGAGCGTCAGCATGCGACCGATGTATTGCTGATACTGGGTGCGGAGTGCCTGCGCCGAGGAATCGGTGCTCAGGTACGGCTCGCGGTCGGGGAGACCGAGTCCGCCCTGGAGCAGGAAGGCGACGTTGGTCTTCTCGCCGTGGAGCGAGGATTCGACGGCGAGACCGAGCAGTCGTGCGGAGCGGTAGATCCCCCAGTTGAGCGGATCCACGTCGGCGCCGAGCCGGTGGCCGAGGAAGCGGGTGAGGGCGGTCCTGTCGCGGAGCTGTGCGATGCTGTCGAGCTCGGGCTTGAGCGGTGCGAGGCCCCGCGATTCGATCGTGGCCTCGTCGAGCCAGGCGCTCCGGTAGTCGGCCACCTGGCGCGCGGGTGATCCCGTCGGCGCGGTGGCGACGGCATCGAGGAGCTGATTCACCTGCTGGCGGGTCAGCTCGATCAGCTCGGTCCGCACGTTCGATCGATCCTTGCCGGCGGGGATCGTGGTGGCATTGAGCCATGCGCCGTTGGCGTAGGTGAAGAAGTCGTCGCCGGGGCGGATGCTCGCGTCCACCTCGCGGCTCGGTGCGGACAGGCCGCCGCTCGACTGTGCGGCGAGCGGAGTGGCGATCGCCAGCGCGAGGAGGGCCACCTGCCCGGTGATGCTGCGGCTCGGATGTCGGAACATGATCGGTGCCTCTCGAGGTCACGGTGGCGGGGGACGGGCCGTCCCGGCGCACGGGTCGAGCACCAAGCTAGGACATGGGCCCGCCGACGGCGCTGGCTGTGGGGGACAGGTTTCGCTCACTTTCGGACATCGAGGCGGCCTGGCTATTTCGCTCCGCCGGTCGGGGACGTATCGTGGGGCACCTCGACCATGTCCTGAAATGATCGCACGCGCGCACCTGATCGATCTGCTCTTCGTCATCGCCCCGCACTCGCTCCTGCTCGACATCGCGGGGCCGGCGGAGGCGTTCCGGCTGGCGAACCTGCACCGGAAGGCGCAGGGACTGCCGCCGCGCTTCCGACTGCGGTACACCGGCCCCGTCGCCAACGCGCCGACCTCGGTCGGCCTCGGACTCGTGAATCTCGACCCGCTGCCAGAGCGGCTCGGTCCGGTCACCTGGGTGGTGCTGGTCGGGCAGCCGACAGCGCAGCTCGCGCAGGTGACGCCCGCGATCACCGCCATCGCCGAATGGCTCAGGCATCGGGTGGGAAAGGCGATCCTCGCGGAGGAGTCGCCCCATCGGCTGCTGGCGATCTGTTCCGGCGCGCTGCTCGCGGCGCGGGGCGGGCTGTTATCGCAGCGCCGCTGCACCACCCATCACGAATTGCTCGGGATGCTCCGCGCGCTGGCGCCCGGGGCCGAGGTGATCGACAACCGCGTCTTCGTGGTGGACGGGCCCGTGGCGACCAGCGCCGGCATCACGGCGGGGATCGATCTCGCGCTGCATCTGATCGCGGAGGAGTGTGGCGAGGCGCTGGCGGGGACGGTGGCGGAGGACATGGTCGTCTACCTCCGGCGGTCGCCGCGGGATCCGGAGCTCTCGCCGTATCTCATGCACCGGCGGCATCTGCATCCGGCGGTGCACCGGGTGCAGGACGCCATTCTCTCCCGGCCAGACAAGGAATGGGACATGGCCTCGCTCGCCGGGGTGGGGAACGCGACGGGGCGGCATCTGCTGCGGCTCTTCATCGATCACGCCGGCGTGTCGCCGCTCCAGTACCTGCGCTCGATCCGGCTCGAGCGGGCGCGGCAGCTCCTGGAAGGGGGCGCTACAGTGACCCGCGCCGCGGAAGTAGCCGGCTTCAGCTCGGCGCTGCAACTCCGGCGCGCGTGGAAGGCGCAGTGGGGCGGATCGCCGCGGGATGTGGCGCGGGCGGAGGAGCCGGTGGCGAGGGTGCTGAGGTCGAGGGAGCGGATCGGGGTCCGGAGTGCAGGATAGGCACGGCGAGTCCCGGTGTGGTCCCGGAGGCCGCGTTGCTTCCCTCACCCGATTGTGCTGTCGTTCGATGAGAGGAAGCCGAGCGGCCGGAGGGACCCACCGGGCGAGCCACCCGGAGCGGTGATCGGATCCCCCTCATGCCACGCTTCGCCCTCTACGGATTCACCGTCATCGTCTGATCGAAGCTGACGTTTCCGGCTGTGAGGCGGAGGATCGTGATCCCGCTCGCGACCGCGGTGATGAAACCGTGATTGGTGGTGGTCAGGACGCCCGTGTTAAGGCTCTGCCAGGTGATAGGCACCGTGGGCAGCGCCACGAACTGGGAATCCTGGGCCACGGCGGTCGCGGTGACGGTGTCACCGACGGTGAGTGTGCTCGGGACGGTGAGCGCGATATGCGCGACCCGATCGGCGGGGTCCGGGGCTGATGGACCGGAACTGCCGCCGCCGCAGGCGAGGCTGACCAGCACGGCCGCGATGATGGGCCAGGCGACGTGTCGCATTGCAGAGGTTTCCGCTCGGGGGAGGGGGATACGTTACGGCCGGCGCCGCGTCAGCGGAAGGCGCGGCTCAGGGCGCGCTGTGCCCCCACACCGTACGTCGTCGCGGGGCCTCACGGCGCGCTCTGCCGAGCGCGCCTACTTCACCCCCACCCCGTACGTCGTCGCGGGGCCTCACGGCGCGCTCTGCCGAGCGCGCCTACGTCGTTCCCACCCCGTACGTCGTCGCGAAAAATTCCCACCACTTCTCATAATGACTGTCGCCGCCGACGGCGGCGCGGGTCTCTGCCGTGAGCCGGCGCGCCTCGTCGAGCCGACCGAGCAGGCAGAGGGAGTAGATCCGGAAGATCCGCGCGGTGCCGAAGAGCGTGGGCCGGGACTCGGCGTTCTCGAACGGCAACAGCGCCTCCGCGAACTTCCGCTCCGCGAAGCGCCCGGCGCCGAGCTGGTACTGCCAGATCTGGAGCGCCCGCTCTTCCGGCGGCAACGTGGCGAGGGTGCGCTGCACATCCGACGAACTGCCGAGGTGCCAGAGGATCGGCGCGGTGAGCGTGGTCTTCGTGATCAGGACGTGGAGATCGGGGATGCTCTTCGCGAGCGGTGATCCCGCCCCATCAATGAGGTCGTTGATCAGCCGCTGCGCATCGAAGAAGGGGAGGCTCCGCTCGATGAGCGGCGCCGGCCAGAGCCTGGCGATGAGCGGACTCGAGACGAACCGCTCCCGCGCCGCCTTGGTGTCGACGAGGGTCTTGTAGAGTCCGCTCGATCCCGGCCCGAGAGGCGCATCGGTGAGGATCCGCTGGGGATAGTTGTCGACGAGGGCAGGGACATCGCGGGTGAGCTGCTTCAGGTATTCCGCATCCCCGATGAAGAGCGCGCCGACCTGCTCGGCTCGTTCGAGGCCGATCGCCTTCATCTCCTCCGCAATCTTCGGCGTCTGCCACTGCCGCTCGAAGAAGTCGGCGCTGACCGGGCCCTGCGCGTTCCGGCTCCCGACCAGCATCACATCCTCCAGCCGGCCATGCCACAGAGAGGCATCGGGAAAGACATCCAGAAAGGCCCTGATGATCGCCCTGGCGCTGGTGTCGCCCAGTGAGTGGAGCGGGAGCCAGTAGGTGACGAAGCCGCCTTCGTTGAGGCGGTCGTACATCCGCTGGAAGTACTCGCGGGTGTAGAGGTTGACGACCGTCGCGACCTGGGGCGGCGGCGGCTCGCCCGTGATGAGGTCGAACTTCCGGTCGGTGGTCTGCAGGAAGTACCGGCCATCCTCGATGTGCACAGCGACCCGGGGATCGTGGAGCGGACTCTCGGCCGAGTCGGGGAAGACGATGGAATTCAGTTCGAGCACGTCGCGGGAGATGTCCACCACATCGATCGACTCGAGCGACCCCGTCTGGGTCAGCGCCTTGGCGGTGGAGCCGACGCCGTAGCTGATGAGCAGGGCATGCTTGAGGTTGGGATGCACCGCGGCCGGCAGGTAGACGTACAGCTTCATGTACCGGCGCGACTGGAATTCGGTGGTCGACATCGACAGCGAGTTGGTGACCAGCCGGTAGTCCTGATGCGCTCCGCCGAAGATCAGCTCCTCGGTGTACATGATGGTCTCGTCCAGCGCCTCGCGGAGTCCCACCACGCGCCACTCCCGCCCGCCGGCCCAGCGCCGTGCCGTGGTCATGAGATGCCGATCCCGCATCGCACCCCACGGAAAGAGCGCGAGTGCGCCGACGAGGATGCCGCCGGCGGTGTACAGCGCAGGCTTCGGTGCCGGCGATGTCGGGTGGAGCAGGAGCCCGATCAGGCCGTACAGCAGCGCCACGAGGAAGAACGACGCCTCCATCCCGACGGTCGGCAGCAGGAGGAAGCCCGCCGCAAAGGCGCCGAGCGCAGCACCGGTGGTGTTTGCGAGGGTGAGGATGCCCGTCGTCGCGGTGGCCGTCGGCCAGGCTCGGCGCAGTGCCGCGCCAGCGAGGGTGAAGAAGATGCCTGACAGGAAAGAGACGGGGAGGATGAGCGGCACCGAGACCCGGAGCACCGAGACGACGCCTGAGATCTCCTTGTCGCCGAACGGGGCGACCACGAGGGGAAAGGCGGCGTACGAGAGCGCGGTGCAGAGCCCCGCCGCGAGTGATACTACGATGGCGTACCGGAAGCTCTCCTCGTCGTGCCGGAGCCAGGCCGAGGCCGCGAGTCCGCCCAGCGCGATGCCCGCGAGTACCACCGCGAGCATGACGGCGAACGACAGGGTGGTCCCGATGACGAAGAGGAGCAGGAAGCGGAACCAGATCACCTCGAGCGCCAGCAGCGCGAAGCCGGAGAGGAACGAGGCGCCGAGCCACGCCGTACTGGGTCGCTGAATGGCGGCAGCGTTCGCCGCCATCCGTGACGCGGCAGGGCTGCGCAGGGTCTTATAGATGAAGACCGCGCTGCTCGCCGCGAGCAGGTTGAGCGTGCCGGCGACCAATCCCGATCCGTGGATGCCGAGCCGGCCGACGAGTAGCGTCTCGGTGAGGACCGCTCCGCACACCGCACCCAGGGTGTTCCAGCCGTAGAGCCGCCCGAGGGCCCGGCCGAAATTCGGGTCGGTGGCGACCAGGGCCTCGGTGAGCATCGGCAGGGTGAGGCCCATCGCCGTGGATGGGATCAGCAGGAAGAGAAAGGCGAGGAGAAGTCGCGCGGGGTTGAGTACCCAGGGATGTTCGAGCAGGGCGCGGAAGAGCGGGGCGGTGAGCGGACCCATCGCCGGGAGGAGATAGACGAGGGCGACGCCGGAGATCGCGATCGTGCTCTCGAGGATGGCGTAGGTGCGGACCGGCGGGCCGAGCCGGTCGCCCTTCCAGACCGCCGTGGCGCTGCCGAGGGCGAGCCCGCCCATGAAGCCGGAGAGGACGAGGCTCGAGGCCCAGACGCTGCTGCCGAAGGCGAGGGTGGCCTGATGGAACCAGAGGGTCTCGAAGATCAGCGCCGAGGCGCCCGAGACGAAGAAGAGCGCGCAGAGGAGTGAGGTCACCGAGGACAGGCTCGCATCGGGCATGCTCCGGGGTGTGAAGACGGTGACCCAAGAGAATCGGTGGGGGTGGTGGCGTCAATATCGACCACCCTCCCGGCCGCGCGGCCGGACAATATCTTTGATTGGTCAACTTGCCACCGCACGATCGCCGACGGAGTCCCGCGATGAAACACCCCACGCTTCTGCTCTCGGCCACCCTCCTTGCGCTTGCCGCTTGTCTCGAGGAGACCCGCGCCTATCCGATCGCGCCAACCGACGGCGGGTCGAGCGCCACCTTCCATCCCAAGCCCGGTGTCGACACCACGACCGCGCCAGGCTTTCCGAGTGCGGTGACGATCCAGGGGCTGGTCTATCGCGCCGGGACGGGAGTGCCGACCGACACGGGGGCGGTGAGCATGGCGCCGCCGATCGCCGGGGTCACCATCCGCATCATGCACAACGTGCTCCGCAATGGTCAGTCGGCGCAGGATGAACTGGCGCGGGTGACCAGCGGCCCGCAGGGCGACTTCTCGGTGAGCGGATTGCCGGGCGGATACTACGTGGTCGAGGGACTCACCGCCGGCGGCGCCGTGGCGGCCTACGAGCTGGTGGCGACGCGCGCGGCCGTGACGAAGACCGCGATCTGGATGCCGGAGCAGTAAGGGAAAGGCGGACTGCGGGGAGGCCTCGTTCATCCCCCGGCCTTCCCGTCTTTCCGCCTTTATACGCACGTACTATCCTCAGGCATCTGTCGCACCAGCCATACCCCATCTCCCCATGACACTCAAGGTGATCATGCGGTTCCGTTCCGCGCTCAGCACGCTCGCCCTGCTGCTCCTCGCTGCGACCCGCGCGGCGGCGCAGGCCGCCGACTCCTCCGCCGATCCCTTCCTCTGGCTCGAAGAGCTGAACGGCACCCGCGCGCTCGAGTGGGCGAAGGCGGAGAACGCCAGGACCGTGGGCGTCCTGCAGAAGGATCCCCGCTTCGCCGGGCTCTACGCCGATGCCCTGAAGATCGGGGAGGCGAAGGACCGCATCCCGTACCCCGAGATCATCAACGGCCAGGCCTACAACTTCTGGCAGGATCAGGAGCATGTGCGCGGGATCTGGCGCCGCACCACGCTCGCCGACTACGCGAAGTCCGAACCGGCCTGGACGACGGTGCTCGATCTCGATGCGCTCGCGACCGCGGAGGGCAAGAACTGGATCTGGCACGGTGCCGACTGCGATTCGCCGAGCCGCACCCGCTGCCTGATCTCGCTCTCCGACGGCGGAGAGGATGCGTCGACGGAGCGGGAGTTCGATCTCACGACGGGACAGTTCGTGGCCGATGGCTTCGTGCTGCCCCGCGGCAAGCAGAACGCCACGTGGGCGAGCGAGGACACCCTGCTCGTGGCGCGGGAGTGGTCGCCCGGCGACCTCACCGCCTCGGGCTACGCCTTCATCGTGAAGTCGCTCGCGCGCGGTCAGCCGCTTACGAGTGCCACCGAGGTGTTCCGCGGCACGACCACCGATGTCTCGGCCGGTCCCTTCGCCATCACCGACGGCGACGGCCATCGGCTGCTCGGCGTCTACCGCGGGGTCTCGTTCTTCGAACGGGAGCTCCGGCTGTTCACCCCGGCGGGGCTCAAGCAGCTCGGGATCCCGCTCAAGGCGAATCCTGCGGGCCTGCTGCAGAACCGGCTGCTGATCCACCTCGCCGATAACTGGAACGCGAACGGCGCCAGCTTCAGCGCGGGCTCGCTCGTCTCGGTCGATCTCACTGACGCGCTCACCGATCCGGAGCACCTCAAGCCCACGAACATCTATGTCCCGGGGCCGCGCGAGAGCTACGACGGCTCCGCGACGACCCACGACCGGCTGCTCGTCACGAGCACCGAGAATGTGCGGGGGCGGGCATTCATCTATACACCCGATGCGGGTGGCGGCTGGTCCCGGCAGCAGCTCGACCTGCCCGACAACTCCTCGATCTCGCTGGTGGCCGCCGACGATCACGCCAGCGATGCCTACGTCGCCATCACCGGCTTCCTCGCGCCGACGACGCTGATGCACATCGATGCCGCGACCGGCGCGGCGACCAGCGTGAAGGCGGTTGCGCCCAAGTTCGATGCGTCGAAGCTGGTGGTGGAGCAGCGGGAGGCGACCTCGAAGGACGGGACGAAGATCCCCTACTTCCTGGTCCATCCGAAGGCGATGAGGTACGACGGCACCACGCCGACCATCCTCTACTCCTACGGCGGCTTCGAGGTCTCGCTCACGCCGTCATACAGCGGGACGCTCGGCAAGCTCTGGCTCGAGCGTGGCGGCGCGTACGCCCTTGCCAACATCAGGGGCGGCGGAGAGTTCGGTCCGGCCTGGCATGAAGCGGGGCTCAAGACCAACCGGCAGCGGATCTACGACGACTTCGCCGCCGTCGCGCAGGACCTCATCACCCGGAAGGTGACGTCGCCCCGGCGCCTCGGCATCGAGGGCGGTTCCAACGGCGGCCTGCTGATGGGGGTGGAGTTCACCCAGCATCCGGAGCTCTTCCACGCCGTGGACATCCAGGTGCCGCTGCTCGACATGCTGCGGTTCGAGCAGATCCAGGCCGGCGCGTCGTGGGTCGGGGAATACGGCAGCGTGTCGATCCCCGAGGAGCGGGCCTTCCTCGCCTCGATCTCGCCCTATCACAACCTGCGGCGCGGGGTGAAGTATCCGGAGCCGCTGGTCTGGACCACGACCAAGGACGACCGGGTGGGCCCACAGCATGCGCGCAAGTTCGCCGCCAAGCTCGCCGCGATGCACCTCCCCTACTTCTTCTATGAGGTGACCGAAGGGGGGCATGGCTCGGGCGCCAACATCAAGGAGCGCGCCTTCATGGACGCGCTGCAGTACACCTACTTCAGCCGGAAGCTGATGCCGTAGCGCGGGCCGCGGGAAACCGGCGGAATTCTCGCATCAACCTCCCGAGCGATGGCGGGAGGCGCCGCGGGTGGATTATCAGTTGACCCGATGCGCCTCCCCTCCGTGCTCCCCCCGTGCAGCGTCGTCCTGGTCGCCCTCCTCGCGGGGCGGCCGGCGATCGCCGTCGCGCAGGTCAGCAGCACCGACACGCTGCATCTCTCCCTCGCCGATGTGCTGACCCGGGTCCGCGAAGACCACCCGATCTGGAAGGCGGGCTCGGCGCGGGTGAGCGCGGCGCGCGCCCGCGCCGCGGAACAGAGCAGCTACCCGACCCCCAGCATCCACATCGCGACCGCACGCCTGACGGAGAGCCGGCTCGAGCTGCTGCAGCCGCTCCGCTGGCCGTGGGAGGGGTCGGCGCTCAAGCGGATGGGCGCGCAGGAGGTGGCCGCGACCGCCGCCGATGCCGAGACCGACCAGCGGGCGGTGCTGCTGGAAGCGGCGCAGCGCTTCGCCGATGGCATGCGGAGCCACCGGACCCTGCTGCTGGCGATGGAGTCGGAGAGTCTCGCGCAACACACGGTCGATGCGGTGGCGCCGGGGAAGGAAGCGGACAAGGGCGCCGATCTCGCGCAGTTGCAGACCCTGATCAGCCTCGACGAGGCGCATCGCGAGCGGATGGGCGCCGCGATGCAGTACACCATTTCGCAGGCACGCCTCAACGCCGCCCTGGGTCAGGACCCGGGAACGCCCATCGACTTCCAGGGCGATCTCGACTCGATCGCGCCGCTCACCGCGCCGGAGGCCGCGCTGGCGACGGCGCTCGCCACCGATCCCACCTCACACCGGCTGCATCACGAGTCGCTACGCGCGACCGAGGAGATCAGCCTCGCCCGGGCGCGGGGCTGGCCGACGCTCGAGGTCGGTCCCGCCGCCACGGTGGGCGACCGGTGGCGGCTCGGCGTCGCGCTGGGATTCAACATTCCGTCGTGGCACCGGCTGGGGAGCGAGATCCGCGCGGCGAAGGCGGAACGGCTCAATGCCGAGGCGCAGTTCGACGTGCGGCACCGGGAGATTGCCGGCCAGGTGACCGAGGCGCTGCTGACACTCACGCGGACGGATACGGAGCTGGGATTGCTGCGGGAGGGTGCGCTCGCCCGCGCCGCACGGGCGCTCGAGCTGGCCGAACAGGTGGCGCCGCAGCGCGGCACCTACATCCTCGCCTGGCTCGCGGCCCGGCAGGCCTACCTCGCCGCGCGGGCGGCGGAGCTCGATCTGGAGTGGCAGGCCGCGCGGGCCCGGCTGCTGCTCCGGCACCTCTCCGGCAGCCTGGTGATGGAGGAGTAGCCGGGGCCGATGTAGTTTCCGCCCCATGGCTCGCTCCCACCTCAACCGTCGCGACTGGCTGCAGCTCGCGTCACTCGCCACCATGAGCCTTTCCGGCTTCGACGCCCGGCGGATCCTGCCCGGCAGCGCGAACGCGCGCGAGGGTGTCTTCGGCCGGCTTCCCTTCGGTGCGGTCCGTCCCGAAGGCTGGCTCCGCGCCCAGATGCTGCAGGATCTGAGCGGCGGGTTCGCGGGCCGTCTCGACCGCCTCTCCACCGAAGTCTCGAGTGGGATCTTCACGACCGCCCGGAACAGCCGCCACGCGATGAACCTCGCCAACCAGGACGGCGTCCCCTGGTGGAATGGCGAATCCGAGGGGAACTGGCGCGCGGGCCACATGATGCTCGCGGGTCTCACCGGCGAACCCGACGCGATGGCCCGCGCCGGTGACTACGTGGCGCTGATTCTCGCCTCCCAGGATCCGGACGGGTATCTCGGCGCCTACGCGCCCGACCTCCGCTACACCCGCGAGGGCGATCTCTGGACCCAGACCTGTCTCCTCCGTGGCCTCCTCGCCTGGGCCGAGCTCACCCACTCGGCCCCCGTCCTCCGCGCGGTCGAGCGGGCGGCCCGCACCACGATGCGCGCGCTCCGTCAGGCACCCGGCGCCTACCCATGGAAGGAGAACCACGACCTGATGTTCGTGGATGTCATGGAGTCGCTGTACGAGCACACCGGGGACGCGGCATATCCGGAGTTCGCGCTCTGGCTCTACGACACCTGGAACGCGGCGGTGCCGAGGACGGACACGAGTCTCCAGACGCTGCTCGATCCCGGCGCCCGCTGGACCGACCATGGCGTCCACACCTACGAGATCCTTCGGGTGCCGATCTGGCTCGCCGCCACCAGCGGACGCGCCGACCTGGTCCGCGCCGCGCGGCAGTCGATGCACACCCTCGCGAGATACACCCTGCCGAGTGGCGGTGCAGTGAGCCAGGAGTGGATCGAGGACGCGGCACCTGATCCCTCGGCGGCGCGGTACGAGTACTGCGCACTCAAGGAGATCCTGGTGACCCTCGCCTCCGCGTACCGGACGAGTGGCGACCCGGCCTATGGCGACTGGATCGAGCGGCTCTTCTTCAACGCCGCGCAGGGCGCGCGACTCCCCGACGGCACCGCGATCTCTTATCTGACCCGCGACAACCGCGCGCTGTGTGGAGGCCGGGACCGGGACGGCAAGCGGCGCGAGAAGCTGTCCCCCGTGCATGCCGATGTGGCCGTCTGCTGCACCCCGAACGCGACCCAGATCGCAGGGCACCATGTCCGAGCGCTCTGGATGCGGCATCCGGACGGTGGCCTCGTGGCGATGACCCACGGGCCGAGCAGACTCCGCACCCAGGTGCGCGGCACCGACATCGAGATCATCTCCCACACCGACTACCCGTTCGAACGGACAATCACCCTCGAGGTCCGCCCGAAGACACCGGTGCGCATCACGCTCTGGCTGCGGAATCCCGGCTGGTCTGGCGGGACCGTGGTGCGCTGCACTGGGGCCAGGATCGAAGAGCGGGGAGGGCTCGTGCGGGTGGAGAAGAACTGGCAAGCAGGCGATCGGGTCGAGATGACGCTCACGCCCGAGGTTCGTATCGTGCCTGCGGTGAATGGCGAGGTGGCGCTCGCCCATGGCGCGCTGCTCTACGCCGAACCGGTGGCCTCGCACGCGGTGACGCTGCGGGAGTATCCCGGGGCCCTCCGCGACGTGGAGTACGAGGCGGTGCCCCTGGCGGCACCGGCGGCCCTGCCTGCGTCGGAGCGGGGGAGCGCCTTCGGCTTCGCGGCGAGCACGACTGGAACCGATGCGAGCGCGCACCCCTTCGCTTCACCACCAATGGTCCTGACCGGCGAAGGGCTGGCGGAAGACGGCCGCCGGGTTCCCCTGTCGCTCCTGCCGCTCGGCAGTGTGCCGACGACCCGGAGGCTGACGCGCATCGTGCGCTGAGCGGCGGCTAGCGACTGAAGCGACGAGATCGCGAGTTTGCGGTCAGTTTACTGACCTCAGCCGAGCCGCGGCTTCAGCCGCGAGCTGGAGAGGGGGCGTAGTCGCGAGCTGGGGGGCCTGCTCGTCGCTAAAGCGACGGCTCGGCAGATGTCGCTGAAGCGACGAGATCGCGAGTTTGCGCTCAGTTTACTGACCTCTGCCGAGCCGCGGCTTCGGCCGCGAGCTCGAGAGGGGGACGCAGTCGCGAGCTGGGGGGCCTGCTCGTCGCTAAAGCGACGGCTCGGCAGATGTCGCTGAAGCGACGAGATCGCGAGTTTGCGGTCAGTTTACTGACCTCTGCCGAGCCGCGGCTTCAGCCGCGAGCTCGAGAGGGGGCGCAGCCCCGAGCTCGAGCGGCGGGCCTCGACCCCGGCCTAACCCACCGCCTCGCCGGTCGGCCGCACCAGCGCGCGAGTCGTCCACCAGACGACCAGTCCGATTCCCGCGAGCCGCACCGCCATCCCCAGCCACGCCTCCGTCTCGAACTGCCGGGCGATCGCCGGCCCTGCATACCAGTAGTAGAGTGCGCCCGCCGCCGCGGCGACCAGGGGGAGTGCCCGCTGCGACGTGAGCTGCAGCGCGACCACGGCCAGAGCCACCACGACGAGGCTGAGCAGCGACCAGGCGAGGGTGGTGGCATAGATCGCGGGCGCGCTCGCGAGCGGGCCGTCCGGCACCTGGTTGTACCCCGCGATGAATCCCGGCAGCGCCGCGAAGAAGGCGCCGTACGGCGTGCCGATCCAGCGGAGGCTCTTCCGGGTGCTGCCGAGGAGCTGCGGGATCGCCTTCCGCTCTGCGAGGTCGATGCAGCCGCGGGGGGTGCAGACTTCGCAACTCTGGCAGCGGCCCCGCTCGAGCTGCATCAGTGGCGCCTGGCCGTAGAGCAGTTCGACGGGGAGGACGGGGCAGAGGGCGTTGCAGAAGGCGGAGCGCACCGGAAAGAGGGCGCCGAGCAGGAGGGCGAGCAGCGCGACGAGGGCGACGACGGCGGCCAGGACCGTGCCGTGCTGATTGAATTCGAAGTGCCGCGCCGGGACGAGCACATGGAAGAGGACCAGGCCGCCGATGCCGAGCGCGCGGAGGGTCCCGCTCGAGGGAGTCCGCTGGGTACCGATCCGGTTGCCGAGCTCGTTGAGGGTGGCCAGCGGGCAGATGCTCCGCCAGAGCACGGTGCTGATGAAGAAGGTGGCGGGGAGCACCGGGATGACGATGTACCAGAGAGTCCGGAGCGCGCTCTCCGGCCGAATGAGGAGCCAGGCGAGCAGGAGCGGCACCGCGACGAGGGCGGACCAGCGGGCAAAGGCCCGGAGCCCCGGTTCTCGGGGGGTGGGAATGACGCTCAGGGTGCTCGCCATGCGGTGCTCGTGCCGAAGGGGGCCGCTCGCGCGGTTTGAACCTGCCGCGCCTCCGGGAAAGGTGCTGCGGAATTGTCTCCACCGCCATACGCCGATGGCGGAGGTCGGCAAACGAAGGCCCCGCGACGGGATCCGTCGCGGGGCCTGCTGATTCCTGAGTGCCGCCCCGGGGGACGGGGCGGAGAATCCGCTCAGGTTTACTTGGTGAACACCGAGAGGCCGAGCAGGACGATGATGTTGTCGCTCTTGGCGAGGGTGTTGGTCTCGAAGGCGTGGGCATAGCCGGCTTCGAACCGTCCCACGACTCCGCCCGTGCCGGCCTTGTAGCCGATGCCGCCACCGGCGGTGAACTGCGAGGCGGACGAGCCGCCCGAGCTGATGTGATCGTAGCTCACGAACGGCCGGATGTAGATGCCCTCCTTGAGGCCCTTGAGGTGATAGAGCAGGCCCGCGCCGATCTCGATCTCCGAGGCGGACTTGGTGTTCTGCACCTTCACATAGTTCAGCGAGCCGCGCGGCTCGATGCTGATCT
>JBGASX010000097.1:0-16369 GCA_044229445.1 Gemmatimonadales bacterium | reverse complement strand
GTAGCGTCTGACGGAGAAAGCTCCTCCCCGTCCCACAGAATCCGAGCCACAGCAGATCGTGCCTGATCGGCGAAACCAATCTCCATTTTGCCAGGCGCCATGCCGTGGCGATTATTGAATGCGCGGAATGCTCAGTAGTCGAGAAGCGCTGACTTGCCTTTCACCCGGAGGCGGAAGCGCGCATGGTGTATTCCACCCCTTGGGCCCAAAACCTCGTGCAGACTTTCGGCGCGAGCTACCTCGGTGGCAAACTGGTCAAATGGCAGGACATCGACGTAGCCAATCGCTTCTGGAGTCAGCCATCTTATGGTGATCGCTTTCATGGAGGCCTCGCCCCAAGATGTATCATCGGCGCGCCAGAAAGATGAGAGCCCAATCCGCGCGACACTCGCGCTGGGATTGCGCTGAAAGCACGCGACGCTCAATTAGGGCATACGATACCGGCTACCGTTCAATCAGGCAAATCTGTCCACCCAGGAAACACCGAACTACCCCTCACAGGCCCTAATACCTCCCCAAATCCTCCGCCATCACCACCTGCCCCGCATACCCCTTCCGAATGTCCGCCAGCAGCTGCTCCCGCGGCACCCGCCTCCCGTCATGCGTCACGATCAAAAGCCGAGGCTCGGCCCGCGCCGCCAGCTCCCCCAATTGTACGGCAGTGGTGTGATAGGCGCGAACGTAGGCCGCCCAGTCGGACGCCGACCGGCTCCCCGGCCGCCTGGCCGAATCCGACGGCTGCACCTCGTGGATCAGCACATCCACCCCCCGCGCCACCCGCACCAGCTCCTCGCTCGGCCTCGTGTCGCCGGAGATGACGATGCTCCGGTCCGGCGTGTCGAACCGGTACCCGTACGCCGCCTTCCACTCCCCATGCTCCACCAGAAAGGCGGTGACCCTCACCCCCCCGCTGTCGTACACCACCCCCGGCCGGATCTCATGCACCGCGATCCGGTACCCGCCCGCCGACTCCCGCTCGAGCCCGCGAGTGCGGATGTCGATGTCCTCCCTGAACGCCGCATAGAGATGATCGACCATCCGCCCGAGCCCGCGCGGCCCATACGCCGGAAAGGGCCGCTCCCGGCCCACCACCCACGAGGTGAAGATCAGGTCGGAGAGCCCCAGCACATGATCGGAATGCAGATGGGTGATGAAAAGCGCGGTGACACCGTCCACCGGGAGATGCGCCCCCGCCAGGCGCCGCTCGACCCCCACCCCCGCATCGACCAGGAAGACCCGCTTCCCCACCACGATCGCCGTCGCCGGCCCCATGACATCCGGCGTGGGCCTCGGCGTCCCGGTCCCCAGGGTGACGATGACGGTGCTGTCCGCACCAGGAGCAGTCTGAGCGACGGATCGTGACAGGACGACGGAGAGAAGCAGGACGCTGAGGCCCACCGCGCCGAGGGAGCGCTGCATCGGGACCGGCCTTGCTGCCAGAGACGGCAATGAGGGAGGAAGGAAAAGCCTAACGCAACGTGACCACGCCGGCCGGCGAAAGCAGGGTCGCGACGAGCCGGGGCCTGGGGCCGGCCGCCACGGCGAGCTCGGCCCCCAGCAGCGCGAGTCTCGCCCCCACCCGCTCCGGCTCCGGATGCTCGGCGCGGAACTCCTCGAGGGTGACGACCGCCTCGCTGCTCGTCGCCGGATGCGGACTGGCGCCCCAGTCGATGAAGAAGGGGATCAGCCCGTCGTCCACCACCGTCAGCGGATCGGTCAGCTCCCAGGAGAGCCGGGTGCCGTCGGGCCGCTCCCTGGCACCCTGCATCAGGGCGCCGAGCCGGATGCCGTGGCCGAGTGCCCCGGCGACGAGCGCGGTGAGCCCGCTGCCCTTCGCGGCCCAGGTGACGAGACGGGCGGAGCTGAGCGTCGCGAGCTGGAAGATCACCGGGCGGCTCTCCTGCCGCGCCGGATCGGGGCCGATCACTTCCAGATAGGTGGCGGGCCCGAGCGGGAGGATGGCGTTCCGGGTGCCCCACGCGGGGTGCGCTCCGCCCGGAAGGGGGCGGACGCCGAGCGCGCGCTCGAGGTCGTCGAGGGTGCGCTCGAGATGCGGGGTCGCGTAGACCAGATGGTCGAGCGGGGCGAGCGGTGCCATCGCGAGCACGCGGGAGAGGGGAGCCATCCGGCCGATGGGCCGGCGAGGATGACGTTACCCCGGTGATGCTAAGCAGGCAAATGAGTCGGGTAAGGGGGGAGCAATTGCACCGCCCCCACCACGCGTCGCTTCAGCGACATCAGCCGAGCCGCGGCTTCAGCCGCGGATTCATGCGGCGGACGCGGATCAGCTCGTGCGGCTCGGCCCGGGACATGCGAGAACCCCACCCGTCAGGGCGTTGTGCCAGGCCGGAAATGCGCGGAACCCGAAGGGAAGTCGTAGGAAGTCCGCGGGAAATCGGCGGAAGTCCGCCGGAAATCGTAGGAAGCTCGCCGGAAGCTCGTGCATACCCGTGGTAAATCGTAGGAAGGGCCTGGCAAATCAGCGGAAGTCCGCGGGAAATCGTAGGAAGCGCGCCGGAAGGTCGTGCATACCCGTGGTAAATCGTAGGAAGGGCTTGGTAAATCAGCGGAAGTCCGCGGGAAATCATAGGAAGCGCGCCGGAAGGTCGTGCAATGCCTTGGTAAATCGGCGGAAGTCCGCCGGAAACTCAAGGAAGTCCGTGGGAAATCGCAGGAAGCCCGCCGGAAGGTCGTGCAATCGCGTGGGAAATCAGCGGAAGTCGATGGAAAATCGCAGGAAGTCCGCGGGAAACTCGCGGAAGTGCAGCGTCAAATCGTGCAGTGCCCCGGAAATCCCAGGAAGCCCGATGTCAACTCGATATGGCGCGATGTACGACGGTAACAGCCCGGCGGACGGTCGCTTCAGCGACATCAGCCGAGCCGTCGCTTCAGCGACGAGCTCGTCAAGCGCGGCGGAGACCCGTGCAGTCGCACCGGAAACTGGCCTTAACCCACCGGAAATAGTGACGGAACCGACTCAAGTGTTTTGGGAAGCGAGGTAAGGAAAGTTGGAAGCGACGTAAGGACAGCGGAACCCGAGATAAGGAAAGTTGGAAGCGAGATCAGGAAAGTTGGAAGCGAGGTCAGGAAAGTTGGAGCCGAGGTAAGGAAAGTTGAAACCGAGATCAGGAAGGTTGGAGCCGAGGTCAGGAAGTTTGGAACCGAGGTAAGGAAGTTTGGAACCGAGGTAAGGAAGTTTGGAACCGAGGTAAGGAGATTTGGAAGCGTCGTAAGGAAAGTTGGACCCGAGGTCAGGAAAGTTGGAAGCGAGTTCAGGAAGGTTGGAGCCGAGGTCAGAAGATTGGGAAGCGTCGTAAGGAAAGTTGGAACCGAGATCAGGACTGGAGTACGAGTCTCAAGGGACAGGTCGCAAAGGCTCCCGCAGGGGCCCCGATCAATCGCGGCGCAACTTCATCACCAGCGGCCACGGCGCCAGCGCCAGCAACAGCACGATCCCCCACACGCTCCCCGTCGCCGTGCGCTCCGAGAGCATCGCCCGGATCCCCGGATACGAGGCCCAGAGGATGTACCCGAGCACCAGCAGCGGCGGCAGCGCCGGCACCACGATCGGCCACCCCGCCGCCCGCACCCGCAGGAGATTGATCGCCGCGATCGCCGCCGCCCCCGACGCCGGGATCAGCACCAGCGCGGCGAATCCGCCTGTCCGCGGAATCACGCCCCGGGAGGCGACCACCAGCATCAGCGCCCCGATCACCACCCAGAGCGCCCCCGCGAAGAGCACCCCGAACGAATAGGAAAGCCCGTTCCCCGCGGCGTCGCTGTTGTTGAGCGTGGCCGACAGCGACACGGTGCCGATCCAGAGCACGACCGCGAGGACGAAGAGAACGATCCCGAAGACCGACATGCCCGGCCGGCCGTCAGACCTGGTCGACATGCACGTGATGCGCGCCGCAGTGGAGACACCGAAAGAGATAGGCGGTCGGGCCGTTGTCGCGGTTCAGCGAATCGAGCAGCCGGGTCGCGGCGCCGCCGGAGACGCCCATCTCATAAATGATGTGGTTGAGGACGCTCCCCTCGAACTCGCGGTAGTCGCCCTGCAGCTCCGCCTTCCCCACCGGCGCCAGGAAGGCGGTCGCGTCGCCACAGCAGACCGGCCACTGCTCCGCCTGGAAGGAGCTGTACCCCGGCGTCCGGAAGCAGACCTCCTCCATCACCGGCTCCGGCAGCTCGGCGTCAAACGCCTCGACATCCACGAACGCCGCATCCCACTTGGCATTGGCCGAGCCGTTGAGGATGCACCAGGGACAGATGGCGTCGTCGAGATCCTCCTCGGCGTAGACCGGACCGGTATAGAGGTAGCCGCGGGCCTGGCCGCAGCAGCGGCAGGGCTCCGTCGACGGCTCGATGCTCCCGCTCCGGATCGGGTCCGGGTGATAGCGAAAGACCGGCAGCGTCATCGTGGTGTCCTGTGGAGGTGAGGACAAATGTTCATGCCGAAAGGACCGGGCGCCAGACCGTCCTTCGACTCTTCATACATTCGTCATTCCGTTCCTACCCTGCCGCCTGGGCGCACCTCGAGCAGATTTGAGCGGTCGACGCCGTCCCGATTCCCCCGACCGACCCGGAGGCCCCGATGCCCAGCCATACCCACTACCTCTGGTTCCACACCAAGGCCCGCCAGGAGATCATCGACATCACCGACGAGGTGCTGGCGCAGGTGCGGACCAGCGGCATCCGCGAAGGCTTCGTGCTGGTCTCCGCGATGCACATCAGCGCCTCGGTCTTCGTGAACGATCACGAGTCGGGGCTCTGGCACGACATCCTGCACTGGCTCGAGGGGACGATCGCGCCGTGGGACCCGAGCCGCTACGAGCACAACGAGACCGGCGAGGACAACGCCGCGGCGCACCTCCGCAGTCTCACCGTCGGCCACGAGGTGATCGTGCCGATCACCGACGGCGCCCTCGACCTCGGCCCCTGGCAGCGGGTGTTCTACGGCGAGTGGGACGGCCAGCGGAGGAAGCGGGTGATCATCAAGGTGCTCGGCGAACGATAGAGGATCGGCGCCTCGATCCAGCGCCAACTCGCCATCGCGATCGCGAGCGTGATCGCACCGGCCACGGCGGCGAGCAGCAGGAACCCCGGCAGCTCGCTCCCCGCCACCGCGGGGACGACGTGCGCGGTGAGGCCGAGGCTCGTGAGCACGAGGATGACCGGCTGGTGCCAGAGATAGACCGCGTAGCTGTAGCGGGCGAGTGCCACGAGCGGCCAGCTGTGCAGGAAGCGCCCCACCAGTGTGCCCTCGCCGGTCGCGGCGGCGTTCAGCATCAGGACCCCGGCCGCGATGACGAAGGCGTTCATGCCGAAGGCGAGCATGAAGGGGTCGCCGTAGTCGAGCCGCCCCCGCACCACCACCAGCCCTATCAATAGAAGGGCGGCGCCCCAGCCCCAGGGGCGGGCGGCGCGCGCCGCCCCCGCGAGCCCGCGCGTGCCATGCGCGACGACGGCGAGCAGCGCGCCGACCGCGAGTCCATCCATCCGCGCCGGAAGCAGCACATACCCCGCGACCGGATCGCCCGCCTGCGCCAGCATCACCCGGCTCACGCTCGAGCCGATGATCCCCAGGATACAGACCCAGCCGAGCCGGTTCGGCTTCATCGTGATCGCGAGCAGCGGCCAGAGCAGATAGAACTGCTCCTCCACCGCGAGCGACCAGTAGTGCTGCATCGTCGGCGCGAGCGCGCTCCATCCCTCCCGCGCGATCAGGATGTTGGTGAACCAGGTGGCGGTCCACCCCGCGCGCGCGGTGTGCGCCCGGCCGAGTACTGCCAGCACGATGAGCTGGACGGCGAGCGCGGCGAAGTAGGCGGGGACGATCCGCTGGATGCGGCGGAGATAGAAGTGACCGAGGGCGTGGGGTTCGTCCCGGGTCTCGAGCAGGATCCCGGTGATCAGGAAGCCGGAGAGGACGAAGAAGAGATCGACGCCGAGCCAGCCGCGGGGGGCGACGGCGAGGACCGCGCGGTCGGCCGGCGTGACTCCGGAGAGCCCGCTGAAGAAGGCCGCGTGATAGAGGAAGACCGCGAGCACCGCGAGACCGCGGAGCCCATCGAGTGCCGGGAGTCGCTGCGCCCGCATGGCCCTAATATAGAAAGCGGGGCGGCCATCGGCCGCCCCCCAACCCCTACCCTCCCCATCAGTGTCCGGTGAGCGTCACCCTCGGCATCGTGGAGATGCCGTCGGAGAGATCCACCGTGACCCCCGCGGAGCCGGCGGAAACCCGGATGCTGCCGCCGCGCGCAAAGGAGAGGATCTGCCCGGTCCCCGCGTCGCGGACGACGGCGAGCGGATACTGCGGATCCCAGCGCACCTCCATCTCCTGGCCGACCCGCGCCGCGGTGAGCGGCGTGACGGTGGCGTTGCCGGCGCGGAGCCCGGCGGCGGGCACCCGGACGGCGGTGAGGCCGTTGCCGGTGAGCCGCACCGAGGCGAGCCGCGCCTGGTCGTTCGCCGCGAGCGGCACGACGTAGGCGAAGTGGCGCTCGTCGCCTGACGGAAGGTCGGGGACGACGTCCCCCTCGAAGGAGAGGCTGAACACCCGGCCACCCGCGGCATCGAAGCCCTCGATGTGATGCGGACCGGCCACCGCCGGGAGCCGCGCCGGGGCGTTCACCATCACTGCCGGCTCGAGGATGACGTTGCCGTTGACGATCCGGCCCCAGACGAGGAGCCCGCGGTTGCTGCCCGCGGCCACCGGCTGGATGCTCGGCCCGCTGCCGCGGGCGGCGAGCACCGCGAGATAGTTGTAGTCGCTCACCCAGTCGGGGTTGCAGTAGCTCATCAGGTCCTTGTAGGTCCCCGGCGCCTTGAGCGTGAGCGCGGGAAGGTCGAGACCCCAGGTGCCGATATCGGCGTTGGCGTAGGGATAGTTCGGGTCGGGGCCGGCGGGGCCGCCGCAGGGCGCATGATTCCGCCCGAAGTTGTGTCCCAGCTCGTGGGCGATGACGCCCGGCGCGCTCGAGGCCTTGTCCCAGGCGATCGCCGCGGAGTAGCCGACGTAGCCGAGCCCGGCGATGCCGCCGCCGTAGGTCACCTGCAGGATGCCGACGTAGTCGCTGTTGCTGGCATCGGCGCTCTTGAGCGCGCTGATCTCGCTCAGCGTCTGCGACCAGGCGCCGTTGCCGTCGTTGGATTGATAGGCGGGGGCCGCGGTGGTGTAGGTCGCGTGCACCGACACGCTGGTCGCACTGAGCGGCCACATGCTCTTGGTCGTCGAGGCGAAGGCGTCCTTGTTCGCGTTGCTGACCGCGCCGGTGAGGTTGTTCACCGACTGCTTGATCGGCACGAAGGTCAGGTCGAAGAGCGGCACCGTCTGCACGTTCACGCCCTGGGTGCTGCTGCCCCCGGGCCAGCGGTTGTCGGACTGATTGGTCTCCGGCACGGCGTCGGTCGGATCGACCTCGACCTGATAGGAGAAGCCGCTCTGCACCCGCGCACCGGGGATGAGCACGTTCCACGAACTCGCGAGCGTCGCGGTGTCCACCGTCTGCGGCACCGAGGCCGACGGCGCGGTGACATCGACCGAGTCCACCTGGGTCGCACCCTGGAAGAGCCGGACGCGGACCAGCGGATGGGCGCTGTTGGCGGTGTTGGCGACGGGGAAGACCCGGAGCAGCGCGTCTCGGCCCGCCACCATCGGCACGCTGCCGTCGGCGCGCTGGGTGCTCTGGATGAGCTGCACCCCGGCGACCTGCAGGTTGAGCGTCGTGGTCGGGCCGCCGGTGTAGGTGGCGGTGACCAGGGCGGTGTCGGTGCCGAGGATGACGACGCTGTCGGCGGAGAGGGCGGCGGTCCAGGTCTGGCTCTGCGCGCTCACGTAGCCGGCGCTGAGATGGTAGGTCCCGGCGACGAGGCCGGAGAGCTGGGTCGACGTGGTGACCTGATGGGCGTAGCCGAGCGGGCCGCTGACATCGATGCGGCCGCTGGCGCCGACGGGGAGACCGGTCACCGTCACGGCGAGGCTCCCGCCGGGCCCGGTGCCGAGCGCCGACTTGGGCGAACCGCCGCAGGCGGCGAGCAGCATCGCGAGGGTGATGAGGAGGAGGGTGAAGAGCTCGAACGCCGCTCGGCCCCCCTTCGATTGCGTCGCGGCGACCGCACTCGGAACTCGGAACTCGGTACTCGGAACGCTATTTCCGGAACTCGGAACTCGGAACTCGGAACTGTCGTTAATTCGGCGCATGAACCCCATTCCCCCCATAGTTTCTCGTGGCGCCGAACGCCTGGGACTCGAGCGGGAAGGGCCGCGTGTTGTCGATCGCGGCGATCTTCTGGCGCACCGATCCCGGAAACGGCGTCGTACTGGCATGGCCGCCGAAGGGATCGGTGTACCACACCGTCGGCCCCGCGGCATTGGTGATCGTCGTCTGGTTGAAGTAGACCTCGCGCGTGAGCCCGTTGAGCTGCGAGCGCGGGTCGTCCCAGGTCACATCCAGGTCCTGCCCATTATTGGTCGACGCGTCGCACGCCCCGCCCGCCGCACGATTCCCGTTCTGCGCGACTTCGTAGCAGGCCTCCAGCGACCGTCCGGTCAGATTCGTCTTGCCGCCATCGAAGAACCGGCTCGGCGCGAACACCGCGAAGTGCGGATCGAAGTACGCGAGCTGGGTCCCCGCCTCGGTCTTCAGGTAGTTCCCGCTCACCCAGTCCTCGTAGAGCCCCTGGCTGAACTGGGAGAACTGCCCCGGCGGCACCAGGATGTACTGGTCGATGCAGCTCCGGTCCGGGATGAAACGGACTCCGCTCCCCAACGGTGAATTCGCCGGCGTCGGCGTCCCCGCCGCGACCACCGTCGCCTTGTCGCACGACCGCACGAACTCGCCCGGCGTCCCGAAGGCCACCATCACCGTCGCGTGCAGCTCGGTGCCATCGCTGCAGCGCACGTGATAGGCGAGCTCATGCAGGTTGTTGGTGAAGGCATCCTTGCTGTGCGTCCCCTGGTGCAGCTTGGTCAGGAAGTCGCACGTCACGCCGATGTTCACCCGCTGCCCGCTCACGCTCTTCTGCAGCTGGACGCCGTTCTCCCACTCGATCTTGTGCCCGACATGATCCTCGTGTCGGGCGCCGTTCGGATCCCAGGTATCCAGCGCCTCGTTGGCGACGCCGAAGGGGATCTCCCCGGTGGTCGCGTAGAGGGCGGAGCCGTGGGGATCCCGTCCATGCTCGTGGCCGAAGCTGCAGCCGGTCACCGGATCGCGGGGCGGATGCCAGGTCGGATAGAGCTTTCCGTCAGGCCCTGTCACCGAGTATCGGTCGTGAATCGCCTTGCTGCAGTCGTCCCGCGGACTCGGCGTCCAGATCCCGTAGGCGGCGCTGAAGACCGGTGGCGTCCCCGCCCCGGGACCGCCGTCGCTGCAGGCGACGAGTGCCACGGCGGCCGGGAGCACGAGCCAGCCGATCGGGGTTCGGCGAAGGCGCATCGGGTGCCTCACGGGGGCATGAAAGGGAAGATCCGGGCCAAGACGGCGCGGAACCGGTCGAGCGACTGCATTGGAATGTGACAGGGAGTGCTGCGGCAGGCGGTGCCGTGGATCACCACGGTAAAACATTGTCATTAAACGGGTTGCTTGGCACCTCCGAGGTCGTCGCTGCGCCGGCTGTGGGGCTCGACTGTTCGGGCTTCGGGCGGCGGGCCGACCACCCGGTTCCGGCCGGCGTTCTTGGCCTCGAAGAGCCTTGCATCCGCCCGGTCGAGCAGGTCTTCTGCCTGAGTCCCGTCGAAGCCGTAGGAGGCGAGCCCGATGCTGACGGTCACATGCACGACCTCGGGGCGGCGGGGGATCGGGAGCGGGAGGGCCTCCACCGCGAGCCGGATCTCCTCGACCCGCTCCATGGCGGCCCTGGAGTCCATGCCGGGGAAGACCGCCACGAACTCCTCGCCGCCGTAGCGCACCACCAGGTCGCTCTGCCGGCTCGCGGCGAGGATCGCGCGGGCCACCAGCTTGAGCGCCACGTCGCCGGCGCTGTGGCCCCAGCGGTCGTTGAACTGCTTGAAGTGGTCGATGTCGATCATCGCGAGCGCGACCGGCTCGCTGTAGCGCCGGGCGCGGGAGAGCTCCGCGAGCATCCGCTCGTCGAAGTAGCTCCGGTTGGGGAGCCCGGTGAGCCGGTCGCTCCGCGACTGGCGCCGGAGCCGCTGGCTCCGCACCACGATCGAGGCGGAGAGCAGCGTCGCGACGCCGAGCAGCACGAGCCGCGAGAGCTGCGTCGCCCACTCGAAGATGCCGTAGCCGAAGGTGTCGAGGGCGCGGTCGTGGAGATCGAAGCTGCGTGCGGCGACGAGCACCAGCAGCAGGTACTGGAGCATCGCGGCGATGCCGGCCGACATGGTGATGCGGGCGTCGTAGCGGAGCGCGGTCGCCCCGATCGCGATGAAGTAGATCTCGAAGAGGAGCTTGCTGTTGACAGCGATGAGCGGCTGCTGGAGGAAGAGGAACGTCGCGAGGCCGGCGCTCACCAGCGAGACGTCGAAGAGGCTGGTCGCGAGGCCGAGCCAGGGGCGATAGACGCCGCGCTTGAGGAGGAGCTGCGCCGCGAGCGAGCCGACGAGCGCCACGAGCCCGGTCGCGAGTCCGACCAGCCCCGCGTTGTTGATCGGATCCAGCCACATGTTGAGCAGCGGGATCGGGAGCAGCAGCAGGATGAGGATCGTGCGCGCCCGCGCGACGATCAGCTCCCCCTCCGCGCCGGCATCCATCTGCAGCGGGTCGGGCGCCTCGAGCAGGCGCCGCCAGGCGGGACGCTCCGTCGTCGCCGCCAGGATGTCCGCGTTGCTGATCGCGCGCGAGGTCCGCCGGTGGAGGCGGTAGTTCTCAGTCATCCGCGGCGGCGTGCGCCATCACATGAGCCGATATTTCGGTCCACTCCCACCCTCCCGTGGAGTCCAGCGCGGACCGAGCACGTCCGTGGCCTTGCAGTCGATGCAGTTGGGCGCGTTGACCCGGAGCTCATTCCCCACCCGCTCATACACCCCCGCGGGACAGAGATGGGCGTAGAAGTCGGCGACCTCGGCCGAGACATCGGTCCCGACGAGGAGGTGCTGTGGTATGGTATCGCGCGTGGCGTTGCCCGACTTGAATACGGCGTCCACCTTGCTCACCGTCAGGGTGCCATCGGGCACCACCGGGGCCAGCACCGGCGCCGAGCCTTCGGTCCTCGCCTGCTCCGCATCCTCGTGCATCGCGATCCGGCCGCCCGGGAAGCGCCCGCCGGTCAGCGTCATCAGCCCCGCCTTCACCCCGCCCGCGACGAAGCCGTCCTTGAACGCGAGCCGCATGTTGCGGGTCTTGTACATGTCCTGGACGATGTAGCTCTCGTTGACGAGCCGGTCGTAGGTCGCGAGACTCGCGGCGGAGACGTCGTCGGCCTTGAGCGCATCGAACGCCGCGCGTGCGGCGTACATCCCCGACTGCATGGCGTAGTGGACGCCCTTGAGCGAGGGGACGTCCACGAAGCCGGCGGTGTCGCCGGCCATGAGGAGTCCCTCGCCGGAGCGGCGCTCGGGGAGCGAGTAGAAGCCCCCCTCGGGAATCGTCTTGGCGCCCCACTCGAGCAGTTCGCCCCCCTCGAGGTACGGCCGAACCAGCGGATGCTGCTTGAGCCGCTGCAGCAGCATGTGCACGTCGAGATTGGACTCGCGGTAGTCGAGCCCGACGACGAGCCCGAGCGAGATCATCTCCGGGCCGAGCGGGTACATCCAGCTTCCGCCGAACGCGGAGGACGGCAGCGGCCAGCCGAGAGTGTGGATCACCCGGTCGAGCGGGCGCTTCACCTTCCACACCTCTTTCACACCGAGCGCGAAGATCTGCGGATTCTCGGAGCCGACGCTGCGCCACTCGCGCCACGCCTGGCCGAGGGTGCCGCGCGTGCCCTCGGTGAGGACGGTGATCTTCGCGGTGATGTCGGTCGGTTCCTGATAGCTCCCGGTCGGCTGCCGCTCGCGATCGAGCCCCGACGGCGTCGTCCGCACCCCCTTCACCGCCTGCCCTTCGACCAGCAGCGCCTCGGCGGGGAAGCCGGGGAAGATGTTCACGCCCAGCGCCTCGGCCTGCTCGCCGAGCCAGCGGACCACTTCGCAGAGACTCGCGGTGTAGTAGC
Organism: Gemmatimonadales bacterium; assembly: GCA_044229445.1. Lineage (GTDB taxonomy): Bacteria > Gemmatimonadota > Gemmatimonadetes > Gemmatimonadales > GWC2-71-9 > JADJOM01. The sequence goes on along the minus strand of JBGASX010000097.1, from coordinate 4,252 downwards.
CGCGGTTGTGCATCGTGGGCGGCGTCGGCAGCTTCAGCGACCCGCCCTCGGTGAGGTAGTAGACCGACTCCGCACTGACCGGGGTCCGGAAGGGGAAGTCGCTGTCCTTGAGTTCGGGGAAGAGCTCCCGGAGCGCGCGCGGATTGATGACGGCGCCAGAGAGGTTGTGCTCACCGAGACTCCCCGCCTTTTCCAGAACCCCGATGTTGAGATCGGGAATGCCGGTGCCGGCCGCCTGCGCCGCCTTCACCAGCCTGGCGAGATGGATCGCGCCCGCGAGGCCGGCCGGGCCGGCGCCGACGAAGAGCACATCCATCTCCAGCGCCTCGGCGCTCGGCGGCTGCGCGAGAATGAGCTGGTCGAGCGGCAACTGCCGCTGGTGGCGGCGAGGCAGGATGGGGGTCACGAACGACCGCTCCTTGGAGGGGGCTCTGAGGGTGGCAGAATATAAGGCGAATGCCCCCTCGGATAAGAGGTGGCGGCCCAGGGAGAGGCCCGAGAGATGAAACTGCGCGACGCCCTCGCCGACCCGTGGGTCTGGGGCCAGTTCCTGCTGATCGCGGTGGTGCTCGTCGGGGTCCCCTGGCTGGCGACGAACGCCGACCCTGCGGGACCACTCGGATGGCTCACCGCACCGTCGCCGGCCACCCGCGCCGGCGGTGTCCTCCCGCTGATTGCAGGGGGCGGACTCATGCTGCTCTCCGCACTGCACCTCGGACGGAACCTCACGCCCGCCACCACCCCCATTCCCGGCGGCGAGATGGTGGAACGGGGCGTCTACGCATGGATGCGGCACCCGATGTATGCCGGGCTGATCCTGGTGCTGTGGGGGACGGCGTGGCTCGGCGGCAACTGGCGGATGGGAGTGCTGACGGCGCTCGTGGCGCTGCTGTACTTCGATCGCAAGGCGGCGGCGGAGGAGCGGAAGCTGGTGCTCCACTACCCGGGATATTCCGACTACATGAGGCGGGTGCCGAAATTGATTCCCCGACGCGGGGCCGGGCGATAGAAAACGCAGACGCCGCGGTCCTCCCCTCCGTATGCAACCGGCTGGCACCGGTTACATACTCGTCAGTGGAGGTCGGGAGACGCGGCGCGTGAGGGATGCTGCGCGATACTGCTTGGCATCCCCAGAGGCAGAGATGGTGCCACGCGGGGAAGGCAGCATCGGGCGCCTCCAGTTGACCTCCCCGACCGCTCCCAAGCCGTTCCGGCGCAGCGATATACCTCCGAGGTTCTACAGCCGCGCGTGCGTGCCGGCAGCGGCTTCGCACTCCACGAGTCCACGGTTCATCCCACAGTGGCGTGGCGTCGCCGCCATAGCCCGGCTTGTCAAGCATCGATCGGCGCGCGCCCTGAAGAATCGGCTAGGCGCTAGCTATCTTGGAGCATGCAAACACCCGCGATTCCCGGCTTCCGCCCCGTCCCGTTCACCGGCGTCATCTATGTCATGGCCGAGGCCGCCCGTCAGGGGTATCGGTACGGCCACCCGGAGTGGTGCAACCTTGGGCAGGGGATGCCGGAGACGGGACCGCTGCCGGGCGCGCCGGAGCGGGTGAATGCGATCCAGATCGCGCTCGACGACCAGGAGTACGCGCCGGTGCCGGGGATTCCCGAGCTGCGCCAGGCCGTCGCGGCGATGTACAACACCCTCTACCGCCAGGGGAAGAGCTCGCAGTACACCGAGCGCAACGTCTGCATCTGCGGTGGCGGTCGCGCCTCGCTCACCCGCGCCGTCGCGGCGCTGGGCGAGATCAACCTCGGCCACTTCCTCCCCGACTACACCGCCTACGAAGAGCTGCTCGACATCTTCAAGCTCTTCACCGCCATCCCGATCCTGCTCGACGGCAAGCGCGGCTACGAATTCTCCATCACCGACCTGCAGCGCGAGATCACTGGCCGCGGCCTGTCCGCGGTGCTGCTCTCGAACCCCAACAACCCCACCGGCCGGGTGCTCCGGGGCGAGGAGCTCGAGGGCTGGGTCGGCACCGCGCGGGAGTTGCAGTGCTCGCTCCTGCTGGACGAGTTCTATTCGCATTACATCTGGACCAAGGATGCGGAGATGGTCTCCGCGGCCCAGTACGTCGAGGACGTGGACAAGGACCCGGTCATCATCTTCGACGGGCTCACCAAGAACTGGCGCTACCCGGGGTGGCGCTGCACCTGGATCGTGGGACCGAAGAGTGTGATCGATGCCGTCTCGAGCACCGGCTCGTTCCTCGATGGGGGCGGCAGCAAGCCGCTGCAGCGCTCGGCGGTGCCGCTCCTCGCGCCCGATGTGGTTCGGGCGGAGACCGCGGCGATCCGCACCGCGTTCCTCAGAAAGAAGAAGATCATGCGCAACGGGCTCAAGGCGGCGGGGGTGCGCTTCGATCTCGACAGCGAGGGGACCTTCTACTGCTGGGGGGACATCTCGGGGTTGCCGCCCTCGATCAACGACGGGATGTCGTTCTTCAAGGCGGCGCTCAAGGAGAAGGTGATCGTGGTGCCGGGGGAGTTCTTCGACATCAATCCGGGGAAGCGGCGGAGCGGGCGCCCGTCACGCTTCCGGCAGTATGTGCGGTTCTCCTTCGGCCCCGAGGAGCACTCGGTGACCGAAGGAGTCGCGCGGATTCAGAAGCTGGTGGATCAATCGAAGTAGCAATCAGTGGGAGCCGCGATTAATCGCGGCCCCACAGTTATCAGAGCAGCTTCCCGAGCTTCTCATCCAGAATGCTGCGGAGCCGCGGATCGGCGCCGATCACGCCATCGACCGGCTTCCCGCCCTTGAAGATCAGCATCGAGGGAATCGAGCGGATGCTGTACTTCGCCGCCGTCGCCTGGTTGGCGTCGGTATCGAGCTTGAGCACCTTCACCCTGCCCTGGTAGTCCTCCGCCAGCTTCTCGATCACCGGGCCGACGGCGCGGCAGGGGCCGCACCACTCCGCCCAGAAATCCACCAGCACCACACCCTCGGCCTTCTCGACTTCCGCGTTGAACGTCGCGTCGGTCACCTGCAGGTTCAGCGTCGTTGCCATTGCACTCTCACTTTCGATGTATCGCGATTCAAGATTGCGCCGCTGCGGCGTTGCTCCGCCGAGCATCGGTAAATAGACATTGGTCGATATATCACTTCAAAAAGAACTCCCGCGAGCCGCGGGAGGTTCCCTGTCAGCGCCGAGCGCGAACCAGCCGGCGGTCGAGCTGGGCCAGATACTCCTCCAGAATCTCCGGCTTGGCGCGATAGAGCCGCATCTGGCCATCCTGCCGCACCGCCACCAGGCCGGCGGTGTACAGCTCCTTCAGATGGTGCGAGACCGTCGCCTGGGTGATCGGAAAGCGCTCACAGAGCGCCTTGCAGGACAGCTCCTCCGCGCCGGCGATCGCTTCGAGGATCTCGAAACGGCGGCTGTCCGCCAGCGCCTTGGCGATCCGCTCCAGCTCCTCCCCGGCGAGCCGGGTCATGCGATGGATCCCCTGATCACGGATACATAGATAATCATCGATGCGTCTGAGGTCAAGCCGAATTCCTGGACTTGATGAATCGATAGATCGGATAGCTCACCAGCAGCAGGGCGAGGGCGAAATAGCCGTTCCGCGCATCGCTGATGAAGTTGCCCACCAGGAAGGCGAAGGAGCAGACGATCAGGAAGCCGGGCACCCAGGGATAGCCGAATCCGCGGTAAGGACGCGGCAGATCCGGTTCCCGGCGCCGCAGGACGATGACCGACAGGAACGACGCGGTGTAGTTCACCACGAAGAAGAACGCCGTCAGTGCCAGGATCTCGTTGAAGGTCCCCGTCACGAGCAGCAGGATCGCGGCGACGGTGCTGATCACCAGCGACGGGACCGGCGTGCCTCCCTTGCTCACCGTGGCGAAGCCGCCCCAGAGGAGCCCGTCGCGGCTCAGCGCATACGGAAGCCGTGAGGCGATGAGGAGAATGGCATTCGCGGCGCTCATCAGCGACACCAGCAGGATCGCGCGGACGACGGTATCGCCGGCGGGGCCGAAGAGCTGCCGCGCGGCGGTGGCCGCGACGAGCTCCTCGCCGGCCATGCGGGAGATCGGGACGACGTGAAGGAAGGCGACGTTGAGCAGCAGGTAGATCGCGATCACCGCGATCACCCCGCCGGCCATCGCGCGGGGAATTTCGCGGCCGGGATCCTTCACCTCGCCGCTGAAGTAGAGCATCCCGTTCCAGCCATCGTAGGTGTAGATCACCCCCTGCAGCGCCAGGATCAGCGGGCCGAAGAGCGCGAACAGCGAGGCGGG
>JBGASX010000096.1:0-16477 GCA_044229445.1 Gemmatimonadales bacterium | reverse complement strand
CTGCCGAAGGATGCCGATGGCGACGGGGTCGTCGACGCCAGCGACAAGTGCCCGAACACTCCGGCCGGCACGGCCGTGGATGCGACCGGTTGCCCGAAGGACACCGATCGTGACGGCGTGGTCGACGCCAGCGACAAGTGCCCGAACACCGCCCCCGGGACCGCGGTCGACGCCACCGGCTGCGCGAAGGACACCGACAAGGACGGCGTCGTCGACAGCGCGGACAAGTGCCCGAACACCCCGGCCGGTGCGGCGGTGGACGCCACCGGATGCCCGGCGGATCGTGACGGGGATGGCGTGACCGATACGATGGACAAGTGCCCCAACACGGCGGCCGGCACCGAAGTCGATGCCGTGGGCTGCACCGTGTTGTTCAAGGAGGGCAAGCCGCTCGTGCTGCAGGGCGTGACCTTCCAGACCGGCAAGTCGGTGCTCCTGCCGGCCTCGAACGTGATCCTCGATCGGGTCGCGGAGTCGCTGATCGCCAATCCGTCAGTGACCATCGAGGTGGGTGGACACACCGACCTGACCGGAAGCAAGCTCACCAACGTGCGCCTGTCGCAGGCACGGGCGGTGGCCGTGCGCCAGTACCTCATCGGCAAGGGCGTCGGCGCGGGCAGGATTACCGCGAGAGGCTATGCCGCGACTCGCCCGATCGCGAGCAACGCCACGGCGGAAGGTCGGGCGGAGAATCGCCGGGTCGAATTGACCAAGACCAACTAGGTCTTCCTCCGGGGTGCCGGCGGGGGTGGGGGCGGAGCATCGGGGGATTCCCGGTGTTCCGGCTCCACCCCCGTCGGCGCGTTTCCCCCCACTGGCTCCGCGATTATTCTTCCTCCCCTATGCGTATATCCCCCATCGCCGCACTCGTCCCGGTGCTGACCCTCGGCGCCTGCGCCCCGGCCATCGTGAGCACCACCGTGGGCACCCCCGCCAGCACGACGTTCCTGCCGGCCGAACCTGGTGAACGGCATCTCGCCAACATCCGGCAGCTCACCTTCGGCGGCAACAACGCCGAATCGTATTTCTCGCTGTCCGGCAAGCAGCTGATCTTCCAGCGGCAGGAGAAATCCGACAGCGGCTGCGATCAGGAATACGTGATGAACGTGGACGGGTCCGGCGTGCGCCGGATCTCCAACGGGCTCGGTCGGACGACCTGCGGATTCTTCTACGCGAACGACACCCGGGTACTGTACAGCTCCACCTTCAAGCATGCCCCGGAATGCCCGCCGGCCCCCGATCGTTCGCATGGCTACGTCTGGCCGATCGGATTCCTCGAGATCTTCACCTCGAAGCCGGATGGCTCGGATCTTCGCCAGCTGACCAACAATGGCGCCTACAACGCCGAGGCGACGCTCTCCCGGGATGGCAAGCGGATCATCTTCACCAGCACCCGGGATGGGGACATCGATCTGTACACGATGAACACCGACGGGACGGACGTCCGGCGCATCACCACCCGGATCGGCTACGACGGCGGGGCCTGGTTCTCGCCCGATGGCAAGCAGATCGTGTGGCGTGCGGCCTATCCCGTCACGGCGGCCGACACGGCGGACTATCTCAATCTGCTGCACAACCACATGGTGCGTCCGGCCAAGGTCGAGGTCTGGGTCGCCAATGCGGATGGCAGCAATCCCCGTCAGGTCACCCATCTCGGCGGCGCCAATTTCGCCCCGGTGTTCACCCCCGACGGCACGAAGATCATCTTCTCGTCCAACTACGAGAATCCGCGGAGCGGCGCCTTCGATCTCTACCTGATCAACCCCGATGGCACGGGCCTCGAGAAGGTGACCACCCATCCGGACTTCGACTCCTTCCCGATGTTCAGCTATGACGGGAAGAAGCTGGTCTGGGCGTCCAACCGGAACGGCGCGCGTCCGGGTGATACCAACCTGTTCATCGCGGACTGGGTGAATTGACGACGACGTCGCCCGTCGCCCGGCTCCGGGAGTGGGCCCGGACCCTTGCGGTGGCGCTGGCCGCCTGGCTCGTGCTCCGGACCTTCGTGGTGCAGGCCTTCCACATCACCTCCGAGAGCATGGAAGGCACCATGCTCGTTGGCGACGTGCTGTTCGTCGCGCGGCCACTCTACGGGGCGGAAGTGCCGTTCATTCACACCCGGCTTCCCGCCATCCGCGAACCGCGCCACGGCGACATCGTCATCTTCGAAGGGGTGGAGACGCCGAAGCTCGAGATCGTCAAGCGGGTGATCGGTCTCCCCGGTGACACGCTCGCCATGCAGCAGGGAGCGGTCATCCGGAATGGCGTGGCGGTGACTGAGCCGTACGCGGTGCACAGTCACCCGACCGATCCCGACCCCCCGGGGGCGCAGGCCCAGATGCGTGCCTGGCAGGAAGCCCGGCTCATCGGACCGCGGCCCGCCGCCTATCTGCCGAATCGGGACAACTGGGGACCGGTCGTCGTCCCCCACGACTCGCTGTTCGTGATGGGCGACAATCGGGACTTCTCCTACGACGGCCGCTTCTGGGGCTTTCTCCCCCGCTCTCACCTTCATGGCGGGCCGCTCGTGATCTACTACAGCTACGACCCCTCGAGCTGGCGGCCGCTGCCGATCCTCACTGCGGTCCGCTGGGGCCGCCTCCTCACGGTGCCTAAGTGACCCCTCCGGTGGAACCCGAATCCGAGCCGACGCTGCGCCACGCCACGATGGAGTGGGCGAAGTCGATCGCCGTCGCGGTGGTTGTCTGGCTCCTGCTGCGGACCTTCCTCGTGGAGGCGTTCCGGATTCCGTCGGGCAGCATGGAGAACACGCTGCTGATCGGCGACTTCCTCTTCGTCAACAAGGCGATCTACGGGGCGGAGATCCCCTTCACCGGCAAGCACCTCCCCGCCGTGCGCGAGCCGGTGCGCGGTGACGTGCTGGTCTTCGATTCGGTGGAAGAGGAAGGGCTGAAGGTGGTGAAGCGGCTGATGGGGATGACGGGGGACACGCTGCAGATGAAGGCCGGTGCGATGTACCGCAACGGCAAGCTCCTCGACGAACCGTACGTCCGCCACGACAACCCGACCAAGTCGGAGTCGCCCGAGTACCGCGCCAAGATGCACGACTGGCAGGTCCTGCATCTGGTCGGCGACACCGCGAACTACAACCCCGATCTGCAGGACTGGGGGCCGATCGTCGTCCCGCCCGATTCCCTCTTCATGATGGGGGACAATCGGGACCTGTCGTACGACGGTCGCTACTGGGGATTCCTGCCGCGGGAGAATGTGCGGGGCACGCCGCTGGTGATCTACTACAGCTACGACCCCGACAGCTGGAAGGTGCTCCGGCCCCTTACGGCAATTCGCTGGGGACGGCTGTTTTCGCATCCGCATTGAAAAGGGTCGAGAGGCTGGCCCCCGCGGCCGCGCCTCCCGCCACCAGGAAGGCCGTGGTCGGCCCGAACCGGGTCGCCACGGTCCCCGCCAGCACCGGCCCGCCGATCCGCGCCATCGCACCGACACTCTGCATCAGCCCCAGCGCGCGCCCCTGCTCGTCACTCGGCGCATTGCGGCTCACATAGCTCGAGGCGCTTGGTCCGATCAGCGCGGAGCCGAAGGCGAGCGTCAGCAGACTCCCATAGAGCAGCACGCCGTGCCCGCTGTCCTTGAGCGGACCAAGGGCGCCCGCCAGGGCGATCAGCCCACCGCAGAGCAGCCCGCCCCCCGCCGCGATGAGGGCGCGCTCCCCGAACCGGGGCACCAGACGCCCGACCAGCCCGCCCTGCACACCCGCGCTCACCACACCGATCAGCACGAAGAGATAGGCCGTGTGGTCGCGATCGTAGCCGAGGGAGCGCTGCAGTTCGAGCGGGAAGATCACGTACATCACCGTGAACGCGAGCGTCGAGAACGCGGTGGCCGAGAAGGCGAGCATGAAGCGCGACCAGTGCACCGGCACTTTGTCCTTCGCCGGGGGCGCCGCGCGGAGCGACTCGGGCAGCCAGCGCCAGGCGAGGAGCAGGTTGACCGTCGTCAGCCCCGAGGCGAGAAAGCCGGGCGCGGCCGCGCCCCAGTGGCTGCTGATGCCGCCGAGCGCGGGCCCGACGACGAAGCCCATCCCGAACGCGGCGCCGATCATCCCCATGGCCTTGGGACGGTCTTCCGGCGGGGTCATGTCCGCCAGATACGCCTGCGCCACATTCACCGTCGCCCCCATGCCACCCGCGACCAGCCGGGACAGCAGCAGCACCCAGAAGCTGCCCGCCAGGCCGAAGAGCAGGTAGCTCAGCGCGCTGCCCAGCAGGCCGACCAGCAGCACAGGGCGCCGGCCCACCCGGTCGGAGAGGCGGCCCCACCACTGGGCAAGCAGGAACTGCATCGCGGAGAAGCTGGCGACCAGAATGCCAATCGCCGCCTCGTTCACATGGAAGGAAGCGGCGTAGCTCGGCAGTAGCGGCAGGACGATGCCGAAGCCGATGAGGTCGATGAAGACCGTGACGAAGATGAGGAGGGAGGGCGAGGGCATGCACCAATCTAAGCCCTCACTGCCTCCTCGGGTCCTCCGGCGTGCTCATCGTCGTCCGGGCCAGATAGGAGGCGACCCGGCCGCAGCTCTTGCAGGTCATGGTGACCCGGCCCATCGGCTCTTCGTTGCGTTTGGGGCTGCGCTCGATGGTGGGGGTGCTGCAGGTGGGGCACATGAGCGGCTTGTGCTCGCGGTCGGCCGCGATCAGTGCCAGAGCCTCGGCTGCTCGGTATTCCTTGATTCCTCGGCGTCCCACGTACCTTCCTTCCGACGGGGATCACTGGCCTGGCCTCGCCTACCCGCCTTGTTCAATGTACAGGTCACCCACGGAGGGCGCAAACATGTACAGCCGGATTCTCGCCCGGGCGGGGCTCCTCCTCGCCGTCGTCACCTGTCCAGCGTTGGCGCAAACGCGCGTGTCCGTGCGTCTCGTCCACCCCAAGGCGGACCAGTTCCTGTTCCGGCCGGCCAAGGTGACCGTGAAGCCGGGCGACATACTCCAATTCACCGTGGAAAGCGGCGGTCCCTACGTGATCGGATTCGAGCCCGCCGACTTCGGGACGAAGGAGCGCGGCATGATGGACGCGGCGATGCCCAATCGCACCGCCTCACTCAGGTCCCCGGTGCTTCCGAGGCCGGGGAGCCGGCTCGAACTGGTCCTCCCGGCGCTCCCGAGTGGCACGTATCGCTTTTCGGCGGTGACGCACATCGCATATCGCATGGCCGGCGTCCTGGTCGTTCCGTGAGGCCCTCTTCCCGACCCATGGGGGGGCCGGTACATTGGAACCTTACCCCCCGTACCCCCAGGGACCGTATGCACATGAGAGTCTGGGCCCCGATGCTCGCCATCGGCGGCAGCTTGCTGGGTGCCTGTGCTGGCAGAGCGCCGCAGCCGGCGCCGTCCCCCGAGAACCTGCCCGCCCTCGAAGCCTCCGCACAGCAGAACCCGCGTGACGCCGGGATCATCACCCGGCTGGGCATCGCCTATTACGAGGCGAAGCGTTACGAGCGGGCTCGTGATGTGCTGCTGAGCGCCCTGACGATCACTCCGCAGAACTATGCGGGCCAGATCTACCTGGGTCTGACGTACGAGGAGTTGGCACGCTACGATCTCGCGCGCGACGCCTACACGAAGGCGGCCGCGCAGACGCGCGACGCCAGGCAGCGCTCCGAAGTCGAGGACCGGCTGGTGCTGCTGACCCGGAAGGAGCTGCGTCAGTCGGCCAAGGAAGCGATCGCGCAGGAGGCGACGCTCTCCACCCAGCCCCCGACACCGAATTCCGTCGCGGTCTTCCCCTTCCGCTATCTCGGGACCAACGAGGATCTGCGCCCGCTCGGCCGCGGCTTGACGCACCTCATGATCACCGATCTGTCCAAGCTCGACCGGCTGACGCTCCTCGAGCGTGAACGGGTGCAGGCCCTGGTCGATGAGCTTGCCCTCAACGAGTCGGGGCGGGTCGATGCCGCCACCGGAGCCCGGTCGGGCCGGATGCTGCACGCGGCGCGAGTGGTGCAGGGCTCGATTCAGGACATTCCGGGCAAGACCAGTCTCCGGCTCGATGCCTCCGTGGTGGACGCGACCAACGCTTCCGTCGTTGCGACCGGCACCGGCAGCGATCAGCTGCAGCAGCTCTTTGCCCTCGAGAAGCTGGTACTCTTCCGGCTGCTCGATCAGATGGGGGTCGCCATCACGCCCGCCGAACGCCGTGCGCTGAGCGAACGGCCCACCGCGGACCTGCAGGCCTTCCTCGCGTTCAGCCGTGGCCTCGAGGCCGAAGACCGGGGCGACTACGCGGGCGCCGAAGCCAGCTTCAGCGCGGCCCTCGCCCGTGATCCCAACTTCCGCGCCGCGAAGGTCAAGCAGGCGGCCAGTCAGCGGGCTGCGGCGTCGCTGCAGCTGGCGCCGAGCGTGCTGGCCGGCCTCGGAGTGGGCGGGAACCTGGGGCCCTCGGGTCCGGAGCAGCCGTCGCCGACCCCGACACCGACGACGACCACACTCAGCACCCGCGGCGCCGTGTTGCGGACCGGAGTGCTGACGACCATTCCGACCATCGGCTCGACCCTGACGAACCGGGTCGGCAGCGGCAACGGGCCTGTGTCCCGTCCGCCGGGTGTCCGTCCGCCGCTCCCCGAGGCGCTCGGTAGTGACAATCCCACGCAGCCCGCCGGGCTGACCGCCACGATCATCATCATCATCACGCGGCCCTGATGCGGAACTCCACGATCCCAGCACTCGCCGCCCTCTTGGCCGCCATCCCGGGCGCGCTCGGAGCCCAGCAGAATCTCTTCCCTGAAGCGGCCGTCATCGGCGGCGTCGAGGCGAGGCAGTACTCCTTCGGCGACAACTTCTCGGTCGATCACCTCCGCCAGATTTCCGTGCCGGTCGGCGTGGTCGTGCCCGTGGGCAAGCGATTCTCCTTCGACGTCGGCTCGAGCTACGCGGTCACCTCCGTCAAGGACTCCTCCGGGAGCCGTTCGTTCTCCGGCTTCACGGATACCCAGATCCGAGGCTCCTACGTCTTCGGCAACGACGTCCTCGTCGCGAGCCTGATGGTCAATCTGCCCACGGGCAAGTCCACCACGACCCTGAGCCAGTTCGGCCTCAGCTCCTCGGCCTCCTCGAACTTCCTGCTCTTCCCCGTCAACTCGTACGGCTCGGGGGTCTCCGTCACGCCCGGTCTCGCCGCCGCGACGACGGCCGGAAGCTGGAACCTCGGGCTGGCGGGCAGCGTGCGCATCAGCGGCAAGTACAATCCCTTCTCCGACAACAGCGCGGTGAGCTACAAGCCCGGCCTCGAGACCCGGCTCCGTGCCGGCGCGGACCGGCTTCTCGGTGCGAGTCGCCTCTCGCTCGGGTTCACCTTCAGCACCTTCAGCAACGATCAGCTTCGCGGCGGGGGGTTCGGCGGCAACGGCGTGTATGACCCGGGGAATCGCTTCCTCGTCGATGCGAGCCTGATGGCTCCCGCAGGGAACGGCACCATCTCCTTCTATGCCTGGGATTACTTCCGGACCGCGAGCAACAGCTCCGGGACGGCAAGCAACAAGGAGAACGTGCTGACGCTCGGATCGAGCGGCGATTTCCCGCTCGGCGGCAAGCTTTCCCTGCAGCCGCTGGCCGAGGCTCGGATCTGGTCCCCGAAGACGGGAAGCGGCCTCCTCGTCGGTGGAGGGACGTCCCTCCGCATCCAGGTCAGCCCCCGGGTAGCGTTCGTGCCGGGAGCGCGCCTCGACGTCGGCACCATCAAGGGCGCCGACCCGGTGACCTCCGCCCTCAAGAGCCATTCGATCACCAGTTGGGACGCCTCGGCGCTCATCCGCGTCGGGTTCTGAGCCCCGGGGGGGACTCCCCTAGTAGTCGAGCCTACTACTCCCTGATCAGCGGCCGAAACCCGTGGTGGTTTCGGCCGTTTTTCGCCTCTAATTCTTGACTGGCCCTCCCGGCCGTGGTACGTTGGCGCCCACACGCTGGGTCGGCGGATGCCGGACGGCCGCAGGTGGCGGAACGGACCAGGAGGGGAAGTTTGGCCTCGGAACTCGGCGCCTCCCAGATTTCGACGTTGCTGGAAGCGCTTCCTGGTATCGCGAACGTTCTGCGCAGCCCGGTCGCCGACGCCCTCCTGAACGTCATTCGGGCGGGCGCACGCATCGGTGAATTCCAGCTCGCGGACGCGGAAGAGCTGATCAAGTACGCCACCCGTCGGGGACTGGTCGGAAACGACGAGGGCGACCGGGTGCTGGCCGAGGTGCGCGAGGCCGCGCTGCGCCGGGCGGAGAAGGCGGCCGAGAAGGAGAAGGACAAGGCCGCGAAGGCCAAGGCCAAGCCGAAGGCTGCACGGCCGAAGGCGGTGGCGAGGAAGTCCGTCGGCAAGAAGAAGAAGTAAGGGCGACCTCGCGGTCGCCCTCGGGAATTGCCGGACCGAACAGGGCGGCCCTCCGGGGCCGCCTTTCTCATGTCCGGAAGCCGCCGACGAGCTTCGTGAGGCGGGTGCTGGCATCCAGCAGGGAACTGGCGGATGCGGCCATGTCCTCGGTCGAGGCGCTCTGCTCTTCGGCCGCTGCCGAGACCTCTTCGCTCGAGGAGGCATGTTCGTCGGCGGCGCGCGCCACCTCGGAAGTCCGCTCGGCGAGGTCCTTCACCACGTCGCGGTTCTCCCCCGCCTGCTGGGCAAGACCGGTGGCCGACTCCTGCACCTCCCCGATCGCCACGCCGATCGCATCGAGGCCCTGCACCACGGCCTGCGCGACCGTCTCGATGCCCGCGACCTTGGTGGTGCCGAGCTGCATCGTCTCGGCGACCTGCCGCACCTGCGTCCGGATGAACTCGACCGACTTCGTCACTTCGGCCGCCGCCTTCGCGCTCGAATCGGCGAGCTGACGGACCTCCTCCGCGACGACCGCGAAGCCGCGGCCATGCTCGCCGGCGCGCGCGGCTTCGATGGCGGCATTGAGCGCGAGCAGATTGGTCTGCGAGGAGATCTGCTTGATCAGGTCGATGAAATCGTTGATCGATTCGGACTTCTGCACCAGGGCACGGACCTGCTGCGAAGAGGTCTGGACGACGCCCCGCACATCGAGCAGCGTGGTCCGCGCCGTCTCCACGTCGCCCCGATACCGCAGCGCCGTCCTGCGGATCTCCTCCGCCAGCCGGACCGCCCGCTGGGCGGATTCGGCGTTGGTCGCCGACGCTTCGCGAAGGCGGACCAGGAGCTGATCGGCCTCGTTCATCCCCCGGACCTGATGCTCGGCGCCGCTCGAGATCTTGAGCATCGCGGCGGAGATCTCCCCGCTGGAGGCCGCGATCTCCTCGCTGATCGCCGAGAAATCCCCGGCGCTTCCCGACACCTGCTGCGCTTCCTTCACCACCGAGTCCACCACCTGCCTGAGCCGGGCGGACATGTCGTCCATGGCGCGGGCGAGGCGGGCGAGTTCGTCAGGCATGTGGCCGAGCTGCACCGGGCGGAGGTCACCCGCGCCGAAGCGGTCGGCGGCGGAGATCAGCCGCCCGAGCTGGCGATCCACCACCCGGATGAGCGCGACGCCCGCGGTGATTCCGACGATGAGGGCGAGGAAGGCGCAGAGGATGAGCAGCTTCTGGAAGAAGCTGGCCCGGGACTGCAGCGCCTGTGCCCGGGCGAGGGCGTGCTTTGCCTGCTCGTCGTTGAGGCCGCGCACGATGGAGACCAGGCTGTCGGTGGCCGCGCCGGCGCGGGCGGCGATCAGGCGGGCGTCGGCGTCCTTCCCGACATCCGCGAGCGCATGCGCGGTGGCGTAGGCGACCTCGATCTCCGCCTGGCTGCTGGCGACCTGGTTGATCATCCGCCGGTCGTTGTTGTCGAGATGCGGGAGATCGCGCATACGGCTCTGGAAGACGTAGGCGGAATCCCCGCTGGCGAGGAACTCGGCCTTCACCGCGGGGCTCGGCGTCAGCAGGTACTGCTGCGCCGCGCGGATCTCGCTCAGCACGGCGGAGACGAGCGAACTCCCGAGGCCCGTCCCCTCCTGCAGCGCCTCGATGTCGCTGGCCGTCTGCCGAGTGACCGTGCGGAGCGCGGTCACACCCATCACCGCCATCCCGATGATGAGCCCGAGCATGCAGGCGATGGCCGCGTAGTTCATGCGGCGCAGACTGCGGAAGTAGTTCACAGGCCCTCCACGGGGCGCACCCGGCCGCTCTCCACCCGCCCGATGATCACGCGCTGACGCGGCACGTCGCCATGCTCGTCGAAGGCGATCTCGCCCGTCACGCCCTCGAACGGCGGCGAGCCGCGCCCGATCTCCGCGACGGCGTCGCGCAGCGCAACGCGGTCGGTGCCGACGCGGTTCATGGTCGCCTTGAGCAGGAACAGGATGTCATAGGTGGCGGCGGCCGGCTGGTTCGGGGCGAGACTGCCCGGGTACTTGCGGGCGTACGCGCGCACGAACTCCCGATTCACGGGGGTGTCGAAGCTCGCCAGATAGGCATTCGAAATGTACGTCCCTTCGGCGAGCGGGCCGGCCTCTTCCAGGCCTTCGAGCGCGTCGCCACCCAGAAACGGAACCTTGATGCCGCGCGCGCGCGCGACCTTGAGCGCCTCCTCGGCCTCGCTGCGATTGCCGCCGAGGAAGACGAACTCACTCGTGCTCCGGCGGGCGAGGCGCTCGAGGTACGGGCCGACGGCCGGGGTGCTCCCGAGATAAGGGTCGGTCTCGTCGATCTGGCCGCCGCGACGGGTGAACTCGCGCGAGAAGGTCGCGCGGATGCCGCGGCCGTACTCATCGTTGAGATACAGGATCGTGCCCCGCGTGAGCCCCAGGCGCTCGGCAGCGAAGCGCGCCAGCGCCTCGCCCTGCTGCAGATCGCTCGGACAGGTGCGGAAGGTGTACTCGCCCGCCTCGGTGATCAGGGGAGACGAGGAGGAGGGGGAAATCTGCAGCAGCCGCGCGGCGTTGTAGACCGGCGCGGAGGCGAGCGTGGTGCCGGAGTACACATCGCCGATGACCGCGACCACGCCGGCCGCATCCATCTCCGAGGCGGCACTGACGGCGGAGTCGGGGTCGCCGAAGTCGTCGCGCATCACGAGTTCGACCGGCCGGCCGCGGATCCCGCCGGTGAGATTGATCTGCTCCACCGCGAGCACCGCCGCACGCCGCATGGGGGCGCCGACGGAATCGGAGAACGGGCCGACGAGACCGATGCGAACGGGACCGGGAGCCTGCTTGCAGGCGAGGAGAAGCGCGAGAACGAGGGGCAGCGATCGTGCGCCGGAGAGGGACCGGTGCAGGAGACGATTCACGAATGACTCCACGGGGGGAGGGGTCCGTCCATTTCAACGCTAGCAGCGGGGCCAGCGGCCTGCAATCCCGGCGCGCTATCTTGTGGCATGAGTGGATGGATGCTTCGGCCGCCGGCCGCTGAATTCGATCTGCATGGCCAGACCGTGCTGGAGGCCGCAGCCAATGCGGAGAAGTTCCTTGCTGCCCAGGCGCGAGCACGCCGGGGCTGCACCGTGCGATTGATCACCGGCCGGGGCCGTGGCGGTGGTACCGCCCCGGTGCGGACCCGCGTCCGCTCCCTGCTCCGGCGCCTGAAGGAAGAGGGACGGCTGGTCCGGGACTTCACGCTCGAGGCGACCGAAGGAAGCTTCCTCGTGCTCCTGCTGGGGTGACCCTCAGGGACGGCGACGAGGCGAGCCATCCTCGCCAAACCGCTTCCGCCCCCACGCGTCGAGGATGCGGCCATCCACCAGGCTGACCGACGCCACCTTCGCACCGTTCTCGATCCGCCAGGTGAGCCGGATCATCGTGCCCTGGCGCACCCACTGCATCATCCACTGCGAGCCCTGCACCTGCGCCCCGACTTCTCCATAGTCGGATTGGAGCGCGGTCTTCCATTCGTCCAGCTGCACGCCGCTCACCGGTCCCGACAGGGTCAGGATGCTGGTGCTGCTGTCGACTATGGACGCCCAGAGCGCGAGCGGCTCGCCGGCACCGGGCGAGCGTACCGACGCCCGGCACTCGTGCACCGAGGGATCCCGCCGCGAACGGTCGCAGTGCATCGGCTTGCCGCCCATCGCGGTCACTTCCCGCGCGAGTGCGTCGAGCGGCAGCCCGACCTGAAGGCCGAGAAAGCGGAGCGGGGGCGGTGCCGGCGTCTGGGCCGTGGTCCGCGCAGGCGCACCGGCCAGCAGGGCAACGAGCACGAATGAGGGGATGCGCGCATGCATGCCGGTAGTATCGCGGCGCAGGCATGCCGAGTGAAGCCGGGAAGTGGATAGCGACCGACCCCGTCACGCACCAGTCTGGCGGGAGCGTGGCGGGGTCGTGGTCACGGCGAGGAAGGGTGACCCGCGCGGGGGTCGGATCAGGCCTTGCGGACGTTCGCGGCCTGGAGCCCCTTCGGGCCCTCCACGATATCGAACTCCACGTGATCGCCCTCGGCCAGCGAGCGGAAGCCGTCCATCGCAATGGCGGTGTGGTGGACGAAGACGTCCTTGCCACCCTCCTGGGCGATGAATCCGAAACCCTTCGCGTCATTGAACCACTTCACGGTACCCTTCGCCATTGCTTCTACCTCGGATAGGGGAGCTCACCGGCTCCGGACTTACCCCCGGCCGGAATGACCAGGGTAAAACATGCGCACCGGACTGGCGGCCGGCGTAACGTGCGACGCTATGAGGGGAGGGCGGTGCGGGCTGCAACGCACATGGCGATAACCTTCAGTACGGGCCAGAACTTGTCAAGAAGGCCGAGGCAGGGGGAAATTCCCGTGACTCCCTCCATCAGGATGCCTCATGCTCGTGATAGCTCTGCTGGCAGCACTGCAGCAACCCGCCGCTCCGCCACCACCCGCGCCACCCAAGCCCGCCACTTCGCCGATCGCGAAGGCGGTCATCCAGCCCGCGGAGGCGGCCGTCCTGGTCGGCGACAGCATCCGTCTCAAGGTCGTGGCCTATGACTCCGCGGGTCGGGAACTGCCGGACATCTCCGCCGGCTGGTTCGCGACCGGAGGGCATTTCGAGGGCTCGGTGGACTCCAACGGCGTCGTGGTCGGGGGCGCCACCGGCACCATCACGGTGACGGCACTCGCCCGCATGCGAAGCGGGGGCCGCGCCACCACCGCCTTTGGCCGGGTCACGGTGCTGCCCCAGCCGGCAGCCAAGCTGAGCATCGCCCCCGCCCCCACCCGCCTCTACGCGGGCCAGTCGCTCGTGCTGCGCGCCACGCCCTACGCGGCGAACGACGACCGGCGCTACGATGAGGTGGCGTGGGTCTCCGACAAGCCGCAGGTGGTGGCGGTGAGCCCCGACGGGCGGGTCACCGCGAAGGGGCTGGGCCAGGCGACGCTCACGGCGACGGCGGGCCGAGCCTCTCGCCGTCTGGCGATCACCGTCGTGCCCAATCCCGTCAGCGCGGTCACGCTCGAGCCGGCCACGGCGCAGCTCCGGACGGGGGATGTCCTTTCCTTCAAGTTCTCCGCCCGTGCTGCCGGCCGTGCGCTGCCGGATGTGATGCCGGAGTGGGCGCTCAATCCCGGGACCGGGCAGATCGACGACGACGGGACCTTCGTGGCGGAAGTACCCGGCACCTATCGGGTCCTCGCCAGCTTCGCGGGGAAGGTGGCCGAGGCCGTGGTCACCGTGGGCGTGCGCGACGTCCGGCGGCCGAGCACGCTGGTCGGCCGGCTGCCGATCAAGGGGCAGGCCGCCGAGTTCTGGCTGCACCCGGATGGGAAGCACGGCTATCTCACCACGATCGGCGACCGCGCCTATGCGATCGACGTCTCCGATCCCGCCAAGCCGGTGATCACCGACTCGGTCGTGGTGGACGCGCGGGTCATCAACGATCTGATGACGACCGAGGACGGCAAGTTCGGCGTGCTCACGCGCGAAGGGTCCTCGGTGCGCAAGAACGGCATCGTGGTGCTCTCATTCGAGGACCCGGCGCACCCGAAGCCGATCGCCGACTTCATCGAGACGGTCACCGGCGGCGTGCACTCGACCTACATCTACAAGGGCTACGTCTACCTCACCGACGACGCCACCGGGTCGATGCGGGTGATCGACATCCGCGACGCCTACCATCCGAAGCAGGTCGCGCGCTGGGAGACACCGCGCCCCGCCGCGGGCCGGACGCTCCACGACATCGACGTGAAGGATGGGCTCGCCTACCTGTCCTACTGGAATGACGGCCTGGTGATCCTCGATGTCGGCAACGGCGTGAAGGGCGGCAGTCCGGAGAACCCGGTGCTCGTCAGCCAGTTCAAGTACGATCTCAACGCGCTCTATCGTGACGTGGAAGCGGTGGGCGGGCCCGGCTTCATCCGGGGTACCCATACGGCGTGGCGTCAGGGGAAGTACGTGTTCGTCGGCGACGAGGTGTTCTCCGCCAAGCCGCGCCCGACGGATGGTGGTGGCGTCATCGGGCTGGGCCGGGCGTTCGGCCGGCTGCATGTGATCGATGTCTCGGACATCGCGAATCCGAAGGCGGTCGCGTACTACGAGCCGGAGGACGGCGGCACCCACAACGTCTGGGTGGCGGGAGACACGCTTTATCTCGGCGACTACCAGGGAGGGCTGCGGGTCCTGGACATCTCCGGTGAACTCCGGGGCGACCTGCTCCGGCAGGGCCGGGAGATCGCTCACGTGGTGACCGGGGACAAGCAGGGACAGGTGCCCAACGCTCCCAATGCATGGGGAGCGATCTACCGAGACGGCTACATCTACGTCCCGGACATCAATTCGGGGCTGTGGATCGTCAAGGTGGACGCCAGGAGCCAGCTGACACCGTAGTCACCAGAGCCAAGCTGTCCCACGGAGGGGCGCACCAGCGGTGCGCCCCTCTGTGTATATTCTGGCCCATGACGACCCCGCAGACCCTGACCATCCGGACGTTCACCGACCGGGCCGAAGCGCTGGCGCACTTCATCCTGCGTGCCGGCGAGGCGCCCCGGATCGTCGCGTTCGACGATGCGGTCGGCTGCCCGATGGATATCGCGCTCGCGGCCCTCGAGTGGACCAAGGCGGTCGGGGTGCTGCCGGACGACGACATGCTGCACGCCGCGCGCCTGACGAGCGAAACGGCCGCGGCGGTGATCGAGCGGAAGGTCGACGGACAGCGGCAGTACATCTATCTCGGTCCCCGGCTGGACGCGCCGCCGATGGACGTCTTCGAAGGCAAGGTGCTCTTCGACGAACCGGGGGTGAAGGCCGTCGAGTTTTCCCAGCGCGCCCACGCGCTGGCGCATTTCCTTCGTGCCACCAACGGGGCGGGCGCGCTGCTCGCACTGCTCGGCCGACGCGCCCCCGAGATCCGCCACCTGCGGCGCTGGCTCGGCCCGGTGCTCGCCGAACTCGACGTCCCCCGTGCCCTCATCGGCGGCTGGTTCGCCGCCTCGGCCGCCGGCTGCCTGCTGGTGGCCAGCGACGGGGAACCCACCTATCGCTACATAGAAGTAGGACTCGAATCGTGAAGTCGCCCTCCCTCGCATTCCTGCTCGTGCTGACCCTCGGCTCGAGCCCCGTCGCGGCACAGCAGGTGATCAAGAAGCCGGTCTTCGACTCCGTGCAGACCATGCTCCGGTCGACGCTCTACGGGCTCCGCGACAGCCTGCGGCTGGTGGATGCCGCCTCCGCCCGGCTGGTCCGCGACCATGCTCGTGCCAGTGACGCACTGCTCGGCGCACGCGCCCGCTCGATCGCGGGCCGGTGTGCCTCCGCAGCCCGGGTGGCGGGTGTGGCGCGCGAGGCGGTGCTCCAGGCCGGGCGCCCGACGCCTGACAAGCACGGCGCCCTCCCCGGACTGGACCGGGCGCTGACCGAGCTGAAGACCCAGATGCTGGCCTGCAACACGCAGTTTGATTCCCTCGCGACAGCCGGAAAGGTGGCAGAACTGCGCGACTACGGGATCGGCAAGGGCGCGAAGGTCCAGCAGGCGATCCGCCGCTACGAACCCGCAGTCCGGCTCTACTTCGATCAGGTGATCGGCGACCGCTACATGCCCAATCTGACCGGCGCCGGGGCGACTCCCACCCGGGAATAGCTTTTCCACCGTGTGGACGGATGTGGATTCACAATTCCACAATCTGTGGAGAGACCCCGCATTCGCTGACGAGCACGTGGTTTAGGTATCCACAATTCAGCAATTCGACATAGCCTAACCCGAAGAAAGAAAGGCGCTTGCGCGCTTTTTCCACGGGCCTATCTTGGCCTCACCTCCGAGTCGGTCGAAACGGAAACTCCATTTCCGCTGCCGACCGCCGGGGTGCTTGAACGGGAATTCAGGGGAGGCTGGCGGGGTCGGCAAGGGCGCCGTCGGTCAGTGATCCTGGGATCGCCCCGGTTCAAGCAGGTGAGGCCAGTCGCGTGCATCACCCGCCCCGATATGGCGCCTCGGGGTGCTATGCGAAGGATCGGTCCGCGACCCGACCCGACTCGCAGCGCTCGCTCTGACATGCCGGGGAGATGGCCATCTGCTCTGGCGCACAACAGCAGTCAGTGTGAGAAGCGGCCGCCGGGTCTCGAACCCGGC
>JBGASX010000095.1:0-16571 GCA_044229445.1 Gemmatimonadales bacterium | reverse complement strand
GCGCGCCGACCGAACCGTGCGATCGAGACGGTGTCTCCCCGGGCGTACCACCAGGGGAGGCCGAGCAGGTGGCGCTGCGGGGGCCACCCACCTCCCATGCTCCAGGCCGTGTCGCTGCCGAATCCCCGTGCGAAGGTGCGCGCCACCAGCGTGTCGGGCAGCAGGCCGAGCAGGGCCAGGTCGAGGAACGGATCGCGCATCGCGGCGATGCCACGCATCGCCTGGTGGAGGCCGATACCCTCAACCTCGGCCGCTCGGGCGAGGTGGCCGCGGGAGGCGAGCGCGAATGCATGCCAGACTGGAAACGCCGCCGGGTCGAACCCCGTGATCGGCTTGGCCCGATCGTGGCGCCCCTCGGCCAGCGCTTCCATTGTGCGCACCACCGACTCGGCGCTGTCGGGCCACCACTGGAGCGCGTCGATACCGACCCAGGCGAGGGTATTGCCTGACGAAGCGGCGATCGCGGAGTCGGTGGCTCGCCGATCTCCCTCCCGATCCATCAGGAGCAGCGTCAGTGCCGCACTCGCTGGCGCGCTCGACGGCCGCGCGTGGGCCAGATAGGCGCGGGCGAGCTGGCGGGCCGAGGCGGTGTCGCCGGCCCAGAGCGCCAGGCCCATGGCGTGTTCGTACGC
Organism: Gemmatimonadales bacterium; assembly: GCA_044229445.1. Lineage (GTDB taxonomy): Bacteria > Gemmatimonadota > Gemmatimonadetes > Gemmatimonadales > GWC2-71-9 > JADJOM01. The sequence goes on along the minus strand of JBGASX010000095.1, from coordinate 15,939 downwards.
GGGAGTGAAGCCCGAGTCGAGCGCAATTGCCTGACCGAATGAATGACGGGCGCTGGCGAAATCCCGGCCCCCCGAGCCAAACGGGTGGTACTCGATCTCACCGAGGGCGGTCCAGAGCACCGGATCCTCGGGGTAGCGCCGCACCAGGTCGTAGTAGCGGTGGCGGGTGGCGGTGTCGGCGGCGGCGAGCCGGTCCGGGTCCCGCCGACCCAGCATGATCAGGCCGAGTGAATCGGCGGTCCGCTGCAGCCGCTCGCGCAACGACGGCCCGTAGCCCAGCGCCACGGCCCGGCGCAGGTATGCGATGGACGGTGCGTAGCGCTCCCCGCTGGGCACCCCCCAGTCCAGCACCGTTGCAAGCCGCGCGAGCGCGAGACCGAAAGTGGTGTCGAGCGTCGCCGCCGTGTTGTAGTACGCCGCCGCCGAGTCCCACTCCCGACGGCGATAGAGTTGCTCCGCCTGCAGGAAGGCCTTGAGTGCGGGAAGGCCGCGCGTTCCCATCGGTACTTCGCCTGACGAGGTGATCTGCCGCTCCCGCCCCAACGCGCCGAGGAGCACGAGCGCCAGGGAGTCGGCGAGACGTCCCATGCGCGCTCCCTCGCCCGCCACCTCCAGGTCCCGCCGCACCACGCCACGGCCCCGGTCGAGCACGCTGGCGCGGAGCAGCACCGAATCGGCGCCGACCCGTACCACCGTCCCGAAGACCACGAGGCCGGCGCCCAGTTCCCGCCCGAACCGCTCCGCCGAAGCCTGGTCGCTCCGTCCCACCCAGCGGGGCAGCGCCATCGAGGGTGACACGCTCCGGAGCGGGCCGGCGCCATCGAAGTCGCGGGACAGCAAGTCGGCCAGCCCTTCGCGCCACGGCTCGAGCGAATCCCCCAGCGCATCGAAGGGAGCCACCGCGACGAGATTGGCGTCGACCCCGGACGCCGTCGCGGTGCGCGCGCGTGTCGCCCAGACTCCGAGGGCGATCAGCGTCGCCAGTACTCCGAGGAACAGCCCGCGCTGGAGATGCGACCGCGTCGCCGGCCTGGCCGTTGTGAGGGCCTCGATGCATCGGCGTACCTCAGCGGCCGATGCGGGGCGCGAGGTGGGGTCCCGCGCCAGGAGCGCGAGTACCAGCGCGTCGAGGTCCGGAGAAAGTTCCGGCCGAAGGGATGAAGGAGGAGCCGGCGGCGTGTCGCCTGTGAGGGGTCGCCGGCCGGTGAGCATCTCGTAGAGCACCGCGCCGAGGGACCAGAGATCGCTCCGGGCATCGACCGGACGCCCCTCCGCCTGTTCGGGACTCATGTACGCCGGCGTGCCGGAGGTGTCCCGCGGACCATCACCGGCGAGCGTCGCGATCCCGAAATCGAGCAGGCAGGCGCCCCGCGTGGTGATCAGGATGTTCTCGGGTTTCACGTCCCGGTGCACGACCCCGGCTGCATGGGCCGCGCCGAGTCCCTCCGCCACCTCGGCGGCGAGGTGCAGCGCCTCGTCCAACGGGAGCAATCCTTCCGTGAGGCGCTCGCGGAGCGTGCGCCCCTCACGCCAGGCCATGGCGATGTAGACCAGGCCGGCCGCATCCCGGCCGACGTCATGCACCGTGGTGATGCGGGGATGATCGAGCCCCGACGCGATCCGGGCTTCGGCCTCGAACCGTGCTACGGCGGCCGCATTGGCGCCGAGGGTCGGGGCGAGCACCTTGAGCACCACGCGGCGGCCGAGCGCCGGGTCGGTGGCGAGATAGACGATGCCGGTGGCGCCCGCCCCGAGCACCCGTTCGATCTCGTAGCGGGCGATGCGCTCCGGTGTGCCGGTCAGCTCCGAGTCGAGCAGCGCCCGCGCCCGCGCCAGGTCGAGCTTCTCGAGGAAGTCGGGGTTCATGCCTGATCGCCGTGCAGCGCGTGCCAGAGCCACTCGCGCGCCGCGGCCCAGTCGTTCTTCACCGTCCGGGGCGAGATCCCGAGCGCCTCGGCGGTGTCCTCCACCGTCATCCCCCCGAAGAAGCGGCACTCCACCACTCGCGCCTGCCGCGGCTCCACCTCCGCGAGCGCAGTCAGCGCGGTGTCGAGCTCCACCAGTTCGAGCCCGTAGGCATCGAGCGCGGGGATCGTCGCCTCGTCGAGCGGGATGGTGTCGCGCACCCGGCGGGTCTGCCGCCGGCGGGCCGCGTCCACCAGTACGCGGCGCATCGCCTGGGCCGCCGCGCCATAGAAATAGGCTCGGCCCCGGCGCGTGACATCAGGGTGGCCGGTGAGACGGAGGTAGGCTTCGTGGACCAGATCGGTGGTCTGCAGCGTGACCTGCGCCCCCTCGCGCGCGAGCTGGCGATGCGCCATGGCACGGAGCTCGTGCAGGATGACCGGCACGAGATCGGGGAGGGTACCGAGATCGTCGGGAGCAGACATCGGCTAAAGCTGCGGTTCGCAGGGACGGGCCGCCAGAGCGGGGGGAGTTCCGGGTTCCGGGTTCCGAGTACTTAGTACTTAGTACTTAGTGCCTGGTGAGAGTGTAAGGCGAGGCCCCCATTCGCATCCTCCCCAAACCGCACTTACCCCGCATCGTACGCGTACGTCCATCCACTCTGGTCAGGCTTCAGCCCCGCCAGGAAGCGTTCCCGCTCATTCCGCATCGCCGCGAGCTCCTCCGGCTCGATCCGCTCGAGCTGCTTGAGGACCAGCGCCATCCGCTGTCCCACGTCGAGCCGCCGCTCGCGGATGTCGGCGAGGAAACTCCAGTACAGGTAATTGAACGGGCAGGCATCCGGCCCGGTACGGAGCTTCGGATCGTAGCGGCAGCCGCCGCAGTAGTTGCTCATCTTGTTGATGTACGCCGCGCTCGACACGTACGGCTTGCTCGCCAGCAGGCCACCGTCGGCGAAGGTCCCCATCCCGACCACGTTGGGGAGCTCGACCCACTCCATCGCATCCGAGAACCCCGCCCAGAACCACTCCGACAGCCGGAGCGGATGCACCCCCGCCAGCACCGCGAAGTTGCAGAGGATCATCAGCCGGTGAATGTGATGCGCATACGCCGTGTCGCGCACAGCCCGCACCGAGTCGCCGAGACAGGCCAGCTCGGTCTCCGCCGGGTCCCAGTACGCCTGGGGGAGCGGCCGGGTGAAGCCGAAGTAGTTGTGCTCCCGGTAGCCCGGCATCTCCCGCCAGTAGATCCCGTTCACATACTCCCGCCAGCCGATGATCTGCCGGACGAAGCCTTCGAGCGACGCGAGGGGGATGGGGTTCCGGGTTCCGGGTACCGGGTTCCGAGTACTATGCTCCCAGGCGGCGACAGCGCGATCCACCATTTCCTTCGGATGGAGCAGCCCCACATTCATCGCCGCGCTGAGCCGCGAGTGGTAGAGGTAGCGCTCCCCGCTCAGCATCGCGTCCTCGAACGGCCCGAAGTCGGCGAAGCGCTCGGTCACGAACTCCTCCAGCGCCGCGAGCGCCTGGGCGCGGGTGACCGGCAGGTCGAACCCCGCCGTGCTCCCCCAGTGTGGCTCCATCCGGTTGACGAGCCGGATCACCTTCTCGGTGATCCCGTCGGGCGGGAACGGTTGCGGCGCCGGCGGCACGCCATGCTTCCGGAGTGCCGCGGCGGTCTTCCGGTTCTCGTGATCGAGGTTCCAGTCCCCGCCGACCGGTTCGCCATTGATTTCGACGAGGATGCCCAGCCGCTTCCGCTGTTGCCGGTAGAAGTCCTCCATCCGGAGCAGCTTCCGCCCGCGGGCCCACTCCTGGAACTCCGCCCGCGATGTCAGGAAACGACGATCGGGAAGGAAGGTGATGCGAGTACCGAGTTCCGAGTTCCGAGTTCCGAGGAGCCGATCCCCTCGGAACTCGGTACTCGGAACTCGGAACTTCTTTTGCAGTTCAGTCAGGCTTTGTGTGATCCCCCACTCCGCCGGCTCCTGCACCAGCACCTCCGACGGTGCAAACTCGGCGATGTGCGCCTCGATGCCCGCCGCATAACTCGGCGCCACCCGGTGGTCGACCTCGTAGCCCGCCGCACGCAACTCCGCCACGAAATGCCGGAGGGCCGAAAGCACCAGCACGAGTTTCCAGCGGTGATAGGGGAGGGCGCCGCCCTTGCCCGTGCTCTCGATCAGCAGCACCCGGCCGTCGGCAGGCGTCGGCGGCAGATGCGCCGTCGCGGTGGAGAGTTCCCAGGGGCCGACGAACCAGGTGGGGCGGGGGGTGGTCACGACCAGAATCTATCCCGATTTCCCGGATGCTCGTCCAAGGTTGCGGCAGCTGTCAGCAGATCCTGGCGAAGGCCGGGAGGGCCGAATGGCAAGCCGGACTAGTCCGAGAGGGTGATGTCGCATTCCGCCTCACAATATCGCTCTTTCGAGCCGGTTGGCTTCGCTCTGGGGCAGGGAGATGTTTCGTGGCCGGATACCCCCGTTCCGGCTCTGGTCGGAGGGCCTGCGCGCATGAAACGACTCAAGCGAACGTCCCGGAAGGCCACGGCGCCCCCGGCGTTCCGCGTGATCGGGATCGGGGGCTCTGCCGGTGGCATCGCTCCCTGCGCCGAGCTCCTCGCCGCGATCCCCGCCAGCACCCCAGTCGCCATCGTCATCGCGATGCACCTCTCGCCGAGCCACGCGAGCGGACTGGCCGCGATCTTCTCCCACTCCACCGCGATGACCGTCGCCGAAGCCCGCGAGGGGGAGATCCTCGCCGCGGGGCACGTCTACGTCATCCCCCCGGTGTCGGCGATCGTTGTTCGCGACGGTGCGCTCCACCTTGAAGCCCGCTCCAGCCGCCGGGATCCGCCGTCGGTCATCGACCGGCTCTTTGCATCGCTCGCCGTCAGTCTCGGCGAGCAGGCCGTGGGTGTGGTGCTCTCCGGCACGGGCACCGATGGCACGGCCGGTCTCCAGGCCATTGGCGAGGCCGGTGGTGTCACCTATGCCCAGTCGCCCGGCACGGCCCAGCAGGACGGAATGCCCGGCAATGCCGTGACACTCGGCGTGGTGGACCACGTGCTGTCGCCAGAGGCGATCGGCCGCGCGATCGCGGCGGGGGCGGTGCCCTCGCGGGTGCGGGCGACGGTTGCGGCACCAGCCACCGTCGAGCAGGAGCCGCTGCCTCCGGCGATCCTCGAGACGCCGATGCCGGAGATCGAGGCCATCATCCGGGAACTGGGCGCGGCGACCGGCGTGGACTTCTCCCACTACAAGCGGCCCACCCTCGAGCGTCGCATCGCACGCCGGATGGAACAGCTGGGGATCGCCGATCGCGGGAGCTACCTCACGCGGCTCAAAGGGGAGCCGGAGGAGGCGATGCACCTCTACCGCCAGGTGCTCATCCACGTGACCGAGTTCTTCCGGGATGCCGAGAGCCTCACGGAGCTGCGCCGGACCGTGCTGATGCCACTCCTGCAGGGGCGAAAGACGAAAGAGCCGCTCCGAATCTGGGTGGCCGGCTGTGCCACCGGCGAAGAGGCGTACTCGGTGGCGATCGAGGCGCTGGAAGCCGCCGCAGAAGTCGGTGCGACGAGCACGATCCAGATCTTCGCCACCGACCTGAGCGAGCCGGCGCTCGCCATCGCGCGCGCCGGCACGTACCCCGAGAGCATCGCGACCCGGGTCTCGCCGGAGCGGCTCGCACAGTGCTTCCGGCGGACCGAGACCGGCTACGAAGTGCACAAGCGGCTCCGGGCCATCTGCATCTTTGCCCGCCACGATCTGACGCGGGATCCGCCCTACTCGCGGATGGACGTGGTGATCTGCCGCAACGTGCTCATCTACCTCGATGCCGTGCTGCAGCGGCGGGCGCTGCGCACCTTCCATTACGCGCTCAAGCCCGGTGGCTCCCTCCTGCTCGGTCCCGCCGAGACCACCGCGCTGGTGGGCGACCTGTTTCTCCTGAGTGACCGGAAGCACCGCCTCTACCTGCCGAGCGGTGTGCGGACCCAGCTGCCGCTGCTCGAGGTGCTGGCGCAGCGGGTGCATCCGCCAGGCGAGCCGCATGAACGCCCGCTCACCGTGCCGCTCCATGAGGGGCGCTCCGTCGCGGAGCTCGAGCGACTCGCCGAGCACATCTACCGGCACGACTTCTCCCGCGCCCGGATCATCGTCAATGGCGAGCTGGAGATCGTGCACCTCCAGGGCGCGTCGGGTCAGTATCTCGAGGAGCCGGCCGGCGAGCCGACCACTCGCCTGCTCAAGGCCGTGCGTCCCGGCCTGCGCGTCACCCTGGGGCGTCTGCTTCGCGAATCCGAGAAGTCCGGGGCCCGTGTCAGGCACGCCGGCGTCCGGTTCGAGGGCGGTACACGGGTCCACAGCGTCGACCTGACCGTCTTCCCGCTCGCCCGGGAGAAGGGGCGGGCGGGGTACAGCTTGATCGTCTTCGAGCCGCACGCTGCCCCGGTGCGGAAGGCCGCCAGGACTGGTGGGCGTGGTGCCCCGGCGGCGCGCGGCACCCAGCAGAGGATCCGCGAACTGGAACAGGAGCTCGCCGAGACCCGCGACTACATGGCCTCGGTCGTGGAGCTCCACGAGTCGGCCCAGATCGAGCTGCAGGCGGCCTACGAGGAGGCGCTGTCGAGCAACGAGGAGTTCCAGAGCACCAACGAGGAGCTGGAGACGACGAAGGAAGAGCTCCAGTCGATGAATGAGGAGATCACCACCCTGAACGAGGAGCTCCAGCACCGGAACGCCGAGCTGGGGCAGTCCGTGGCCGACCTCACCAACATCTTCGACAGCATCGCGACGCCCCTCGTGCTGACCGACCGCGACCTGCGGATCCGCCGCTTCAGCCCCGAGGCGGGCGCCGTCTTCGGACTGACTCCAGAGGATCTCGGTCGGAGCCTGGGGGAGCGGCTCCGCAAGGTGTCGCCCCCGAACCTGGTCGCGCTCGGGCGCGAGGTGCTCGCCGACGGCGCGATGCGCGAGGCCGAGGTGACCGATGGCGCCGGCCGCGCCAACCTCCTCCGCATCTCCCCCTATCGCGCCCCCGACCGGAGCGTGGCCGGGCTGGTGCTCGCCCTGGTCGATGTCGAGACGCTGCACCAGCTCGTGGACGTCACCGCACTCGCGCTGCAGCACAGCAACGCGATCATCGACACGGTCCAGCATCCGCTCCTGGTGCTCGACGCGAATGCGCGGATCATGCGCGCGAACGGCGCCTTCTGCCGCACCTTCAACCTCGATGCCACCGCGCTCAACGGGCGACCGATCTACCAGATCATGAGCAGCGACTGGGATTTCGTGAGTTTCCGCGAACTGGTCGAATCGGGGGGCAGCAGCCGCGAGATCGAAGTGACCCACAGCTTCCACGGGCTCGGGGAGCGGATCATCGCCCTGAGCGCGTTCCGGATGCTGGAGCCGGGCAGTACCGAGCCAAGCCTGCTGCTGGCGATCGATGATGTGACGGAGCGGCGCCGCATGGAGGGGTACATCCAGCAGGCGGCGAAAGCGGAGGCCACCGGCGTGCTCGCGGGCGGCGTCGCCCACGACCTGAACAACCAGCTCACCGCGCTCCTCGCCTTCGTGGAGGAGCTGGAGGCGGGCGACGCCTCACCCGAGGATCGCATCGCCTATCTCGCCGAGGTCCGCCACGCCGGGGAGAACATGGCGGAGACCACGAAGCAGCTCCTGGCGTTCGGACGCCGCCAGCTCCTCAAGCTGGTGCCGATCGAGGCCAACGCCCTCATCGCCGCCGAATCGAGCCTGCTCCGTCGCGTCCTCGGGCCCGGGATCGAGCTGGTCACCCACGCCTCCGACCGGCCGCTCTGGTTCACGGCCGATGCCGTCCAGATGGAGCACGTCTTTCTGAATCTCGCCTTCAACGCCCGCGACGCGATGCCGGGCGGGGGCCGGCTGGAGATCGGCGCGAAGCACGTCGTCATCGACGGGGACTACATCAAGCGCTACGGTGCCGCGAGTGCCTCACCCGGCGGTTACGTTCGCCTGAGCGTGCGGGACACCGGGAGCGGCATGAATGCCGCCACGCTCGCCCGGGTGTTCGAGCCCTTCTTCACCACCAAAGAGGTCGGGCGCGGAACGGGACTGGGTCTCGCGAGCGTGTATGGCGTCGTGAAGCAGAGTGGTGGCTGGATCTGGGTCGACAGCACCCCCGGACAGGGCACGACCATCAATGTCGATCTCCCGGTGACGCGGGGCGCCGCCATCGATCCGGTGCCGCCTCCCGCGACCATCGACGCCACGGTACCGCTCGAGGACGCGACGATCCTCGTCGTGGACGATGAGGAGGCGGTGCTCCGGGCCGTCGCCCGGATGCTGCGCCGCCTCGGATACCAGGTCCTCGAGGCGACCGGCGGAATCAGCGCGCTGGAGACCGCCTCACACGGGGAACAGGTGATCGACCTGCTGCTCACCGACCTGGCCATGCTCGGCATGAACGGGCCGGAGCTCGCCACCCGGATGACCAAACTCCGCCCCGACACCCCGGTGCTCTACATGAGTGCCCACCCCCAGAAGCACCTCGTGAGTCTCGGCTGGCTCACCTCGGCCGAACCGCTCCTCACCAAGCCGTTCACGCTGGATGAACTCAGCACGGCCGTGCGCACCGCCCTCGCTACTCGGATGCTCCGCCGGTCGGCGTGACCGCGACGGTCGGCAGCACCGCCGCACGCTGTCCCGGTTCCGCGTGATCTCCTGCCACCGCCGCCCTCCCCAGCGCCCGAAGCATGCCGCCGAAGACGTACTGGTGGACCGGCCAGAGCGCATACCAGTACACCTGGCCGAACAGTCCGCCCGGATCGAAGATGGCGGTCTGGTGAATGATGCTGCCGCCGTCCTTCGCCTCCACCTCGAACTGCAGCCACGCCCGGCCCGGTACCCGCATCTCGGCGCTGAGGCGGAGCAGGTGGTCCGGCTCCATCGCCTCGACTCTCCAGTAATCCACCGTGTCGCCAGGATAGAGCCGCTCCGGATCGCGGCGTCCGCGCCGGAGGCCGATGCCTCCGAAGACCAGGTCGACCCACCCGCGGAAGCGCCACAGGATGTTGGCGTGGTACCACCCGGTCGAGCCGCCGATCCGGCGGATCGGGCGAAAGGCCGCGGCGGGTGTCGCCGCGACGGCGAGGTGCCGCGCATCCACCAGCCGGGTCCCGAGCCGGATGCCGCCCCAGCCGCGCACCTGCCCCAACGCCGACCGCGCATCCGACCAGCGGGTCGACGCAAAGGCCCGATCCTCGTTGGCGAGCGAGCGGGCCATCGCCACCTTGAGCCCGCGCGGCACGACGGTGAAGTCGCGGAGGGCGGATTCGTCCCGCACCAGCGTCTCGTTCCTGAGCCCCTCGATGAGGGCGCGGCCGACCCGCGCATAGACCGGGGTCACCAGCGCGAGCCAGAGGCTCGAGAGCCGGGGGGTGAGGAGCGGAACCCGGATGTAGGCCCGAGCGAGCCCCCGCTGCCGGGCGTATTCGTCCATCAGGTCGGCATACGACACCTTGTCAGGACCACCGATCTCGTAGATCCGGCTCTCCGGGAGCGGTACGGTGAGCGCCTGACGGAGATACGCGATGACATCCTCGATCCCGATCGGCTGGGTCCGGGTCGTCACCCACTTCGGCATGATCATGATCGGCAGCCGGTCCACCAGGGCCCGGATCACTTCGAACGAGAGACTGCCCGACCCGACGATGATCGAGGCGCGGAACTCGAGGGTCGGCACCCCCGACTCACGCAGGATGCGCCCTACCTCCTGTCGGCTGTCGAGGTGACTGGAGAGTTCCGCGCCGCGGCCGAGTGCGCCGAGGTAGATGATCCGTTTGACACCAGCGGCCAGGGCCGCGGCGGCGAAGTTCCTGGCGCCGGTGCGATCGGCGTCCTCGAAGCCCGCGTCGCCCCCCATCGAGTGCACGAGGTAGAAGGCGGACTCGATGCCGGCGAGTGCGCCGGCGAGGCTCGCGGGGTCCATGACATCCCCCGCCACGACCTCGGTCCCGGAGGCCACACGCTGCTGCAGGTATTCTGGGCGCCGGGCCAGGCAACGGATCGGGGTACCAGCGGATTCGAGGGCGGTGAGCAGGCGGCCGCCGACGTACCCGGTGGCGCCGGTGAGCAGGATGCGGTGGTCGGTCATGTCGTTATCGCGCTAGCGAATCCCTCCCTCAGTGTGGAACCCGGAACCCGGAACTCGGAACCCTACGCACTCCCCACCAACTCCTCGAGCACCCCCTTCAGCTCCACCAGATCGCCGACGATCTCGCCGTCCGCCGCCTCGATGGCGCTGCGATACGACTCGGCCGCGCTGCCGCCGACCAGTAGGGGAAGCCCCGTCGGCAGCGCCTGACGGAGCGCGGCGAGATGGCCGCTCATGGCGGGATCGTTGGAGGGATGAATCAGGCTGAGCGCCACGGCGCTGGCCCGGGTCCGGAGCGCCGCCGAAGCGATCTCCGCCGCCGGCAGGTCCACGCCGAGATAGACCACCCGCCACCCGGCCGCCGCCGCCGCCGCCGCCACCAGCATCGCCCCACCCTCGTGGATCTGGTCAGGCGGAGTGGCCACGACGAGCGCGGGACCAGGCTCGCCCGGTTCCGCTGTCTCCCGTACCCACCCCAGCACCTGGCGGATGACCACCGTCGCCATGTGCTCGTGGGCGATCCCCATCTCTCCCCGGCGCCAGCGCAGGCCGATCTCGACCAGCACCGGGGCGACGACCCGGTCCAGAAAGCGCGGAATCCCCAGCGCCACCACGCCGCGCTGCAGCTGCCTCCGGAGCCCCGCACTGTCGAGGCCCGCGATCGCCATCAGCATCAGCTCACGCGACCGTGCCGAGCTCACTTCCAGCTCCGCCTCGCTCGGCCCCTCCGCTTCGCTGGCCTCCTCCTCCTGCGCGACCCGCCGGGCCAGCTCGCTCCCGGGGAGCTGCGCCAGCTGGCTGATCGCCCCGCCCTTGCGCACCAGCGTGCGGAGGAGCGCCAGCCGTTCGATGTCGGCGTCGGTATAGAGCCGCTGCCCCCCCTCGGTCCGGGTCGGCGTGACGACACCGTACCGCCGCTCCCACGCCCGGAGCACATGGCTCGACAGCCCGGTGCGCTGGGCGACCAGCCGCACCGGATGCCGGGCCACCTCCCGCTCCGGCGTTCTTTCTATGTCTGGCATGCTTGAGAATACCTAATTGTCTAAGTCATGTCAAGGTAAATTGTTATACATATCCTTGACATGGCGGAGAAAGTCGAGTAATTTGCTCGACGTAAGTTAGACAACGAAACTCAACTCTTTAGGAGTTTGCTCATTATGAAGACGCTCGCCGTTCTCTCCGCCGTTCTCCTTGCGACCCCCGTCGCCTCCGGCCTCCAGGCCCAGGGTGCGGCCCAGAAGGCGATGGCGCCGGCCACCATCGTGGAGACCGCCATTGCCGCAGGGCAGTTCAAGACCCTGACGGCCGCGCTGCAGGCCGCCGATCTCGTCGCCACGCTGCAGGGGAAGGGTCCGTTCACCGTCTTCGCGCCCACGGATGCCGCCTTTGCCAAGCTTCCGGCTGGTACCGTTGATGGCCTGCTCAAGGACAAGCCGACGCTCACCGCCATCCTGACCTACCATGTGGTGCCGGGTCTGCTCACTGCCGCCGATCTCAAGGCGAAGGCTGACAAGGACGGCTACGTCTCGCTCACCACGGTGCAGGGCTCGACGCTCCGCATCCATCTGGCCGGCGCCAACGTGCACGTGGGCGACAAGTTCGCCAACGTCACCGGCGCCGACGTGAAGGCCAGCAACGGCATCATCCACGTCATCGACGCGGTGCTGCTGCCGGCGATGTAATGAGTCCGGCTCGGCGCCGGGCATCGCCCCGGCGCCGGGACCGGTTCACCCTCGATTCCCCTCCCGACTTCTGGAGTTCATTCCATGACTCGCATGATCCTGGCCGCCTCTCTCGCCGCGCTCGTCGCGACGACCGCGGCCTGCAGTGATGACAACAATAGCCCCAGCTCCAACGCCCAGGTCCGGGTGGTGCACGCTTCGCCTGACGCGCCGGCGGTGGACGTGCTGGTGGACGGCGCCAAGGTGCTCGACAGCGTGACCTACACGGTTGCGTCGGGCTACCTCACGGTTCCCTCCGGCTCCCGGAACGTGAAGGTCAACCTCTATGGCACCGGCACCAGCGTCATCGACGCGAACGTCCCGCTGTCCAAGGATGCCTCGTACACCGTCATCGCCATCAACACGGCGGCCGCCATCGAGCCGCTGGTGCTGACGGACGATCTCACCGCGCCGGCCGCCGGGAACGTGAAGGTGCGGCTGGTCCATGCCGCGCCGAGCGTGGGCGACGTGGACATCTACGTGACCGCGCCGGGCGCCGATCTCGCCACCGCGACGCCGACCCTCACCGGCGTGCCGTTCAAGGGCGCGAGCGGCTACCTCGAAGTGCCTGCGGGCGATTACCAGGTTCGCGTCACCCCGGCCGGCACCAAGACCGTGGCGATCGATACCGGCACGCTGACGCTGGCCGCCGGTCAGATCCGCACCGGTCTCGCCGTCGAAGCGCCCGGTGGTGGCGCGCCGCTGTCGGCGCTCCTCCTCGCCGACAAGAACTGAGTCGTCCCGGCCTCCGTGCCGGAATAAGACTGACGGAGCAGGTTCGGCCTCCGCGCCGGACCTGCTCCATTGCCGGGCCGCCGCCCAAGCGCCTGACAAAGATCTTCATCGCCGGATGCACGCATCGATTGGAGGAAGCATGATCGCCGTCCCCACGCGGCCCGCGCGCCGGGTCGCCTCCCAGTATGGAATTCTCGAAACTCTGGCCGCCACCGACCGGTTCCGCACCTTCATCGCCGCGGTGGACGCGGCGGGGCTGAAGGCCGACATCGCCGAGGGCGATCTCACCATTTTCGTCCCGAGCGACCGCGCCTTCGATGCGCTCCCGGTGGAGCGGCAGCTCGAACTCTTCGCCGCGCCGGGGCGGCTTCGCCGCCTGCTGGGGACGCACATGGTGCGGGGCCAGTACCGTGAGCGGGATCTGATCCCCTTCACCCGGCTCCCCGGCATGGCCGGGAACATGATCTCGATCTCCGAAGTGGACGGGGAGGTCCTGGTCAACGGCGTCGGCATCGTGACCACCGACATTGTCAGTCTGGGTGGTGTCGTGCACGAGCTGGATGGGGTGATGCTGGACTGAGCGGGCACGCTGGCCCGAGACGCCCAAGGCGCAGCTGCGGAACCCCAAGTCCCGATTCAGGTTGACCCAGCCCCACCCGATAACTAGCTTACCGTCCCTTCCAAGGGGCTGTAGCTCAGCTGGGAGAGCGCTGCAATCGCACTGCAGAGGTCAGGGGTTCGATCCCCCTCAGCTCCATAGATGAAACGGCGAGGCCCCGATTCCGGGGCCTCGCCGTTTTCAGTACCGAGTACCGAGTTCCAAGTTCCGAGTGCTTCCGGGGTGGTCCCGTGCGAGTGCCAGGGAGCAGGCAGTTGGCCTGCCTGCAGGACTCGGAACTCGGTACTCGGAACTCGGTACTCTTTTTGCCTTCCTAGTGCCCGTGACCGCCATTTTCAACGACTTAGCCCCCGTAGCCGGCGCCCAATCCGGCACTTTGCCTCGGCCCGCCGGCCGGGGAGGGGCGGAGTCTGCCGATGTCCGGCTCTCCGAAGTCGTCTCGGCGCTCTCCTACGCGCTCGACATCACCGAGGGGCAACCCGCCGGCCATGCGGTCCGTACCTGCATCATCGGGATGCGGCTGGCGGATCTCGTCCATCTCTCGCCGGACGAGAAGTCCTCCCTCTTCTACGCCCTGCTGCTCAAGGACCTGGGCTGCTCCAGCAACGCCGCCCGGCTCGCCCGGCTCTTCCGGGCCGATGACCTGGCACTCAAGCGCGCCCACAAGGTCACCGACTGGACCAAAGGGGCCGACGCGGCGAAGTACGCCTTCCATCACTCCCGCCCCACCGAGGGGGCGATGGCCCGGGCGTGGCACACCTTGATGATGGGGATGACGGAGCAGGGGAGCGGCCGCGAGATGACCGAGACCCGCTGTGAGCGGGGCGCCGACATCGCCAGCATGCTGGGCCTCGATCCCGCCACCCAGGATGCGATCCGGGCCCTCGATGAACACTGGGACGGTCGCGGCATGCCCTACTACCGCCGCGGCGACCAGATCCCGCTGCTCGGCCGGATCGCGGGCTTGGCGCAGACCGTCGAAGTCTTCGCCAGCAGCTTCGGTGTCGGCGCCGCCTTCGACGTCGCGCGGGCGCGGAGCGGCACCTGGTTCGATCCGGCACTGGTGGAGGTGCTCGAGGTGCTGGAGTCGGAGCATGCCTTCTGGGGCACCCTCGTCGCTACCGATCAGCTCGAATACGTCGCCGATCTGGAGCCGGCCGACCGGGTGCTCTTCGCCGATGAGGCCCGCCTCGACCAGGTCGCCGAAGCCTTCGCCAAGGTCATCGACGCCAAGTCGCCCTATACCGCGCTCCACTCGGTGGGCGTCGCCTCCGTCGCCGTCGCGATCGGCCGCGGACTCGGCTGCTCTGAAGACGACCTCGTCACCCTCCGCCGCGCCGGCCTGCTCCACGACATCGGGAAGCTCGGCGTCAGCAACCAGATTCTCGACAAGCCGGGACGGCTGACCCCGGAGGAGATCCTCCAGGTGCAGGAGCATCCCCGGCATACCCTCGAGATCCTGGTGCGGGTGCGCCGATTCGCGGAGTTCGCCGAGATGGCCGCCGCGCACCACGAGAAGCTGGACGGCAGCGGCTATCACCTCGGGATCTGGGGGATGCAGCTCTCGCCGATGGCCCGGATCCTCGCCGTGGCGGACATCTGTGAGGCGCTGAGCGCCGAACGCCCCTACCGGAAGGCGCTGCCCCGGGACGAGGTGCTCAAGATCATGCAGAAACAGGTCGGGACCGGACTCTGCCCCATGGCGTTCGAGGTGCTCGAATCCCTCCCCGACCTCGGACTGCCCGGGGCGCGGGAGTAGCAGTTCCGAGTACCGAGTTCCGAGTTCCGAGTGTCTGTGGTCAGGTCCGACCCGGATCCTCCAACTTTTTCGCGGGTTCGGGATTCGTCGCCCTCGGAACTCGGTACTCGGAACTCGGAACTTCAGTCAGATCACCGGCACATCCTTCCCCAGTGCCGTCGCGAGATCGATCGCGTGCTCCTGCTCGTCCTTCAGTATCTCCCGGATATGTTCCGCCATCGCGTACTCCCCCAGCGACTCGCACTCGCCGATCCGCTTGCGGTATTCGCGGATCGTGTTGACCTCATTGTCGAGGTCGAACTGGAGCAGGTCGGTTGCCTTCTCGCTCATCTTCACCTGCTTCGCCGACACCGTCGGGGTGCCGCCGAGGTAATCGATCTGCTTGGAGATGATGAGGGCGTGCTTGAGCTCCTCGCCGGCGTGGACCTCCAGTTCGCGGGCGATCGTCATGTACTGGGCGCCCTTGATCACCTGGGAGTAGACCACGTAGGCGATGATCGCCTGGTATTCCCGGGCGAGGTCGTCATTGAGCCCGGCGATCAGTGACTCACGGGTGGTCGTCTGGGCGTCGCCCGACTTCTTGCTGCTGGCAGTCATACCGGCTCCGGTTTGGGGTCCGGAGCCAAGCTATCCGGGGCAGGGGGAGCGGGACATTAGCCAAAGGTATTAGTCGTCTACAGTTCCGAGTTCCGAGTTCCGAGTGAGTTGGCGCCCCATTGGGTGGGCCTTCGGGATCATCTCGGGCCGGTCCGGACCCCGTCGGTACTCGGAACTCGGTACTCGGAACTTCCCGTCACCCTCCCCTACCCGAAGGCCCCTCCCCCCGCTAGTTTATTGCCCTCCTGATGCCCCTTGGTGTAACTGGCAACACGCCTGACTCTGGATCAGGAGAGTCCTGGTTCGAGCCCAGGAGGGGCAATGCCCGGAGAGAAATCTCCGGGCCTTTGTTTTGGTGGGCTTGCCGTCGGACCTTCGGTCCTCCGGTCGAGCCCAGGAGGGGCAATGCCCGGAGAGGAATCTCCGGGCCTTTGTTTTGGGGTAGGGGCGGAGCTCCGCTCCGCC
>JBGASX010000094.1:0-16685 GCA_044229445.1 Gemmatimonadales bacterium | reverse complement strand
TTGTAGAGCTGCATCACTTCCTTCTGCAGCTGGCCCGGATCGTCCTTGTAGCGCTCCTGGATCTTCTGCATCTCCGGCTGCAGCGCCTGCATCCGGATGCTCGCGCGCATGCCCTTCTGGTTGAGCGGCCACAGCACCAGTCGGATCATGATGCCGAAGAGGATCAGCACCACGCCGTAGGCGATGCCCAGGTGCTCGTGCATCCACACGAGCAGCGCACGTGCGCCGACCGCGATCGGACGGATCAGGGTGCGGAAGCCGGGCCATCCATACGGATTGATGTCGTAGAAGTCGTGGCCGACGGCGTGGAGTCGGGGATACTCCATCGGACCGACGTACAGCCGGTAGCCGAACGTGCCCGCCGCCGGCACCGGAACCCCGAAGGTGGTGTTGGCATGGATCACATGCGCCTGGCCCGGCAGCGCGTGGGCGGTGACGCCGCTGATCTGCGCCGCGCCCGAGTCGATCGCCAGCAGCGCCGCCACGAAGTACTTCGACTTCACCGCCGCCCACTCGAACGGGCCTTCGTAGGTGGCCCGTTCATCGGCCTTGAGCTTCGAGAAGGGATGCGACTTCGACTGGTCCGTCTTGGTGACGATGCCGAAAGTGTAGACGTTGCCGGCCGAGTCCGCCTCGGTCTGGCTGAACCCGCTCCCCATCCCGATCAGCAGATGACCGCCCACCGGACCGAGCCCGGTGAGCCGCCCCGTCACGCCGATCTGGTAGTCATCCGGCCGGAAGTGATAGGTCAGGTCGACCGTAACCGTGCCGCGGGTCGCCGTCAGCGTGAGCGAGTCCGTGCTCTTCACTTCGAGGGACTTGGCCGACGGGGTGAAGTCCCAGTCCGCGAGTCGCAGCGTGTCCTGGCCGACGCTGATCGCGAGCTGATGAATCGGCGCGCCGTCAGGCAGCATCCGCACCGTCTCGCCACGGTGGCCTGGGGCGAGATTCTTGTAGCGCTCGAGCGAAGCCTGGATGATCGCGCCACCGCGGGTGGCGATGGCGTAGTGGTAGAGCGCCGAGCTGACCACGACGGTGTCGGCGGGCTGGGCTGCGGACACCGCCGCCACCGGGAGCCCCGGCCGTTCGACCGAGGCCTGGAGACTCTCGGACGCGGCGACACTCGGACGGGCGCCGGTGTCGGCGACGGTCGCGGGGACCGGACGCTTGGCGGGCTGCTTGAAGAAGAACGTGGGCGCGATGGCGATAACCATCATCAGCGCTATCGCCCAGAGGACGCGACGATCCATGGGATCTAGTGACCGAGGTCAGGGAACAGGATCATAGCCGCCCGGATGCCAGGGATGGCATCGCACCAGACGGCGGACGCCGAGCCAGGCGCCCTTGAGGGCACCATAGCGCCGGACGGCATCCAATGTGTATTGGGAGCAGCTGGGCGAGAACCGGCAACTGGCCGGCAGCCCCGGCGAGATGAGGAGCTGATACAGGCGGATCAGCGCGATCAGAATCAGGGTCAGCGGCGTGAGCAGCCAGCCGAGCAGAGTCGTCGGTCGCTCCGCGCCACCGATCACAGCGCCGCTACCCACGTGACCAACTCCGTGTGCAGCTCCTCGAAAGAGGCCGAGTAGGCCTCTTTCCGCGCCCGGATGATGAGATCTCGATCACCTTGCCGACCCTGGATCTCCCGGCGCCAGATCTCCGTGAGGCGGCGCCGCAAACGATTGCGGGCCACCGCGGAGGACTGGAACCTGGGTACGATCAGTCCCATCCGTGGGTGGCCCGCCGTATTGTTCAGCCAGACAAACTCCAGCAACCGCGACCGCCGACGCCGACCTGCCGTGAGGCACCGCATCCGCTCGGCCTGCGCCGCGAGGCGCCGGGAGCGGGGACGCTGCTCGCCAGTCGTCAGCGGGTCCCGTGCTTGGAGCCGATCGACACGACCAGCTGCTTGCGGCCCTTCTTGCGGCGACGCGACAGCGTGGCCCGCCCCCAGCGGTTCTCCATCCGGGCCCGGAAACCGTGCTTGGCGATGCGGCGCTTGTTGCGCGGACGATATGACGGATTCATCTAAATATCCCCTCAAATGAGCCCGCAAACCTAGCCAACCAACCCCATTCAGGTCAAGGTTGACTTTTCCACATCGGGCCCGTACAATCGGCTGCCCTTGCGAACGCCCCACCCGCCCCGAAGCAGCATGCCGCAGTCCGCCAAAGATCTCTGGAAGCTGATCCTCGATGAAGCTGGTCGACAGCTTTCGGACAAGGTGGTTCGTGCCTGGCTCGAACCGACCGAAGCCGTCGCCCTCGAGGCCGACCGGCTGGTCGTTGCCGCGCCCGACGAATTCGCCGCCAAGTGGAACGAGGCGAACCATGGCGCCCTGCTCTCCAAGCTCGCGGAGACGGTGGCCGGCAAGCCGATCGTGGTGACCTTCCGCGTCCAGGAAGACCGCCAGCGGCGGCCACAGATGGACTTCTTCGTGAGCGCCCCGGCGGCCGGCCAGGGGGGCCAGCCTTCCAATCCCAGCAACCAGCCGCTCAACGAACGCTACACCTTCGAGACGTTCGTCATCGGCAAGTCGAACCAGCTCGCGGCGGCCGCGGCGCACGCCGCCGTGGAAGCACCCGGCAAGACCTACAACCCGCTCTTCATCTACGGCGCGACCGGACTCGGCAAGACCCACCTGATGCAGGCCATCGCCCATGCGATGCTGCGCCGGGCCCCGGGCACCCGCGTCCTCTATGTCAGCGCCGAGCAGTTCATCAACGAGGTGATCGAGGGGATCTCCCGGCGCACCATGCCGGAGCTCCGCAAGCGGTACCGTCACGACATCGACCTCTTCCTGGTGGACGACGTCCACTTCCTGGAGGGCAAGGAAGCCACCCAGGAGGAGTTCTTCCACACGTTCAATGCGCTCTACGAGGCCGGCAAGCAGATCGTGCTGACCTCGGACCGGCCCCCCAAGGACATCCCCGGGCTGGAGGCGCGGCTGGTGAGCCGCTTCGAGTGGGGCATGGTCGCCGACATCGGCCAGCCCGACCTCGAGCACCGGATCGCGATCCTGCGGAAGAAGCAGGAGCTCGACCACCTCGAGATGACCATCCCGGACGACGTACTCCGCTTCATCGCGGAGCATGTGCGGTCCAACGTGCGGGAACTCGAGGGGTCGATCATCAAGCTCCTACTGTACGCCTCGCTCAAGCACCGCGAAGTTTCCATCGACCTCGCGCGCGAAGCGCTGGCCGACAAGATCCGTCCCGGGGAGGATGGGCCGATGACGCCCAAGACCCTCCCCACCATCGACCGGATCCAGGATGTCGTCGCGCGGCGCTGGGGCGTGACGGCGGAGCAGCTCCGCTCCAAGGCGCGGATCAAGACCCTGGTGGTGCCGCGGCAGATCGCGATGTACCTCGCCCGGGACCTGCTCCAGATGCAGCTCATCGAGATCGGCCAGGCCTTTGGCGGACGGGATCACTCGACCGTGATCCATAGTGTGGATAAGGTTCAGCGGCAGATGTCGCGCGATCGCACCTTCAAGGATCGCATCGAAAGCGCACGCGCCGAGCTCGTTGCACAGTGATGATCCACGCGGGATGTGGGAGATGTGGGTAAGGCGGAGAACCGGGGCAGTCACCCCCAGCCACTCCCCGCCCTCCACAGCGAGTCCACAGCATCGAACCGTGGAAGCTGATGTCCCCGCAGTCGGTTGAGGGTTCTGTCCACATATCCAGAACCCCTACTGCTACTGCTAGATCTAGTTAATTGAGAACTAGTAGTCTTTTCTTGCACGCCGAGGGACGGGATGAAGTTCACGATCACGCGGGAGCAGTTCCAGGAAGGGCTGCAGGCGGTCAGCGCCTCGATTCCCACCAAGACGACACTCCCGGTTCTCTCGAATGTGCTGCTCGAGGCGACCGGGGATGGTCTGAGACTCTCGGGAACCGATCTGGACATCGCGGTCAGCACGACAGTGCCGGCCTCGGTGGACCAGGAAGGGGCGATCACCCTGCCGGCCAAGAAGCTCTCGGATATCGTCCGCGAGCTGCCCAGCGCTGCCATCCGGCTCACGAGTTCGGGTGAGCAGCGGGCCACCATCGAGTGCGGCCGCTCGAAGTTCCGGTTGCTGGGATTGCCGCGGGAAGAATTCCCGGCCTTCCCGTCCGTGAAATTCGATGCCGCCTGGCGCTCGCGTGCCGGCGATGTGCAGAAGCTGGTGTCGCACGTCGCCTTCGCGGCCAGCACCGAGGAGAGTCGCCCGATTCTCAACGGCGTGCTCTGGGAACTGCGGCCGGAGCGGATGCGGATGGTCGCGACCAACGGCCACCGTCTCGCCCGCATGGACGTGCCGGTGACCGCCGGAATCGGGAAGGGACAGGCCGACCTGATCATCCCGCCCAAGGCACTCGACCAGATTCGCCGGCTCTTCTCCGACTCCGACGAACTCGAGATTGCCAAGAGCGATAACCATCTCGGCTTCCGTTCCGCGACCACTCAGGTCTTCACCCGGCTGATCGAGGGACCGTACCCGAACTACGAGCAGGTCATCCCGCGGGAGAACGACAAGACGATGACCGCCGACAAGGCGGCGCTTACCGCGGCGCTGCGCCGCATGAGCATCGTCGCAAGCGACCAGACCCATCGCATCCGCATGGGTCTCGCGAGCGGGTCCTGCAAGCTGTCGGTGCAGACCCCGGATCTGGGTGAGGCGCAGGAGGAGATGTCGGTCGGCTATGACGGCGAGACGATGGAGATCGGCTTCAACGCCGCCTATCTGCTCGAGATCATGAAGTACATGCCGACCGACGAGGTGCGCATGACCTTCAAGGGTCCGGAGCGGGCCGCGACCTGCGAGCCGGTGGGCTGGAACGATCCCGCGGCCTATCTGACGCTGGTAATGCCCCTCCGTCTGGTCGACTGATGCCCGCTCGGAGGACGTCGGGTCGCACGGTCCACGTCATCGGCGTCCCGATGGACCTGGGATCCGGACGGCGCGGCGTGGACATGGGCCCCTCGGCGATCCGGATCGCGGGGCTCAACGACTGCCTCCGCGAACTCGGTCACACCGTCATCGATCAGGGTGACCTCGAAATCCGCAACATGGAGCAGCTGCGGGTCGGCGAGGTCCGCGCCCGCTTCCTGACCGAGATCACCCACGCCAACCGCGAGCTGGCCCAGAAGGTCGAGAAGGTGATGACCCGGGGCCACTTCCCGCTGGTGTTAGGCGGCGATCACTCGATCGCGGTCGGCACCGTGTCCGGGGTGGCAAGCTGGGCGCGCCGCAAGGGCAAGCGGATGGGCCTCCTCTGGGTCGACGCGCACAGCGACATCAACACGCCGAAGACCTCCCCCTCCGGCAACGTCCACGGCATGCCGCTCGCCGCGCTGCTCGGGCTCGGGCCAAGGGCGCTGGGCGCGATCGGCGGGCGCTTCCGGAAGGTCGAGCCCGGCAACGTGGCGATGGT
This sequence comes from Gemmatimonadales bacterium, assembly GCA_044229445.1. GTDB lineage: Bacteria > Gemmatimonadota > Gemmatimonadetes > Gemmatimonadales > GWC2-71-9 > JADJOM01. The sequence goes on along the minus strand of JBGASX010000094.1, from coordinate 11,265 downwards.
GGGCATCCGCAGCGTGGATGAAGGTGAGCGCGAACACCTGCGCCGTCTCGGCGTCCACGTGTACACCATGGCGGACATCGACCGCCACGGGATTCACATCGTCATGGAGAAGGCGATCGAGACGGTCACCCATGACACCGATCTCGTCCACGTGAGCTTCGATCTCGATGCCGTCGATCCCAGTCTGGCGCCGGGGGTCGGGACGCCGGTGAAGGGCGGTCTCGACTGGCGCGAGGCGCAGCTCGTCATGGAGTCGCTCCATGCGGCCGGCGTGATGACCTCGCTCGAGATCGTCGAAGTGAACCCGATCCTCGACGACCGCAACCGGTCCGCCGAGTTCGCGGTGGAACTGGTCCAGTCCGCGTTCGGCAAGAAGATCCTGTAGCGCTGCGGCGACCCGTACCGCCACGCCGTTCCCCCCAACACCAACCTGCAGCGATGGACCTCAAGAACAGCCCTCCACCACTCGTGCGCCGACTCGTCGGCCTCGGGATCGCGGCCGGCGGCATCTTCATGACCCGCCTCGCCTGGATCCAGGCCATGCGTGACGGCTCCTTCTCGACCCTCGGTGCCATGGGGGGACCGGCATTCGCCGCGATCGGCGTCGGCCTGATCCTCTTCAAGGGCTATCGCCAGGAACGACTCGAGCGCGGGGAGGACATCTCGCAGCTCGAGGGGCTGGCGCTCCTAACCCCGCGATGGAAGGCCGTGCTGGGCGTGGCCCTGCTGGCGGGCCTCGGCAACTTCGGCCGTCTCAGCGGGTGGTGGTGATGCGCATCGTGACCCACAGCCGGCCGGTCGCTCGCGGGCCGTGGCTGGTGGGCGCGATCGCCTTCATGGCTGTCGGTCTCGGTGCAATCGCGCAGCACGTCCCGGTGGCGGGGTGGCCGGCGCTGCTGCTCGGAGGGGTGCTGCTCTACTTCGCGACGCGTCCGCAGGCCGGATCAGACGAGCGGATCGTCCTGGATGACGCCGGGGTCACCGACGTGACCTTCTCCCTTGGGCCCATCCCCTGGGATCAGATCATCCGCGCCGAGCTGAAGCCCCTCGTGCGGATGCAGGTGATCTCGCTCGAAGTCACGGAGCCGGAGCGCTGGATCAAACAGCAGCCCGCTCACCAGGCCAGGTTCAGCGCGATGGCCCGGGAGCTGGGTGTCTCGCCCGTGATGCTCGCCGTGACCGGAATCGACATGGATCCCGCCGAACTCGTGAAGCTCATCAACGACCGCGCGCGTGGAGTCGCCCGCGAGTAGGGCACGCTCACGGCCGCCCGGCCACAAACCTCGCGATCCGCTCTGCCACGCCCACATCACGCATGATCGCGTGGTGCCCGAGTCCCTCCGTCTCCACGAATTCCGATCCTGGCCACGATGTGGCGATGGCCCGCCCTTCCTTGAGCGGAATATCCTCGTCGTCCCGGTCGTGAATGACCAGCGCGGGCGTGTGCAGAGTCCGCGCGAGGTCGGCGATGTGGAGGTCCTGGAATCGCAGCCCGAGTCGCTTCTCGAGGTTCGCCACCATCCGGTCCTGGGCGCGTTTCGGGAGGGCGATGAGCTTGGCGAACCGGTAGGTTCGCCACCATCCGGTCCTGGGCGCGTTTCGGGAGGGCGATGAGCTTGGCGAACCGGTCGATGAACTCCGGGGGCGCGCCGAACGGGGCGATCAGCGCGGCGCGCTCCAGCCGGAGCCCGCGGTGCAGTGCGACAGCGATTGCGGCACCGCCCAGCGAATGCCCCACAGCCGCGTGCAGCGGGCCCAGGAGCGACGCAACCTCGAGCAGGGCTGCGGAGTACTCGGGCAGGCTCGTTCGCTTGCCTGGCGACCTCCCATGGGCCGGCCCGTCGTACGCCACGACCCGGAACCCCTCCTTCACCAGGAGTGGGGCGAGCACCCGGAAGCGTGCCGCTCGGCTTCCCCAGCCATGCACCAGGAGTACCGTCGGGCCACTCCCCCACTCCCAGGCCACGAGCGTACCGGTCGAGATCGGCAGCTCGAACTGCATTCCGGTCGCCAGGAATTCCTGCTCGCGCGGCCGGATGCGTGCCCTCGGCGGGCGGCAGAAGACCTCCTCTGCCCAGACGGCCGCCTGCGCTGGGGCCACTCGACCCACGGTCCTGAACGCCGTCCGGATGCCCAGGAGGGTCAGTCGCTGCTTCATGGCGCGCTCTGGCCCGGGATGGGTGAGGGAGTGGTGTCGGTGACCGGCTCGGAGGCCGGCGGCACCGAGTCGACCGTGGCGCTGCTATCTGCCGGCCCGACGGAGTCCGGACTCACGGGCGAGGTCGCCGTGTCCGGAGTGTCCTGCGGCTCGTCGACTTTCGGGACTTCCACCTGCTCGCCCCGCATGCGGCGCAGAATGAGGTTCTGCCGCCAGCGCATGCGCCCGGGGCGGTAGCCCGGGTTGGACGTCCGCGGGAACGGGAGCGTGCCGGCGAGCGCAGCGGCCTGGTCGCGTGTCAGACTGCGCGCGGGGCGCTTGAAGTAGAACTGACTGGCCGCTTCGAACCCCCAGATGCCGTCCCCCAGCTCGACCACGTTGAGGTACAGCTCCATGATGCGCCGCTTGCCGAGCGCGTGCTCGAGGCGCCAGGTGGTCACCGCCTCCTTCACCTTGCGGAGCGGATTGCGGGAGGCGGAGAGGTAGAGATTCTTGGCGAGCTGCTGGGTGATCGTGCTCGCGCCGCGGAGCTTGTCGCGCCGGCTCCACGCGTTCGGCAGCACGGCGAAGAGTGCCGCCCGGTCGCGCGGGTCGTCCCAGGTGAAGTCCGGCCGACGATACCCCAGCGCCTGCGCCATCGCGAGGTAATCGATGCCGTGATGAGTCAGGAACTTCTGGTCCTCGCCGGTCATCACCGCCTCGGCCGCCGCCGGCGCGATCGAATCGATCGGCACGGGGCGATAGAGACGGGCGGAGTGATTGGCGGGGCAGGTGTCGGGACGCGCGGCCATGAACGCCGTCTGTCGGGGCCAGTGCGACCGGTACCAGGACGGCGGCGGCCACACGGCAAAGAGCCAGAAGACGAACAGCCCCGCCGCGAGGCCGAGCAGGAGCAGCGCTCGGCGCATGAACGGCGCTAGCGGAGGAGAGTCATCCGGAGTGCGGACGATTCGTGGGCGGGTACGCTCTGGCCGATCGCTGGCAGCTGCACCACCAGATCGGTGCTCCGGCTGCCGGTGACCTCGACGACCCGGCCGTCCGCGGCGAGCCGGTACACGAGAGTGTCCACACCGGAAGCCTGCACCGTCATCGTCTGGTTGAACTGCGTGCCCTCGCCGCTTGCCCGCCGCATCCGGACCGCCGTGATCTCGAGCAGGTTCGCGGAGGTGAGTGTGGTGGAGGCGACGCTGGAGGTCAGGGAGGTCTCGTTCGCCTCGAAGGCGCTGACCCGGGTCGGCCGCGTGGTGCTGTCAGTCCACGTCTCACCGGGATGGGCGCCACTCGCCGGAATGGCCGGGAAGAGCAGGTGGACCTGGTCGCGGATCTGGTCGCCGACGAGCGATCCCCGGCCCGTGCTGACGTTTGTCAGGCGGCCGCTGGGGAGCCGCAATGCGGTCCAGCGCAGACCGCGGGCGCTGTCCAGCGAGGCGGCGAAATTGACGAGCCCGCTGTCGGCGGTCAGCGAATCCACCTGGGCCGTGATGCGGGTGCCGGTATCGGCCGCGATCCAGCTGATGGTGACGAATGCGGTGCGGCCGAGCAGCTGCATCTGCGCTTCGCCGGTCGGCATCGTGGCGACGATGGAATCACGGCGGGCGAGCGCGTAGCGGAGGAAGCCGCCGCCCGACGTCGGGTAGCGCACGACGGTCGCGCGGGGAGGGTCGACCCGTCCCGGATCCATCGTCGACCCGGGCCGGGGAGCGGGTGCAGGCCCGCTGGGCCGGGCGGACGGCGTGCCCGACGCGCAGGCCGCGCCGAGCAGGAGAATCGCCGCCCGCCAGGAGGAGGTCACGACGGCTACTTGAGCAGGGTGACGGTGCCTTCGGTGGTGATCTCCACCGGCAGCGGTTCCGGCGACACGGCCGCCGTGATCGAGAGCGACTGCTTGCTGCTGTAGGTCGACCCGAGCGAATACCCGTCGCTGCCCACCAGCCAGGTGGTATTCCCGCTGCCGGTGCCGTCGAAGGTCATCGAACCCTGCGGGCTCTCCTGCGAACCGGAGATCGCGCTGCTCGACGCGCCAGCCAGCTTGAGCACCTTGGCACCGTTGTAGGTGTCGGTGGAGGCGAGGAAGTTGGTCACGGTGCGGACCTGGATCCCGCTGTTGCCAGTATCGGTGTCGGTCGTGTCGGTCCAGCTGCTGCCCTCCTTGGCGCCGGCCTTCATCGGCGGGAAGATCTCGGTGAGGATACCGGCCACCGTGGACGCGACGGGGTTCTCGCCGTCGAGCTTGAGATTCTTCACGCGGCCGTTGGACGGGCGGAAGCCATGCCACGTGGCGCCCGCGGCGCTCTTGGCGGCGTCGGCCGGAATCGGCGCGCCCGGAGCCACCTGCAGCGAATCCAGCACGATCGTGACCGACTGGCCCCCCGCACTATCGCTGGCGGTGACCGTGACGAAGCCGGTCGAGGCGATCTCCACCCGCTGCTCCGACTGCCCGATCGCGGTCAGGTTCACGACCTGCAGCGTCTTCACGTCGATCTTGTAGTGCCGGACGCCGGGGGCGGACGACGGGGACCAGGCGGTCAGGGTGCCGAGGCCGATCGCCGCGACCATCCAGGGACGAGCTGTCATGACTTCCTCTGCAAGGGGGAGAAATAGGGGCGGGGACTCAGGCGCCAGCGGTGTTCAGGTCCGCCTTGGTCTTGCCGAACACGGCGACGAGCTCCACTTCATCGCTCGTCACCTTGAGCAGTTTCCAGCCGCGCTTGCGCATGTCCTGCCGCCACGTGATCAGCCGGTCCCAGTCCTTCGCGCTCGTGCGGAACACGCGGAGGTCGGCGACCTGTTCCCAGGACTCCGGGTACGGCTTGCTGTGGTCGTGCGGGGCCGGTGGTCGAGACATCCTGCTCTTCCTGCATCAAACGAGACATGACCGCGTTCCCGAGTCCGGGAGGCGGGGAGGGGCCGGGGAGGCAGGGACGGAGTCGCAACTCCGTTCCTGCCGCACCGGCCCCAGGCTGGACCGTAAGCCGAGTTCTGTTTGGCCGCACCTCCACAGCACGCCGTGGGGATGCAGCCAGATGGTCATCTGTCTAGGACGGCCGTCGCCGGACGCCTCGAGCAGCCTACCCGCGGCTTTCCGCGCTTGCGCTTGGAATGGGCGGTGCGGGTCGCACCTCGCCGCTTATTTGGCCTTGCTCCGACTGGGGGTTACAGTGCCACCGCTGTTACCAGCGGTGCGGTGGGCTCTTACCCCGCCGTTTCACCCTTACCCGCCTTGCGGCGGGCGGTCTGTTTTCTGTTGCCCTGTCCGTCGCCTCTCGGCGCCCAGGCGTTACCTGGCAGTCTACCCTGTGGAGCTCGGACTTTCCTCGAACCGGTTGCCCGGCTCGCGACCATCGCGTCCAGCCTGTGGGGGTAAGATAGCGCCGGGAGGGAGCCGGGGGAGGGGTAGGGGGAGGGGGCTACCCGGCGCCCAGCCGGGCCAGCCGGGTTCGGACCCGGTCGACGAGGGGGTCGAGGAGGGGGTCGGCGTCGTCCCACTGGGCCAGGGCCTGGCGGTATTCGGCCCGCGCGAGGTCCGGCTTCCCCTGGTGCTCGTAGATCTCGCCGCGGAGCAGCCGGGCCTGGCCGGCCAGCAGCCAGCGGATGTCGACGCCGCTCGAGAAGAGCTGGTCGGTCTGGAAGACCTCGAGGGCCTGGAGCGCGCGGCGGTCGTCGCCCAGCTCCCGCCAGGCGTTGGCGGCGATCATGTACTTGTAGCCCCGCCATTGGGGCCGGCCCATGTACTTGTCGCCCGTGGCGGAATCGGGCTGCAGGAGCTGGCGCCGCGCCTCGCTCGAGTCACCGCGTTCGAGCGCTTCGAGCGCGAGCAGCTCCGGCGGGATCGTGCCGCCGTCGAGGGCCTGGAGCTCGTTGAGCGGCGTCGGGTCCGCGCGATTCTGCAGGTACAGGCCGACCGCCGCGACCCAGCCGAAGTTGACCACGCTGCCGCGGGAGGCCTTCGGGGCGCGGCGTGCGCTGTCGGCGACCAGGTTCCAGATCGGGCGCAGCCGGGAGGCCGGCGCCCCGAGGACCGTGTAGAGATGGCTCTGCCACAGGTGTCCGAGCAGCGACCGCTGGCCGATGCGCTGCGACCCCGGGGCCTCGGGGTTCCAGGCCGCGCTGATCTCGGCGTACAGATCGAGGCTCCGGCTCGCGACGTCGACCTTGCCGAGATACCCCGCGGCGTTCGCACCGTTGCCGACGGCGGCCAGGGCATCGACCGTGGAGAGCCGCCCGCCGTCGAAGGCGCCCACCGTGGTCGAATCGAGCGTCCGCGCCACCGTCCGCGCCGCTTCCTTCAGGTCGCGCTGGTCGGTCAGCACCTGGGCGCGGACGAAGGGCAGGTCGGCCCGCCAGCGCCCCTGCGGGGACTGTGTCAGGCGGTCGATTTCCCGGAGCGACGCCTCGTACTGCTTGGCGGTGGCGAGCGCGAAAATCAGCGCGTTCTGGGCATGGACGTTGTCCGGCTGATTGGCCACCCAGGCCCGGGCGCTCGCGATGCCTTCGTCGCGGGCCCGGGCGGTGGCCTGCGCGAGCTGCGCCGAATCCACCTCCGGGCGTGAGTCGCCGTAGCGCACTGCGAGCAGGGAGTCGCCCGGGAGCAGCATCATGCCCGGGCGGTCGGACGCCGCCTGACGGTAGATGAACGCCAGATGCTCGAAGGCGAGGTAGTAGTCGGCATCGAGGGCGATGGCCCGCTTGAACGCGCGGAGCGAGGCCGTCATCAGCCCGGCGTCGGTGCGCGCCCGCGGATCGTGGAAGTCCACGTCCCCGAGGCCGTACCAGGCGTCGGCGTCGGTGGAATCCTTCGCGAGGAGCGCCTGATAGCTGGCGCGTGCCTTGATGAAGTCGCCCTCGAGGAAGTTGCGGTAGGCGTCGATCATCGCGCGGTCGTGCTCGGGCAGCCGCGCGGCGAACTGGGTGGCGCGGTGGATCGCGCCGAGGCCGGCGGAATCGAACTGGCCGGCGATCCAGCCCCGGGTCAGCGACAGCTTGTAGTACGCGAGGCCGAAGGTCGAGTCCAGTCCGACCGCGCGGCGCAGCGACTTTTCCGCCGACGCGAGGTTCCAGCCATTGAGGTCGTCGATCCCCTGGAGATAGGCCCGGTACGCCTCGAGCGACGCCGTCGTCGCGTGAGCGAGATCGGTGGTCAGTCCGGTGGGGGCGCCGGAGAGGTTGAGCAGCTTCGCGGCCAGCTGATCGAACAGCGGCCGGACGTCCTCGCCCGGTTTTCCCGCCACCTGCGCCACGTCGAGCCGGGTGCCGCTGGCGACATCGTAGAGGCGGGCGACGAGCTGCAGCGAGTCGCCGGCCCTGGTGTAGTCGCCTAACACGACCGTCCACACCCCCGCATCCCGCGCCAGCTGCCGGGCCATCGCGAGTCCGATCGGCTGCCGGACGTCGAGACTGCGCCGCTCGAGCAGGTCGTGCAGGCGTTCGTGGTCGACCACCGAGAGGTCGGTCCACTGGGAGAGGTTGAGCGCGAGCATGCTCACGCTGCCGTCGCGCAACCAGTCGACCGCCGGATCCTGCCGCAGGTTGTCGAACGGGAGGACCAGGATCGAGTGCCGCGGATTGACCCCCGAGGGCGGACCCGAGGGACGCAGGGTGAAGAAGAGTCCGGCCGCGGCGATCACGACCAGCATTGCCGCGAGACCGAACCGGCTCCGCCGCCGGGCGCTGGCCGAGGCGGGGATCGGGGACTCCCCGAGGAGGGCGCTGCGCAGTTCGGCGCCCGTCTGCCAGCGCCTCGCGGGGTCCTTCTCCAGCGCGCGGGCGATGGCGTGCGCCAGCGCGGGAGGCGTGTCCGCACGCTGGGCCTCGACCGGGGCAGCCTGTTCGGAGAGGTGCTTCGACGCCACGGCCGCCGCAGTCTGGGCCCGGAAGGGAGGCACGCCGGTGAGCATCTCGTACGCGACGACCCCGAGGGCATACAGGTCGCTCCGCGCGTCCACCGCGTCCCCCGCCGCCTGCTCGGGGCTCATGTAGGTCGGCGTGCCGACGGCAACCCCCGCGGCGGTGCGGGCGCTGTCGCTCTCGCCGGCCATGACCCGTGCGATGCCGAAGTCGGCCAGCATCGCCCGGCCGCTCGTGGAATCGAGCAGGATGTTCTCCGGCTTGACGTCGCGGTGCACCAGCCCCGCCTGCCCGGCGGCATTGAGAGCGTCCGCGAGATCGGCGACGATGGCCGTGGCCGCCTCCACCGGCAGCTTGCCCTCACGCAGCAGCCGCTGGCGCAGGCTCTCGCCCGCCACGTAGTCCATCACGTAGTACACGAGGCCGGTGGCCTCCCCCGCCGTGTGGACCGCCACGATGCCGGGATGCCGGAGCCGCGCGATCATCCGGGCCTCGGCGAGGAAGCGCTGGGTGATCGCGCTGTGTACGGCGAGATCGGGGTGCACCACCTTCACGGCCACTGGCCGGTCGAGCGTGGTATCGCGGGCGAGAAAGACCACGCCCATGCCCCCGTGCCCGAGTTCGCGCTCGAGACGGTAATGGCTTCCCAGTGCCGCCTGCAGGCGGGCCATGAGATCGGAGGGGGCGGTCACAAGCTGCAAGCTAGGTCCGGAGTCGAGAGTCGGCCAACCGGGTGCTGACATGGACGCCGCGCATCCTCTTGAGACGCACGGGGACCCGGCGGGGTTGCAACCTGCGCCCTGCCTCGCTTGACCGGAGGTTGAGCCAGGCGCGTTACCGTGACCGCAACTCCTCCACCGAGGTCCCCCTGCAGCCTGCTTCCCCTGCCCCGCCGGTCATCGCCGCCGTCCTCCGCCCGGACGAGCGTACCCGGGTCGACGCCGCCGGCACCGGGTGGTTCTCCGTAGTCCATCGCGACAGCATTCCGGACGCGATTCGCGCGGTCCGGGAGCGCCCGGTCGACGCGATCCTGCTGTCGGTCCATCAGTGCCCCGAGCCGCAGATCGACCTGCTCGGCAACCTGGTGCGCGGCTTTCCCGGCATACCGACCGTGGCCCTCGTGAGCCGCCACGACCCCCAGGGTTCGGAGGCGCTGCTGCATCTCGGCGCGAGCGGTGTCCGGCAGGTCATCGATGTCACCGGCCCCGAGGGCTGGCACCGCCTGCGGAAGGTGCTCGGCCAGCCCGCCAGCCGGGACGTGGCGCGCCTCCAGGGTCCGGTGCTCGCGGCCCTCGGGGCGGTCCCGCCGGATACCCGGCTCTTCTTCGAGGCCCTCATCCGCCTCGCCCCCGAGGTCCCCACGGCCCGACAGCTCGCGGAGCGGCTTGGCGTCCGCTGCACGACACTCATGTCCCGCTTCGCCCGCGCGGGACTTCCTTCCCCCAAGAGCTACCTCGCCGCGGTGCGACTGGTGCACGCGACGCTGCTCTTCGAACGGCCCGGCTACACGGTGGCGGATGTCGCCTACCGGCTCGACTACTCCTCACCGCAGAGCTTCGGCCGTCATGTGCGGGCGCTGCTGGGGATCACGAGTTCGGAGCTTCGCCGCCGGTTCACCTTCGCGGTCGCCGTGGAGCGCTTCGTCACCCTGATGGTGGAACCGTATCGCGAGACGTGGGCGGCGTTCCGTCCGCTGGCTCGGCGGGAGATGTAGCGGACAAGCGAAAGGGCGGCCCTGGGGGGCCGCCCTGGCGCATCGGACCGGTCAGCCGCGGCGTCACTCCGCCGCGCCGCGCGGAAGGCTCAGCTCTTGAGTCCCAGCCGGGTTGCGGTCGTCAGGGCGACCACCTTCCACCCCGCCGCCTCGAGTGTGCTCCTCCCCCCCTCCTCACGGTCGACCACCGCGAGGATGCCGAGCACCTCACCCCCCTCGGCGCGAATCGCCTCGATCGCCTGCAGCGCCGACCCGCCGGTCGTGATGACGTCCTCCACCACGACGACCCGGTCGCCTCCGGTGAAGTTGCCTTCGACCCGGCGGCCGGTGCCGTGGGCCTTCGCTTCCTTCCGCACACTGAAGGCATCCACGATCGGCGCCGCGGTCACGCTCGCCGCCGCGATGGCGTACGCCACCGGGTCCGCACCCATCGTCAGGCCACCGACGGAACGGGGACTCCATCCCTGCTCGCGGAGGGCCGCGAGTCCCAGGCGGCCGATCAGCGAGAGTCCCTGGGCCGACATCGTGGTCAGCCGGCAGTCGATGTAGTAAGTCGAGGTGCGGCCGGAGGCGAGGACGAAGTGGCCGCGCTTCACGGACCGCTCGAGCAGGAGGCGGTCCAGGGCGGCGTGGTCCGGCTGGTTCATTTCCCGAACAGGCTCTTGAGGAATCCCTTTTTCTCTCCGCCATCACGGAGAGCGGTGCAAAGTCGGGCGGTGAACTCGTCCACCGTCTTGCTGCGCTTGCCCAGGTCCCGTTCCAGTCCCGCGCTGATCGCGTCTTCGACTGCGGTGGAGAACTTGAGTCCCTTCACCGCCTGGTTGAGCGGTATCGGGGACTGGGTCAGCAGCTGCTGGAAGAGTTCCCGGGGAGAGCGCCCGCTGTAGGGCAGGGCGCCGGTCAGCAGGTAGTAGGCGATCGTCGCGAGGCTGTAGACGTCGGCCTGCTCGTTCACCAGTTCGCCGGAGAGTGCCTCGGGGGCGACATATTGCAGTGTGCCGACGAAGAACCCCGTCCGGGTCAGCCGTTCCTCCGGCTTGAGATCGGCGTCACGGGCGATCCCGAAGTCGAGCAGCACCGCACGCTGGGTTTCGGGATTGTACTGGATGTTGGCAGGCTTGAGATCGCGATGGATGATGCCGCCGGCATGCGCCGCCGTGAGGGCCGCGCCGATCTGCTCGATGATCGTCGCGACCAGCGTGGGGGCGAGCCGCCCCGACCGGATGGCGAACTTCTCGAGCGCCTCGCCGTCCACCCACTCCATGGCGAGATAGTACAGGTCGTCGGTCTGCCCGTACTCGTAGGTCTTGACGATGTTGGGGTGGCTGACGCGTTCGCCGAATTCGGCTTCACGCAGAAACCGCTTGATCGCCACCGGATCCTGCGCCAGACGGGCGCGAAGGACTTTGAGGGCGACCATGCCGCGCTGGGGATGCGTGGCCTTGTAGACAGTGGCCGTGCCGCCCTCGCCGACGTGCTGTTCCAGGTGGTAGCCGGCCACCGTCCGGCCGAGGAGGCTGTCTTGGCTCATGGGATGTAATGAAGCTAG
>JBGASX010000093.1:0-16700 GCA_044229445.1 Gemmatimonadales bacterium | reverse complement strand
CTTTGTCGAACCCGGTGGCAACGCCTGGTCTTCCGATGGCGCCAGCTCGCTTCGCCGCGCACGGATGTGGCAGCACCAAGCTGGGCAAGGCATGATGCCAGCGGCGGGGATGCGCGTCGATTGTACGATGGTATCGGGCGGAGGGACCTGCGGACTGCTGGCGATTGACGGGAGATCGTGGGACTCAGTTGACCGGAAACAAGCCTGTACCTTGCGGGCCTACACCTCAGGTCAGGCTCTCCCGCACCTGCAGCACATTCCCCTCCGGATCCTGACCGTCACAGGCGCGGAAGCCCCGGCCCACCCATTCGCTCGCCGGGGGCTTGAGGGCGCCGCCTGACTCGGCGGCCCGCGACCGCGCCGCCGCGATGCTCTCCACCGGCAGGCAGAGCTTGATGTACGAATCCTCCCGCGCCGGTGGCATCCCGCCCGAAGCGGAGGGAACCTCGCCGTGCAGCGCATGGACCACCAGCTGGAAGCCCTGCAGCTCGAGCACGGCGTGCTGCTCGTCCTCCTGCAGCAGGGTCATGGCGGCGAGCGCCTGGTAGAACCGCCGCATCCGCGGGACATCGGCGACGAACACCACGGCACTCGGTATCGGCAGCGTCGGCATCGCAACTCCCTCGCTCAAACGTTATGGTCCCGACCACTCCGGCATGACCATCCACCTGGCGGCCAGTGTGCACGGAAGCGCCCCCATGACCAGGGAAACCGGGTGACCCCTCGTCCCGTACAGGCGCAGGACACCGGCTCCCCTCACCACCACGGGCTCGTGAAATCTCCCCTGCTGCGCGTCGGGCTGTTCCTGCTCGGCTACATGGTGATCCTCTTCGTGGCGTCGATCCCGAAGGGGATGGCACCGCCACTCCTCGCGGACATCGTGTGGGGAGTCATCGCGTCCATCCTGACCTTCGCATTCACCCGGTTCCTCCTCGCGCGCGAGCAGCGCACGCCCCGCGAGATCGGTCTCGAGGCCGATGCGCGCTCCATCGCGCGACTCCTGGCCGGGTTCGCGACCGGGATCGCGGTGTATGCGGCGACCGTGGCCGTTGTCTCCCTCACCCTGGGCCCGATCCGTCTGTCCGCGTCCACGCCGCCGAGTGCGACCACGTGGGTGGTGACGATCGCGTCCTGTCTGGCGCTGTCCTGCATGGAAGAGCTCGGCTTTCGCGCCTACGCCTTGCGGACCCTCGTCCCCGCGGTCGGAAGAGCTCGCGTTCGGGCTCGCCCACTTTCGGCCCTCGTCATCTCGCGGCCTGCCGGCGGTCGACCGGCGTGATGGGCGTTCGGGCTCGCCCACCTCGTATTCGGCTGGCCCTGGCCGACCGTCGTGATGGGCGTGGTGCCGAGTGCGCTGCTCTTCGGCGTCGTGGCGATCCGCTCCGGCGGGTTGGCGATGCCGATCGGCCTCCATGCGGCGCTCAACATCGCCTACTGGATGGCCGGGGCCAAGCCGACCCCGGGGGTCTGGACCCTGAGCGCGGATCCGGCACACACCGAGCGCCTGGCCACCTTCTCGCCGTTCATGGGAGCAGCCATGACCCTGCTCGCAGCACTCCTGATCGCGCGATGGCCCTCGCGCCGCCTCACACCCGCCAGGAACTAGCGGCCCTCCGCGTCGAGCACCCGGAGCGCTGCCTCAGGGAAACGCGCCGAGAAACGCCCGCGCAAAGGGCGAGCGCTCGATGGCCGCCTCGTCGAGGCGGGTCGGCCACCGCAGTGCGTCGCTGTTGGCGAGCAGGATCAGCGTGAGCCGCTCGGCCGGCGCGTCCCCCAGCACCTTGAGGTAGAGCGCCGAGTAGCGCCCCTCCCAGAGCCCGGTATGCCAGGCGACGGGACGACCCTCGTAGCTCCCCAGAAACCATCCCAGCCCGTAGGGCAGCACGGCGCCTGACGGAGCGTGCGACGGGGTCCAGAGCAGCGCGCGCGAGGCGGGCGTGAGCAGCCGACCATTCGCGAGCGCGACATCGAAGCGCGCCAGGTCCATCGCGCTCGCGATCACGCCGCCGGCCGCGCCATCGCCCTGCGGTGGTGGCGGGTCCGACGGCACCAGCGCACCGGCCGAGTCGATGTGATAGGGCGTCGCCAGCGCGGCGGCGATCTCGGCGGGGAGCGGAAGCTTCCGGTGCTGCCGGGCGGAATGGCGCATCCCGGCCGGGCGGAAGACCAGCGAATCGACCAGATCGGAGAACGCGCGTCCCGCGACCTCCGCCATCGGGCGAGACGCCCACGAGTAGGAGGGTGGGTTGTACCAGAAGCGCGTCCCCGGCGCGCCGTTGGCCGTCATGGAGAGCACGTGCCGGAGGGTGAGCCGGTCGTCCTCGCAGGCGTAGTCGCCGAAGAAGATGCCGCCATCGCCGCGCGCCGCGCTGCAGAACTCGGCGAAGTCGCGATAGCGGCGCATCGGCCGGTCGAGATCGAGCCGACCGGCCTCGGCGAGCCGAAGTGCCACGACCGCCGAGATCGGCTTGGCCACCGAGGCGATGTTGAAGGGGGTCTCCGGCGTGACTTCGACCGCGCGCTCCACGTCGGCATGGCCGAACCCGCGCGCGAGGATCACGGTCGTGTCGCGGAGTACGACCGCGGCGAGGCCGGGGATGCGCTCGGCCGTCCGAAGCGAGTCGAAGCGGTCGAACAGCGCGCGCGCCGTCTCCGGATCGCCGGCGCGGATGCCGGCCGGCAGCACGGCGGGGCGGGACGGCGCGCAGGCGCCGCACATTCCGGTGAGGAGCGCGGCGAGCACGCGGGGTATGGAGATCATGCTGCCTCGTACGCGCCGGGGCGTGCGCTGGTTGCACGGCCTTCCCGGCGGCGGCCGGCCACTCAGTCGACCACGATGCTCGCCTGCATACCCATGGCGATATGTGGTGGCAGCGAGTCCGCGTCACGAAACTGGCAGATCATCACGTAGGTGCGGCCGGAAATCAGCTCGGCGCTCAGCGTGCCGAGACTGGAGTCCCCCGCCTCCGCGATCAGGATGCCAACCACGCCATCCGTCAGGTTCGCCGGATCCCCACCCGCCGTGAGCCGAGCGAGGAGCGAGTCCGCGGTCACTCCAGCGCGGAGCTGTCCCATGGCCATCTCATGCGGCACCTTGCCGGTGTTGGCCAGGCGGAAGATCGTCCGGCCGGGCGGCAGATGACTCGGCGCCTGGAAGGCGTAGTCCGAGGCGCCGATCGCCGTCTCCTGCACCGTGGCCGGCGGCGTCGGGCGGCAACCGGCGCCGACGAGCCCGAACAGCATGCAGCCGAGCGTTGCGTTCAGGGCGCGCATGCTACTTCGCTCCTCGGCGCGCTTCGACGTGCCGCTTGAAGTTGTCGAGGATCGCCTGCCAGCCGCCGCGCTGCTGTTCCTCGGAGTGCGTCGTCTCGGCATCGAAGGTCACCCGCACCGTGACTCCGGCGGGGCCATCGGTGAATTCGGCCTGGGCCATGCGATCACCGAAGCGGTATTCGAGCAGCGTCGGCGGGACGACCCGGGTGTACTCGCCGGCGAAATCGAAGCCGAACGAGCCGTCCTTCGCTTCCATGCGGGAGGAGAACTGGCCGCCGACCCGGAGGTCCACGGTGGCGGCGGTGGTGTGCCAGTCGGCCGAGGCGGCGTTCCACGCCTTGATGTCGTCCGGCGTGGTGTAGGCGCGCCAGACTTCGGCGATCGGCGCCGCGACAACGGTACTGACGGTGATCTTCATCGGATCTCCGGAGGGGTGAATGGCTGCAGTGAGGGCTGCGTCCTGCACTCAACCTGCGGACGCCGGCTCCGTCGCGCCAGTGGCCCCGGCGCGACGGCGGCGATGTGCTGGATCAGGGGCCGCCGAAGCAGGGAGTCCCGCTGGGGTGACTCACCGTGTAGATCGCCGCGAGCGGGACCCGGAACTTGCCGGTGAAGTCGTAGAAGACGCTCGCGCTGGTGTCGGAGACGAGCCGGAAGTTGAACGAGCCCAGTGCCATGCTGTCGGTGAAGCTGATCGCCGTGATGGTCACGCGATCGCCGTTGCCACTGTGGGTGCGGTGGGCGGGGCCGACGGGATTGAAGTTGATCGTCTGGGCATATCGCCCCGTCGCCGAGTCGCCGAGCGCGTAGGTGCCGGGGCCCTGCACGTTGAGCACCTGCACGTCGAGCAGGTCCTTGCCGGGGATGACGCTGGCGATGGGGAAGGAGAGCCGCAGGCCGAAGTCGGCGCATCCGGAGTAGGGCAGTCCCGGCATCCAGGCCTGACCGTTGACGGTCCCCGTGAAGTAGGGGGTGCCCTGGAGGCTCGGCCCCGAGGACTCCGAGCAGGCCATCGTGACGATGGCGATCAGTGTGAGGCGGCGCAGCATGGGAAAGCCTCGGCGCGGTTAGATGCAGTGCATGTGCAGGGTGATTTCTACGCTCGCCTCCGCGTCGTATTCCGGGACACCCGGCTGCCAGCGCCACTCGACCTTGTCCCCCGTGGGAACGGGGACCTCGCGGGAGCTGCGGGCGGTCAACGTGGTCACATACAGCCAGCGGCCCCCGCTGAACTGCACGATGTCGACGTCACGATGGGTGTTGTTGGACAGGGACACACCGTAGCCCTGGTCGCACATGAGAGCGGGCTCCGGCTTCGGTGAGGGCGAGACCGATGGCTTCCCGCACCCGATTCCGAACAGGAAGGCGACAAGGGCCGCGCCTCGATGGAGAGGGCGACGACTGAGCACACGGACCTCCATTGCAAATGGCGACGAGGGAGCACTGCACCCGCGTCAGCAGTCATGAGGCGCCCGGGTCACACGGCGCCGTTTAGTGATTGGTCGGATCGAGGCTGCACGCCGCCGCGCGAAAGAGCGCCCGGAAACTCGCCTGCTCGGCATCGTTGAAGTTCCACTGGTATTTCCCCAGCCGAAAACTCGGATGCTGCGCCTGTGCCAGGGCCGTGAACTGGGTGGCGCTGAGAGAGAGCACGTACGCCACCGGGACGTCGTCCGGCGTGCCGGGCTTTCGGGGATCCTCCTTCGGCACGCCGACGCCGACGTACTGTCCGTCACCGAGGCTCGCATACATCGAATCGGTCGAGAGCGGCACGGTATTGTGAGGCGTGTACTGGATCAGCAGCGCAAACTCCACCGAAGGCAGGGAGTCGGGCAGCCACCCCGGAAACTGCACCATCGCCCAGAAGCGCTGGCGCCGATTGGCCACGATCGGGTCAACCGCGTACAGCAGGGTGGAATCGACTTCCTGCCGGTACGTACCGCGCACGACCGCGGGGCGCTGCAGGGCGTTCCACGTCCCGATCAGGGAGTCGCTGCGGGCACAGGTCGGAGCACGGACGACCCGCAGAAGCTTGTAATAGGCATGGGAATGATTCTGCGCCGAGAGACTCCCGGCGAGGAGGCACAACACGAGACTCAACCCCGCGACGCGGCGCATCTATTCCCCCGGTTTGGCCCCGAACATCGCGCGGCCGGTGGGCCCCAGGCTGTCGGGCGGAAGCTGGCTCAGCATCCCCATCATCTGCTGTACGCTCCAGCAGGCGTCGGCTGGCGTTGGCGGAGGATTGCGGGCGATGGTGATGAGGCGGGTCTGATCTTCCACGGTCAGCCGCCCGATCGCGGCCATGATGGTGCCTTGCATCTCCGGGACCGCCGCGATGCGGCCGGCGGCGTGCCCGGTGGCGCGCACCCGGACGACCCGCTCGAGAACGTCGCCCCACTGCTCGACCGACACCGAATCGGCAAAGGTGTAGACCGCGTCCAGATCGGTGCCGCCGTCGCTGTTGGGGTCGAGGAGGTGGCCGCAGCGGTCGGCGGGGAGCTGGTGCGTCAACGCGGCGAGGTTCTGGAAGTAGAGCTGGATGCCGGCGTCATCCAGCCACCGGGCATAGGCCGAGTTGCGTGGGGCCAGCAGCTCGTCGAGCGACAACGCCCGGAGGCTGTCCGGGAGAGCGGCGTCCCGCTGCAGTGCCTGGAGGTGCCGGGTGAGCACGGTGCGGGCGCGCTCGACACCGAGCGCCTGGGCCTGGAGCGCCGGGATGGCGCCAACGAGGAGCGCAGCCACGAGCGGCACGACGGGCATTTGCATGATCGATGTGCTGGTGAGAGGCGGTCGGCGCGATCGGAGAGCGCCGGACCCCCGCTATGTATGAGCCGTCCGCCCGCGACGCAGCGCATCGACGAGCAGCACGACGACGATGGACCAGAGCTTGAGATCCCCTGCCCTGCCGGCGGGGGTGCCTGACGAGGAGGAGATGGCCAGCAGGGCAGCGCCGAAGAGCACGGCGCCGAAGACTTCGAGGACGATCGTGAGACGCGGGCTCATCGTCCGCTCCATCCAGAGGGAGCGCGCGGCGATCGCGAAGAAGGCGAACCAGCCGAGGCCGAGGCAGGCGGCGAATACCGCACCAAGCGTGTTGCCCCGGGACAGCGCAGAAGGGAGGCAGAGGAAGAGCGCGCCGAATCCCCCGGCGAGCGCCGCCACGGCCAGAACCCGCTGGGCAGCGGGGGGACGGTCGTCCAGTGCGTTGGGGTTCAACATGCGGATCGCCCTCCTCGCGGCAAGCGGCAACCGTCCGTCGGCCTAACAGCGATCCCCAACTTGCGGCGCCTGGTCCGTCCGCGCCAGTAGCCATGGCGCGCTGGCCCGCCCGTGAGGCAACCGCGACAGACGCAATGACGAAGCGGCCGGCCGGGATACTGCCACTCCCGGGGAACTATTCCACGGGCCACCGCGTCCGCTCGCCGGCGCGCATCGCCTCGATCTCGGACGGATCGTCCATGCCGTACTCCTCGATGAATGCGGGCACCCGCCCGGTCCAGAAGACACGGAGGAAGACACCTCCCAGCAGCAGGCTGAGCGCACCAAGCAGCGCGCCGATCAGGGTCGCGCCCGGAGATACTCGGAGGCCAGCGAGACTCGCGAGCATCAGCACGACGCCACCCGGCACGAACAGCAGCCCGGGCAGGGCCGCCGCGATCCGGAACGGAGTTCGCACCCGGTAGTCAGGCATGGATCGCCGAGTCAGGCAGGAGCAGTTCCACCGTCACCTCATCGCCGTCGCGCAGTCCGAACCCGGCCCGGAGCCCGATCGGCGCGAGGATCTCGATCACCCACGGATCGGAGCGGTCCCGCGCCGCGGTCGTCGTCGTCCAGAGGAAGGCGCGCTGGCGGCCAAGGTTTCGGAGCTCACAGGGCAGCAGCAGGAGGTCGCGCTCCCCGCCGTATTCCTCCCGCCCGAAGCGGATCAGGTGCGGCTCGAGCGCCGGGGCGTGCCAGTCGAAGGGATGGGGCAAGGCCAGGTTCAGGGAACCCGGGAAGATCGGCATCCCGAGCTTCCGGCTGTACGCGGCGTTGAAGCGCTCGAGCCAGCGCGCGGCATCTCCCTCCCCCGACTGCACTCGGCCGACGAGGACAACCGGCATCCGGTCTCGATCGGCCTTATGCGATGGTGCGGGCATCTGCACCCGCACGGCCGCTAGTAGGCATCCCGCAGCCGGAACTGCCCGGTGAACAAATGGTGCTTCGTCGTGTCCGTCTGCCCGTAGACCGTGAAGGAGAAGCTGCCGGCGATCGTGCTGTCCGCCTCAGTGTAGGCGGTGATGACGATCTGCCCGGGGTCGAAGCTCTGGGTGGAATAGATCAGCGGCAGCTGACCCAGCGAATCCCGGAGCGGGTAATAGCCCTGGTTGGTACTGAACCCGCCGGTCAACGGGTAGGTGCCCGTGCCGATGAAGGGTTCGAGAATGATCGCCAGCGGTTCCACGGCCAGGGTGTCAGGCACCGGAATGCGGGTGAGGACGATGGTGGCAATGCCGCCCGCACCATTCAGGATCGCGTAGGCGGTGTCAGGCACCCAGGGTCGCCCATCCAGCGTCACCGAGGTGAAGAGTGGACCACCCGTCCCCGGGCCTGCGGAATCCCCGCAGCCGGCAAGCAGGGCCAGCACCAGCAGACATCAGCGTCGCACGGTAATCATCAGAAATGCCCGTTCAGGGACAGCTGCGCACCGTCTGGGTGACCGCGAAGCTGACGGAATCACCCAACGCCGGGACCCGGACGACCTGGTAGGGCGAGGTCTCGACCGTGAGCACAGGGCAGCCGACGGAGGACCGCTCACGCACGTGTACGACCGGATGCGCCCGGTCTCCGGTGACGCTGTCCACCCAGATCCCGTAGCCACTGGTCGAGTACGGCCCCTGGGTGACACCGACCAGCACGCTGTCCTGGAAGCTGCCGCCTGACGGCATGGGAGTGCCGGTGCCCAGCGCGGCCCACCAGGTGGTGAAGGCGGAATCGGATGTCAGCACTGTGGAGCTGGCGGACGTTGCCTGACTGAACTCGCCCTGGGCCACAACGAGGGAGGAGTCGACCACGACCCGCACGGTCTGTGTGGCCGGCAGGTCGCGGGCGGCTACGGTGTCGCGCGAGCAGCCTGACGCGGCGGCGCACGCCAGCGCGACCAGGAAGCGAGGAGGCAGAAGGGAGCTGGGCATGGGAGTGTCATCCTGAAGATACCGGCTTTGCAGGGGACGAGCCCACCCCACGGGGCCCGCACAGGGCGGCGCTCAAACCGCCCGTGCTACCGAACCGCCACGAACACCAGCGTCGCCGAGAACTCGCCCGCATTGCGCACCCGGTAGCGCGTCCCCGCGGGGAGATACGCCCATGCACCGGGGGCCTCGAGCGGCGAGGCGCCGCCTGAGTCACGCTGCACTTCGGTCCGCCCCTCGCCGGGCTGCACGATCACCACCGGCGCCGACGCACTGTACCATGGGCTCTCGGTGCCGGGCGGCACCGCGAACCGCGACGCCCCGAACCAGCGCGAGCTGCTCTCCAGCGCCCCCGGCAGATCGGTGCCGCTCCCCGCGTCAGGCGACGCGCCCGGCCCCGCGTTCGTGATCCCGATCAGGCGAAAGAGCGTCGTGCCCGCATTGGCTACCCGGTGAGTCAGCGCATCGACCACGTAGCTGGTGTCAGCGTCGATCGCACCAGGATAGAAGTGGGAGAGGTCCTCCGGCCCGACCCCGCTCCACGCCTCACCGAGCTGCTGCGCATCCATCGAGGAGACCGCGATCCGCACCGCGAGAAACGGCGTGTCGTGGATGTGAAAGAGGGTCGTGTCCCCTGGCGGGATCCGCACGTCGAGCACCCGCACCGGGCCTGCCTCGAGGACGAGATGATGATGGGGTTCCTGATAGACGGGAACCGGGGTCTGTGCGACGAGCCTGGGGGCGACAAGGACGAGGGACAGCAGAGCCAATGCTCGGGAGCGCACAGGAGCCTTTCGTCGAACTGCCGTGATCAGGTCTGAGAGGAGCCGCTCTGGAGTCTTCCCGACGCCGACGTGATCGCCCGATCGACCGAGAGCGCGCCACCGCCGCGGATCATCAGGACGAGCGCGAGTCCGATCGCGAGGATGTGGAACTCGTAGCCCTCACCCTGTTGAGAGCCGTACCAGTTCATGAAGAAGCCGTGGGGCCGGCTCACGAGGAGCGCGGCGACCACCATGTTGCAGCCGACGCCGAACGCCGCGACCCGCGTCAGGCACCCGAGCACCAGTCCGATCGAGCCCGCGATCTCCGCCACGATCGCCAGGAAGGCGAAGGGGAGCGGAATCCCCATCGACTGGAACCCGGCCATGTTGGACTCGAAGCCCCCGCCCCCGAACCATCCCAGGGCCTTCTGTGCTCCATGGGGGAAGATCACCACCCCCAGCGCGAGCCGCGCGGCAGTGGCCGCGACGTCGTTGTCGGTACGCAGCAGTCGAGCGAACATTCAGTTCCCGCGGATGGTGATGCGAGTGAGGCGAGGGCGACGACCATGGCCGAAGAGGCGGCCGCGTGTCCTAAGATACTCGCCTCGAACTATTCAGCACGGCCCCCAGCGTTCACCAGGTGCCGTCTCAGGAACTCGATGGTCCGGCCCCACGCATCGGTGGCGTCGGCCTTCCGGTAGTTCCACGACCAGGGGCCGTTGAAGGCGTGCTCCGCACCGGGGTACAGTTGCATCTCTGCCTCTCCGCCGTGCGTATGCACGCGGTAGTAGAGCCGCTTGGCGAGGTCGACCGGGATCTCGGTGTCGGCTTCCCCGTGCAGGATCAGGAGCGGCGGGTACTGGGGAATCCGGGCCTCGGGGGGATCGTCGTTGTTTCCCCAGCCGTAATAGTCCACGACCGCACTCACCGGCGGCGCCGAATCCGCCACCGAGATGGCGAGCGCCGCCCCGCGGGAGTAACCGACCAGCGCGATCGGGCGCCCGGCGACGGCGGGGGTCGTTTCCAGATAGGCGACGGCGTTGCGCACCGTCGCTTCCCACCCGGGCCAGTGCGCACGCACCTCCTCCGCCGACGATGCTCGACCGGCGTCGGCGTAGTAGTCGATGGCGAGTGCCACGAACCCGGAGTCGGCAAAACTTCTGGCGAACCGGGCATAGTCGGATCGCCAGCCGTGCGAGCCGGGCACCAGCACGACAGCGGCGTGGGGGCCGGGCGTCGTTGGAATCTCGAGAACGCCCCAGACGGCGGGAGACACCCCGGGGCCGGTGAGGCGCTGTGGGGCCGGACCACCGGCGTCGCACGCGGCGGCAACAACAGCGAACAGACCGAGCGCCGCGACCCGCATGCCTCCGTGCCGGCGCCCGGTACCACGCATCAGTTTCCGCGGATCGTGATCGCGGGGTCGATCCCCGCCGCGCGCCGCGCCGGGAGCCAGCAGGCCACCAGACCGATCGACGCCATCAGCACCGCGACGCCGGCGAGTGTCACCGGGTCGTTGGGCGTCACGCCGAAGAGCAGGCCCTGGATGAGCCGCGTGGTGAGCAGCGCGCCGATCACGCCGAGTCCGAGTCCCGCCACCAGCAGCACGCCGCCCTCACCGAGGATCATCCGCTGCACCATGCTGCTGTCGGCGCCGAGGCTCATCCGGATGCCGATCTCGTTGGTGCGCGCGCTGACCGAGAAGGCGAGGACGCCGGCGATGCCGATCGCGGCGATGATCAGCGCCAGCACGCTGAAGGAACCGATCAGCGCCGCGTTGACGCGCCGCGGGCCGACGCTCTCGTCCCGGATCGCGTCCAGCGCCATCATCTTCTCGATCGGCTGCTGCGGGTCCACCGAGCGGATCACCTCGCGCGCCGCCTGGGCGAGGCCCAGCGGATTCACCTGGGTCCGGATGACCAGCCCGCCCGTCGGAAAGAGGGTCTGCTCGAAGGGGGTGTAGATCGCCCGCAGCGGATTGGCGTCGAGCCCGCCGTCCTTGGTGTCGCCCACGATGCCGACGACCGTCATCCAGTCGTCTTCCTTGAGCCCGATGAACTTGAGGACCTCGCCGGTCCAGGCCACTCGGCGGCCGATCGGGTCCTCGCCCGGAAAGAGCAGCTTCGCGAGCGTCTGGTTGATGATCGCGACATGTCCCGACGTGGCGTTGTCGGTCGCGGCAAAGTCCCGGCCGGCAATCAGCTTCATGCCGGACGCCGTGAAGTAGCCGGGGTCCGCGGTGCGTACCTCCGCCTGCGGTTGCGGCTCGCCCGCCCCCAGCGCATGCCCCTCGGCCTTGATGTCGAGCTGGAACTGCGAGGACCGGAGCGGGACGTTCGAGCCGAGTCCCACCACCTGCACCCCGGGGATCGTCTTGAGTTCGGTCGCCATCCGCTCGTAGGTCGCGATCGCCGCATCCTTGTTGGTGATCGCACTGAAGTCGGCCGGCACTTCCATCGTGAGGACGTTCCTGGTGTCGAGGCCCGGGTCGACCGCGGCGAGCCGCTGCATCGACTGCACCAGCAGGCCCGCGCCGGTCAGCAGGATCACCGAGACGGCAATCTGGGTCACGACCAGCCCCTGCTGTAGCCGGCGACGGCGACCGCTGCCGGTGGTGCGCGCAGTGCCGGAGGTGAGTTCGGTGCCGAGCTTGTGTTCCTTCCCCACCCTCGGCCCGAACGAGAGCAGCAGGGCGACCACGACCGCGATCGCGAGGGTGAAGGCGAGCACCACGCCGTCGACGTGGATCTCGCCGGCCCGGTTGCTCATGTGCGCCGTGAACCGCGCCAGCATGCCGACGCCGGCGTAGGCGATCCCGATGCCGAGGATCGCGCCCCCCAGCGCGAGGACCAGGTGCTCCACCAGGAGCAGCCGGCGGAGCCGTGCCGTGCCGGCGCCGAGCGCGGCGCGCACGATCATCTCGTGCTCGCGGCGCACGCCGCGCATCAGGGTGAGGTTCGCCACGTTGGCGCAGGCGATGACCAGCACGAACACCGCCACCGCCATGAGCAGCCAGAGGGTGAGCCGCGCGTCCTTGCCGAGCACTTCCTTGAAGGGCGTGAGCGTGACGGTGTAGCCCGAGCCCGCGTCGTAGGTCCCGGGATACTCGGCGTGCACCCGCGCGGTGATCGCCGCGACTTCGGAACGGGCCTGCTCGACCGTGACGCCCGGCGCGAGCCGCGCGATCATCTCGGTCATCCGGTGGGTGCGGCCCTGCACCATCGTGGCGCTCACGTGGTGCTGGCTGATCGACATGTTCATCAGCGCGTCGATCTTCTGCGGGAAGAACGGTGCCTGCTGCAGCACTCCTACGACCTCGGCGCTCCGCCCGCCGATCCGGAGCGACTTGCCGACGATCGCCGGGTCGCCGGCGAAGTGCTCGCGCCAGTAATCGTAGGTGAGCATCATCACCGGGGCGGCGCCTGCGCCGTCGTCGCTCGCCGAGAAGGCATGGCCGAGAATCGGCGCGAGCCCCATCACGTCGAAGTAGTTGCCGGTCACGAGACCGACCTGCACCTGCGACGCGCCCTGGTCCTCGAGCAGGTTCAGCGTGAGCGGCGAATACTCGGCGATCTGGCCGAGCGTCTTGGAGGCGGCCCGGAAGTCGTTGATCTCGGGAACGGAGAACGCGATGTTGTCGCTCCCCTTCAACTCGGCCGACTGGCGGAGGTACATCAGGCGGTCGCCATCGCGATGCGGCAGCGGCTTGAGGAGGACACCACGCACCGCGCTGAAGATGGCGGTGTTGGCGCCGATGCCGAGCCCGAGCGTGAGGATGACGGTGAAGGTGAAGCCACGGGCCTTCGAGAGACTGCGAAGGGCGTAGCGGAATTCGCTCATCAGCATGCCAGATCCGTCCGACGTGGTGGTGGTAGCCGCTCGGGATGTCGTGTCGGGAATGCGCCAGCGTAATGACGACCCGCAGGGTCCCGATCCGCACCTAAGCTGCGAGCGGCAGGCCTTCCGCGCCAGTCGCCCTGATGCAGGAGGGTTCCTGGCGCGGCATCGCCTGCGCACTCGCCATCGAAAGGGGAGCGGCGAGCAGCAGGGCGACCACGCCGGGAACGCGCTTCACCCGGCGCTCCCCCGCTCCTTCGGCGCGAAGCGAGCCGCACTCCGCTCCCGCGCCTTGGCCGCCTCGACCTCCCGGTCCCGCGGGGGCGCCGTCGTCACCAGCGAGTCCAGCAGCAGTGTGGCCGCCGCCGTGACCTGATCGACGGCCCGATCGAACGCCGCCTCGTTCGCCTTGGACGGTTTGTTGAAGCCGCTCAGCTTGCGCACGAACTGGAGCGCGGAGGCGCGCAGCTCCGCATCCGTCGCGGGCGGCGCGAAGTTATGCAGCGTCTTGATGTTGCGGCACATCGGCTCTCCTTCGTTGCTGGATCGTCGCCTGAGTCGTCACTTCGAGCCCGGCACCGCCGCCATCGCCTCGACCTCGAGGAGGACGTCGGGGCGGAAGAGTCCGCTCACCTCCACCAGCGTGCTCGCCGGCGGCGCCGCGGGATTGATGTAGCGATCGCGGACCTCGCGGACGGTCGCGAGGTGCTTCTGCACATCTCTGACAAAGAAGGTGAGCTTCACGACATCGGTGAATCCCGCCCCCCGGCTCGCGAGCCCGCGCCGCAGGTTCTCGAAGACCTGCACCGCCTGCGCGCGGAAGTCGGTGCCGCCGACGAGCTGTCCCGTCGAGTCGAGCGGCACCTGGCCGGAGAGGATGATCAGCCGGCTCCCTGCCGGGATGTCGACCACCTGCGAGTAGCTCCGCGTGGGAGGGAGCTCCGGCGGCGTGGTGAAGGTCGGCTGTCCCTGCCCGGCGAGCGGAGCGGCGAGGCCGCAGAGGAGAAGTAGCGGAAGCGCACGGCGCATGTGGTGGTCCCTTGCTCGGAGCAGAGAGCGCCTCGGCCCCGGGAGAAGATGCGGCCCGGACGAGGCGCTCGATGGCACCAATGTACTGACCGGGACGTGGACCGGGTCAAGGTGCCCCTGCGGCGAACCGCGGCGGAATTCGGGCCCCCGCCGTCAGATCGGTCACGGCACCGGGAACACCTGCACGAAGCCGAGCCGCAGAGTGAAGGAGCCGGCGACCTGGCGATGAGGAGCCGTATCGGGCGTGAGTGCGGTCTCGAAGGCGAAGCTCCCGCTCACCGTGCTGTCCGAGCGACTGACCCGGGTAATGGTCAATGTGCCCGGGGCCGAGGCGATCGTGCGATAGATCTTTGTCCCGGTGATCACGCCGCCACTCACCTGCGAGATCGCAAATGCCCCGATGCCGGCGAAGGTCGAATCGCCGAGCGAGTCCGACCCGGTGCCGCTGAAGCCATGCACCGAGAAGGAGATCTGCTGCTCCTCGGCCGCGGACACGGTGCGGACCGCGGTGACGGCAAGGGTGGTATCGGTCGGCGCGCCGAAGGCGATGGCGATCGCGGTGTCGCTCGGCCAGGAGAGCCCGTCAACTTGTGCGGTGAAGGACAGCGCATGATGACCCGGTCCGGTGTCGTCACCGCAGGCGAGCGTGAAGGCGAGGCCGAGGAGGCCGAGGCGGAGGGCTGAGAGTCGCATGGGCTGTCCCGGTGGATGGTAGTCGTCAGACCGCGAGACCGTGGAGCGCAACTACCGGACCTTCTGAACGGTACGCTGGCGTCCGTTCCTGAACGGGTTGTGGCCTATCGTGATCCATCGGATGGGTGGAGACGACACAGCGGGTGTGTCAGAAGAGAATATGCACGCCTGACGAGCCCCGGCAATCGTGCCTCACACCAGCCCTCGGGCGCGTTTCAGTCTGGTCGCATCGCCCTCGGCGTCGAACCGCTGCCGGCAGGGACGTCAGGTCGCACCGCGGACGCGCAGCAGGACCCGGCAGGGATAGGGGGGCGCGCCGATCGAGAGGGTGTCGCCGCGCACATGGTAGGTGCGGTACTGGTCGGTGCCGATGTAGCTCGCGATCGTCCCGCCCTGCACGTGGTGAATGACCGTCGTGTCGGAGGTGATCGTGTAGGTGCCGAAGTAGCCGAAGTAGTAGGAGTGGAGCTCGTCCAGATTCGCGAGCGGCGCCGAGTCGCTGATCAGCGGACCGGAGACAGGGGTCCGCATCACCTGGATGGAGAGCTCGCCCGTGGGGGTGTAGATGAAGTAGCCGATCGGATTGGGTCCGAGCGGATCGACCATCGCTCCCGTCGAGTCCTCATCGCAGAAGCGGACGACGCGCCACATGCCGACGAGCGGACGCGGGGCCTCTGGCACTCGGGGAGTGGCGAGCGTCAGCAGGCCGAGGCTCACGAGGATCGCGCTGAGGCGCATGCGGGAGTGCCGGAGTGGAGGGAGGGGGATCGGCTGAGGTCAGCGCCTAAGCTGCGGAGCGGGGCTTGCGCGCGCAAGCGAGCGGCTATTCCGCTCCGAGATCCTTCTAGACCGACTTGACGTACCGGCCGAAATCCATGTCCTAGCGGCGCTTCTCCGCGTAAGACAGGTCGGCGTATTCCGATTCCTTCCTCAGCTTGAGGAAGTTCTCGTAGTGCTCGGCATCGATCTCCCCGGCTTCCAGGGACCGGAGCACCGCGCAGCCGGGTTCGCTGCTGTGGGTGCAGTTGCGGAAGCGGCATTCGCCGGCGTGGGCGAGGATGTCCGTGTAGCTCGCCTCGAGGCCGCCGTCGGCGCTCAGCACCCCGAACTCCCGCATGCCCGGATTGTCGATCACCAGGGCGCCGTTCGCCAGCATGATCAGCTCCCGGCGCACGGTGGTGTGCCGCCCCTCGCCGGTGCCGCTGACGGGCTTCGCGTCCAGCGCGTCTCGGCCGATCAGCCCGTTGATCAGGGTGCTCTTGCCGACGCCCGAGGAGCCGACGAAGCAGTAGGTCTTCCCGGGCAGGAGGAGCGCCTCGAGTTCACCCAGCCCCGCACGGGTGACATTGCTGAGCGTCAGCACCGGCACACTGATGCCCGCACCCCTGATCGCTGCCACCTGCCCCGCAACGACTTCAGGTCCCACCAGATCGGTCTTGGTGAGCAGTACGCACGGCCTGGCGCCGCCGTCTCTCGCCATGACCAGGTATCGCTCCAGCCGCCTGACATTGAAGTCGTAGTGGCACGACTGCACCACGACGACGACATCGACATTGGCCGCGATCATCTGGAGCTCGCGCGCGTCGCCGGGAGCCTTGCGCCGGAGACCGGTCCGGCGCGGGAGCACGCCGCCCACGCGCCCGATCCCATCCCCCGGCAACTTCTCGACGCAGACCCAGTCGCCCACACAGGGGCGTTCCGCCGCGGAGACCGACTCGTGCAGCAGCTTCCCGGCGAGCCGAGCCCGGAACGCTCCTGACGCATCGAGCAGCAGGAGCTGGTCCCGATCCACCGCTGCCACGCGGGCGACCGACGCGGCCGGATCGCACTGAACGCGGGCCAGCTCGGCGAAGTCGTCGTCCCAGCCGAGCGAAGCGAAGGTGGGGGAAGTCATGGGTGGTCTCCGCGGGGCCTAGTCCACAATGAATAG
>JBGASX010000092.1:0-17111 GCA_044229445.1 Gemmatimonadales bacterium | reverse complement strand
TCTTCGCGTGGATCGACGAGTGGTTCAAGAAGAACTGGATCGTGATCGACTACGAGATCCCGCTGGAGAACACCCGGCAGTGGCACAACGCGATGGACGCCGAGCAGAACTACGGCATCCTCGGCATGTACGCGGGCGATTCGGCGACGAGCCCGGAACTGGGCGGCGACGCTCGGCGGTGGCGCGGACTCACACCGGTCGCGACGCCGGCGAACCCGATGACGCCGGACCGGCCCGCCGCGCTCCGGGTCGGCAACGACGAGTCGTACGTCTACCTCGCCGCCGAATTTCCCTCACTGGCCGGCATCCCGTTTCCGTGGGCGCGACGCGAGGTGATGATCGCGCTCGACACCTATCGCGCCGACCTGGGCCAGCAGCGGCTCCCGGGCAACGTGCTGCACGGCAATATCGGCTTCGAATTCGTCGCGATCTTCCGCGACAGCACCGATGCGGAGCTCCGCATCACCCCGGAGTACAACCCCTACGTCGGCGCGGACCAGATCGTCGCGGGCGACGACCGCGGTCTCTTCGCCCGCCGGCCCATCACGACCGGCTGGAGCGACGCGGGACGCTTCGACTCGATGTTCGTCATCACCAATCGCACCCGGATCACCCGCGACGGACAGTTCATCGGCGCGCAGGGGATCAACCGTGGCCGGCTCCGCTACGGCACCGCGCGACAGTCCACCCTGTCGGACTGGTACTGGGACAGCGCCGCCGGCGTGCTCGAGCTGCGTCTGCCGTGGAATCTGCTCAACGTGAGCGACCCCTCCACCGCGACGCTGCTCTACGAGAAGACGGAAGGAGACCAGATCGGTACGGTGCGTTCCGACGGGTTCCGGCTCGGCCTCGTGGTGACGGGCCGCGATTCCTCGCTCATCGCCGCGCTGCCAGAGCCGGGGCCCGATCAGACCTGGGACGCGAAGAATTTCCGCACCTGGGAGTGGCCGACCTGGACAGTTCCCCGCTATCATCAGCGCCTGAAGCCGGTGTACGACTCTCTCAAGGCGGTCTGGGCGCGATGAGTTCCGAGTTCCGAGTTCCGAGTTCCGAGACCACCGCTCCGGGCTCCGGCTGCCGGGCTTCGAGGAAGGCAACCGCCTCCCGCACTCGGCACTCGGAACTCGGAACTCTCCTGCTGACGCTCGCTCTCGCTTCCCCGCTTTCGGCGCAACGCGCCGCCGGCGATTCGCTCTGGCTCGCGGGCAACTTCGCCGGTGCGAAGCACGCCTACGAACTCGCGCTGCATGATGACCCCGGCAGCGTCCGGGCGCTCTACCGGCTCGCGGTGCTCGCCTCGTGGGATGGGAAGCTCGACTCGGCACTCGTGCTGCTTCGCGATGCGCGGGAAATCGAACCCCGCGAGCCGGACGTGCGCCTCTACGAAGCGAAGATGTACGCCTGGAAGGGCGACTACCGCGCCGCCGTCACCCGCTACGACTCCCTGCTCGGTGAACAGCCTGACAATCACGATGCCCGCTTCGGGCGGGCACAGGCACAGGCCTGGTCGGGCCGGTACCAGGAGGCGGACCGGGAGTTCCGGGCACTGATCGACGCCAATCCGGGCGACGCCGAAGCGCTGGTCGCGCTGGCGCAGCTCAAGCAGTGGCAGGGCCGCGCCGACGAGGCCGAACACTACGCCACGCTCGCCCTCGCCGCCGCGCCGGAGGACCGCACCGCACGCGACCTGCAGGCGCAGATCCGTGCGCTCCGCCGACCCCGCCTCGAGATCGCGCTCGGGTACAGCCACGACTCCGACCGCAACAATGCCTGGTGGCAGACCGTCGGCACCTCGCTGCTCGCCGCGCCCGGACTCCGCGCCTTCGCCAGCGCCGGCCTCATGGAACTGAACGACCCGGTGCAGCACGGCACCCGGCTCTCCGGCGAGGCGGGCGCCACCTACGGGACGGGAAACCTCAGCCTCACCGGCGCACTCGGTGCCCGGCGGCTCAGCAACGAGTTCGGCAGCGACCGGTCCCTCGGCACCTGGCGCGCCGGCGCGAGCTACCGGCTCAACGCCGGTGCCGGTGTCGGACTCGGTTACGCACACTACAGCTTCGACGAGACGGCCTTCCTCGTCGGCAACCGGATCGACATCGACGAAGTGTCGGTGGACGGAGACGCCGAACTCACCCCGACGCTCTCGCTCGGGGTGGGCGCGGGACTCGGATGGATCTCGGGTGGCAATCAGCGGAAGTCGATGGTCGTCGCACTCACCCAGCGTCTGGCCCAGCGCTTCACCGTCGGCGTCTACGGCCGCGCGCTCGGCTACGACAAGAAGGGCTCCGGCTACTTCGCGCCCGATCGCTTCCTGGTGGGTGAGTCGCGGGCATCCTACACCTATGCCGTCCAGCGCTGGGAGGCGAAGCTCTCCGGCGGACTCGGCGCGCAGCAGGTGACGAAGGCGGGACGGGCCCAGTCGGAGTGGCACGCCGAGGCGCGGGTCGCGCGGCGGTGGGCGACGATCAACGAGTTCGCCCTGTCGGGCGGATTCTCCAACAGCGCGGTCAGCAGCACGACGGGGGCGTTCCGGTACTACACGACCTCGCTGACGCTGCGGCTCGGCCTGTAGCCCCCCCTTCCACTTCCCCCCCTCGTTCATGCCACACGTCACGACGCTCGAACGATTCATCGCCCGGGTGGAGCAGAACCTGCACGCCGAGGCGCTGGAGGAGTTCTACTCGCCCGAGGCGACGCTGCAGGAGAATCCCGGTGGCGCGAGGAACAGTCGCGCGGCCTGCATCGCGAAGGAGCACGTCGTTCGCTCGAAAGCGAAGACGATGGAGTCGCACTGCGTGCGGCCGGCGTTCATCAGCGGCGACCGGGTGGCGATCCGCTGGATCTTCCGCTTCGAGTGGCTGGACGGCACGGTCACCCGCATCGAGGAAGTGGCGATGCAGCGGTGGGAGGGTGACCTGATCGCCGAGGAGACCTTCTTCTACGATCCGGCACAGCGGGCGCCGATCGCCGTCCCATGAGAGCAACCGACCTCGAGACGATCCTCACGGGCATCGCCGCCTCCACCCGCGACTTCGTTGCGGGACTGGACGGCGTCACGGCGGCCGAGTGGAGCGCGCACCCGATCCCCGACCGGTGGTCGCTCAGCGAGACGGCCGAGCATACCGCCGTGGTCCTCCGCGGCATCGAGCGGTTGTGCACGACCCGGATGCTGGCGATGCCGCTCGCCGCCGATGATCCCGCGCGACGCGTCCGGGATGGGGACACGGTCCGCCTGATGGCCGACCGCAGCCGCGCGGTCCCGGCGCCGGAGATGGTGAAGCCGAAGGGGCGCTGGGTGACGCGCGAGGAGTTCGCCCGCGACTTCACCGCCGCAAGCGAAGGGCTCATCGCCTGGGCGCGGGAACATGCCGACGTGCTGCGCTCGATCGGCGCCCCGCATCCGGTGTTCGGTCCGATGGACGCGATGCAATGGCTGGAGTTCGTCGCGGCACACACCAATCGGCATGCGATGCAGGTGCGCGAACTGCGGGAGATCGGAGGGAGGTGAGGTGTAGCGTCGTCACTCCGACGAGCGACGGCGCTCCCTGAGGATCCGGACTAGGTTGCGAAACCTCTTTCCGGATCAATGCCATGAGACGTCTGGTTCCTGCTTCTTTCGCTCTACTCGCGCTCGGCGGCCTCGTCGCTGCCGGCTGCTCCGATAGCAACGCCCCCAGCCACCCCGTCGTCGACCTCGTCAGCTGCCCGCCCAGCCTCACCGGCGGCGACAACCTGACCCGCGCGCTGTACGTCGACAGCTTCCCCGGCTCCACGCTGAGCAGCGCGACCTCCTACTTCGGCGTCACCGGGAGCGGTGACCGCACCGTTGCCCTCACCGCCAGGCTCGGCGCATTCGACGGCGCCATTCTCGGCAGCGATACCGTCACCTTCGCCGGCGTCGATGGCGACTCGGCACGTGCCGTGACCTTCGACCTTGGCAACGCCGACGTGACGACCGGCTCCACCGTCACCTTCGCGTATACGCCGATCGCCGACACGGGCGGCACCCTGTTCCAGGTGACCAGCTCCAGCAACGTGGCCTGCTCCATGATCGAGACCGGTGGCGTGACCCCACCGCTCGATACGCTGCGCCGCAACGGCATGGCGTTCAAGATTCGCGGCAAGCAGTAGACAGCACTCCCGGGCCGTCCTCCCCGGGTGCAACGCGACGAGGGATCTCACGAAGTCGGCAAGGTGCTGACCTCGAGAGATCCCTCGCTGCGTGCTGAGCTGCGTTACTTCACGTAGGTCTCGAAGAAGCCGGTCCCCTCGTCTTTCACGGGAACTCCACCGAGCGTCCCTTCTAGCTGGAACGCGCCGCGCATCTGCAGGAAACTCACCCCCATGCCGGCGGAAGTCCGCGTGGTCGCCTGGAAGTCGGCGATCCGGGCGGTCACCCGGACCGTGTCCGCGTCGCGGGTCGCGAGGAAGCTGAAGCCCGTTGGTGCGCCTCCGGCACCGAGGCCGGAGGCTCCTGGGTGTTCGTAGCGAACCTCGCTCGCCCGCAGGATCTGCCGCACACCGAGCGAGTCGACCAGCGCCACGAGCAGCTTCGCGGTGCCGGTATTGCGGAGCGCGGCGGAATCATCGGGAGCGTACTCGCCGCCATAGAGGAGGTTGAAGTGCCTCCCGCGCGCGGCCCCCCAGTCCCAGGTCACGTCCCGCCAGACACCCCAGTTGTGATCGTGATAGGCAGGCACGTTGTCGAGCTGGGTGCAGCGGCGGCCGATGCAGATGCGACCGCTCGCCGCACCGGAGAGCACGGGAACGACGTAGCCGGAGGGGTATTCGCCCTCGCGCAGATCGACCGGCGGGAAGTAGCGATTCCGCTCCGGAGTCACCGTCAGGTCCAGCGTGAAGACGCCGGCAGGGCCCTTCGCCGTCGCGAGGAGTGCGTAACGCCCATCCCGCTGTCGCACGGCGTTCGCACCCAGCGTCAGGTCGGCACGCGCAGTATCGAAGACGACCGAGTCCGACGGCAGCGCGGCGGTGAAATGGTCGTAGCGGCCATCCGGCTTCCGGTGTGACACGAGCAGCTGACCGCCCCACCGGCCCCTCGGTACGGCGCCCCCGATGAGGTAGGTGACGTACCACCACTCCTCAGCGCTTGCGGTGATGTTGAAGTAGTGCCACTCGCCCCAGCTCGAGTCGGCGACCGGCGGGAGGTGGAAGTGATCCAGCTCGTCGTAGAGCGCGCTGGCCGTGGGCGCGATCCACGCGGAATCGGCGGCGGCATCCTGCCAGTTTCCCTCGAGAATCCTCAGACCGGCTCCGAGCGCCTTGGCGCGGCTCGGAATCTCGCCACCCGCCCGCGCGGCCATCAGCGTCCCGCGGAAGCGCAGGTAGACCAGCTTGTTCTCGATCGCAGGCGACACCGCCTGGACGAGGCCGGCATGACGCGGCCCGCCCAGGAGCTGGCGGGTGAGAAACCGCGCCCGGTCGATGCCGAAGAACATCCCGCTCACGCCGCCGGTCCGCATCGCCTCGACGTCGATGCCCTGCGGGAGCACCGTCACCTCCCCACCACCGACCAGCGCCACGTCCCGCGACTGCTCCAGCATCGCCGCGCCGACGGAGAGCAGCACGATCATCACGCCGACGCCGAGGCCGTAGCCGAGGAGGAGGAAGAGCGAGCGGCCCTTCTTCACGAGCAGGTGGCGGAAGGCGAGCGTCAGGAGCATCGGATCAGGCCGTGGCCTGGGTGTCGCTCACGATGCGGCCATCGAGCATGTGGATGACCCGGCCCGCCTCCGCGGCGAGCCGCTCGTCATGGGTGACGACGACGAGCGTGACACCGTCGAGCGAGAGCCGGCGGAAGAGGTCCAGGATTCCCCGCCCCGTCGTCGCATCGAGTTCACCGGTGGGTTCATCGGCGAGAATCACCGCGGGCCGATTGGCGAGCGCCCGCGCCAGGGCCACGCGCTGCATCTCTCCGCCGGAAAGCTGGGTCGCGCGATGATCGCTCCGCCCGGCGAGTCCGACGTAGCCCAGCAGTTCGGCGGCACGAGCCCGGCGCTCCGCTCGCTCCATCCCCGCCTCCGCCATCGGCAGTTCGACATTCTCCGCCGCGCTCAGCACCGGAAGAAGGTGGAAGCGCTGGAAGACGAAGCCGAGGCGGGTGAGCCGAAGCCGGGTCAGTTCGCGATCGCCGAGCTGCTCGAGCGCCGAGCCATTGAGGCTCACGCTGCCGCTGGTTGGCGAGTCGATACCGCCGAGCAGCTGCAGCAGCGTGGATTTGCCGCACCCTGACGGTCCGACGATGGCGACGTACTCGCCGGGTCGCACCTCCAGCGAGACGCCGCGCAGAGCGTGCACCGTCTCCCCGTTCATCGGGTAGTCCTTGCAGAGGTCTCGCGCCACCAGGATCGGGAGCACGATGGGAAGCTGGCTGGGACGGTTCATCGCGGAATTCTCGCGGACATCATGGCGCTCGGCTGGGATGGCATCAGGTGGCCTCGCTCCGGAGGGTCGCGGCGATCGGTGCCCGCGCGGCGAGCAGCGCGGGATAGGCGCCCGCGAGAATGCCGGTCAGCACCAGCACCAGCGCCGCGACGGCCAGGCTCCGCGGCTCCGGCACGAAGAAGGAGATCGCCGCGGGGAGTCCGGGGAAGGCGGTGAGAATTCGGTCGAGGTATTTCGCCGTGAGCACGCCGAGCAGCACGCCCAGGGAGCCGCCGCTGAGGGTGAGCGCGCCCCCCTCGAGCATCACCCCGCGCACGATGCTCGACTGGCTGACCCCGATGGCGCGCAGCGTCGCGATCTCGCCGAGTCGCTCGTTGACGGTGATGGTCATGAGCGTCGCCACCAGCAGCACCGTCACGCCGAGACTGATGGTGCCCAGGATGTAGGAGAGCTGGCGGAAGTAGACCAGCCGCTCGCGGAAGTGGGCCACCATGTCGCCGACGCTGTTGATCTCGAGCGCGGGGAGCGCGGCGCGCAGCCGCTCGGTGGCGGCCTCGAGATCGGCGCCGTCGCGCGCCTTCACGACAAACGCGGAGACCCGGTCCTCGGTGCGCCGGCGGGCGAGGTCCTGCATGACGGGCAGCCACGCGGCGACCGAGGGCTGGCCCTTGTAGTCGTAGAGGAAGTGGACGATCCCGCGGACGACCAGACGCCGCTCGACCGCGGCGGCCGCGGCCTGGGGATCGAGTCGCGCGACGAGCGTCACCGTGTCGCCGAGCTGCGCGCCGAGGAGCGCACTCGATGGCTGGCTCAGCAGGATGCCGGAGCTGTCGGCCGGCGCGAGGTCCTGCCCCTCGTCAAGCTGGTAGATCGCCTGGGCGACGGGATCGACGCCGTAGCCGAAGAGCGTCACCAGCGTATCGGGGCGTCGCGCGTAGAGCGAAGCGCCGAGCAGCGGACCGGCGGCCGCAATGGCGGAATCGGAGAGGATGGTCGCGCGGATGCCGGTCGCCCCGGGGATCGTCGCCTCGGTGTCGAAGGGGAGCGTTCCCTTGGGCGAGACCCGGATCTGGAAGCCGCGCCCGAGCAGCAGCCGCTCGAACGACCGCTCGATCCCGCCGGAGAGCAGCACCATGTCGAGCAGCATGGCGGTCGTGACCATGATCCCGGCGATCGCGAGCCCGGTGCGGATCGGGTGGCGGAACAAATTCCGGATCGGGTTCATCGCCGGACCCGGGAGGCGCGCACGGCCGAACGCGCCAACGCCAACCCCGACGCCGAGGAGGCGCGCACGGCCGAACGCGCCAACGCTGGGCACAACGTCAACCCCAACCCCGAACGCGCCAACCCCGAACGGTCATTCATCCCCGCCCCCACAGAATCATCGGACTGGTCCGGATCAGTCGCCATGCGGCGAGCGAGCCGGCGAGGAGCCCGAGGCCGATCGAGAGCAGCACGCTGAAGCGGATGATCGCCGGGGTGACGATCGAGAAGACCAGGGTGGTATCGAAGAAGTGCTGGTAATAGAGATTGGTCACCGCGCTCGCCGCGACGGCGAGGCCGACGCCGAGCACGGAACCGAGCGCCGCGACCAGGATCGCCTCGAGCAGCAGCGCGCTGAAGATCGTGCGGCGGCTGATGCCGGTGAAGCGCATGACGGCGGCATCGCGGCGGCGCTCTTCCACCTTGAGCAGCATGATGCAGAGCAGAAAGATGGCGCTCGCCACGACGGAGATGACCGCGATGGCCTGATGGAAGCGGCTCACCACCCGGAAGGTCTGCGAGGATTCGCTCGCGATCTCGGCCGAGGGATAGGCCCGGAAGCCGAAGGCCACCTGGTTGAGTGTTTCGGTCGCGCTGGCCGGTCGCACGCCGGGAACCAGCCCGACCCCGAATCGGTCCACCCGGTCGGGCGTGCCGAGCAGGGCGGCCAGATCGGGGAGGTGCAGTCGGAGATAGAACTCCCGTTTCGTGATCGCGGAGGGGTCGGCGGCCGGTTCGTAGACCGCCCCGACCACGACGCTCCGTCCGGTCCCCGCGGCATCGAGCCCGATCGAGATGGTGTCCCCCACCCTGGCGCCCAGCCGCTCGGCCAGCCGGCGCTCGAGCGCGACGGTGGAGAGCGCCGGTGCCGGCATCGCCTCGGCTGGCCGGACCGAATCGGCGGAGCTGGCGAGGAGCAGCGAGAGGAGCAGTGAGAGTGTCATGACGTCCGGTCGAGGGCCTTCGCCTGGCGGCGGGGGCGCCGTGGGGCAGCGCCGCAATCTACTCACGCTTGGCTCCCCGACCGTCCAACGTTATCGTAGGAGCACACATGACACGCTTCGAGACGCCGCGCGTCGCTATCGTCGGGGCTGGAGAGATCGGCCGGGGCTGGGCCGCGCTCGCCGTGGCCGCGGGCTGGCCGGTCACCATCTACGATGCCGATGCCGAGACGCTTTCCCCCGCGGCGGAGGCGATCGGCGACCGGGTGGTGTCGCTGGTGCGGCTCAAGCGCGCCGAGGCGCAGGTGGCCGAGGACGCGCTCAACGTGATGCGGGTGGGTCGGAGCCTGCTGCAGGCGGTGGAAGACGCCGACTGGATCATCGAGGCGGTCCCCGAGGATCTCGCGGTCAAGCTGAAGGTCCTCGGTCTCATCGAACAGGTGGCCCGCC
Organism: Gemmatimonadales bacterium; assembly: GCA_044229445.1. Taxonomy (GTDB): domain Bacteria; phylum Gemmatimonadota; class Gemmatimonadetes; order Gemmatimonadales; family GWC2-71-9; genus JADJOM01. The sequence continues at coordinate 8,055 of JBGASX010000092.1, read as the reverse complement.
GCGCCGCGATCATCACGAGCTGCGCCAGCGGCTTCGGCCCGACGGCACTCTGCGGCCGGCTCGACCGCCCCGAGCGGTTCCTGGTCACCCACCCGCTCAATCCCGTCGAACTGATTCCGCTCGTCGAGGTGGTTCCCTCCCCGAAGACGGACCCGGAGTGCATCGAGGACATCCGCTTCTGGCTCGGCATGCTGGGCCGGGCGCCGATCGTGTTCAAGAAGGAAGTCCCGGGGAACTTCGCGGCGCGGCTCAATGCGGCGGCCTGGCGGGAGTGCATCCAGCTGGTCGTGGACGGCGTGCTGGACGTGGAGGACGTGGATCGCGCGATGTCGGTGGGGCCGGCGCTCGCCTGGGCGAGTTCAGGACCGCATCTCGATCATCATCTGGCGGCGGGGGCGTGGGGGGTGGACGTCTACCTCTCGAAGCTGCTGAGCAGCTATGAGGCGATCTGGAAGTCGCTGGCGGACTGGAGCACGATGGACATCGAGGACCGCAAGCGGCTGATCAAGCTGATCGACAAGGCCTACACCCAGCACATCCCCGAGCTGCACGAGGCCCGCGACCAGCGGCTGGTACGGCTGCTTGAGGCGATGCGGGAGTAACTACTGGTACTAAGTACTAAGTACTAAGTACGCACCAGGCACCAGGCACTAAGCACTGTTTTACCCCACCCACTCCCGCACCGTCGTCACCAGCAGCCAGCCGTTCAATCCCACGATCGCGACCGTCACCACCCACGCTGTCGCCGTCAGCAGTCTGCCGTTGACGAACTCTCCCATCTTGCCCTTCTCACTGGTGAACAGCACCAGCGGGACCACCGCGAACGAGAGCTGGAGACTGAGGATCACCTGACTCAGGATGAGCAGGCTCCCCACCCCGTGCTCGCCGTAGAGCGCGGTCACGATCACCGCCGGCACGATGGCGATCAGCCGGGTGATCAGCCGCCTGAGCCATGCCGGCAGCCGGATGTCGAGGAACCCTTCCATCACGATCTGACCCGCCAGCGTCCCGGTGATGGTGGAGTTCTGACCCGAGGCGAGGAGCGCAAGCGCGAAGAGCGTGCTCGCGAGCCCGGTGCCGAGCAGCGGGGCGAGCAGCGTGTGGGCGTCGTGAATGTCGGCGACATTCTCATGGCCGGAGCCGTGGAAGGTCGCGGCGGCGAGAATCAGGATCGCCGCGTTGATCAGGAAGGCGAAGATCAGCGCCAGCGTGGAGTCGAGGGTGGCGTACGTGATCGCCTCCCGAACGTTGGCGGCCGACGGCCCCACCCGGCGGGTCTGCACGATCGCCGAATGGAGGTAGAGGTTATGCGGCATGACCGTCGCCCCGAGGATGCCGATCGCGATGTAGAGCATCGCGGGGTTGGTGACGATCTGCGCCGTCGGCACCAGGCCCGCCGCGACCGCCGCCATGTCCGGCCGGGCCAGCAGCAGCTCCACGCCGAAGCAGACCGCAATCGTGGCGACAAGGACGATGACCATCGCCTCGAGGTAGCGGAACCCCTTGTGCTGCAGCAGCAGGATGAGCAGCACGTCCACCGCGGTGAGGCAGACGCCCCAGAGGAGCGGAATTCCGAACAGCAGGTTGAGCGCGATTGCCGACCCGATCACCTCCGCGAGGTCGCAGGCCGCGATCGCGATCTCGCAGAGCACCCACAGCACGAAGCTCACCGGACGGGAGTAGTGATCCCGGCAGGCCTGGGCGAGATCGCGGCCGGTGACGAGGCCGAGCTTCACCGCCAGCGCCTGCAGCAGGATCGCCATCAGGTTGGAGATGAGGATGACGCTGAGCAGCGTGTAGCCGAAGCGCGCGCCGCCGGCGAGGTCGGTGGCCCAGTTGCCCGGGTCCATGTAGCCCACCGCGACCATGTATCCCGGTCCCGCGAAGGCCAGCATCTTCCGCCAGACACCGGCACCCGCCGGAATCGTCACCGACTGATACGCCTCCGGCAGGCTCGGCGACCGGCGCGGGAAGCGCCAGGCGGGTGACGACGGTCTCGGCTGCGTGATGGTCGTCATGCCGATGCCTCGGGCCGGGCGCAGAGCAGCAGCCGGGCGATCTCATCCCCGAGCACGTGACGGATGCCGTCCACCATGACCGTCACCGGCCCGTGGAACGGCTGCCGGTCGATCACCGTCGCGCGCGCGCCGGGCGTCAGCCCGAAGCTCGCGATGTACCGCAGCCGCTCGGTGTGATTGGTGTCCGCGCGGCGCACCACGACGGTCTCGCCGATCGCGATTTCCGACAGCGGGGTGTAGACCAGTTCGGCGATCGTGCCATCCGCATCGGGAATCGGGTCGCCATGGGGATCGAAGTGGGGATTGCCGAGCGCGTTGGCCATGCGCTCGATCAGCGCATCGCTGACAGCATGCTCCAGCCGCTCCGCCTCCTCGTGCACGACCTCCCAGCCGTAGCCCAGGAAGCCGACGAGATAGGCCTCGAGGATCCGGTGCCGGCGCACCATGCGGAGCGCGAGCCGGCGGCCGTCGGCCGTCAGCACAACGCCCTTGTATGGCGCATGCTCGAGCAGCCCCTGTTCGGAGAGCCGCTTGATCATGCCGCTGACCGAAGGCGCGGCGAGCGCGAGGTGCTGCGCGATCTCGCTCGTTGCCGCCGGCTGCCCGTTCAGGGAGAGCCGGTAGATGGCCTTCAGGTAGTCCTCGACCGACTGGGTCAGAGGCTCGTGGGCGATGCTAGCGCACATGGTTCTTTCTGGCGAATCAGAGATTTAGTCTTGGCTAATTATCGGTTGACCACAGTCTAAACACAAGAGGGTCGGGCGAACCGACATGGATTAGCCTGCGTTGGCTGTATTTCGGGGAGGGAACGGCTTGAATCCGCCAGTACTGCAGCTATGACGGCGACATGGTGTCGCGTTGCTGGTTTGAAAGGGCGTTATCGAGTCAGTTCGAGGAGGGGGGTAAGGATCCGCTCGGTCAGACCCCAGACGAGGTCACGGGGCCCCAGATGGTAGGCCGGGAAGAGCCGTTCCTCGCCCCGGACCTGGAGCGGGGTATCGCGGTAGATCGAGGGATCGCTGAGCTCGCCGAGCGGCACCCAGAAGGCGTCGGCGACCTCGCGGTTGGGGGAGAGTGGGGGGCGCTTCGGGATCCAGAAGACGAAGGGGCGTACGAGAATGAGGCGCCGGCCAGGAGTGCGGGGCCAGACATCGTCGAGCGCGCCGAGGAGGTCGTCGCGGGAAAGGGTGAGACCAACCTCCTCGACCGTCTCGCGCATCGCAGTGACACAGAGGTCGGCGTCGGCGGGATCGTGACGTCCGCCGGGGAGCCCGACGTGTCCGGACCAGGGGTCCCCTTCGCGCTCGGCGCGGCGGATCAGGAGGACGCTGTCGGGGCCTGGAGCGAGGATGACCGCGACCGCCGCGAGTGGCGGAGGAGTTCCTTCGTCATCCGGAGTCTGCTCAATCTCGGCCGGTTGCCGCGCGCCGAGTCGTTCCGCGAGTATCGCCTGCAGCGAACTCAATGGCAGCCGCACCCACCTCCGCCACAACCGCCACCGCCACCGGCCTTCGGCGGGCCGAGGTTGGTGTAGTCGGCGAAGCCGGTCCCACCGGCGGGGCGCGCCGGGAGGGACATGCGCCGCTCGATCTTCCGGTTTTCGCAGGAGGGGCAGGCGATCCTGGTCTCGCCGCGGACGAAGAGTTCGAAGTCCGCGTTGCAGGCTGGGCAGTGGTATTCGTAGATGGGCATGGGATCAATATAAGTAGGCGCAACCGGCCGGTCGCGCGATGGTGCGGAACGGCGCGGCTACAGATACCGGCCAAGCCACTTGAGGGTCTCGTCGAGCGCCTGGGCCAGGTCCGGCGTCATCCCGGCGAAGGGGTGCACCGCGCCGAGCGTGTGCCCCGCCCCCTCGATGATGATCAGGCGGGGCGGATTGGACGGCGAGGCGGCGGCACTCAGCACCCGAGCCTCGGCCAGGGCAACGGACGGATCCGCGGAGCCGTGCAGCAGCAGCCAGGGGGCGGTCACCCGCCCGGCGGCGGCGGCGATGTCGAGCTGCTCCCGGTTGCGAATGGCGTCGTCGAGGACGTCGACGTAGAGCGGCAGGATGTCGCCGGTGCGCGCGTTGGTGATGTCGAGCCTTCCGGTGGCGCGCCACTCGTCCACCTTGTCGGGCCAGCGGTCCACGGTCGAGATCGCGGCCCAGGTCACCAGGGCGTGGACCCGTGGATCGCGACCGGCGGTGAGGATGGCCATGCCACCGCCGCGGGAGTGGCCCACCAGGCCGACGGATGAGGTGCGTACCATGCCGAGTTGACCATGTTCGAGCGCGTCGAGGACGCGGCGCACGTCTTCGAGTTCGGCCGAGAAGGTGTTGTGCCCGAAGCGCTCGGGATAGACGAAGCGTCCGTTGCCGTCCACCCCCGCGCCGCTCACGTTGATCGACACGGCGCTGAAGCCGGCGCGCGCCACCCGTTCGGCCAGGACGGGAAACATCCCCCATTCCTTGAAGCCCTTGAATCCCGGCAGGATCAGCACCGCCGGCCGGGGGGCGCCCCGTTCGCTGGTGCGGACATCCACGGCGATCGGGCCGAGGACGCCGGGGAGGATGTGCCGGGTCAGGGTTGGCGTCGCCATCAGCTGACGGCAGCCTCGAGGATGTCGAGTTCACCGGCCGAGGCATCGAAGCGGGCGCGCGCGCCGATGGGAAGGGTCCACTGCTCGTCGACGTGGCCGAACGGGAAGCCGTAGGCCACCGGCACGCCGAGGGGCGCGAAGTAGGTCGTCATCACCTCATCGAAGCCGAGGGCGCCCCCGTCTCCTGCGCCGCGCTTCATGTCGGTGAACTGGCCGAGCACGACTCCGGCGATCCGGTCGAAGGCGCCGATCATGCGGAGCTGGGAGAGCATCCGGTCTACGCGATAGAGATCTTCGCCGATGTCCTCGAGGAAGAGGATCGCGCCGTCGAGCGGCGGGAAGTGGCGCGTCCCGGCGAGCGCGGCGAGCAGGGTGAGATTGCCGCCGATGAGCGGCCCTTCCGCGGCGCCCGGGCGGATGGGTCGGATCCGGGGACTCCGTGGCACGAGCACGCCGGAGGGCGGGCTGAGCTGGCCGAGGCGGCCGAAGGGTTCGGGGGTCGCGAGCACCCCCTCGAAGTGAGCGCGGCTGAAGGCGGTGAGCGGCGCCCGGCTCATCGGACCGTGAAAGGTCACCACGCCGGTCGCGCGGTGCAGCGCGAGCAGCAGGGCGGTGATGTCCGAGAAGCCGATCACCGCCTTGGGATGGCGGGAGAGGGCCTCGAGATCCACGTAGGGAAGGATGCGGGTCATGCCATAGCCGCCGCGCAGGCACCAGACGGCGTCGATCGCGGGGTCGCGCAGGGCCTGGTTCAGGTCGCTGAGGCGCGCCTGATCGGTCCCGGCGAGATAGCCGTAGCGATCGAGCACGTGCGCGCCGGGCACGGCCTCGTAGCCGAGCGCCTGACACAGCTCCACGCCGCGCTGCACGTCGTCCCGTTCCCCGAGCGGGCCCGCGGGCGCCACCAGCGCCACGCGCGACCCGCGACGCAGTCGCGGCGGGCGGACCATCATCTTTGACCCCATCAGCTCTCCCGGTGTAGATTGCCGCCCCGACGGGACGGATGTAGCACGACGCGCCAGCCCGGTTGCCCTGGCCGTCCGTTCCTTCCCGCGTTCGCCCGACCCCGACAGTTCACCACCGATCGGATCTCCGGCTTCCCCCGCCCTGGAGTGTCACGATTGCGCGCATCGCAACCGACGCTGCTCACCGTTGGCCGGGCCATGGCCGACCATCGCGATGCAATGATCCGGGAGTGGGCGGAGTGGCTGACCGCCCGCGTCGCCACCGCCTCCACCATCCCGTCGAAAACCCTGGAGCGTGAGCTCCGGCTGCTTTTCGACATCATGATCGAAGGCGTGGGCCCGATGCGCCGTTCGGTCAACGAAGTCTGGCACCACGCCTGCGAGCACTACGGCCGCTTCGGAGCCGCCCGGGGCCTCGCGGCGGGCGAGATCGTCGAGGAGCTGCAGTACCTGCGGGAACTCATCACCCGGCGCATCGGTCCCGTGCTCACCGGACTCCGCCAGCGCCAGGCCATGGCCATCATTCTCCGCCTGAATTCGACTCTCGACAAGGGGATCGCCGTCGCGGTGGTCGGCTACACCGACGCCCTGGTCGCCACGCTGTTCACCCAGAACGGCGTTCCCGCCCCCGACAGCGCGCTCGACACCCACGACATCGAGCGCCAGCTGGAGCAGATCGAGGCCGAACTCCACTCCGTGGTCCGGCATCGGTGAGTGAGGGACGGCAGGCGTTGCTCCTCGCCCTGCCCTGGCTGCTGCCCTATCTCGGCCTGATCCGGCTCGCCAGGAAGGATCCCAATCTCAGCCGCATCGCGCCGGCGACAGGACCGCGTGTCAGCGTCATCATCCCCGCCCGGAACGAGGCCGCCGCCATCGCGCGGGTCGTCCGGTCGATCCTTGCCTCGACCTACCCCGACCTCGACGTGCTCGTGGTCGACGACCGCTCCACCGACGACACCGCGGCGATCGCCGAGCGCATCGCCATCACCGATCCACGGCTCCGTGTGGTCCGGGGCGCGCCACTGCCCGACGGATGGTACGGGAAGCCCTGGGCCTGCTTCCAGGGCTTTCAGGCCGCCCGTGGCGACCTGCTGCTCTTCACCGACGCCGACACCATCCACGAGCCGGAACTCCTCGCCCGGGCGGTGGGCGCCGCCCTCGAAGCGAACGCCGACCTGGTGACGGTGGCCCCGCACCAGGAGTGCGGCTCCTTCTGGGAGCGCATCATCATGCCGCAGGTCTGGGTGCTGCTCGGGCTGCGCTACCAGCCGGACACGGTCAATCACGCCAGGCATGCGCGGGACGTCATCGCCAACGGCCAGTTCATCCTGGTGCGCCGCGCGTCGTACGTGGCCATCGGCACCCACGAGGCGGTCCGGATGGAGGTCGCCGAGGACCTCGCGCTGGCCCAGGCGTTCTGGCGGGCCGGCAAGGTGATCCGCTTCGCCTTCGCCGAGACGCTCATGACGACGCGGATGTACACCAACCTGCGGGAGATCGTCGAAGGCTGGTCGAAGAACGTCTACCTCGGCGGCCGCCGCTCCTATCCCGACGAACCGATCCTGCGCGCCCTGGTGCCCGTGACGCTCAGCGTCGCGATGCTGTTCTGGCTCCTCCCGCCGCTGGCGCTCGCCCTGCCGCTGTCGAGCAGCATGCATTCGGGTGCAGGGATCGCGGTGCTCGCCTCACTCGGCTTCTGGTCGCTGATCGCCTACGGCATGCGGACGCCGGTCTGGTATGCGCTGGGGTATCCGCTGGGCGCCATCATGACGCTCTACATCGTGCTGCGCTCGACGCTGCGCGGCCGGAGCCGGGTGGAATGGAAGGGGAGAATCTACGGGACTGGGGTGAACCGGGGATGAAATCCGGCGGAGTGGCAGCGGGCTAGGACCGCTCTCCGCGCAGCAGCCGGACCGCGGTCACCGACTGCCAGACCGCCATGAGGCCGACCGAGGTGAGCATCAGCGGGTTGCCGGGCGGCGCGAGGAACGCCCCCAGGAGCCCGGCGACGCAGGCGGTCCAGGCCAGCACCACCAATGCTCTCGGCTCCTTCGGGCGGGTGGCGGTGGTGGCCGCGATCGCGCCGGCGGCGATCGCCACCAGGAATCCCGCCAGCCGCCCGCACATCACCGCGAAGCCGTGCAGGGCCTGGTAAATGTTCTGGACGTCCGCGCCCTCCGCGTACATCGCCGCGAAGCGCGTCCCGGCCCCGGCCATGAAGGCGATGTTCACGCCGTTGAGCGCCTGCCCGATCCCGAAGATCACGAACGCCACCGTCAGCCCGAGCCGCTCGTCAGCGTGGGCGCGGAGGCAGCGCGCCCAGATGCCCGCGATGATCAGGCCGGTTGCGTGCAGCAGCCCCAGGTGGATCCAGTACCAGTGCGGCGTGTTGCCGATGAGCTGGAGGTCGGCTTGCGCCGTGAGCGGGAGGATCGGGTGCACCGCGGCGCATACGATCAGCAGCAGGCTACCGGCGAGCAGCACCAGCG
>JBGASX010000091.1:0-17163 GCA_044229445.1 Gemmatimonadales bacterium | reverse complement strand
GCCTTCGAGGACCTGCGCGTAGGCCCCCGCACCGCACAGTACCCAGACGCCAACCCAGACCGCCGCCAGCTCCCGGCCCGGTCCCGCCGCACTGCCTGCAATCAGCAGACCGACCAGGGCGCCGGTCCCGGCGTAGAGGCCGTGGTTGATGACGCGCACCCGTCCCACCCGCCACTCGCGCCACGAGTTGGCCAGGCGTTCGGTCGCTCGCCTGACAATCATCCATGACCGCTCGAGATGGCCCAGCGGCACATAGAGCAGCGCACCGGCGATGGCGTCGATCAGAGAGTGGTGTCCGGTCATGACCGTGCTCTCGATGATGAGCAGTGCCCAGAGCCAGACCAGCCAGCGCCTCCCCGTTCCCCGCCCCTCCGACCACGCTCGTGCCGCAAGCATCGGCCAAAGCACATGAAAGGCCGGAAACGCCGCGACACTGTTGGAGTGTGCCTGCTCGGCGGCGAGCAGCGCAGCGATCGGGCCGCTCGCGTCGAACGGGCGGTGCACCGCGATCACCGGAATCAGCAGCCAGCAGAGTGTCACCACCACCGTCGCCACCAGTCCGCTCAGCGCGAAGTCATGCAGCGCGCGACGGGTTCGCGCCATGAAGACGGCGAGTGGCACCATGAGGTAGGCGCTGACGTAAGGGAGCTCCATCCACGACCAGACCGGCCAGCGCTCCTCACCGGGTAGCATGGTGGTGAACGCATCCGGTGGCCGGCCGATGGCCTGAACGGCGACGTATGCCAGCAGCCATGGCCCGAACACCCAGACGAGCGTTGCGAGACGTTCGATTCCCCGCGGCGGGTCATCGTCCCGACGGGGCAGAGAGAATCCGGGCGGCGCGAGGGCCTCGGCGCCGAACCGCTTCCGGAGGTCGTGGCGCTCATGCCCGAAGACCAGCGCCGCCATGGCGAGCCAGGTCACCGGCGTCACCAGCCAGAGACCCGAGGCAGATCTCGTCGCGAGTGAGACGCCGAGCGTGACGAGCCCGAAGCCGAGGTAGATCGGATTGCGAAGCCAGCGGAAGATCCCTTCGCGCGCGAAGCGCGGCGGCGGGAAGGCGTTCATCGGGAGCCCGCGCCCATGGCGGACGAGACCCCAGATTCCGCTCAGCAGCAGCAGGAGGCCGGCGCAGGCGACTGCGGCTCCTATGGTCGTGTCGCCCACCGCCGGCAGCGGAATCATCGGCGCGCTCCGCTTCGCCCACAGCACGAGGAGGGCGGGCACCCCGAGCACGAAGATTGCCCCGTAGGCCAGCCGCTTGGCGGTGTCGAGCGGCGTCATCACCATGCCACAACCTCGTGAATCGTCCACCCGGTCTCAATCGGCCCATTCCGCTGCACGAGGAGACCACGGTCCAGTCGCTTCCGCTCGCGCAGGTCGCGGATCGGGCCGGCGAGCAGCGTATCCAACGCCGGCAGACGCCGCGAGATCACCTGCAGCGCCCGCCGGTCGCAGAGCTCCCGTTCCGGCTGGAAGTGCAGTTCGCGTCCGTCACTCAGCCCATGGATCCCGTCGTCGTCAATCCGGGCGCCCGGCTCCGGTGCCCCGTCCAGCCAGACCCACTGGCGCGAGAGGCCGCAGTCCCAGCCGATCCACACCAGCCCATGCTCGCCCATGAGACTCCGCCCCCAGCGCAGTTCCCGGAAGGGGAGCGTCCATGGGAGCCGGGTCATCGTCAGGCGCTCGGCGTACCCCCGCCCCGCCAGCGCCTCGCCTGCGAGCACCACCGAGCCGATGGCGCCCGGCATGAGGCAGGACCACTGCAGTCGTCCGGCATCGTCGTCAAGCAGGGTCGCTTCGATCGGTATTGACGCGCACCGCCATTCCCCGGCGACGCGGAGTCCTTCGTGCCGGAAGCGGAGGGTATCGCCGGTGGTCTCGGGGAGGATGACATGCGACCAGACCGTCGCTTCGACCGGCACTGCGCCGGGGCGGGCGAGTAGCGTCGAGGCAAACTGCACGCTGAGCCCCGCCCATTCGAGTGAGGCCGCGTAGACGATCAGCGCGGCGCCTTCCTCGGTGACCAAATCGAGATACCACTTGGTTAGGCGGAACATGGGAAGATCCCCTGCTCTTTCGAGGGGAGGGTTCCACAAGGTACGGACGGGCTGACGGGGAGTGAAGAGGGGTGCCCGGCGGGGCACCCCTTCATGAAGCTGAGCCACGTTGCGGCCGCAAACGGTCTATTGCTTGACGATACGACTCATCCACGCGTCACCATGGTAGCGGCGCTCGATCACCAGGGCGCGCTTGAGATCCTCGGAGACAGTGACTCCAGCGACCGGACGCGGCACGATGCCCAGCGTCTTGACCTCACCGGGACCGCGCACCTGCAGCAGCGCGACCGACTCCTGGGTGGGGTTGGGCCCGAACAGGACCGAGCCATCCGCCAGGAATCCCGCCCCTCCACCCTCGGCATAGCTGTGCGCCCACATCACGGGCACCCCACCATCCACCGGGACGACGGCAACGCCGAGACTGTCGTTGGTGCCCGCGTTCCATCCGATCATCAGCAGCCGCTGGCCGGTCGGATCGACGTCCAGACCGAAGATCCCCTCGAACCACTTGGGCACCTGGATCTCGGTCCGCTTCCCGTCACGATCGAGGATGACCTTGTCACGGTCGGGCACGATCCAGGCCCAGCCCCCCGACACGGGTCGAAGCGCCGACGCGGTCGAGTCGGGAATGTCGAAGCCACCGGCCCTCGGCCCGGTACGGATGTCCACCAGTCCGGCATGCAGCCCCGACGGCGTCTGGGTGCGGTAGAGCACCGTCACCGAATCGAGCCAGACCACGCTGCGGATGGTGCCGGTGAGGTTGAGCTGGGTCTCCGCGCCGCCGTCGAACGGCATCACCGAGTAGCGCACCTCGGTCCGTCCGGTCGTCGAGGGCAGGGTGCGGCCGAGGAGGATGCGCCCGCCGTCGGGGGAAATCGACGCGGCGATGCGGGTGGAGCTCCGCAGCCGGCTCTTGTCAGGCGCGAACTTGCCGGCGAGGCCATCAGCCAGCGTCACCGCCCAGACCTCGTCGTCGCTGGTGCCATCGTCGATGACCAGCGTCCCGCCATCCGCCGTCACGCTGAAGTTGTTGAAGAGCCCCGAGAGAAGCGTGTCCTGCCGGGCCGCGAGCTGCCCGCTCACCGGATCGATCCCCATCCGCACGATCGACTCGAAACCGATCCCGGAGCGGGTGAGCCAGAGCGCGTCATTGGTGATCCGCCCCGGGCAGGTGCAGGAGTTGACGACCTGATCGGCCACCTTGCCGCTCCGGTCGAAGACCGACCACCGCCCGCGTCCCCCCTGGACCACGAGCCCGACGATCCACTTGCCGTTGGGCATGACGCTGAGCCCGCTCACGCCGCCGCCCGGACCCGCGATCCGGATGCTGTCCGCCACCACGCCGGCGAGACTCGTCACCTTCACATAGAAGACGGTGTCGGCATGCGCCTGCTGCGCGACCAGCAGCGAATCTCCCCCGGCCCAGAACATCGCGGCGGCCGACGTGAGATAGCGCGGCGTGCCGCCGAGGGCCGACACGAGGAAGATGCCCCACTGGCCGTCGACCGTACCGACGAAGAGGAGATTGCGACGGTCGGGACTCCACTCGAGACCATACGCCGCCGTGGCGTTCTCCAGTACCCGGTGCGTGGCCGTCCCGCCGACATCCTGGATCTCGACGGCGTAGCGGCAGTTCGCACCGGTGCAGGAGCGCGTGATGAAGGCGAGCTGCTTCCCATCCGGGGTGATCGCCGACGCGAAGACGCCGCCGGAGAAGGTGAGCTGGGTCCGGTCGCGGAGCGCGTAGGCCGTGGCGCGCCTGCCAATCTTGCCAGTGGCGAAGAGATACCCGGCTCCGCCCAGCGCGAGCAGCAGCACGACACCGACCAGCATCGGCCACGGCGACCGGCGGGCGGGAGGTGCGGCCGCGATGGCGGCCGTCGTCGCGATGGTCTTGAGATCCAGCGCCCGCGCGAAGTCGCCCGCGGTCGCGAACCGGTCCGCCGGCGTCTTGTCGAGCGCCTTGGCCACGGCGGCGTCGATCGCCTCCGGCACCGAGGCGCGCACGACCCGCAGATGGGTCGGCCGCTCGGTCATGAGCTTCGCGATCATCGCCTGCGCGTTCGGTCCGGTTACCGGCGGCTCGCCGGCCAGCATCTCGTAGAGCACCGCGGCCAGCGAGTAGAGATCGCTTCGGGCATCGAGCTGCCGGTCGCCGGTGGCCTGCTCGGGACTCATGTACTGCGGCGTTCCGAGCGAGAGGCCGGTCTCCGTCAGCCGGTTGCCGCCCGCCTCCTTCACCGCGAGCGCGATGCCGAAGTCGGTGAGCATCGCCTCACCTTCCTGAATCAGGATGTTCTCCGGCTTGATGTCGCGGTGCACCACGCCCTGGCGATGCGCGTAGTCGAGCGCGCTCGCCACCTGCTTTGTGATGGCGACCGCCTCTTCGAGGCCGAGCTGCTTCTCCTTGTTGAGCTTGTCCCGGAGTGATTCGCCGCGAACCAGCGGCAGCACGTAGTAGAGGAAGCCGTTGGAGGCTCCGGAGTCGATCAGCGTCAGGATGTGCGGGTGATCGAGCTTCGCCGTGATCTTGATCTCGGTGAGGAACCGCTCGTCGCCGAGCACCGCGCCGAGTTCGGGGCGGAGCACCTTGAGCGCGACCTCGCGGTCGTGCTTGAGGTCGGTGGCGAGATAGACGGTCGCCATGCCGCCCGCGCCGAGCTGGCGTTCGATGCGGTAGCGATCGGAGAGCGCGGTCTCGAGTCGAACGGAGTCGGTGGTCATGGGGCAAGAAGATGGAGGCCGAGCCCCCGGAAGGCTAGTCGGAATTCGGCCAGCGCCGGCCAACGCGCCCCTCCGCTCTTGACGATGCACGCTCCCGATCGTATATAACCTGCAGGTTATGCAAGCAACCTCCTTCGGCCGGCTGACTCCCGCGCACCTCGACGCGACCTTCGCGGCCCTTGCCGACCCGACTCGGCGCGCCATCCTCACCCGGCTCGCCCAGGGCGAGGCCTCGGTGATGGAGCTGGCCGAGCCGTTTCGCATGAGCCAGCCGGCGATCAGCAAGCACCTCAAGGTGCTGGAGCGGGTCGGCCTGATTTCCCGGGGGCGGGATGCGCAGCGCCGGCCCTGCCGCCTCGAAGCCAAGCCGCTCGCGGAAGTCACGGAGTGGCTGGTCGGATACCGGGAATTCTGGGCCGGCAACTTCCAGCGGCTCGATACCCTGCTCGATGAACTGAAGGCCACCAGCGGGCCCGCCCCGCGCCCCCGCCCGACCCCTCGTCAGGCAGCCCGGAGGAGGCATCCATGATCGAACCCCCAAAGATCGTTCACACATCCAGGGAGACCGCCGCGGTCATTCTCATCACCACGCCGAGATCGGACATGCCGAAGGTCTTCGGCCCCGCGGTGCAGGAGCTGATGGGCACCCTCGCCGCGCAGGGCATCGCGCCGGCCGGCGCGGTCTTCGCCCATCACCTGCGCATGACGCCCGAGACGTTCGAGTTCGAACTCGGCGTGCCCGTCACCGGCGCTGTGACGCCGGCGGGCCGGGTCCGGCCAGGCGAGCTTCCCGCCGCGACCGTCGCGCGCACCGTCTACCACGGCGGCTACGAGGGGCTTCCCGGTGCGTGGGGCGAGTTCATGGACTGGATCGCGGCGGCCGGCCACAAGGCGGCTCCCGACCTCTGGGAGAGCTACGTCACTGGTCCGCACTCGGGCCCCGATCCCTCCACCTGGCGGACGGTACTCATTCGTCCGCTCGTGAGCTGAGTCGCACGCCATGACACTCCCCGCGACGCTCCAGATCACCGCGCCCGGCGAACGGGACATCGTGATCACCCGGCAGTTCGACGCGCCGAGACGGCTGGTCTTCGACGCTCATACCCGGCCAGACCTCGTTCGCCGCTGGCTGCTCGGGCCGGACGGCTGGTCGATGGTCGTATGCGACATCGACCTTCGAGTTGGCGGGCGGTATCACTACGTCTGGAGGCACGCCGCGAGCGGCAGGCAGTTCGGCATGGGCGGCGAATTCCGCGAGATCGCGGCGCCCGGCCGGCTCGTCAGCACCGAGCGGTTTGATGAGAGTCCGTATCCCGGCGAAGCGGTGAACACGCTGCTCCTGACCGAGAAGAACGACCAGACCCTGCTCACCCTGACGTCGGTCTACCCCTCCCGGGAACTGCGCGACATGGCGCTGCAGTCCGGAATGGAAAAGGGCATCGGGCCGAGCTACGACCGGCTGCAGGCGCTGATCGTGACGAACGGCGCAACACCGTGACGGCCCCCGACACGCTGACGGTCACCGCAGAGGGCGAGCGGGAGATCGTGATCGCGCGCCGGTTCGACGCATCACGGGCGCTGGTCTTCGACGCGTACACCCGCCCGGAGCTCGTCAGGCGCTGGCTGCTCGGTCCCCCGGGGTGGCAGATGCCGGTCTGCGAGATCGACCTGCGGGTGGGCGGCCGCTACCGCTATGTCTGGCGCCATGAATCCGACGGGAGCGAGATGGGCATCAGCGGGGTCTTTCGCGAGATCGTGCGTCCGGAGCGGCTCGTCGCCACCGAGAAGTTCGACGAGTCGTGGTATCCGGGGGAGGCGGTGAGCACGCTGGTCCTGACGGAAACAGGCGGCCGGACGCAGCTCACCCAGACGGTGCGCTACGAGTCGCGCGAGGCCCGCGACATCGCGCTCAGATCGGGGATGGACAAGGGCCTAGAGTTCGGCTTCAACCGCCTCGCGGAGATGCTGGCAGGGCAGGGACGCTGAGTGCCGGCGCCCTCCGCCTCCCGGCGCTCAGCCTCTGCGATCACGGCGGAGGTTTCGGCGACCCTCGCGGCACTCAAGCGCCGGGGGAGCGCGAAGCGGCGCCGGGAGATGCTCCCGCGTTACGGTATCATCGCGCCGAAGTCCTTCGGCGTCGCGATGACGGATCTCAAGCGGATCGCCGCGCAGCTTGGCCAGAGTCACGAACTCGCGGCCGCCCTGTGGGCCACCGGCTGGTACGAGGCCAGGCTCCTCGCCTCCTTCGTCGACGAGCCCGCGCGCGTCACGCCCGCGCAGATGGATCGCTGGTGCCGCGACTTCGACAACTGGGGCATCTGCGATACGATCTGCTTCCACCTCTTTGACCGCACACCGCACGCCTTCGCCAAGGTGAAGGCATGGGCGGATCGCCGTCGCGAGTACGAGCGGCGGGCCGCCTTCGCACTGCTGGCGAGTCTCGCGCTCCATCGAAAGGAGGAAACGGACACGCCCTTTCTCCGGTGCCTCCCGCTGATCGAGCGGGCCGCCACCGATGAGCGCAACTTCGTGAAGAAGGGAGTCAGCTGGGCGCTGCGATCGGTGGGTCGCCGGAGTCCGCCACTCTATGCCTCATCGATCGCCCTGGCGGAGCGGCTCGCGGCTTCCGACCTCCCCGTCTCCCGGTGGATCGGCAACGACGCCCTGCGCGATCTGCGGAAGCCAGCCCTCGTCCGCCGGCTCGCCGCGACCTAGCGCACCCAGGAGCTCCCCGGCTCAGCTCTGTGGATCCTCGAGCGTCATGCTCAGCGCGGTGAGCGCGTGGAACAGCTCCCGCACGAACACCAGCATGGCGGCCACGAGACTCAGCAGGCTCGCCACGAAGAGAAACGCCGCGAGCAGCGCGACCTTCCAGCCGAGCAGCAGTCCCAGGAACAGCACCGTGATCAGGATGCCGATGATGGCGACGGATCCGGCGCTCAGCGCGACCGCAAGCCGAACGAGCTGCGCCCGGTGCTTGAGCACCGCGAGCTGCGCATCGAGCGAGCGGCGCGACTCCGCGTCGGCCGTGCGCCGTTCGACCGCCAGCAGCCGGGTGCGGTCGACGATGCGGCCGAGCCGCGCGGTGAGTGTGAGCAGGAGGAGGCCGACACCGGAGATGAGGACGACTGGTGCGATGGCACCCTGGATGACGTGGAGAATATCCGCCGGATCGAACATGGGCTCTTGCATGAGGGTTCGAAATTGAGGGGAACGGCCGGGCCAATCGCTCTGCCCGATGCGGGAACATAGCGCCCGCCCGTCATTCAGCGCGGAGGTCCCTGCCTGGGTCTGGCGGGAGGACCGGAAGCCGGCCGCTTGCCCGCAGGCGTCGCGGGTTTGGCGGGCGAGGGCGGCGGCGTCCAGCTGCGAATGTAGGCGACAAGTGAGCGGATCTCGGCCGGGGTGAGCTGACCGCCGGCGCTCTTCCCGTTCGGCAGCATCACCGTGCCGGGGCGACCCTTGGTGATGCTCTCGATCATCCGCGCGTCGCTGAGGGAATCGAGCACCTCCCGGCGATTGAGTGCGGGCGCGAGCTGCGTCCCGGTGCCCACCGGCCCGTGGCAGGCGATGCAGGTTTTCCCGAACAGCACCTCCCCGGCCTTCACCTCCGCCGCCGTGAATGGCGCCTGCGGCTTCGGGGGCGTATCGACGGTGGCGGGCGTAGAGATCACCGGACCTGTGTCAGGCGCTGCCGGTGCGGAGGCCGTACCGGGATCCGTAGCGGGCGGCTCCTTCGGGAGCGCGAGGCGCTCCTCGAGCGGCGGCGGGGCGCTCGGTGCATGGGCCCCGGTGCGCCAGGCCGGCACGCTCGGTGCCGTCGCCTCCCAGGTGCGCAGATAGGTCACGACCTGAAGCACCTGCTGGTCGGTGAACGGTCCCCCCTGATCGAGACTCCAGCCGTTCATCACCGTGCCGGGCACGCCGCCGGAGATCAGCCAGGTGAGCTGCGGGTCAGTCGCGGACGCAAGAAACTCGCTGGCATACAGCGTCGGTGCCACGCCGTTGCCGGTGCCATCGACTCCATGGCACGCGACGCAGTGGCGGCCGAACAACTCCGCCCCGAGGCGGGCATACTCCAGATGCTGCTCCCGGAGCGCGGCAGCACGCAGATGTGGCTCCCGCCAGCGATACGCCGGGAAGCTGAGGGCAAGCACCGCCATGAACGCGGCGCCCCACGTGTACCAGCGGTCGAGGCTCGTCTCGAGCCACACGGGATCGTGGCGATCGGGAGTCGGGGTGTCCATCGTCGGCTCACACCGTCGTGCCGCAGGAGGGACCGCGGGCCTCGGTGTCGAACTCGCGCGAACCGAGCGGCGGCCCGACGAGTGGCCGGCCGAGGTCGACCTTCACGCCATCGGCGCTCTCCTCGACCGCATAGCCATCCATGCCGCGCGGTGCCGGGCCGGAGATCCACTCGCCGGCGAGGTTGAACACCGACCCGTGACAGGGACACTCGAACCGCCCCGACTGCTCACAGAACGGGACCCGGCAGCCGAGGTGAGTGCACTTCTGCGACACGGCGAAGAGCTTCCCCTTGGCGCGAGTCACATAGAAGCGGCCCTCGAGGATGTAGGTCGCGCTTCCCTCGGCGAAGCGGTCGCTGGACCCCAGCGTCAGCAGTCGGCCGCCGGCGCCACCCGCCGAGGGAGCGAGTGCATCCCAGGTGGTCCAGCCGGCGTCCACCGCCAGCATGGCGCCCCCGAGCAGCCAGGTGCGCTGCAGGATCTCTCGGCGAGAGAGCGGCATGATGGTATCCCTCAGGGCTCGAAGTAGAGATGCTGCCACGGCAGCACGAACCGCCAGCCGGGACCGCGGAAGAAGGCGCCCAGGATCGTGAGACCGACCGCGAGCGCGAACAGGATCCAGAACACGGTGAGCGCCACACGGCGGCGGCGCGGATCGGCGGATGGCGTGCGATCCAGGTACGGGATCAGGATGAGCGAGACGCCGAGTCCGGCGGGAATCAGGATCCCGGCCACCAGCGGATCGAAGTGGGCCAGGAGCTCCTGCAGCCCGACGAAGTACCAGGGCGCCTTGGCCGGCTCGGGGGTGAGGTTCGGGTTCGCGAGGTCGCGGAGCGGCGCCGCGAAGAGTACGCCGAGCAGCAGCACCAGCGCGGAGACACCGAGAGCGACGACCTGGTGCCTCACAATGAGGTGTGGCCAGCTGAACACGCTGTCGTCCGGATCACGATCCTCGGCGGTCATCGTCTCCCGGTCCACCACCCCGAGCAGACGCACCCGGGCCTCCGGTCCCTCGGCGGGCACGGGCTCTTCGCCGCCGGCGAAGCCATCCTTCCGGACCCGCCACAGGTGCACCGCAAGCAGGAGGGTGAGCGCGACCGTCATCACCGCGACGTGGAGCACGTAGAACCGGAGCAGCGTCGCCTGCCCGATCTGCGGACCGCCCAGCAGGACGTCCCGCACCCCCGGACCGATCACCGGTACATACGACACGAGTCCCGATCCGACTGTCACGGCCCAGTAGCTCAGCTGGTCCCAGGGGAGCAGGTAGCCGGTGAACGAGTAGACCAGGGTGACCACCAGCAGCAGCACGCCGATCACCCAGTTGAACTGCCGCGGCCGCTGATAGGCGCCGGCCACGAAGACCCGCACCATGTGCAGCACGACCGCGATCACCATCAGGTGCCCCGACCAGCGATGCACGTTGCGCAGCAGCTGCCCGAACCCGACGTCGGTCCGCAGCCGCTGCATGTCGCCGTAGGCCATCGTGGTGGCGGGCGTGTAGAAGAACATCAGGTACACACCCGTCACCAGCAGAATCAGGAAGAGAACGGTGGAGATGAAGCCGAGCCGCCAGGAGTAGCGGGGCGAGAGCACCCGGGCCGGCACCTTCACCGGATAGAGATGCAGGAAGACGTTGCTGAACGACCGGAGCGCCCGGCCCCGCGCCGTGTCGGTGCCCGGATGGCGGATGAGCGAGCGCCACACCGCGCCCTGACGAACCCGGGCGAGCAGCGAGGGACCGCGGGTCGAGGGCTCAGCCATACACGTACTCCACCGCGCGGGTGAGATGCAGCGCGTCCGGCGGGCAGCGCTCCACGCACAGTCCGCAGCGGATGCAGCGGGTCTCGTCGAGCACCAGCGCCGACTGCGCCGCGCTCCCGAGCCCGGCGCGGTCGGCCCGCACGATGCCGATGCAGTGGGACGGGCACACATCGACGCACAGCCCGCAGAGGATGCACCGCTCAGGCTCGAGGGTGATGTTCTCGAAGCAGCGGAGACACCGCCCCGCTTCGGCGCGCGCCGCGGCCGCGCCGTAACCGAGCTCGACCTCCTCGGGGCCGATGCGCCGGTCGCTGGGCCGGCTCGGGATCGGGGTACGCGGAGTCGCATCGTACCCGGAACCGGCATCGCGGAGTGCGGGGCGGCATTCAGTGAGGACGATGTGCCGCCGGGGCGCCGCGGTGGTCCCGCCGCCGAGCGCCGCGTGGATCTCCCGCGCCGCATGGCGGCCATCAGCGACCGCGTCGATCAGATTGCGCGGGCCGAAGGCCACATCACCGCCCGCCCAGATTCGCGGATCGGAGGTGCGCAGTGTGGCGGGATCGATCGCCAGTCCGCTGCCCCGCCGCGCGAGCTGCTCCGGCCCGGGCAGGAAGCTCAGCTCCGCCACCTGCCCCACCGCGAAGATGACAGTATCGGCGGGCAGTTCTTCCTCCGAGCCGGCCCGATACCTCGGCGCGAAGCGGCCCGCATCATCGAAGACCCGCTCCACCGCGATGGTGCGGAGGGCGCGAACGTGGCCCTCGCCGAGGAGCGCGGCCGCGCCGGTGCGATAGCGGACGGTGATCCCCTCCTCCACCGCCTGCTCGATTTCCTCCCGCGCGGCGGGCATCTCCCCCGCCGATTCGAGCGCCAGAATCGTCACGGAACGCACCCCGCCGCGGACCGCGGCACGGGCGGCGTCGAGCGAGGTCTGCAGCGTCGAACCAGGATCGGCGCGGAGTGCACTGCGCGCGGCGTCCATCGCGACGTTGCCGCCGCCGATGACGATGACCCGCTCCCCGAGCTCGGTGCGGAATCCCCGATTCGCATTGAGCAGGAATTCGATCGCGCGGAGCGCGCCATCGAGCTGATGGCCCGGGATCTCCAGTTCCCGTCCCCTTCCCGTGCCGACGGCGAGGAAGAGCGCGGCGTGGCGCGATCGCAGCTCATCGAAGCCCACCTGCTCTCCCACCCGGCACTTCATCACCACGTCGACGCCGAGTTCCCGGATCGCGGCGATCTCGCGCTCGACCAGGTCGCGCGGGAGGCGGAACTCCGGGATGCCGAGCGTGAGCATACCGCCCAGGCGGTCGCTCGCTTCGTAGACGGTGACGGGATGGCCGGCGAGACGGAGGTCGTGCGCCGCGGCGAGGCCCGCCGGTCCCCCGCCGATGATGCCGACCGAAGGCCCGGCGGCCGCGGACACCGGCCCGTGTCCGCTGTGCCACTCGGCGGCGGCAAGCGCGCTCTCCACGCCGAAGCGCTCGCTGACGAAGCGCTTGAGGGCGCGGATGGCGACCGGGGCATCGAGCGCGCCGCGACGGCAGACCCGCTCACAGGGCGCGGCGCAGACCCGGCCGCAGATGGAAGGGAAGGGATTCGACCGGCGGGCGATGCGATAGGCATCCCGCTCCCGGCCTTCGGCGATCGCCGTGACGTAGGCGCCGGCGTCGGTCTTGACCGGACACGCGGCCCGGCAGGGCTCGTTCTCCCAGAGCCAGTCGGCGTCGGCCACCCGTGGAGCGAGCAATTCAGCGCGCATGGCGCCCCTGGGCCCAGCGGATTCCGCCGGCCACACCTGCGAGCGCCACGAAGAACCAGATCGTCGTCAGGACTTCACGCGCCATCCGGCTGCCGGGCGCGTGGATGATGATCAGCTGGGCCACCACCACCAGCAGCAGGAACGCGACGACCACGATGCCGGTACCGATGACCAGCGCCATCCCGAGCGAGGGCGGGATCGAAGAGCGGTCAGCGGGCGGAGTTCCTGTCATGGCAACATGAATCTGGGCTGCGCACCGTGAGAACAGCGTGAAGGCTCGAACCGTCACCTCCCCACGCGCAATTCCCCCTTGCAGGACCACTTGATCGCGCTGGAGTCTGGTGTCAGGGCAGGCGCAGGATTCGGCGATTCTTCACTCGAACCTCAGGCACCATGATACATGTTAGGCTGTCGTCACGCGGCCCGTTCGGCGACGCGCTCCTGCGTCGCGCCGGTCGTGGAAGACTTCATGAATGCGCGTCCGCAACGCCGTCTTTGGCCGCAGTCCGGTCGCGGGCCCGGATACGCGACACCCGCGGCCGCCTGTTCGAGACATCCGATTCGCGGGAGTGTGAAGCAATGTTGCTGCTGCTGTTGCTGATGCTGCTGGTGGTGCTCGCCTGGTTCGCCCGCACCGTTCCTGATGCGGCCGCGTGGGCGCCTGCCCCGCGCCCGGTAGGCCGCCCCGTAGGTGGTGTGCCGACCGTGACGATGCGAGACCGGGACCTCGGCTTCCGCACCGTGATGACGGTCGTCGGTGGCGCCGCGATGTGGCCGCTTGCGATCCCGCTGATGCTGAACCCGGGCCTCGCGAAGTTTCCCTGGCTCCTCTGCCCCATCGGCGTCCTGCTCGGCGGCCTCGGCGCGCTCTGTCTCCACGACTGGCGCGTGTACCACGGCGTGGAAGGACCGATCGTGCTCCCCGGCACACCGGCGAAGCACCCATCGGCGAGAGAACCCGTCACCCGCCAGCAGGCGCGCGTCGACCGGGGGGTCCGCGCCGGGGGCGGGATCATCGCGGGACTCGGCTTCACCTTGCTCGTCGACCGGATCGCGGAGTCCATGCTCGACCCGACCTCCGAGGCCGTCTGGGCGCTGGTCCCGATTCTCGCACTCGCTCCGCTCTGGGCCACGATCGGTGGATTCGTTGCGGTACGACAGTACAACCGGAGCCACATCGTGCGCGAGGACGCCGAGGACGCGCCGCTGACCGAACGCGCCGCACCGGTCACGTAACGCAGTAGGTGCGTGCAGTACCAGGAAACGGGGCACGTTCCAACGGGATTGTGCCCCGTTGCGTCGTTTCGAGATAGTGCGAATCGTTTCGGGTGGTCACCAGGCCGGACACCACCGATCCACGCCGGCGTAACCACCATCCCAGCAGCGACTTTCGAAAATCCGCAGGGTGGCCTGAAGACTGCCTTTGAGAGGACCGACGACGGCGCCGAACGGCTTCGTCACTTCCACCTCTCAGGAGTCCCCAATGCACCCTCGTCTTCCGGCCGTCCTCGGCCTTCTCTTCGCGGCGTCGCTCGCGACCGCCTGCAGTGATTCCACCGCGCCCATGCAGTCGGCCGCGAATCAGCCCGCCTTTGCCAGTGGGTCGGGGGGCGGGGGCACCGGCGGCGGCGGGACCGGCGGCGGTGGTGGCGGCGGCGGCGGTGGTGGCGGGACGTCGTTCGGGCGGATCACGGCGGTGAGCGCGGCCGCGTCCTGCGATGCCGGGACCTCCATCGGCATCTCACTCGACAAGGGATTCAACAACCGCGTCAACGTCACGATGGGATGGGTCGCGAACCCCGTGCCGGTCGGACCGGCGATTCCGCCGAGCACCTTCCCGCAGACCTCGCTGGGCGGGTGGTGGGATGTTTCGCTCAAGGATGCGGCGACCGGCGCCACGGTCATGGGCTTCGGCACCGGCGTCGGGGCAACGGTGCCGAGCATGCAGATCACCAGCCTGGGCGGCGGCGTCTCGGTCGGCGTCCATACGCTGACGTTCCGCGCCACGAATACCCCGCTCGATCCGACCACCGGGCTTCCCATCGTCGGCGCGGCGGTTCGCGAGACCTGCACCGCCACCCTCACGGTGGTCGCGCGCTGAGCGCCTGACAACTTGGCGGCGGGCTCCCCGCACCGCTTCCTTCAACCCGGTCCGCCGCTCCCCCATCCCCCGGGGGGGCGGCGGGCTGGGCGTCCCACTTCGAAACCTGTTCCTTGCCCACTCGTACGGCCCCGGTACCCGCTGATCACCATCCCCGACTCCACGCTGGAGCGTCGCCATGCTCGAGACCGTGCGCACCGATCTCCGCCTTGCGGCGCGAATGCTCTGGAAGAGCCCGCTCTTCACCGTCGTCGCGGTCCTCTGCATCGCGGTGGGGAGTGGCGCCGTCACGACGATCTATAGTGCGATGAATGCAATGGTGTTCCGGGCCCTTCCCGGCACGGAGCGTGGCGAGCGATTGGTGCGGATCGAGCGGAAGCGGCCGGGCGGCGACGATGGTGTTTCCCTCTCTTATCCCTGGTACCGGCAGATCCGGGACCGGGCACGGACGCTCGAGGGCGTGGTGGCGTGGGGGAAGGTCTCGCTCGTGCTTCGCGGCGGCAGCGATCCAGGCGATGCGATCTACGGCAGCCTCACGAGCGGCAATCTCTTCTCCGTGCTGGGCGTGCGCCCGCTGCTCGGCCGGTTCTTCGCGCCGGACGACGACCAGCCGGGATCGGCTCCGGTCATCGTGGTCTCCGAACGGTACTGGCGCGCCCGGCTCGGGGCCGACAGCGCCGCCGTGGGCCGCGACATCATGGTCAACGGCCTCCGCGCGACGCTCATCGGCGTTGCGGCGGCCACGTTCCAGGGGATGGACACCCCGATCCGGAGCGACGCCTGGCTGCCGCTGCACCTGCAGCAGGCGGTTCGTGCCGGCGCCCCTCCACTCGAGGACCCGTCCGCGACCTGGCTCCGCGGCGCGGGGCGCCTTCGCGAAGGCGTGAGCATCGAAGCCGCCCGTCAGGAACTGGCCGCCCTCGGGCAGGCGCTGGTGACCGAGACTCCCGATTCTCCAGACTACCACGAGTACTCCGAACTCCGGCTCTCCCCGCTGATGGGCCTTCCGCCCGACGCGACCGGTCCCCTCGCCGGGTTCCTGGCCCTCCTGCTCGGCGCGGCCGTGCTGGTGCTCGTCATCGCGAGCGTGAACGTGGCCGGCATGCTCTCCGCGCGGGCGGTGCACCGCCGGCGCGAAATGGCGGTGCGCGCCGCGCTCGGGGCGGCGCGCGGACGGCTGGTCCGCCAGCTGCTCACTGAGATTCTCCTCCTCTTCACGTTAGGCGCGGCGGGAGGGGTCATCGTGGCACTCGCGGCGACCCGCGCGCTCGAGCGCATCCCGATCCCGGCGGACGTGCCGATTCAGCTCGCGCTGGCCCCCGACCTCAGGGTGCTGGCGTTCGCGCTGCTGATCTCCCTGCTGACCGGCGTGATCGTGGGACTGGCCCCGGTACGCCGGGCCATCGGCAGCGACGTGGCGGCGCGGCTCCGCGATGGTGCTGCTGGCGGTGGCAGCCGGCGGAGCCTCGCGGGCAGCGCAGTGGTCGTCGGGCAGCTCGCGATCTCCCTCGTGCTGCTGGTCGGTGCCGGGCTGCTCGGCCGTGGCCTCCTGCGTGCGACGCGGATCGATCCCGGCTTCGACACGAATGGGGTCTACACGGCGGGCTTCGACACCGAAGCCTGGGGATTCAGCGAGCCGGAGGGCCGCCGCTTCTTCCAGGCGCTGGACGAGCGGCTCGCGGGACTCCCCGGTGTCACCGCGGTGTCGTCCACCACCATTCTGCCGCTCAACTTCCACAGCAGCGGTGATGCGATCGAACTCGCCGGCGCAGGGACCGCGAACGGCGGCAGCACGAGCATCCAGCAGATTCTGATCGGTCCAGGGTATTTCGACGTGATGCGCCAGGCGCTCGTCGCCGGCCGGGCCATCTCCGCCGAGGACGGCGAGCATGGCGACCGGGTGGCGGTCATCAATGAGACGATGGCGAAGCGGTTCTGGCCGGACGGGAGCGCCATCGGACGCACCTTCGGCTACCACGGATCGCAGGTGACCATCGTCGGCATCGCTCGCGACGCGCGCTATGCCTCGCTCACCGAGACCACTCCCGTCCTCATCTATTTCCCGCTCGCACAGGAGTGGCGGGCACAGCGCAACATCCTGGTGCGCAGCACCGCCGACCCGCGCGTGCTCGTCCCGGCGCTGGCGCGCGCGATCCGGGAAGCCAGTGCAGCGGCCCCACGCGCCACCATTCTCTCGCTCAACGAGGCGACCGGCATCGCTCTGCTTCCCGGGCGGGTGGCGGCGATGGTCACCGGCGTCCTCGGCCTCGCGGGGGCGCTGCTCTCGATTGCCGGGCTGTATGGTGTGGTCGCCTATTCGGCGGCGCGGAGAACCCGCGAGATCGGCATCCGCCTCGCACTTGGTGCGCAGCGCCAGGATGTCCTCGCGCTCATCGTGCGCCAGGGGATGCGGCTCACGGTGTTCGGCGTCGTCATCGGACTGGGACTCGCCGCACTCGCCACGCCGCTGCTCCGGAGCCTGCTGTTCGGGATGAGTCCGCTCGA
>JBGASX010000090.1:0-17998 GCA_044229445.1 Gemmatimonadales bacterium | reverse complement strand
GTTGGGGAGGACGCAGAGCGGCTCCCGAAGCTCACGGTCTATTCCTCCGATCAGACCCACAGCTCCGTGACCCGGGCCGCGTGGATCGCCGGGGTGCCGCGGGCCAACATCCGCTCACTGCCGGTCGATGCGCACTTCCGGCTCCGGGTCGCCGCGCTCCGCGCCGCGCTGGCCGTCGACCGCGCGGCGGGCCTCATCCCGCTTGCGGTCGTCGCGAGCGCCGGCACCACCAACACCGGCGCCACGGATCCGCTCCCTGAACTGGCCGCGCTCTGCCGCGCCGAAGGAATCTGGCTCCATGTCGACGGGGCGTATGGCGGGTTTGCGGCGCTGAGCGAACGGGGCCGGAGCGAACTGGACGGCATCGGGCTCGCCGACAGCGTCACCCTCGATCCGCACAAGTGGCTTTACATGCCGTTCGAGTGCGGTTCGCTGCTGGTGCGGGAGCCGCGTCGGCTGTTCGACGCCTTCCACATTCTGCCCGAATACCTTCGCGACCTCGACCAGACGGGGGGTGAGGTGAACTTCGCGGACTACGGCGAACAGCTCACCCGGTACGCGCGCTCGCTGAAGGTCTGGCTCGGCGTGAGCTATTACGGGACCGCGCAGCTCGCGGCGGCGATCGACGCGGGGATCGCACGCGCGGAACTCGCCGAGCGGCTCCTCCGGTCGCACCCCGACCTCGAAATCCTCTCTCCCGCGCGGCTGGCGGTCTGCTGCTTCCGGGCGCATCCGGCGGGGATGGAGGGGGCTGCGGCCCTCGACGCGCTCAATCAGCGGGTGCTCGACCGCATCAATGCGCATGGCCGGTTCTTCCTCTCGAC
Source organism: Gemmatimonadales bacterium (assembly GCA_044229445.1). GTDB lineage: Bacteria > Gemmatimonadota > Gemmatimonadetes > Gemmatimonadales > GWC2-71-9 > JADJOM01. The sequence goes on along the minus strand of JBGASX010000090.1, from coordinate 17,174 downwards.
GACCCGACTCGGCGGCATGCTGTCGCTTCGCATCTGCTGCTGCGGTCACCGCACGACGGATGAGGACATCGCGGCCCTCGTCGCCGAGCTCGCGGAGGCCACGAAAAACGGGTAGCGGCGGAGCACTCGCTCCACCGCTACCCGTTGGTCCTCATTCGGTTCGACCGGCCGAATCGACTACGTCCCGCCGACGACCTCGCAGTCATCGCCAAGCGTTGTCGTGCCGCTGAATCCGCTCAGGGTCACCCGGTCGCCCAGCATCGAGTGATGCAGCGTGCTGCCGGTGATCGTGCTCTTCTGGCCGACGATGGTGTGGCTGAGATTGCTGTTGACCACCTTGGTGCCCGCCTCGAGCGTCACGTTCGGGCCGATGACGCTCTTCTCGATGGTGACCCCGTCCTGGATCAGCACCGGATCGTGGATCGTGACGCCGGGAAACTCCCGGCGCCGGGCCGAGCCCTTCTTGAGCAGGATCTCGTTGGTCTCGAGCAGCGTATCGAGCTTGCCGCAGTCGTACCAGCCGCCGACTTCGGCGGTGAGGATCTTGCGGCCATGCTCGATCATGTGCTGGAAGGCGTCGGTCAGGTAGTACTCGCCCTTGTTGGTCGGGCTCGCGAGCACCTGGTCGATCCCCCGCCAGAGCGCGGCGGTATCCTTGATGTAGTAGAGCCCGATGTTGGCGAGCTTGGAGATCGGTGTGGATGGCTTCTCGACGATCTTCGTCATGTAGCCGTCCTTGTCGGTGACGACCACGCCGAAGCGCTGGTAGTCCTCGACCTCCTTGGCCCAGATGATCCCGTCGGCGGAGGTGCGGTTGATGAGGGTGAGGTCGGCCTCGAAGACCGTGTCCACGAAGACGATCAGCACCGGCTCCTTCACGTACGGCCGCGCCAGGTTCACGGCGCCCGCCGTGCCATCCTGCACCTTCTGCTCGATGAAGCGGCTCGGGTACTTGTAGTTGGCGCGGGTGTACTCCTCCACCTGCTCCTTGAGGTGGCCGGTGATGTAGATCAGCTCCGAGACGTCGAGGCCCTGGAGCTTGTCCATGACCCAGTCCATCACCGGCCGTCCCGCCACCTTCAGCATCGGCTTCGGAACGAGATGGGTATGCGGCCTGAGCCGCGTGCCTTTGCCGGCGAGCGGGATGATCACCTGCATGTTGTTCAGCTCCTTCCGTAGCGGTCCGAGAGGCGCACCAGGTCGTCGAGTTCGGGCGTGGAGGCCTCCAGCACGTCGGTATCCACGACGGCCTCGATCTGGTGAATGAGTGTCGGCGGTATGTGTACCGATTCACCGGCCTTGAAGGCGCGCGACTCGAGGGTGTCGCCCGGCTGGGTACGCAGGATGAGTTCGCCGGAGAGGACGTGCATCGTCTCGTCCTTCCGGTTGTGATACTGCAGGCTCAGCACCTGTCCAGCCTTCACATGAAGGATCTTCCCGACGTAGCGGTCGGTTCGGGCCCAGATCAGCTCGTATCCCCACGGCTTGTCGACCCGGTACGGCACGTCAGGCATCAACCCTCCTATGGACGAATGATGAATGAAGAGGGTGTGGTGATGCAGGCCCGGACGCAGATCCCGCACCCGACACACCCCTCGGCCTTGAGCACCGGATGACCGTCAGCATCGATGGCCAGCGCCCGCTCGCCGACCGGGCAGGCATCCGCGCAGGCCCGGCACCGTGTTCCGCTGAAGGTGACGCACCGCTCCGGCACGAACTCCAGCGCTGCCAGACGATAGCCAGCCCAGCCCTCGGGCGGCAGTGTCAGGGCCTCGGTGGGGCAGGCACGGACACAGGGCATCGTGTCACAGACCACACAGGCCTGAATCGAGGTATCGATGTAGGGCGTCCCCGCGGCGAGGCCGGCGCTGGTCGGCGCCTTCCGGATCGCGAACGGGGGACAGGCCGTGATGCAGTCGCCGCAGCGGGTGCAGGCCGCGAGGAACGCGACCTCCGGCAGCGACCCCGGGGGACGGAGATACCGTTCCGGCGCGACTCGCCGCTCCGCGTTCTCCATCGCCTGCTCCAGCCACTTGCCGACCGAACTCTTGAAGAGCGCGCGCCGGTCAGTGAAGTCAGGCAGGCCGGGAATGTTCACCACGCCGGCTCGAAGCTGAAGGTCCAGCGGAAGCCGGCTTCCTTGCTGCCGGGCTTCCGGTCCTGCGCGAGCACCGGCTTGCTCACCCAGAGGGGGAAGTCGGCCCGGGTCGTCACGCGCGTCTGACCGATCTGGTGCTCGGCCCGGATGCCCACACCCGCGTCGGCGAGGAACCGGATCGGCGCGCCGAGCGCGGGATCGTTCACCCCGCCGATTCCCTGTCCCGCGTCGCCGAATGCCGCGAGCGCCACGCGGTTGAAGAGCTTGGCATTCCGCCGCCGGAGCAGGGTCCGCTCGAGTTCCACGTTGATGGCGACCAGCGCCTCGGTCGACAGCCTGGGATCGAAGCCGCGAAGGTCACCGCCGCCGGCCGCGTGGTAGTACACATCGGGACGGAGCAGCAGGGCGCCACGGGAACGGAGGAACGGGTTGCTGAACTGCTCCAGCGGATCGGCGCCGGCGAGATAGATCTGGCGCTGCTTCACCGCATTGTCGCCGCTGGTGCTCACGCCCCCGTAGAAGCGGAAGCCGAGCCCCCAGCTGGTGCCGAGCGCGCGGCGGGCCGTTGCCTCGAGGGTGAAGCGGCCGTAGAGCGGATCGATCTCCGGGCGGCCGGTCGCGACCGCGAGTCCCCGCCGGTGATAGGCGAGGCCGCCCGCGAGCGAGGTCCGGGTCCCGAGACTCCACAGGCCCACGCGGTCGCGCACTGAACCGGTCAGCGCGAACTCGACCGTGCCGGCATCGTCGTAGTAGCCCCGGTCGAGGTACCGGAAGTCGTCCGGCTGGAGCCAGGTGAGACTGACGCCGAAGGTGCTCGTCGGGCCGAAGCTCAGATGGTCGCGCCGGGTCCGCTCGACCGCGAGACGCGCCCCGAAGCGCCCCTCGACGTTGTACGCCTCGAGCGTCTGCGAGAGGCCGGGACTCCTGAGCCAGGTCGGGTTCTTCACCCGGAGGGCGAGGTCGTTGTCCTTCACCTTGAGCGGCTTCTCGCTCTGCCAGCCGGTGCCGTAGCTGTAGATCGCCTGATTCTCCTCGAAGCGGCCGAAATAGTTCTCCCGCGTCCGCAGCCCGATGGTGATGCCGCCCGCATCGTTGTACCAGCCGACCGGCATCCACCCCTCGGTGCGGTGATCACGCGCGGTGCGTTCGCTGAACCAGGTGTCGAGATAGCGCTCCCGCTTCGGCTCGCGGGTCACGATGCCGAGGAAGCCCTTGCGCCAGACGTTGTTGAGCCGGTTCCAGTCGCGGGTGCGGAGCCGGGGATCGAGCAGCACCTCCTTCGGCGGCGACCTCGTCGCGACGCTCACCCATTCCGTCGCCGCGAGGCCGTCGGTGCGCACCACCGCGGTGTCCTTCTGGCCGAGCACCCAGACCTCGACCGGCAGCTTCCCGTCCGCCTTGCGGACGACCTCGACCTTCGTGGTGTACGGCCGGCAGGGGGCATAGTCGCCGCACGGCGTGGCGCCGTGCGTCGTCACCCGCCCCACCGCGTAGTCCACGAGCGCATTGGCATGCAGCTCCTGCGCGAACAGCGTCGAGAGGTCCATCCCGCTGACCTCCTCCGCGACGGCACGGAACGCCGCCTCGTCCACGTGCTTGAGCTTCCAGCGGTCGTAGTAGGTCCGCATGATCCGGTGCAGCGTCTCGTCACCGACCGTGTAGCGCAGCAGGTGGAAGAACTGCGACCCTCGGCTGTAGACCCCGATGTTGTAGCTGGTGAAGTCGCGGTAGTCCTCGCCCGGGAGACTCGCCGGCTCGCCGACGCCATCGAGATCTAGACCGGTGAGGAAGGGCTCGGTGTCGAGGTAGCTGTCGGTGCCGGGCTTCGTTGCCTCCTCGAACATTCCCTCCTGGAAATCGCTGAACCCCTCGTCGAGCCACCCCTCGCGCCATTCGTTGTTGGCGAGGATGCCCATGACGTAGTTGTGTCCCACCTCGTGCACGATGAGTCCCTGGCCCGCCGACCCGTTGTGGACCATCATCGGGAACTCGGTGCCGCCCCCCTCGATCCGATGCAGGTTGGTGAGCTGCGGCCACGCGAAGGGGCCGAAGAAACCGTCGAGCCACTCGAGCGCCTTGGCGGTGCGCGACGTCGCGATGCCGTGCCCCCACGTGGCCTCGTCGCCGGGCCGGTACAGCACGTGGATCGCGACCTTGCCCCAGGCCGAGCCTTCGTACTTGTACTCCGGCGTCATGCTGAGCGCGAAGTGATGCACATTCTCGGCGTACCACACCACCCGCTTGCGGCCGGCGCCGATCGGCTCGGCGCTGAACGCGGAGCAGGAGGGCGCGTTCGGATAGAAGTCGCGCTGATACTGGATGGGGCGGTCGGGCACCTGATTCACCCGCTCCCATCCCGGATCGCCGCAGAGCGGCACCCCGGTGGCGCCAAGCACCTGGTCCTCGGGCACGTCGAGATCCACGAGGTAGGTCGCGAACTCGCCGTAGAACTCGCCGCCGGGGTAGAGCGGGTGCTCGTTCCAGCCGTGCTTGTCGTACACGACCACCTTCGGATACCACTGCGCGAAGTCGAAGTGCCGGCCCCGGCGACCCTGGCGGCGCGGCACCGTCGACGGGCGCGCCTGCCAGTCGAGGTCCACCACCATCGAGTCCCCGGGCGCGAGCGCCGCCGGGAGCATGAAGCGGACGTTGGTGCTGTCCGGCGCATACGGCCAGATCGCCTGGACCGGCTGCCCCATGATGCGGACGTTGCTGATGTGATTGAAGGCGAAGTCGGGATCCTTCAGGTCGTTGAACCGCCGCCTCCGTTCCACCGAGTCGGCGTCGGCCCAGCGGGAGCCGGGCCGGAACGCGTTGAGGTGGAGATGGAACGAGATGCTGTTCAGCGCGTCGGGCGAGTGGTTGACGTACACCACCCGCTCGGTGCCGGCGAGCATGCCCCTCGGCTCGTCCAGCGCGGCGTGAATCTCGTAGCGGACCGATTGCTGCCAATACGGGCTGACCGGACCTGAGGGGGTCTGGGTCAGGGCGGAGAGCGCCAGAAGTGTGATGAGCATGGGTGGGTAAAGTAGACGGTACCGCGGGACGGCGGAACGAGCCGGGCCGCCCCGCCGTGCTCAGGGAACCCGCTGGAAGGCCGCCGCGTCGAAGTCGGGGATGCGCAGCTCCGCCACCCGTCCCTGCGGATCGGGGACGAACTGCACCAGGATCGGCGCGTCCCGCCCGTCGCCCAGGCTGATCTGCCAGGTATCGAGATTCCAGTGACGCATCGTTCCGCGGAGGCGGGGACTCGTCCCCATGTGGAACCGGAGCGAGTCGGCCTCGAGATCGACCACGACATCGCCCCAGACCGGATGGACGTAGCGGGCCGCGTAACTGGCCAGCGGCTGGGTCGCGGCCGTGACGACGGCGGGCGGCTCGGACTCCGCCCGTTCGGTCGAATCCTGCAGGACCCGCCGCGCCCCGTAGAGCGCGAGCAGGTCGCGGTTCCAGTCGCGCGACGGCCCACCGAGGAAGAGATCGAACACCTTCAGCATCACCGCGTGACGGAATTCGGCGTGGTCCAGATTGCCGAACACGTAGACTCCAACGCCCTGATCGGGGAGCAGCCCGACGATCGCCGTGCGCCCGTCGAGGCTGCCGGTGTGGAAGGCCACGAAGTGCCCCCGGTAGTCCTGCTCGAACCAGCCGAGACCGTAGGTCGTCCAGTGCGGATGGGTGAGCGCGGTCGTGGGGTAGAACTCGTCCGCGGGAATGAGGGCGTGGGGCGCGAACAGCGCCTGATACCCGGATTCGCTCAGCAGGCGCCGTCCTCCCACCTGCGCGCTGTCGAGGAGGAACCGCATCCAGGCCGCCATGTCCGTCGCCGTGGACCAGACCGCTCCGGCGGACGCCAGGACATCCACCGACTCGTCGTCGATCGGCCGGATGGCGCCGCGGATCCGGTAGTGCGCCGACGAGACGTTCGCGTCGCCACTCGCCTGCATCCGTTCGAGGCTCGGCCAGGTCCGCGTCATGCCGAGCGGGCCGAAGATGCGCTGGCGGAGAAACTCGCCGTAGGGCATCCCGGAGGCGCGGGTGATGACCTCCCCCGCCAGGCCGTACATCACGTTGTGATAGGTGAAGCCGCCGCGAAGCGGATAGGCGGGGGTCAGCAGCCGCATCCGCCGGAAGATCTCGTCGGCGCCGAGATCGCCCCGGCTCCACAGCAGATCGGCGTTGGGAAGCCCGATGTTGTGGGTGAGCAGATCCACCACCCGGACATCCCGCGTCACATAGGGATCGGGAAGCTGGAACTCCGGCACCCACTTCGTCACCGGATCGCTCCAGTCGAGGCGGCCGTCGTCCACCAGCATCGCCAGGGCCATGGCGGTCATGGCCTTGGTCGTGGACATCATGCCGAAGAGGGTCTGCTCATCGACCGCGCCGGTGCTCCCGAGGCGGCGGACCCCGTACCCCCGCGTGAGGAGGATGCTGTCGCCATGCACCACGGCGATCGACAGCCCGGGCACCTCCCAGTCCTTCATCCCCTGGCGGATGAAGCCGTCGAGCTCGCGGACGATCGCAGCGTCCGTGCCGGCAGAGGGCTTCGCGGCCCGCCCCTGCGCATTCAGGACCACGGGGGTCACAGCGAGCAGCAGAGCAACGAGCCTCGAAGTCATGCGGTACATGCGGAGCCTCTGCGTCGGCGTGGGGAACCACAATACGACAACAGGGGCCCATCCGCGAGGATGAGCCCCTGCCGAGTGCATGACAATATTCCGGCTACCTGGTGAGCAGTGCCCGCCGCAGCATCGCCATCCGGCGCTTGACCGAGCCATCGAACACCCGGTCTCCCACCCGCACGACGACCCCGCCCAGAATCCCGGCGTCCTCGACGAAGTGCGGCAGCACCTCCCGGCCCATCACTTCGGTGAGGCGCGCCGCGATCTTCTGCCGGAGCGCCGCATCGGCCGGGCGGGCGGTCGTGACCGACGCGCGCACCCGGTTGAGCTTGAGGTCGAGCAGCGCGAGATACTCGGAGGACATCAGGTCGAACAGGTTCTGACGCCCGCGCCGTACCACGCTCTGCAGGAACTGCACGAACTCCTTCGGTGCCGAGCCCTTCAAGGCCTCCGCCAGCAGCGCCGACTTCTGCGCCTTGGTGACCTTGGGCGACATCAGCACGGCCTGCACCGACGGCGCCGCGGCGATCCCGCCCGCCACGGCGTCCATCAGGCCGGCATACTCCTCCGTCCGCCCGCTCTTCTCCGCGAGTTCGAACAGCGCCTCGGCGTAGTTACGAGCGATGGTGACCGGTCTCAATTGGGCTTCTCCAGCGAAGCGATGTAGCCCTCGACCAGGGCGCGGTCGCTGCCGCCGTCGAGCCGCTGCCCGATGAGCTTGGCCGCGGCCGCCAGCGAAAGATCCACTGCCTCGCGACGCAGATCCGCCAGCGCCTTGTCCCGCTCGGCCGAGATATCGCGCCGGGCGCGCGCCAGCAGGTCATCCTGCTCCTGCCGGGTCTTTTCGAGCGACACAGTGTGCTCCCGCTCCGCCGCGACCTTGGCATCGGCCATCATGGCCTGGGCCTGGGTTCGCGCCGAGGCGAGCAGCTTCCGGTTCTCCTCGAGCAGCGCCTTGGCCTCGTGATTCGCCTTCTCGGCCTCGTCCAGCTGCTTCGCGATGGTCCGCTCACGCTCCTCGGTCGCCTTCAGGATCGCCGGGAAGGCGAACTTCTTCAGAAGGAAGAGGAGCAGCCCGAAGACCACCCAGGTCCAGATGAAGAGCCCGGAGTTGACCGCGAACGGTGAAGGCGCTCCTCCGCCCTCCCCGGCCTCAGCGGCCAACATGAGCAACATGGTGGTCATGGAACCTCAGCCTTAGAGGAGCTTGAACAGGAGCGCGAAGACCAGCGCGATGATCGTGGCGCCTTCGAGCAGCACCGCGATGAGCAGGCCGGCGCCACGGATGTCCGCCGCCGCTTCCGGCTGACGGGCGATCGCCTCGGCCACCTGGCCGCCGATCCGGCCGAGACCGAAGCCGGCACCGATCACCGCGAGGCCGATGGCCAGACCCGCACCGAGAAGGCCGTAGCTCGCGCCCGCCGCAGCGGCCGCTTCCTGTACCAGGGCAAGCATGTTCAGCATGTCAGATCCTTTGAGATCCCGTGGGAGATGGAGTTAGGTGGACCCACCATAGGCAGTGTCCTCGCGTTTGCCGGCCGCTGCCCGAGTCTCCCGGCTCGGCGCCGTCACCGTGGCTCACCAACGGCCCGAAGGCCAGTGAGCTTCACCCGCCATTCGGCGGGCTACAAATCGGAAACCGTCAAACGCACCGGTGTCCGACATGGGAAGCGCACACGGACGTGCGCGCCTAGTGCTCGTGCTGCATCAACCCGATGAAGACCGAACTGAGCAGCGCGAAGACGTATGCCTGCAGCAGCGCCACGATGAGCTCGAGCATCATGATGCCGACGACCAGCAGCGCCGTCGTGATGCCGATGCCGTAGCTCCACAGGCCCAGATTCCCGAACAGGAAGATGATGCCGAACAGCGACAGGATCACGAAGTGTCCCGCCGTCATGTTGCCGAAGAGTCGGACCGCGAGCGCAAACGGCTTCACGATCTTGCCCAGCAGTTCGATCGGCGACATGAAGATCGAGAGCGCCACCGCCCCCGGGCCATGCATGCCGGGGAAATGCGGGAAGATCGTCGCCATGTAGGCCTTGGGGCCGACCTTGATGAAACCGGCGATCTCGACGACCAGGAAGACCACGATCGCGAGCGCGGCGGTCACCGCCAGGTTGCCGGTCGCGGCACTGCCCCAGGGCATCAGCCCGAGCAGGTTGCAGTAGAGAATGAAGAAGAAGAGCGTAATGATGAGCGGCGCGAACCGGGCGCCGTCGTGCCCGATGTTGGCGATGGCGATGTCGTTCCGGACGAACAGCACCAGCCCTTCCACCGCGCCCGAGAATCCCTTGGGCGCCGAGCCCGTCTTCTGCCGGGCGATGCTCCGTGCCGCCGTCCACATCGTCGCGAAGACGAGCACCGCGGCGATCACCATCCAGAAGACCGTCTTGGTCGGCGACAGCGTATGGGCCACCGGATACGTCAGGTGGCAGCCGGGGATGGCGTACTGGAACAGCGGGTAGAAGTCGAGCGTGCACGAGTCCGCCGTGTGATGCAGCACCATCTCACCGACGTTGACCGCTTCCTGGAGCATCAGCATCATCGGACGAACCGTGCCTCGAGAAAGAGCAGTGGTACCACAACCCCCAGATAACCGAACGCGGTGGGGAGCGGCGGAAAGCGGCCGCGGTCCACCACGACGGCCACCACGAACAGCACGATGCCCCCCATCCGGAGCATCATCCCGACCCCGATGCCCTTGAAGAACTCGGTGGTCGTCCCGTGCATCTTCTGCGCGAGTGACCGCACCGCCACCAGCTGGATCAGCGTCGCGAAGATCCCGAACACCAGCCCGGGGAGCAGCGCGACATCACCCCACGCCTGACGCATGCCGAGCGTCACCAGAAGCGTCAGTACCAGGCCCGTCGCAAGCGAGGGGATCATGCGTCATCCCGCGTTCGCGCGGCATCGTCCGCGTGGGCGGCCGCGTCGTCCGCGCGCACCTTGGCGTAGACCCAGGCGAACGCGAGCCCCGCGCCGACCAGGGTCCCGGCAATCGTCAGCACCGGGATCCAGCCGAGCCACCGGTCGAGCAGATACCCCGCCCCGGTGAAGAGCATGATGCTGAACGCGAAGGTATACCCCAGGGTGTCGTAGCCAACTGCGCCACCCGGGCCGCGCCCAGCCATCCCTCTTTTTGGCTTCATGACCGGGCCAAAACTACCGGCTTGTGAAATATTTCGCAAGCAAATCTGCTCCTCCGCCGCCCCGGCGGGCTGGACCATGGGGCGTTGCGAATAGAAACGCGAAAAAGTGGTTTGCCCGCTCCAGCGAAACCCGCTAACCTCCTGCCCGTACGCGAGCAGGACACGCGCTCCACCCTCGTTGCCGACCATCGCCGGCTCCTTTCCAGGCCTCCATGACCGCTGCCGCAACTTCTCCCTCGGACGTCGAACAGCTGGCCCGGCTCGCGCAGGCGGTGGAGCAGCTTCGCGCGCAGGTCAGTCGCCGGATCGTGGGTCAGCACGAGGCGGTCGATGGGATCCTGACCGCCATCCTCGCCGGCGGCCACGCACTCCTGATCGGCGTTCCCGGACTCGCCAAGACGCTGATGGTCTCGACCGTCGCCGAGGCGCTCCGGCTCTCGTTCAACCGGGTCCAGTTCACCCCTGACCTGATGCCGAGTGACATCACCGGCACCGAGATCATCGAGGAGGACCTGACCACCGGCAAGCGCGCCTTCCGCTTTGTGCAGGGGCCGATCTTCGCGAACGTGGTCCTGGCCGACGAGATCAACCGCACGCCGCCGAAGACCCAGGCCGCGCTGCTCCAGGCGATGCAGGAGCATCAGGTCACGGTGGGCGGGCAGACCTACCATCTCCCCGAGCCCTTCTTCGTCCTCGCGACCCAGAATCCGATCGAGCAGGAGGGCACCTATCCCCTCCCCGAGGCGCAGCTCGACCGCTTCATGCTGGAGATCCGGATCGGGTATCCGACCCGGACGGAGGAGGAGGCGATCGTCGAGCAGACCACCGGCGCCCGCGCGGGACGGCTCGAGTCGGTGCTGGATGCCGAGACGGTGAGGGCGATGCAGGAGCTGGTGCGACGGATTCCCGTCTCGAAGCAGCTGGTCCGGGCCGCCGTCGCGCTCGCGCGGATGACGCGTCCGGCCGACGGCGATGCGCCGCCCTCGATCCGCGAGTACGTCGAGTGGGGTGCCGGGCCGCGCGCCTCGCAGTACCTGGTGCTGGGCGCCAAGGCCAGAGCGGCGATCGCCGGCCGCCCGATGGCCGACCTCGACGACGTGCGCGCCGTCGCCCTGCAGGTGCTCCGTCACCGGGTGGTCACCAACTTCGCCGCCGAAGCGGCGGGCCGGACCAACGACGATCTGGTCCGGGAGCTGATCGCCAGCCCGGGGTGGACCGCGTGAGCTAGCGCGACCAGCGGACGGCGTGGGAGGGAAAACCGAACGGCCCGGGCAGCGATGCCCGGGCCGTTCGTCCTGTCCGCGCGGAGACTAGCGAAGTGCCTGCGCGGTGTTATCGAAGGTGGTGATCACCGGCGGCGTGCCGCAGCCGCTGTAGTCCGCCGTGAAGCCGATGTTGTTGTGGCCGACGATCGAGGCGCGGAGCTGGCCGCCGTCGAAGGGCGGGTCCTGGCCATCGCACGCCGTATTCCAGTGCAGCGGCGTCGGGGTGCTGACGCTGAAGCTCCAGTCGCCGTCGGCGTTCCCGAAGGCCCCCGACCAGTTGTACGTACCGGTGATATCGAAGGTGCCGTCCGGCAGGGTGCTCTGCGTGGCCGGATCGATGGTCGCGGTGTCCGGCACGAAGGTGAGCGTCCAGTTGTCCCCGAAGGAATAGGGGATCTGGTTGTTCACGTGAAAGCGGGTGACGAAGTGCCGGCTGGTCGTGGCGCTCGACGAGGTCACGTTCGCGGTGTAGGTCCCGTCCCAGTCGAGGCCGGCACTCGCGCTGTCGTTGTAGAACAGCACCTTGAGCCGGTTCATGTCCAGCGAGAAGCCGAACAGGGTGGCACCGCCGTCGGTATCCTGGATCGAGACCGAGCCGGTCACCGCGAAGCCGTTCCCCAGCGAATCCTGGTAGAAGCAGTTGCCCGAAGTGAAGGTGTACGTCGCGTTGTTCTCGATGCCATCGCCATCGCTGTCGGTGCTGTCGCCGGCCACCGTCGGGTCGCACTGCCCGTTCCCGCCGCGGAGCGCGGCCAGCTGCGGCCGATAGCGGGCGGGGATGACACGATCCAGCGTGCTCATCCGCCCCCGCAGCGCGGCCCGCGAGAAGAAGCCGCTCCCCAGCGAACCGCCGGTGAAGCTGAACCCGGTGATGCCCGCGGCGATGTCCGACACCTGGCTCGCCGCCTCGGCACCGACCACCGCGGCCTGCTGCTGACTGATCGTGCTATTGCCCGGGCTGCTGTCGCCGCCGCACGCACCGAGGGCGAGCATTCCCGCGAGACCAGAGGCAAAAAGCCCGAGCTTCCGCGAACCCAGCATGCTACCTCCCATGAATTGATGGACCGGGCCGGACGGGAATTCTCAAGCGATTGTCCGGCAACTGGTTGGAGAAAATTCACCGTTGTCCGCAGGCCCCGGGCACGGCTCCCGGTAATGACGCAGATGCGCTGATCTGCCTCTCACTGCGACGTCGCGGTCCAATGCCGGGCAGGGTCCGTGCCGCAGCCGGACCATGTGACGGTGAGCACACCCGGCACATTGGCGACCGTCCCGGTCAGGGTCAGCTGGCCGGCGACGATCCGCTGGGGGGTCGTCAGGCAGCTCGCGTCATACTGGAGGGGGGAGGTCGTGGCGACGGCGAGCGACCAGTTCTCGGTGCTCCGATGCCAGGTGATCGTGCCGGTGATGGTTGCGAAGCCGCTGGGCAGCGGCTGCCCGACCTGGAGCGTCCCCGGGGTCGCCGCGATGAAGCTGTCCGTCGTCTGGATGGTGAGGGTGGCCGTCGCGATCGGAGGCCGTTGCCGCTGGATGGTGATGTCGTTGATCACCCGTGCCGCGTTGCTGGAGCCGATCCGGGTCCGGGTGCCGTTGCGGACCGCCGTATACACCCCGCGACCCGCGCTGTCGGTGAAGGCCCAGGCGAGATTCGTCAGTGTGAGGTCGAACGCGGTGCTGTTGGCACCACTCGGGTCCTGAATGCGGACGCTCCCGGTGACGGCGAGACTCCCGCCATGGAATCCCGTTGCGGAACAGGGCGGGTTCTGGAACGTCAGGGTCGCATCATTCGGAATGCCATCGGCGTCGGCGTCGGCGGTGCTCGAGACCGCCGGGCAGTTGGCGATCGCCGGGAAGAACGCGGGCGTCCCCGGCGCGCTGACGGTGAGCGCGGCGAGGCTTCCGGTCACCTCGTCCTGGAGGGAGGAGGAGAGTTCGTTCTGCTGGTTGGCCGTGGGCCGGCTGCTGTCGCCGGCGGTGATGGAACCGCATGCGACCAGCGCAGTGCCGGCCAGCATGATCGGGAGAAGTCGAAGGGTCGGCGCCACGCAAATCTCCGGCAGGTGAGGGTACCGGCAATTTAGCCGCGGGGGCTTGCGGCGTCGCCCGTGGACGGCAGAATCACCCGATGCGCCAGCGCCCCGGCCGTCACCGCCCTCCCTCCGAGCGACCCACCCGGCAATGCCTCCGTTGCGGGAAGCCGTTCGCGTGGCGCAAGAAGTGGGCGGCGATCTGGGCGGAGGTGAAGTACTGCAGCGAGCGGTGCCGCCGTGGCTGACGGGTTTGATGCTCGGTTGACGGTGCGGCCCTATTCAGGGACCATGCCCGCCCGCCACTTCCTGCGCTGCCTCGGCATCCCCGAACTCCGGGGGCCCAGCGGCGATCCGATCCGGTTCCGGACCCGGAAGCACCTCGCCCTGCTGGTCTTCCTCGCCACCGAACGCCGCCAGGCGCACCCTCGAGAGCGGCTCGCGGAGCTCCTCTGGCCTGACGCGCGTCCGTCGGAAGGACGCCACTCGGTGGCCACCGCCCTCTCCGTGATCCGTGGCAAGCTCGGCCCCCGCACCTTCGAGACGACCCGGGACACCGTGCGGCTCCTCGCCCCCGATCTCGAGGTGGACCTCGAGCGGCTGGGACGGGGGGACGTCCTGGGCGACGAGCAGACCCCGCCGCTCGACGTCGCCGGCTTCCTGGACGAGTTCGAAGTCACTCGCGCGCCGGAGTACATGCTCTGGCGCGACATCATGCGGGCCCGCTGGTTCCCGGAGATCCGCTCCGCGCTGATCCTGCTGATGGACCGCTGCCGCCGGACCGGCGACTTCACCCGGATCGAGACCCACGCCGACCGGCTGCTCGTGCTGGACGAACTCTCCGAGGACGGGATCCGGGGCAAGATGGAAGCCCGGGCCTTCGCCGGCGATCGCCTCTCCTCGCTCCGGATCTTCCAGGCGTGGCGCCAGCGGCTGCACGACGAGCTCGACGCCACCCCCTCGCGGCTCGTGGAAGGGATGGCGCTCCGACTGCGCCAGCGCGGCTACGAGCCTCCTGGCACCTCCCATATCCCCACCGTACCGACGGATCAGTGGCGCAATCGCGCCTTCGTGGGGCGGGCCTCGCAGTATCGCAGCCTCTACGAACGCTGGGAGCGAAGCAACAAGGGGGAGGGACGCCACGGCCTCGTCCTGGGGGAATCGGGCATCGGCAAGACCACCCTCGTCGAGCGGCTGGTGACCGCGGCGGGACTCGAGGGGGCGATCTCGAGCCGGGTGCAGTGCTACGAGGCGGAGCGGGAGATCCCCTATGCCGCGGTGGGCACCCTGGTGCGGGGGCTGCTCGACCAGCCCGGCGCGAGCGGCACGCCCCCCGAGTGGCTGGCCGAACTGGCCCAGAACATCCCCGCGGTCGCGCGGCGATTCCCCAATCTGCCTCCCGCGCGCGAGTCGGTCGGCGAGACGGCCCGGCTCCGCCTGACGGAGGCATTCCATGAGCTGACGTCCTCCATTGCGGAGGAGCATCCGGTCATCCTGGTGGTGGATGACGTGCATCTCGCCGACGATGCCAGCGTCGCGGTGCTGCATCTCATCATGCGGAGGACCCAGGAACAGAAGGTCATGGTCATCATGACGGCCCGGGAGTCGGAGCTCGCGCGCTCCCCGCATGCCGGCCGGCTCATGGAATCGCGGGAGTCGCTCGCGCTCGCGGCGGTCGAGCTGCCGCCGCTGACCGAGGAGGAGATGAACGAGGTCGTCACCGCCCTGGCGAGCGACGCCCCGCTGCCTCCCGCGGTCCGTCAGGCGATGCTCCGGGCAGCCAACGGCATCCCGATGCTCGCGGAGCTGCTCTTCGACGACTGGCGCAGCAACGGCGAGCACTGCCTGGCGCTCTCGGTCGGGGCGATGACCGTCGACGCATTGGGTCAGGTCGAGCATGAGCTCTACCACCGGATCTTCGATCGGGTCTTCCGGGACCTGTCACCCGCCGCGCGGGCCGTGGTGAATCTCGCGGCGATCCTCGGCGACCGGCTGAACGATCTCGCGATGTACGAACTGGTGGATCTCACGCTGGCCCAGACCCTGGCGGGGATGTCGGAACTGGCCAGCCACCGGGTGCTTCGCGACGGCGGACGCGATGTCGAGTTCCGGAACGAACTGCTGCGGAACTACACCTACCTGCACGTGCCGTCGCCGCTCCGGCGGGCGCTCCATGGCCTCATCGCCGACCGGCTGCTGCGGGCGGAGGCCAACGGGGAGAAGGTGCCGGGACTGATGCTGGCGTGGCACTGCTTCCGGGCGGGGCGGCCGGTGGAAGCGGAGCCGTATCTGCTGCGGGGCTCGAGTGAGGCACTGCGGCGCGGAGGCGTCTTCGAGGTGGAGCTGGCACTCACGTCAGCGATGGCGGGGCTGACGCGGGGGAGTTCACACGAGGCGAGGCTGCTGTTGGTGGAGACGCTTCAAGAGCAAAGTAGGCATGTCGAGGCACTCAGGCTGATCGAAGCCAATTGGCCGGCTTCCTCCGGAGCATCCGCGAGGGAGCAGATTCTGAGAGCTCGCTCCCTTGCTGCGGCGCCCCCGCGCTCCGAGGAAGCGCGCGAAATCATCGAGTCACTAGGTACGCTGCTATTTGACGAGGCCGAACGCTCCTGCTGGCCGTCGATACTCGAGGCCATTTCACTAACAATTCCCCATTCAGGTTTGAAGCAACCTGTCAGCAAGTACCTTGAGCATGCCCGACAAATCCCTTGGACTCATATGACACTCGAGGATCGGGCGCGACTGCAGTATGCCTTGGCATTTCTTTCTTGGTTCTCCGGAGATCGGAAGAGCCTCGCGGGCGCTGCCGCAAGATCGATCGAGCTCGTCGACGAATGCAGAACGACTGGGATGGCGAATCTGGCTTCCTGGAACATCTGCACCTCGGCAACAGTCCTCCTGACCGGCCGTGGTGACTACGATCAAGCTCTATCGTGTAGCTCAGCCGCCTATGAGATCGCAGCTAGACTTGGCAACGAACCGCGCATGTCGAGTGCCGCACTAAACCGTGCCCTTTGCGAACTTAGGCTCGGGAACTACCCATCTAGTGAATACTGGTCCGGCAGGGCCACTATGCACGCACAACAACAGCAGGCATGGCGTACCGTTCAGCCAGCCTACTATTGGGCCATATCGCTTTGCATGCTCGGGGAAAATCGGCGAGCACGGGAGGCTCTCGAGAAGATTGACAGAGGATCTACCTACGCGGCACCCGATTGGTGCCAGCAGGTATCGCCGCTCCTGGCGGCTGACATCATGTGGGCTATTGGCGAGCAAGCCTCAGCCATCCGGACAGCGAGAGAGGCTCTCGCAGCTGGTGGCACCCAACCAATCCTAGGATCGTTCACGGGCATTTTCGGCCGTTGGATTGCCCACACCGCCATCGGCACGGATCAGGAGGAAACAGCGGCGCTTGAGCTTGAGCGACTCACTTGTGATTTGGAGGCATACGACCTCTTCGATCGAGCAGAAATCGTCAGCGCGAAAATGATGTTTGATGTGAAAAGAGGCCGGCCGTGGCGAGAAGGATCAGATCGACTGCGGGAAACCCTGCTTCAACTGCCGCCAGCGGTCGAACTGCAGATTCGACGACTTAGTACGCTGCCGAATTAGAACGCCCGGATCTTCGGCCACGAGGGCCGTCCGCGAAGCAGCCCGCTGGAGCCCGGGACCGCCCGCTTGGAGCCGCCCTCGAGCAGTGCTCCGGCCTGGGTGGCGTTGCCCGCCTGCAGTTCGGCCATCACCCGGCGGACCGTGACGGAGTTGACCACCATGTCGACCAGCCGGGGATCGAACTGGGTCCCGCGGTACTTCTGCAGCTCCTGCACGACCGCCTCGATCGGCAGCCGTTTCCGGTAGGGGCGGTCGGTGGTCATCGCGTCAGTGGTGTCCGAGATCATGATGATCCGGGCACCGAGCGGGATGTCCTCCCCCGCGATGCCATCGGGGTACCCCCCACCATCCCAGCGCTCGTGGTGGCTCCGGACGGCGCTCTGGATCACGCCGCG
>JBGASX010000155.1:0-2737 GCA_044229445.1 Gemmatimonadales bacterium | reverse complement strand
CGCACCGTCCTGGTCGAGTGTCCTCGATCGGAGACGCGTGGACACTCCGCTGGACACTCGAGGACGCCCACGACGTGGTCGGCACGTGCCACGATATGATCGGGAGAAGCCGCGATGCGGCCGGGACGGGCACCGACATGCTCCCAAATGGCTGACGATGGGGTCGGAACGGTCCGCGATCTGGTCGGAACGGGTCGCCATGGGGTCGGGGCGATCCGCAGGACGGTCGGGGTTGGCTGACGATCGGGTCGGGGCGCCCCGCAATGCGGTCGATGCCTGTCTGCAATGAGGTCGGATCGTTCCGCGGTGTGGTCGGAGTCGATCGGCGGTACGGAACGACACACTCGTGGCGTGGTCGGAGTCGACCGGCAGTACGGAACGACGCACCCGCGGCGTGGTCGGAGCCGGTCGGCAGTACGAAACGCCGCGCTCGCAGTGCGATCCGGGTCGGTCGACGCAACGGAACGACACGCCCGCGGCGCGATCGGGGCCTCCCCCCTTCCACTATATAGGGCCGACCACGAATTTCCGGCCGGCCTGCTTGACGCCCCGGGGACCCCGCCGCATCATTCCACGATACGCACAACATGTTCACGATATGAACACCGCGACGGCACCCTATCCGGGCACGCAGGCGGTCCTGCGCGCGATCGAGCTCCTCAAGGCCTTCGGGCCGGAGAGCCCGGAGCGGAGCCTCGCCGAGCTGGCCGAGGCCGTCGGCCTCAACCGCACCACGACCTACCGCCTCCTGAGCGCGCTCCAGAGCGAGGGGATGGTCGAGCGGGACGGCACTCGCTACCGGCTCGGCCCCGAGATTGCCGCCCTCGGCGCCCGCGCCTCGGGGAGCGGCGAGCTCCGCGCCGCCGCCCGGACCGAGATGGCCGCCCTCGCCGAGTCGATCGGCGAGACGGTCTCGATCGAGGTCCTGGTCGGGCGGGACGTGCTGATCCTCGATGAAGTGAGCGGCCGGTACGTCGTGGGCACCGTGCCGTCGGTGGGGACCCGGTGGCCGGCCCATGCGACCTCGACCGGGAAGGTGCTGCTCGCCTTTGCGCGGGCCGAGACCCTGGCCGAGTTCCTCTCCGAACCTCGTGCCCGGCTCACCCCGCGCACCATCGTCGCCACCACCGCCTTCGGGCGGGAGCTGCTCCGGGTGCAGGAACGCGGCTTCGCGGTGACCCGGGAGGAGCTCGAGGCGGAGTTCGTCGCGGTCGCGGTGCCGGTCCGCGGCGCGAGCGGCGCGGTGGTCGCGTCGCTCAGCATCGGCGGGCCGCGGGCCCGACTCACCACGGAGCGGGTCGCCGCACTGGTCCCCCCGCTCAAGGAAGCCGCCGGACGGATCTCCGCCCGGCTCGGATACCGGCCCATTACCGCCCGGACCGGCCGCGCCGCCGGCCGGCGCCGTCCCTGAGGGAAGGAATCGCATGCGCCCCACACTGAGCGTCCTCGATCCGTCGCTTCCCTCCCGCATCGTCGATGAGGCGATGGAGGTGCTCGCGCGGGTCGGCGTCTTCATCGAAGACAGCCGGGCCCTCGAGCGACTGGCCTCGGTCGGCGTTGTCGCGGATCTCACCACGCACCGCGCGCTATTCCCCCGGGCGGTGGTGGAGCAGGCGCTCAAGACGACGCCATCGTCCGTCACCCTCTACGACCGCGACGGCGCGCCCCATGCAACCCTCGCCGGCGACAGGGTGCACTTCACGCCCGGTTCCTCGGCCCTCCGCATTCTCGATCGGCACACCGAGAAGCCGCGCGAGCCCAACTCCGCCGACTTCATCGAGTACGTGAAGCTTGCCGACGGACTTCCGCACATCGACTATCTCTCCACCGCCTTCATCCCGAAGGACATTCCGCAGGACATGGCGGATGCCTGGCGGCTGTACATGGTGCTGGCGCATTCGCGGAAGCCGGTGGTCTCCGGCGCCTTCACCGCCTTCGGCGTGCCGCGGATGGGGGAGATCATGGGGAAGTTCCGCGCCTCCCGCGCGGAGCTCATCGCGAAGCCGATGAGCATGTTCACCTGCTGCCCGAACACGCCGCTCCGCTGGGGCGAGGACCCGATCTGCAACATCATGGACTGCGCCGAGTGGGGCATTCCGATGGAGATCGTGCCGGTGCTGCTGCTGGGGATGATCTCGCCGGTCACCACCGTCGGCGCCCTGGTGCTGCACACCGCGGAGGTGCTATCCGGTCTCACGATCGCGCAGCTGGTGCGGCCGGGGACGCCGGTGGTCTTCGGCGGAGCACCGGCCTCGTTCCACATGCAGCTCATGACCAACCCGATGACGGCGGTGGAGGCGCTGCAGCTCTACTGCGGCTACGCCGAAGTCGCCAAGTACCTGAAGCTCCCCTGTCAGGCGTACATGGCGCTCTCCGACTCCAAGTTCAATGACCCGCAGGCGGGGATGGAGACGGGGGTGGGCGCCTTCCTCGCCGCGACGGCGGGGATCAACTCGGTCTCCGGGCCGGGGATGCTCGAGTACGTGAACTGCTTCAGCCTGGAGAAGCTCGTCTTCGATGACGAGGTGATTGCCCACGCGCAGCGCTTCGTCAGGCCCATCGAGGTGCGCGGCGATCTCCCGACCCTCGACCTGATCGAGGAGCTGGTGCGGGAGAAGCATCTGCTCACCGCGGAGCACACTCTGGAGCACTGGCCCGAGGAGCTGTACCTGCCGGGACCGATGGTGGACCGCACCAACTGGGACCAGTGGGAGGAGCAGGGGAGCCGCGACTGGCG
>JBGASX010000089.1:0-18331 GCA_044229445.1 Gemmatimonadales bacterium | reverse complement strand
CGGGTGGCGAAGGGCGGGCGGGGCGGGCGGGGGAATTCGCGCTTCACGTCGCCGACCCATCAGGCCCCGCGCGAATGGGAGCCGGGCGAAGAGGGCGAAGACCGGGAGATCGAACTGGTCCTCAAGCTCATCGCGGACGTCGGCCTCGTCGGCGAACCCAACGCCGGCAAGAGCACGCTGCTCTCGGTGATCTCCGCCGCGCGGCCCAAGATCGCCGATTATCCCTTCACGACTCTCGAACCGAACCTGGGCGTGGTCGGGTTGTCCGGACACCGCACCTTCGTCGTGGCGGATATCCCCGGCATCATCGAAGGGGCGCACGCGGGGAAGGGACTCGGCCTTCGCTTCCTCAGGCATGTGGAGCGGACCCGGGTGCTCGCCTTCCTGGTCCCGCTCGACAGCGAGGACCCGCAGGCGGTCTTCGACGGACTGCGCCACGAAATCCGCGCCTACAGCGAGCCACTCTTCGAGAAGCCGTACATCGTCCTGCTCTCCAAGCGCGACCTGCTCGAGGAGTCGGCGCCGATTCCCCAGCTTGAAGTGCCGGGCGCCGTGGGAACGCTCGCGTTCTCATCCGTGTCAGGCGCGGGCCTCGAAGACCTGAAGGAATACCTCTGGAAAGCGGTGCAGTCGATGCGCGCCGAGGAGGCCGTGCAGGAGGAGATTGCCTGGCCCGACGAGGATGGCGACACCGGAGAAGCGGCCGCGCCTTCGGAGCCCGACGAATGGAGCTAGCGGAATCGCGAGCGGCCTACGTGGCGCTCGCCCTCACCCCCGGGATCGGCACTGTCCGACTCGCCACCCTCCTCGAATACTGTCAGACCCCACTCGGCGCCCTCTCGGCGCCGTTTGAGTTTTTGCGCACCATTCCCGGAATTTCCGCCGCCGCGGCGACCGCGATCTCCGCGACCTCGCCCAGCGATGGGGAACGGGTGCTGGAAGCCGTGGACCTCATGGGCGCCACCACGATTCTGCCCGGCGACCCGCACTATCCCGAGGTACTGCAGCACATCCCTGACGCCCCCACGCTGCTGTTCGCGCTGGGCGATCTCGCGCTGCTGGGCCGGCCGGCGGTGGCCATCGTCGGGAGTCGCGATCACTCCGACTACGGGGCGGAGGTCTGCCTCGAGGTTGCGACCGCGGCGGCGCGCGCGGGGCTGGTGGTCGTCAGCGGCATGGCGCGTGGACTCGATGCCATCGCGCATGCGGCTGCTCTGGACGCGC
This sequence comes from Gemmatimonadales bacterium, assembly GCA_044229445.1. Classification (GTDB taxonomy): domain Bacteria; phylum Gemmatimonadota; class Gemmatimonadetes; order Gemmatimonadales; family GWC2-71-9; genus JADJOM01. The sequence continues at coordinate 17,107 of JBGASX010000089.1, read as the reverse complement.
CCGGGACGACCATCGGGATCCTCGGCAACGGTCTCGGCGTCATCTACCCGGCGGCGAATCGGCGGCTCTACGAGCGGGTGGCCGAGGAGGGTCTCCTGCTGACCGAGTTCCCGCCCGGGGAGCGCCCGGGAGTGGGGTCCTTTCCGCGGCGGAACCGGCTGATCAGCGCCCTGGCCCAGGTCACCGTGGTGGTCGAGGCGGCCGAGGGATCGGGGACGCTGATCACGGTGGGCACGGCGCTGGCACAGGGCAAAGACGTCATGGCTGTTCCCGGGCTGATCACCAGTGCGACCTCGATCGGCACCAACCGGTTGATCCGCGACGGGGCCGAGCCGCTGCTGGTCGTCGACGATCTGCTGCGTCACTACCCGGATCTGGTGCCGGCCCCGCCTTCGAGCGCTTCGCCGGGCCAGGTTTCTGGGGCGGGTGCCCGTAAACCACAGCGCACCCCGAGGGCGGCCGCCGGACCGCAAAGCGGTGCCCCCGCCGGGCCAGTGGTCGTCCCGGCCAGACCGGTCCCGGTGCCCCCCGAGCTCGATGGTCCTCTGCGGCTGGTGGCGGAAGCCCTGGTACGTGCGTCTGGGGGGATCGAATCGCTGATCGAGCGGCTGGGGCTCCCGGCCGCCACGGTTTTGGGGGCAGTCTCCACTCTGGAACTTCGGGGGCTGGCGACCCAAAAGGCGGGAATTGTGAGTTGGGCCGTTGAAGGGGGCGGAACTTGTGCTAAATTGAGCTAGCCAAGCCACTTCCACTATTTAATGACTGCCCCGACCAGCCCGACCTGCGCCCGCTGCGGCGAGACCGTCACCCCGGGTGCGCGCTTCTGCATGAAGTGCGGCTCCGACGTGTCCGGCGAGCAGGGCAGTGTGGCGACGGCGATGATGCCGGCGGCGCAGGAGAAGGACGCCAACGACCAGATTCTCGAACTCCTCCGCTCGGCGACCATCGGCGAGTACGAGATTCACCGCGAGCTGGGCCGCGGCGGCATGGCGACGGTGTACCTGGCCCACGACATCGCCCTCGACCGCAAGGTCGCGATCAAGGTGATGTCGCCGGCGCTGCTGCTGATGGGCGACGGGATGAGCGAGCGCTTCAAGCGCGAGGCCCGCACCGCGGCCAATCTGAGTCACCCCCACATCATTCCGATCTACACGGTGAAGAGCGCCGGCAAGACGCTCTTCTTCGTGATGAAGTTCATCGCCGGTCGCTCGCTCGAGGCCATCATCAAGGACCTCGGACCGATGCCGATCCCGATGGCCAAGGCCATCCTGCAGCAGGTCGGCAACGCGCTCGGCTACGCGCACCGGCACGGCATCGTCCACCGCGACGTCAAGCCGGCGAACATCATGATCGACGAGGAGGGGTGGTCGGTCGTTACCGACTTCGGCATCGCGAAGGTCGCGGAGAACCGCGCGCTCACGATGACCGGCATCGCGGTGGGCACCCCCTCGTACATGAGCCCCGAGCAGTGCGCGGCGAAGGACATCACCGGCAAGTCGGACCAGTACTCGCTCGGCGTCGTCGCCTACGAGATGCTGACAGGCCGGCAGCCCTTCGAGGGCGACTCGGCGATGTCGATCATGTTCGCGCACTTCCACGAGCAGCCGAAGCCGGTGCTCGAGGTGCGGGCGGACTGCCCGCCGGACCTTGCCGCGGCCGTGATGCGGATGCTGGAGAAGTCGCCTGACAAGCGCTTCCCCTCCATGGAAGAGGCGACCGTCGCGCTGGGCGGCCTGACGCTGGCGCATGACGACCCGATCCGGCTCCGGCTCATCGAACTCGCCAAGAAGGGGAGCACCCGCGAGATCCTGAAGCAGGTGCCGCCGCCGCCCACGAGCCCCGTGCCGCCCGCGAAGACCCGGCCGGTTGTCGAGGCGGCAACGACCCCGATTCCCGCCCCGCGAGTCATCGGCATCTCGGTGGCGCCAGGGCGGAGCGACCTGCACGTCGGTGACGGCATGCAGCTCACCGCGACGCCGCGTTCCGCCGGCGGCACCGCGGCGGGCGGCAAGGTGGCCTGGAGTTCGAGCGACGCCGCCATCGCCACGGTCTCGCCGACGGGGATGGTGACGGCGATCGCGCCCGGCGCCGCGACGATCACGGCCTCCTGCGAGGGGGTCAGTGGCGTCGCTCAGGTCACGGTCACGCCGGTCCCCGTGGCGCTCGTGCTCGTGGAACCGGTCGACCCGGTCCTCGCCGAAGGCGACACGGTGCAGTTGAAGGCGACCCTGCGTGATGCCCATGGCGCCACACTCCACGGGCGTCCGATCAGCTGGAAGGTGGTCCCGGCCGGCGTCGCCACCGTGAGCACGACGGGGCTCGTCACCGCGATCCACGAAGGGGTCGTCGAAGTCGTGGCCTCCAGCGAGGGCATCGACGGCAACTCCCGCGTCGCGGTGACGCCTGCCGCGGTCGCGAGCATCGCAATCGCGCCGGCCTCCCCCAGTGTCCAGACCGGCGAGACCGTCACGCTCGAGGCGACGCTGACCGACCGCCACGGGAAGAAGCTCGCCGGGCGGGAGATCCGCTGGCGCTCGTCCGCGGAGCAGATCGCGACCGTCTCCCATCGTGGCATCGTCACCGGCCACGCCGAGGGCACGGCGGAGATCACGGTCGCGAGCGAGGAGAAGCAGGCGAGCGTCACGGTGCGGGTCACCGCCGCGCCGGTGGCCTCCGTCACCATCGTGGAGCCGAAGCCGCTGATCACCGGAGATACGCTGCAGCTCCAGGCGGTCCTCAAGGATTCGCATGGCGGCGTGCTGACGGGCCGGGCCGTGAAGTGGACCTCCTCTTCACCGGCGGTCGCCACGGTGACACGGGACGGGAGTCTCACCGGCATGGGGCCCGGCACTGCCAAGGTCACCGCGGAGAGCGAAGGGAAGAGCTGGACGATCACCGTCCAGGTGCTTCCGGTTCCCGCCGCCTCGGTGACCATCGAAGGCAAGAATGCCCCGCTCCAGCCAGGCGCCACGACAACACTTGCGGCTGTCGTGAAGGACGAGAAGGGGCGCGCACTCACCGGGCGGGACGTCGCGTGGGCGTCGAGCAATACCAAGGTCGCGACGGTCAGCGGCGCCGGTGTCGTCACGGCCAAGGGTGCAGGGGAGGCTGTGATCACGGCGACGGTCGAGGGGCGGAAGGCCGAGCTGCGGCTGACGGTTGCCGCACCCGCGCCGGCGCCTTCCCCTCCGCCCCCCGAGGCGCCGACCGCCGTCGTGACTCCGCTGCCGGTCGCGACACCGAAGCCTGCGGTCGTGGACGCCAAGACCGAGATCATTCAGCCGCCACCCCGCGAGCCGGCACCGGCCGTGCGTCCGGAGGTGGTCGACCGCGCTCCCGTGGCGGCCGCGCCGTCTGGCGGCATGGGCAAGATCATCGGCGGGCTCGTCGGGGTCGCGGTGATCGCCGGAATCGCCTTCGCGGTGCTGCACAAGGGCGGCGGCAGTGGCGGGGATGTACCTCCGCCGCCGGACCTGCCGCTGGCGGCGGCCGCGGTGTCTGCGGTGGAGATCGTCGCGAACGATGCGACCATCGCAGTCGGCCGCACCGAGCAGTTCGCGGCCCGCCTGACGGATGTCACCGGGACCGAGCTTTCCGGCCGCAGCGTGACATGGTCCAGCACCGACCCTTCGGTGGCCGAAGTCTCCGCCAATGGGGCGGTGACGGCGCGGAAGGCGGGCACCGCGACCATCGTCGCCCTGAGCGAGACCAAGGCCGACAGCTTCAACGTCGCCGTGGAGGAAAGCACCGCCGATCAGCCCGCCGCCGTGGCGAGCGTCGTCGTGAGCGGCGGTGGCAAGGCGCTCGAGGTCGGCGAGACGGTCCAGCTCCAGGCAGCACTCAAGGACGCAAAGGGCGCGGTGCTGGCCGATCGGACCGTGGTCTGGGCGACAAACGATCCGCAGGTGGTGCTGGTCTCTTCCGCCGGCCTGGTGAGCGCGGTGGGCCCCGGGGCGGCGTCGGTCTCCGCCAGCAGCGAGGGCAAGAGTGGGGAGACCCGGGTGACGGTGAATGCGCCGAAGCCCCAGCCGAAACCGCCGGAGCCGAAGCCGGTCGAGCCGCAGCCCGCTCCGGTCGCCGTGGCGAGCATCGCGCTCACGCCAAACGCGCTCGCGCTGGTCACGGGTGGGGAGGCGCCACTCGCGGCTGCGCTACTCGATGACAAGCGCCGCCCCCTCAACGATCGCCCGCTGGCGTGGAAATCCAGCGACGAGCGCATCGCTCGAGTCTCGAACGATGGCATGGTCACGGCGGTCTCGAAGGGCAAGGTGACGATCACCGCCAGCGCGGAGGGCAAGTCTGCGAGCGCGACCGTCACGGTGACCGAAGCGACCGTGGCCGTCGGCTCCGTGGTGCTCTCGCCCGCGACGAAGAGTCTCAAGGTTGGTGAGACCAGCGCCTGGAGTGCGACCGTCCGCGATGCCAAGGGGCGCGAGCTCACCGATCGCGGCCTCACCTGGAGCTCGAGTGCGCCGCAGGTCGCGACGGTGACCCCCCGCGGCGTCGTGACTGCCGTGGCGCCAGGCACTGCCGACATCCGCGCCGAGTCGGAAGGCAAGAGTGCGACCGAACGGATCAGCGTGCTCGCGCCCCCGCCCCCGCCAGTCACCATCAATCCCAAGCCGAATCCGTCGTCGGTCCAGCCGACGACGCTGCCTCCGGCACCGACGACGACCCCGGCCAGCGGCACGGGCAACGCCACACTCCTTCCGCGGCGGGCCGTGGAAGCTGGTGGCGCGTTCTCCTGCGGCATCGCCCAGAACGGCGCGGTCTGCTGGGGTGCGGGCGGACAGGGACTGACCGCGGTCGAGGGCACCAGCGGCATCACCGACCTGACCATGGGCCGGGGCCACGCCTGCGGGCTCCTGCCCGGTGGTCGCGCGGTCTGCTGGGGCGACAACAAGCAGGGACAGCTCGGCGACGGTTCCGCGACCAGCACGACCAGTGCCGTGCCGGTCGCGGGTGGCCTGAGCTTCTCCGCGATCTCGGCCGGCGGCGCCCACACCTGCGGTCTGTCAGGTGGCAAGGTGTACTGCTGGGGCAAGGGCAAGGAGGGGCAGCTCGGCGATGGCTCCGGCAACGACCGCCGCAAGCCGGTGACGGCCAAGGGGAACCAATCCTATGTGGCGGTGAGTGCGGGCGGCAGCCATACCTGCGCGCTCACCGCGGCGGGCAAGGCCTACTGCTGGGGAGACGGGTTCTCCGGCCAGCTCGGCTTCGGCGGACAGGAACAGCAGGTCGAGCCGATCGACGTCTCCGGCAACCAGGTCTTCACCCGCATCGCGGCCGGCGGCAAGCACACCTGCGGTCTCACGAACGCGGGCAAGGCCTACTGCTGGGGGTCCAACGAGAGCGGGCAGGTCGGCGACGGTGGCAAGGATGACCGCACGGCGCCGCAGGCGGTGAGCACGTCGATGACCTTCCGGGAGATCTCGGCCGGTGGTGCTCACACCTGTGCCCTCACCTCGTCAGGCGAGGCGTACTGCTGGGGTGAGAACCGCGCCGGCCAGCTCGGGGATGGGTCAAAGGCCGACCGGACGAAGCCTGTCGCTGTCGCGGGGGGCACCGGATTCGCTTCGATCTCCGCCGGCGATGGCTACACCTGCGGCATGAGCCGGAGCGGAGAGGCGCAGTGCTGGGGCCGGAACGACAGGGGGCAGCTCGGTGATGGGGGAACCACGCCGCGCGCCAATCCGGGACCGGTAAGGGCGGACCGCTAAGCGGCACCCTGGCAACAAGAGCGGGGCGGGTCATCATGACCCGCCCCGCTTTCGTTTGTCCCCGGCTCAGTCCCGCGTCGATCAGTGGCTGAGCGAGATCGGCACACCGAGGGCAACGAGGATGTCGGACTGGAACTTGGAGTTGCTGCCGCCCCCGTTGAACGAATAGAGGTACGACTCCGCGGTCAGGTTGATGCGGAAACGCGGGGTGACGCTAGCCTTGATGCCGAGGCCGACCACGCCGCCGAAGTCGGTGATGTCGGACTTCTTGACGCCCTTCCACGCATCGCCACCACGGGTGACAATCGCGGGACCCGCGAGGAAGTAGATATTGGCGCGGCGAGGCTGGATAACGGCGCGGATGCTGCCGAACATCACGTGACCACTCTGCGAAATGCCGCCATCGAGGCCGGCGCCGATCGCGTTCTTCTCGGTGATGCTCAGGCCGCTCGCGGTGTAGGCGAACTCACCTTCGAGCGCCAGGCGGCCGCCGATCGGGAAGGAAAGCCGGGCCCCCGCCGAGAAGGCGTTGTTCTGGTCGATGGTAAAGGAATTGCCGGCCAGGGGGCCGGAGGAACCGGAACCCAGATGCGTCACGCCGTAGTAGCTCGCGGCGAACGGGGTGAACTCCGAGCGAAGCTGGGCAGACAGCAGCGACGGTGCGGCGAGCGCGGCCGCGGCGACGGCCAGCGTCAGGCGCTGACGGACGGACGACATGATGAGCACACAGCCCCCTTGGGGAGAGATGGCGGAATACAGCGGTACGCGGCTTCTGGGATGGCGGTACTATGCCGAGTGACGGTAGGACTGTCAACCCGACGCACGAATCCAGGGGCCGAATCCCGCTCTCCCCTTTTCCCCACGCGTCTCTACCTTCCGGCGTGCATCTCTACCTTCACGTCCCCTTCTGCGCCCGGCGCTGCTCCTACTGCGATTTCGCCATCGCGGTCCGCCCGGAAACCCCCTCCGCGGAGTATGCCCGGCGCGTGCTGCAGGAGTGGGAGCGCTGGCGCCATCACGAACGCTGGACGGGCGCCCGCGAGATCGCCACCGTCTACTTCGGCGGAGGAACCCCCTCGCGGCTCGAGCCCGCTGTCCTCGCCACGATCCTCGAGACCATCCACGCCGATCGGCCCATCACGGCCGGCGCCGAGATCACCCTTGAAGCGAACCCGGAGGATGTGACTCGTGAGGCCGCCGTGGCCTGGGCACGAGCCGGGATCAATCGCGTCTCACTCGGGGTGCAGTCCTTCGATCCCGCGGTGCTCGCCTGGATGCACCGGACCCACAGTGCGGACCAGGTGCCCGAGGCGGTCACCCACCTGCGGGGGGCGGGCATCAGCAACCTGTCGCTCGATCTCATCTACGCCCTGCCGGCCAGCCTCGATCGGGACTGGGGTGCCGATCTGGCGAGGGGACTCGAGCTTCAACCGTCGCATCTCTCGCTCTATGGTTTGACGGTGGAGAGCCACACCCCGCTCGGCCGCTGGGTCGATCGGGGTCAGGCCAGTCCCGCTCCCGAGGAGCGTTACGCCGCAGAATTCCTGCAGGCCCACGCCACACTCGCGGACGCCGGGTACCGTCACTACGAAGTCTCGAACTACGGACAGCCCGGTCAGGAGGCCCGGCACAACAGTGCCTACTGGAGCCGCGCGCCCTACCTCGGACTCGGGCCCTCCGCCCACAGCGCATCCGGAGTGCTGCGCTGGTGGAACCTGCGTGACTGGAGTGCCTGGAGCCGGGCGATCGACGCGGGCGAGAGTGGGGTCGCGGGGGAGGAGCGGCTCGATGCGGTCAGCATCCACTTGGAGAATGTCTATCTCGGGCTCAGAACCGATGCCGGTGTGCCCGCCGACTGGGTGGCCCCGGGCCTCCGGCACGCCTGGGGTGCGGCCGGCTGGGCCGTCGAAGCGGAGGGACGCCTGACCCTGACGGCCGAAGGGTGGCTCCGCCTGGACAGCCTGGTGGGGCAGGTCAGTCGGAGCCCCGATTAGGCGAGCCTCCCGCAGGGTATCCCTTTAGCCCCAACCCCGGTTCCCTGCTAGATTTATCCCCCATGTCACTCGAGGGCCTCTCCGACCGGGAATTCCGCGTGCTGGAAGCGGTGATCCAGGTCTACATCGAAACCGCCGAACCGGCTGGAAGCCAGACCGTGGTCCAGCGGTTTCCGCTCGGCGTGTCCTCGGCCACCATCCGCAACACGATGAGTGACCTGGAGGAAAAGGGGTTCCTGTACCACCCCCACACCTCCGCTGGCCGGATCCCCACCGATCGCGCCTATCGCTGGTACGTGGACAACCTGATCCGGCTGTCGCCACCGAGCCACGAAGACCAGCGGATGCTCAAGGCGGAGCTGGTTCCGTCGCGCAGCGCGATGGAGGAGATTCTGCGCCGCGCCGCCCAGGTGCTCGGGGTGCTGACGCAGGAGCTCGGAGTGGCGGTCGCCCCGGCGTTCGACCGGGTCGTCCTCGAAAAGCTCGATCTCGTTGCCGTGAGTTCGGAGCGGCTGCTCCTGGTGTTCCACCTGAAGAGCGGCGCGGTCCGGACCATCTTCGTGCAGGTCTCCGGGCACATGCCGGCCGAAGTGGTGCAACGGGTCGCCCAGACGCTGAATGACCGGCTCGCGGGACTCACCCTCATGGAGATCCGCACCACGCTGGCCGAGCGGCTGCGCGACGCCGATTCGTCAGCGGGAGAGCGGGAACTGCTCAACATCTTCATCGAAGAGGGTGAGGAGATCTTCGGTCTCCCCTCAGGCCCGGAGGCGGTGGTGCTGGGGAGCGCCCAGATGCTCGCCGGTCAGCCCGAGTTCGCCTCGAGCGGACGGATCCGGGACCTCCTCGAACTCACCGAGCGGCGCGACCTGCTGCAGCAGGCGCTGTCGGCGCGCCGCTCGACCGGATTGACCATCACGATCGGCGGCGAGAACAGCGACAGCCGACTCGCCGGCTTCACCCTGGTCACCTCATCGTACCGCTCCGGGGATCTGAGCGGTGTGATCGGCGTGATCGGTCCTACTCGCATGCCCTACGATAAAATCGTCGGCCTGGTGGATCACACCAGCCGGCTGGTGGAAGGATTGATGGAGTGAGCGAATACTACGATCTGCTCGGCATCACGAAGGACGCCACCGAGGCCGACATCAAGAAGGCCTATCGGAAGATGGCGATGGAGCTCCACCCGGACCGCAACCGGGCTGATGATGCCGAGGAGCGCTTCAAGGAAGTCACCGAGGCCTACGAAGTACTGAAGGATCCTGACAAGCGGGCGCGGTACGACCGCTACGGGAAGGCCGGCCTGGGCGGCAACTCCGGGTCGCAGGGCTATGGCGGGTTCCATCACGTCGATCTCTCCGAAGCGCTCAACATCTTCATGCGCGACTTCGGCGGCTTCGAGGGCATGTTCGGCCAGGGGCAGCGGAACGAGGCGCGCCGGGGCCAGGACATCCGCGTGTCGGTGAAGATCTCCCTGGCCGAAGTGGCGACCGGTGCCAAGCGGACGATCAAGCTGAAGACGCTCGATCGCTGCGATACGTGCGAGGGCACCGGGGCCAAGAAGGGCACCCGTCCCACGGCCTGCACCACCTGCAGCGGCACCGGCGAGGTGCGCCGCGCGGCGCGGAGCATGTTCGGCCAGTTCGTGCAGGTGAGCCCCTGTCCCACCTGCTCGGGCGAGGGCGTCGTCATCGCGAAGCCGTGTGAGGCGTGTCGCGGCGAGGGACGGATCCGCGCCGACAAGACGGTGCAGGTGGAAATCCCGGCCGGAGTCTCCGAGAACAACTACCTCACGCTGCGCGGCCAGGGCGCGGTCGGCCCGCGCAACGCGCCGCCGGGCGATCTGCTGGTGATGATCGAGGTGAAGGGGGACGAGCGGTTCGAGCGCGACGGCGACGACCTCGTGATGGACCTGCCGCTCTCCTTCTCGCAGGCGGCCCTCGGGCTGGCGTTCACCGTGCCTACCCCCCATGGCGAGGAGCGGGTCACCGTTCCGCCGGGGACCCAGGCCGGTACCGTCCTCAAGCTCAAGGGGAAGGGACTGCCACGCCTCGGCCAGGGCGGCCGCGGCGACCTGCTCATCCGTGCGCACGTCTGGACGCCGGAGTCGCTGAGCGACGAACAGATCCGGCTCTTCAAGGAGCTGGCGAAGGTCGAGGGTGAGCCGCCCAAGCGTGCGGCGGGCTTCTGGGCCAAGATCAAGGAAGCGCTGGGGGCATGACCTGGTACGCCATCGAAGTGCGGTCCGACCTCGCCCGCCACGAAGCCATCGCCGCGTGGCTGGTGGGCCGGACCGGGCACGCCGTCGAGGAGCGCGCGGACGGCACCATCGTCTCCTTCGCGCTGAACCTTCCCTCGGCGGAGGCCCTCGCGCGCGATCTCAGCGCGGCGCATGGCCCCGGCATCGAGACGACCCACACGCTGCTGCCCGAGGTGGACTGGGGCACCGCCTGGCGCGCGGGTCTCGGCGTCCGGCATGTCGGCAACGTCTCAATCGTGCCGTCCTGGATCGACCACGTGCCGGGTCCCGAAGAGGCGATCGTCACGCTGGATCCGGAGATGGCCTTCGGCAGCGGTGAGCACGGTTCCACCCGCGCGGCGCTGCTGCTGCTGCAGCGGCACCTGCGTCCGGGGCTGCTGATGCTCGACCTTGGCAGCGGCAGCGGGATTCTCAGCATCGCCGGGGCGCGCCTCGGGGCGTCCCGTGCCATCGGCGTGGAAGTGGACGACGAGTCGCTGCCGGTCGCCGAGCGGAACGCCGAACGCAACGGCGTCGCCGACCGGGTCACGTTCATGCAGGGCGACGCGGCGGTGATTGCACCGCTGCTCGGCCCGGCGCAGATCGTCGTCTCGAACATTCTCCGTCTCGTCAACATCGCCCTGCTGCCGGAGATCCACGCCGCACTGAGCCCGGATGGCGTTGCCATCTTTTCCGGGATGGAGCAGGCGGAGGCCCCGCTCTTCCGAGGACCGCTCGAGGAGCATGGGTTCCGGATCGTCGACGAGCAGCTCGACGAGGGCTGGTGGGCGGTGGCGGCGGTCCGCGCGTGATCACCCTCCTCGCCCCGGTCGGGATGCTGGTGGCGGGGAAGGCGGTCACACTCGAGCCGGAGGAGGAACGCCACCTCGCGGTGCGTCGGGCGGGCGCAGGCGAGCGGATTCGCCTGCTCGATGGTTCGGGCCGGCGCGCGGAAGGGTCGCTGCTCCTCGAGGGCAAGCAACACTCGGTGATGGTGGAATCGGTCGTCGATGAGGCCGAGCCGGTTCCGCTCGTGCTGGCGGTCGGGGCCGGGGACCGGGAGCGGTTCCTCCTCGTCGTGGAGCAGGCGGCGCAGCTCGGCGCCACCGAGATCGTCCCGCTCGAGACCGCCCGCGCCGGCAGTGTGGCGACGAAGCTCCGCGAGACGCATCTTGAAAAGGCCCGTCGCCGGGCGCTCGAATCCATCAAGCAGTGCGGCAGCGCGTGGGCGCCCGTCGTCAGCGACCCCGCCACGCCAGGGGAGTTCCTGCGGCAGTCCCGCACGGGCCGGCGCTGGCTGGCGGATGCCGAGGGCACGATGCCAGCTTCGTTAGGCGCGCACGAGCCGCTCGTGGTCGCGGTCGGGCCGGAAGGCGGCTTCACCGCGACGGAGCGAGCGGCGTTCCTGGACTCGGAGTTCGAGCCGGTGCGGCTGGGGCCGCATCTGCTGCGGTTCGAAACGGCGGCGCTCGCCGCCCTGACTATCGCCTGGCGCGCACGGGAGCAAGACCGGCATGGCTGACTGCATCTTCTGCAAGATCGCAAACGGCGAGATCCCCGCGAGGATCGCCAAGCGCAGTGCGGACGCCGTCGCCTTCCACGACCTGACGCCGCAGGCACCGGTCCACGTGCTCGTCATCCCGACGAAGCACTACGGCGCCGCCCGGGACGCCCGTGGGGCGGAGGGGGAGGCGACCCTCGGACGGCTGGTGGCCTTCGCCACCGAGGTCGCGACGGAACTGGGCCTCGATGCCCGGGGCTACCGGCTGGTGACCAACACCGGGCCCGACGGGGGCCAGTCAGTCTTCCACCTGCACCTCCATCTGCTCGGCGGGCGCCCGCTGGGGTGGCCGCCAGGCTGATGGCGGCCTCCTTCGGCTCCTACCTCAAGGCGGCCTTCAACGCCCGGCCCTTCGGCATGTTCGTCGCGCCGAACTGGATCGGTCTCGCCGCGTTCGGACTCCTCGGCCTCAGCAATCCCGGCTTCTGGCTGATTGGCGCGGGCCTGGAGGTCGCCTACCTGTTTGGGCTCGCCACCAACGGCCGCTTCCAGCGGGCGATCTCCTCGAGCGCCTCCGCAGGGACCGAGCAGGAGTGGAAATCGAAGCTCGATGCCATGGTCCGCCGGCTCTCCGACACCGACCAGGCCCGCTACGTCGCTTTCGTGTCCCGCTGTCGCGCGATCCTCGACCAGTTCCAGCAGCAGGACCCGAGCGGCGCGAGCAGCGCGGTCCAGGGGGAGAACCTCGGCAAGCTGACGTGGGTGTATGTGCGGCTGCTGCTTGCCCGCCGCGCGATCAGCCGGGTGCTCAAGGAGCCCACCCTCGGCGAGACGCAGGAGATCGAGAGCCGCCTGGCGGAGGTGCAGCAGCGGCTCAAGGATCCCAGTCTCCACGAGGATCTCCGGAAGAGCCTCTCCAGCCAGGCGGACATTCTCGGTCAGCGCGTGGCGCAGCGGAAGGAGGGCCGCGAGAAGCTCGACTTCCTCGAAGCGGAGATTCTCCGCATCCAGGAGCAGATCGAACTGCTGCGCGAGCAGGCTGCCCTCTCGGCCGACGCCGACGGCATGTCCGCCCGCCTTGACGAGATTACCCACAGTCTCGGCGGCGCGTCGCAGTGGCTCAGTGATCAGCAGAAGCTCCTCGGCTCGTTCGACGACCTGCTCGATGAGCCCCCCGCCGCCGCCGCGCGCGCCACGCTCCGGGAGTCCCGATGACCAGCACGCTGCCGTCGTGGGCCGCCGAGATGCGGGATCTCTTCCGCGCCGGAGCCTCGGCCCAGTTCATCCTGCACGGCAACATCTTCGACGCCGTCCCCCATGAGGGACGGATGCTCGCCGTCCGCTCGTTTCTCGACGAGGTGATGTTCGCAGGGTACGACGTCGTGCTGCACTACGACCGGAGCCGCGGCATCCGGGCGGTGAAGGGCGGGGACGACTGGAGCGAGTGGCTCCGCGGGGCACTCGGCGACGACAGCCGCAACCAGACCTATCTCCGGGAGCCGGGTGCGGCCCTGGAGCTGATCGACCGCTACCTGCTCCGGACCCTCAACCTGCAGGCGATCAACGATCCGGCCGCGAAGGCGCGGAAGCTTGCGGTCGTGGTGGAGTTCGCCGAGTTCGTGGTGCCGCGCGGCGACGCGGTCTCGCTCGGCGGGGCATTCAGCGCCAATGTCGTGAAGGTGCTCGGCTGGGCCAACGACCCGTCGATCATGCACGCCAACATCGTCACCGTGCTCCTGACCGAGGGTCTCAACGACCTCAACGAGCTGGTGGCGCAGAATCCGCACGCCGTCTCGCTGCACGTCCCGCTGCCCGATGAGACGGAGATGCGGGAGTACCTGGATGCGCTCGTGCAGTCGGAGTTCCCGGACCTGCCGGCGAAGAGCGACGTCCCGCTCGACGCACTGGCCCGGCGCCTGACGGGCATCTCCCGGGTCGGGGCGCGGCGGGTGCTCGCGATGGCGCTCAAGGGCGGCGAGCGCATCACGGTGCAGTGGCTGAGCCGGATGAAGAAGGAAACGATCGAGCGGGAGTGCCAGGGGCTGCTCGAGTTCATCGAGTCGGACTTCACGCTCGACAATGTGGCGGGACTCGACGCGGTGCGGGCCTGGCTGCGCGAGGACGCCGAGCTGCTCCGGCGCGGCGCCTTCCGGGCGCTGCCGATGGGCTATCTGATCGCGGGACGCATCGGCACCGGGAAGACTTTCCTTGTGACCTGCTGGGCCGGCGAACTCGGGATCCCCTGCGTGGTGCTCAAGAACTTCCGGGACCGCTGGGTCGGGGCGACGGAGACCAACCTCGAGAAGATCTTCGCCGTGCTGCGCGCGCTGGGCCAGGTCGTCGTCTTCGTGGACGAAGCCGACCAGGCTGCCGGCAAGCGCGAGGGGGGCGACGGCGACAGCGGCCTCTCCGGCCGGGTCTACTCGATGCTGGCCAAGGAGATGTCGGACACCCGCAACCGGGGGAAGATCATCTGGGTCTTCGCGACCTCCCGCCCCGATCTGCTCGAGGTCGACCTCAAGCGGCAGGGCCGGCTCGACGTGCACATCCCGCTCTTCCCGCCGGAGACACCCGAGGAACGCCGCGCGCTGCTCCGCGCCGTGGCGAAGAAGGTCCAGGTCCCCCTCGGCGAGGGCGACCTCCCGGAACTGCCGGAGCATCTCACCCTCGGTGGGAACGAAATCGAAGGGGTGTTCGTACGGGGACTCCGGACCTGGGAGCTGAGCGTCGAGCCGAGGCGTCCGCTGCGCGAGATCCTGGTCGAGGTGTTCCGCGATGTGCGCCCCAGCGCGCATACCCGCAAGCTCGAGTTCATGGATCTCGTGGCGGTGAAGGAGTGCACCGACATCCGTTTCCTCCCCGCGCGGTATCGCGACCTCGCGCCGGAGGAGATCGAACAGCAGATCGAGGCGCTGCGCCGCTTCATGTAGCACCGGGTCTTTGACAAGCTCCCCGGCGACCTCGATCTTATCGCGAGCATCCGGGGCTGGCATCTCACGTCAGGAGGAATCATGGGCCTCTTCGCCCGCGTCGGTCGTCTCTTCCGCGGTTTCGTCGGACTGTTCATCAGCGGGCTCGAGGAGTCGAATCCCGAGGCGCTGATGGATTCGGCGCGGCAGGAATTCCGCGAGAAGATGGCGCAGTACAATCAGGCGCTCGCGCGGATGGCCGGGGTGGCCGAGCGGCTCAAGGGCCAGGTCAAGATGAAGACCCAGAAGGCCCAGGATCTCGAGCGCCGGATTCTCGCCAACCATTCCGCCGGCAACATCGATCTCGCCGGCAGCCTCGCGCGGGAGCTGCAGGAGCTCAAGGCGGACCTCGCGACCGATACCGCCGAGCTGTCGGAGTCGGAGGAGGCCTATTCCCAGAACCTCCGTCAGGCGAAGGTCGTCCAGAAGGAATTCGAGGACAAGATCAAGCGGCTCGAGAAGCAGCTCGACCAGGTCAAGGTGAAGGAGGCGCAGGCGGAGGCGGCCGGCGCCCTGAGCAACGCCACCTTCAAGGTGGGCGATCTCGGCGACACCATGAAGACCGTGGATGAGGTGCTCCAGAAGCGCTACGAGCAGGCAGCGGGCAAGGCGCGGGTCGCCAAGGACCTGGTCGATATGGACAAGGTCAAGGAGAAGGAGTCGGAATCGAAGGCGCTGGAGCAGAATGCGCTCGCGGAATTCCTGGCGAGCCAGGGCATCCAGGCCGGGCCGACGCCGCAGGGCCAGCCGGCGCAGAAGGAGATCGGTCCCGCGTAACCGTCCGCCATTCGTCATTCGCCGACAGAGGATTCATCCATGGCCGACCAGCCGCCGCGTTTCACCTTCCTCGGGAAGCTCCTGTCGCTCGCGCTCATCGGCGGGCTGATTTACGCGGGCATGCTCGTGCTGAACGGGAAGAAGGTCTCCCTGCCCACGCTGCCCGGGACCAAGGACGAGCCGGCGGCCGAGGTCAACGCGGTGCAGATGGAGGTGCCGACGCTGGCCCCCGCGGCGGCCTACCAGCTCCCGGCCGACAGCACGGTGGCGATTGAAATCAGCGAATACGCGGGCTACGCGGGGCTGATCGCCGCCAATGGTGGCCTGCAGCCGAGCGCCGGATCGCTGCTCTCGAAATCCTGCGGCTGCAAGGTCCGCCTCACGATCAGCGAGGAGGAGAGCTGGTCGGCGCTCAACAGTGGCAAGCTGGCGGCCTCGGTGACGACGACCGACGTGCTCGCCGTCTACGGACGGCAGTTCAAGGTGAAGGTGCCCGCGCAGATCGGCTTCTCCCGCGGGGCGGACGGCCTCGTGGTGCGCTCCGCGATCAAGCGGGTGAACGACCTGAAGGGGAAGATCGTCGCGGCCGCGCAGTTCACCGAGACCGACTTCTTCATCCGCTACCTCGCGCAGGAAGCGGGGCTCGGCATCAACACCCTCGGCAGCGCCGACGCGGCGCCGAGTCCGGACCGGCTCAACCTGGTCTACACCGAGGATGGCTTCTCCTCCGGCGATCTCTTCCTGCGGGATCTCAAGGGCACCGGTGAGCAGCTGGCCGGTGCGATGACCTGGGAGCCGAAGACCTCCGAGGTGCTCAGCCAGAGCGGGGGCCGGGCGCGCCTGCTCACCAGCAACAAGAACCTGCTCATCATCGCCGACATCCTGGTGGTCAACCAGGGCTTTGCCGAGGCCAATCCGAAGATCGTCGAGGGGCTGGTCCGCGGGCTGCTCGAGGGCAATCGCCTGGTGCGCGATACGCCCGAGAGCCAGATCGCGGTCATCGCCCAGGCCTTCAAGTGGACCCCCGACCAGACCCGCGCCGAGCTGCAGAAAGTGCATCTCGCGAACCTGCCGGAGAACCTGGCCTTCTTCAACGGGTCGATCGACGCGGCCGGCAGCTTCGGCGGCATCTACCAGTCCGCGATCTACGCCTACGGCAGCGACCTCATCAAGGACCCCGCCGACCCGACGCGGTTCACCGATCTCGCTGCCCTCACGGCGCTCGACAAGGCCGGGCTCTTCAAGGACCAGAAGATCGCCATCGCGCCGATCCGGAGCGGCGGCGCCGGCAGCGTGGAGAACGATCCACTCCTCTCCAAGGACATCCGCTTCCTCTTCCAGCCTAACTCGGCGTCGCTGGACCTCACGTCCACCGACAACCTCAAGAACCTCGAGGCGATCAAGCAACTCCTCACGGTGAGTCCGGGGTCGACGATCCTGCTCCGGGGCCACGTGGACAATTCGCTGGTCGAGGACTTCCGGAAGAAGGGGGGCGAGGCCTTCGTGCGGCAGATGGCGCTCAAGGCAGTCGAACTCTCCCGCGACCGTGCCGCCGAAATCCAGCGGCTCCTCATCCAGAAGCATGGGGTCGACGCCAAGCGGATCGAGATCGTCGGCCGCGGGTGGGATGAACCGGCCGGCCCCGACCCGGACCAGAACCGCCGGGTCGAGGTGCAGTGGTTCACCCTGGAGTAGGCAGCCGCGGGGGCGGCGGCCACCGGTCGCGCCCCCGGTTGCCTTTCCCCTTTTTCCCCTCTAAGTTCCCCGCTGCCAACACCATACGCGCTGTCTGACGATTGGGGTGAGGTTAGGGATGTCGGAAGTCATCATTCACGATGACGAGAGCTTCGAGCGGGCCCTGAAGCGATTCAAGAAGAAGTGCGAGAAGGCGGGGATTCTGGCCGATC
>JBGASX010000088.1:0-18396 GCA_044229445.1 Gemmatimonadales bacterium | reverse complement strand
ATCGACAAGCTCGGCCGTCCGGTCGCGCTGATGCACCGGGTGATCGCGCCGTCGATCAACGAACAGCGCTGGCCCGGCTCGGTGCAGAACGGCCTCGACAACGACACCGTCGAGGGCGCGCGCGACATGACCTACGCGATCCCCAACCTGCGGGTGGAGTACGGGATGCTGCAGACCCCCGTCCCCTCGAGCTGGTGGCGCGCGGTCTACACCACCCAGACCGTGTTCGCGAGCGAGTGCTTCATCGACGAGCTGGCGCAGCTCGCCGGCAAGGACCCGGTGGTCTACCGCCGCGCGCTGCTCAAGAACGCCCCCCGCCATCTCGCCGTGCTCGATCGCGTCGCCAAGGAGTCCGGCTGGGGCACACCGCTTCCCGCCGGCCGCGCCCGCGGCATCGCGATCAACCGCTTCTGGACCGACACCATCGTCGCCGAGGTGGCCGAAGTCTCCATCGAGGCGGGGAAGGTGCGGGTGCACCGCGTCACCTGTGCCGTCGACTGCGGCCTGCCGGTGAATCCCGACGGGGTGAAGGCGCAGATCGAGGGGGGCGTCACCTTCGGGCTCAGTGCCGCGCTCCACGGCGCGATCACCGTCGACGGCGGCCGCATCCAGCAGAGCAACTTCCACGACTACAAGGTCGTGCGGATGAACGAGGCGCCGGTCATCGACATCCACCTGGTCGCGAGCGGCGACAGCCCCCGCGGCGTCGGCGAGCCGGGCGTGCCGCCGATCGCGCCGGCGGTGGCGAACGCGGTCTCCAAGCTCACCGGCAAGCGGGTGCGGAAGCTGCCGATCGAGGTGTAACGCGACCGATCATCGTGGCGGTGATCCGGGCGGTTTTCGTGGCGGTGAACCGGGCGGTTTTCGTGGCGGTGATCCGGGCCGGTTTTCGTGGCGGTGGTCCGGGCGGTTTTCGTGGCGGTGATCCGGGCGGTTTTCGTGGCCGTGGTCCGGGCGGTTTTCGTGGCGGTGGTCCGGGCGGTTTTCGTGGCCGTGGTCCGGCCCGGTTATCGTGGCGGTGATCCGGGCGGTTTTCGTAGGGGCGACCGGCCGGTCGCCCCTACATCGGTTGCCCCAACACCGTCCGGTGGGCGACGTATCGCCGGTGGGGATCCGATCGGCATTCGGGGCGACCGGCCGGTCGCCCCTGCATTGGTTGCCCCAACACCATCGGGTGGGTGATGCGCCGGCGGATCCGAACGGCGTCCGGCGGCGATCGCCCGGTCGCCCCAACACCCATCGCCCCTACGACGGTCGCCAATCATCGCCGCATGGGTGCCATGCCGGGCCGGATCGGTCGCCCCCACATCGTTCGACCGGGCCACGACGCGGCCGCCCGATGCCGTCCATATTTCACCGGAACCCAATGCGATTCCCAATCCTCCCCGCGGCGCTGCTCCTCGCGTGCGCCGCGCCCCTCGCCGCGCAGTCGGCGCCTGACTCGGCGCTTGCCGCGGGCGCCCGGCTCTTCGAGAGCCAGTGCACCCGCTGTCACGGCGTCGGCGGCACCGGCGGCGTCGGCCCCGCGCTCAATCGTCCGAAGCTCCGCCGCGCGCCCAACGACGAGACCCTGGTCCAGGTGATTCTCGGCGGCGTCCCCGGCACCGCGATGATCGGCTTCTGGAATCTCTCGGCCGAAGAAGCCACCCAGGTCGCCGCCTACATCCGCTCCCTCGGACGCCGTCCGCCCGAGGTGCTCCCCGGCGACGTCGCCTCGGGCCGTCGGCTCTACGAGGGCCCCGGCAAGTGCGGGAGCTGCCACATCCTGAACGGCCAGGGCGCCGGCTGGGCGCCCGACCTGAGCGATGCCGGCCTCCGGCTGAGCGCCGCCCAGCTCCGCGAGTCGCTCACCGACCCCGGCGCCGCGCAGCCGATCTCGCGACTGCCGTCGGTGCACGGCCCCTATCCCGCCTATCTGATGATCGAGGCGACGACCGCCGCGGGAGAAGTGATCCACGGCACCCGCGTCACCGAGGACGACTTCACCATCGTCGTCCGGCAGATCAGCGGGCGGCTCCGCTCGCTCGACAAGACGAAGCTCCGCCGGCTGCAGAAGCTCCCCGGCCAGAGCCCGATGCCCTCCTTCCGCGAGACCTTCACGCCGAGTCAGCTCGACGACGTCGTCGCCTATCTCGCCGCCCAGCGGGGGGAACCATGAAAGCGCTCCTCCTCGCCGGCCTCTCGCTCGCGGCACTCGGCACCACGATGCAGGCGCAGGTCACCGACGCCCGGCTCCGCGCCGCGCGGCGCGAGCCCGCCAACTGGCTCACCTACTCCGGCGACTTCGGCGCCCAGCGCTACTCGCCGCTCCGCCAGATCACGCCGGCCAACGTCGCCTCGCTCCGGCCCGCCTGGATCTATCAGGCCTCCGAGCCCGGACTCCTGCAGACCAGCCCCGTCGTCGTGGACGGCGTGATGTACCTGACCGAATTCCGCGGGCACGTCGTGGCACTCGACGCCGCATCGGGCCGAGTGCTCTGGCGCTATCAGGTGACGCTGCCGGCGCAGCTCCTCACCCTCGGCTTCGGGCCGACCAACCGCGGCGTCGCGGTGCTCGACTCGACCGTCTTCGTGGGGACGCCGGACGCCCGGCTCGTCGCCCTCGATGCCCGCTCCGGCGCACTCCGCTGGACCGCCACGGTGGGTGACAACACCCTGGGCTACGCCATCACCGGCGCCCCGCTCGCGTTAGGCGACCTGGTCGTCGTCGGGGTGAGCGGCGCCGAGGCCGGTATCCGCGGCTATCTCGACGCCTACGACGCGAAGACCGGTGCCCGCCGCTGGCGCTTCTACACCATTCCCGCCGCCGGCGAGCCCGGCGTCGAGACCTGGGGCGGCGAGTCGTACAAGACCGGCGGCGGCTCCACCTGGGTCACCGGCAGCTACGATCCCGACTTGGGCCTCCTCTACTGGGGTGTCGGCAACCCCGGTCCGCTCTGGAACGGCGACAGCCGCCCAGGCGACAATCTCTACACCTGCTCGCTCGTCGCCCTCGACGCGAAGACCGGCACGCTCCGCTGGCACTTCCAGTTCACCCCGCACGACACCCACGACTGGGACGCCACCGAGATCCCCGTCCTCCTCGAGGGCCGGGTGAAGGGCGCCGCGCGGAAACTGGTCGTCATGGCCAACCGGAACGGGTTCTACTACGTTCTGGACCGGAAGACGGGGGAGTTCCTGTCAGGCACGCCCTACATGGACCAGGGGTGGGCCGAGGGACTCGATGCGAAGGGCCGGCCGATCGTGAAGCCGAACACCGAACCGACCGAAGCGGGGACCGCGCTGACGCCGAACCTGCACGGTGGCACCAACTGGTACAGCCCCACGTACAGCCCGAGCGCGGGGCTCTTCTACGTCGCCGCGCGCCAGATGGGGAGCCGCTACTACAAGTATCCCGTCACCTTCACCCCCGGCCGCTACTTTCTCGGCGGCGGTGAGGCGGAGTTCGGCGGCGACTCGGCCCAGGGCATGGTGCGGGCGCTGGAGCCGACGACCGGCAAGATTCGCTGGAGCTTTCCGCTCCACTCGCCGCCGTGGGCGGGGCTGCTGTCCACCGGCGGAGGGCTGGTCTTCGGCGGAACCAACGAGGGGGTATTCTTCTCCCTGGACGCCGCGACGGGTCACCCGCGCTGGCACTTCCAGACGGGCGGGCAGCTCAACGCCAATCCCGTCGCCTTTGCGATCGGCAGCCGCGAGTACGTAGCCGTCGCCGCCGGCAACACGATGCAGGTATTCACGACCGCGACTCCCTGATGGACCTCTACAGCTTCTCCCTCGCGCTCGGGGCCGCCGGCCTCGGTGTGATGGCGCTCAGTGGCCTGGGCAGCCGCCATCAGGGCGGCGGCCATGCGGCGGGCCACGGGCACGCGGGACACGGGGGTCACGCCCATCTCGGGTCCGGTCATGCCGGGCACACCCATGGCGGCCACGCCCACGCCGGTGACGCACACGCCGGCCACACCCACGCGAGCCATCACGGTCCCCACGTCAAAGGCGGCAGCGACAGCCGCTGGTCGCTCGGCGCGCTCCTCTCTCCCCGACTCATCTTCGGTGTGCTGCTCGGCTTCGGCGCGACCGGCTTTCTGGGCCGCCACCTCCTGTCAGGCCCGCTGCTCTTCGCGGCGGCTCTGGTTGGTGGCGCCGCGTTCGAGCTGCTCGCCGCCGGGCCGGTCTCCAACTTCTTCTTCCGCTTCGCGTCCCGCCCCGCCATGACGCTCGAGTCGGCGCTGGAAGACGAGGTCCACGCCGTCTCCGGCTTCGACGCCAACGGGCAGGGGATGGTCGCCCTCGAACTCGACGGCCAGCGGGTGCAGCTCCTCGCCACGCTCTCGTCCCAGGATCGCGCGGCCGGCGTGAAGGTGCGCACCGGGGACCGCCTGATCGTGCAGGAAGTGGACGCCGCCAGAAACCGTTGTACCGTTTCCGTGCTCGGGTCGTAGCTCTCTTTCGCAGTGGAGTGATGTATGGACGACTGGATGGTGATAGTCGGCATCGTGGCGGCGGTCTTCGTGGGCATCCCGCTCATCATCGCGAAGTTCCTGCGCGATGTGGACGCGGGCACCATCCGGCTGGTGAGCTGGCTGACCGGCGGGAGCGTGATCTACCGCGGCCCCGGCAAGTCGAAGGAGGTGCCGCTCTTCACCAAGGGCACCACCATCAGCAGCAAGGTCATCAACGTCGACCTCGACATCACCGACCAGACCGCCGACCTCGATGACAACGGCGTCCCTCGGCCCATCAAGGTCCGCGTCCTCGCGAGCGCCATCGTCTCGATCGGCGACAGCGACGAGCTGATCAAGACCGCCGCGAACCGCTTCTTCGCCAAGCCCGAGTCGGATCAGATGAGCACCCTGACCGACCTGCTCTCGAGCTCCGGCCGCCGCGCGATCAACCTGCTCACCCACGACCAGCTCTTCTCCGCCAAGACCGCGCCGATGCGGGCCCTCCCCGCCAGTGGCACCGGTACGGCCGTGACACTGCCGACCCCCACGGCGCTGGTGATGCAGGCGGCCGAGGATGACGACGATCCGCTCGCCGTGATCATCCGCCGCGCCTGCTCGCGCGAGCTCACCGATCTCGGCCTCATCTTCAGCTCGCTCAACATCAAGGTGGTGCAGTCGGAAGTGGCCGAGGCGCGGCGCCGCCAGTCGGCGGCGGAGGCGCAGGCCAATGCCGACATCGTCTCGGCGCAGCAGTCGCGCCGCGCCAAGGAGGCGCAGCTCGAGGCGGAGCGGACCATCTCCGACAAGCAGCGCGAACTCGAGCAGACCCGCGCCGCCAACGCCGCGCTGATCGCAGCCGCGGAAGCGAAGAAGCAGGACGCCCTCGCGGTGCAGCGGAGCGCGGAGCTCGATGCGACGCAGATTGCGCAGGCGCGCGCCGATGCGGAGCGGGTGAAGATCACCGCCATCGCTGCGGCCGACGCCGAAGCGGTGCGGATCCGCACCATCGCCGACGCGACCGCCGAGAGCATCCGCAAGGTCAACGAGGCGATCCAGGCCGGCGGCGAGAGCTACTTCCGCTACCGCCAGATCGAGATGCTCCCCGAGATCGCGCCCTCGGTCGCCAAGGCGCTCGCCAAGGCGAAGCTGGTGACGATCGCGAGCGACGGCCGTGGCGCCGCCGACTCCGCGACCGGCAACATCATGAGCGTCATCCAGACGGTGATCGCCGCCCAGCTCCTCGGTCGTGGCGGCGCGCTCGACAACATCGGGAGCAGCGCGCCGGATCAGATGGATCCGCCGCCGCCCCCCGCGCCCCCGGCTCCGCCTTCACCGCCGCCGCCGCCACCACCTGCACCTCCGTCGCCGCCGGCTCCGCCCACTCGGGGCGGGCAGAACTTCCCGCCGACGATTCGGGTCAAGTAGCACAGGAGGGCGGACGCGATGTCCGCCCTCGTTTTACATTCTGGACGGCAGGTCTCACCCCTCACCAGTGCCGCCATGTCCTACGCACCGTCGGCCACGCGCTACGATTCGCCCGAGTTCTATCGCCGCGCCGGCCGCTCCGGCATCCGGCTGCCGCTCATCTCGCTCGGCCTCTGGCACAACTTCGGCGGCCGCGATTCCTACGAGAATGCCCGCGCCATCGCCTGCCGCGCCTTCGATCTCGGCATCACTCATTTCGATCTCGCGAACAACTACGGCCCGCCGGATGGATCGGCCGAGGAGACCTTCGGCCGCATCATGCGGGAGGAACTCGGTCCCTGGCGCGACGAGCTGATCATCACCACCAAGGCCGGCTACTACATGTGGCCGGGGCCGTACGGCGAGTGGGGCTCGCGGAAGTATCTCCTGGCCTCGCTGGACCAGTCGCTCAAGCGGATGGGGCTCCCGTACGTCGACATCTTCTACTCCCACCGGCCCGATCCCGACACCCCGCTCGAGGAGACGATGGGTGCGCTTGCGGAGGCGGTGCGGAGCGGGCGGGCGCTGTATGCGGGGCTCTCGAACTACGGGCCGGCGGCGACGGTGCAGGCGATCAGGTTGCTCCGGGAGATGGGGACCCCCTGCCTGATTCACCAGCCGCGCTACAGCATGTTTGATCGCGTCATCGAGCCGGAGCTGCTGGCGACGCTCAGGGAGGCGGAGATCGGTTGCGCGGTCTACTCGCCGCTCGCCAAGGGGCTGCTCACCGATCGGTATCTCGCGGGGATCCCCGCCGATGCGCGGGCGAGCAAGGATCCCCGGTTCCTCCGGCCCGAGCACATCACCGATCAGGTGCTCGGGAAGACCCGCCGGCTCAACGATCTGGCCGCCTCACGCGGGCAGACCCTGGCGCAGATGGCGCTCGCCTGGGTGCTGCGGCAGCCGGTGGTGACCAGTGCGCTCATCGGCGCGAGCCGGGTGAGCCAGGTGGACGACTGTGTCGGTGCGGTGCGGAACCTGGGGTTCAGCGCGGAGGAGCTGGCGCTGATTGAGCAGATTCTGGGGTGACGGGTTGGGGCGTACTTGTGGGAGAGGCCACCTTCCTCTGCTTTGTCTTTTCCCCGCATCGCTTCACCAGCGAGTCCCTGATGACCCATCCCGAATCATTCGATTTGATCGACACGCGATAGGCGATGAATGCGTAGTTCTCCTGCCACTCGGTGTACCGGTAGCGCCCGGGCCCTATCGAATCGATCACCTTGTTGGGCACCCGCAGAACTTCTACCCAGTCCGGCCACGGCTGTGCCATGACGGCGACCCTGCCGCCGACGTCGATGCACTGGTCATCCGCCCGGTGGCATGCCTGGCTGGCCACCGCAATGCCCAGTACGAACCACGCTCCTCCTCTGCGTCCTGCCATCGTGCCCGCCTGTGGATAGGGATGAGCTGCACCAACATTGTGCAGCAGGACCGGAATGTCCACATTGGTATCGTTAGGGCTCCCCCCACTCCGGAGGCGGGCGGATGATTCGATCGAGGATTCGAACCTACATGCGTGCGGCGTTGGCGGTCTGTGCCGGCGTACTTGCGTCTGGTTGTAAGCACGGCGGCTGCATCGAACTCCTCGGGAAGAAGCCGCTGATGAAACAACCGTGGCCGGAATGGCTAACCTATCCGCATTATCCTAATGCGGTGCTGGATAGCCTCGGACCGGGGCAATATCACTATACCGACACCTGGTCGAACGAGACCTTTGGCGCATATCGCGTAGCTGGGAAGAGCGGAGTAGTTGGCTGGATCGTCTATGATTCGCTTGTCCGAACATGTCCGAAGTTGCCTCAGTAGGCGAGCGCCTTCCCGTATTCTCTGTCGCAGTAGGAAATCGGCGCTGATTGAGCAGATTCTTGGGTGACGGGCTCCGGGGTCACCCGAGTCACGGCTCCCACTCGCCGGTCGTCCACTCCGCCAGCGCGGTCTTGCCCTGCCTGGGAAAGAGATCCGTCGCGATACGGTCGAAGGCGGCCCGATGTGCGGGTGTCAGGAGCCGATACGCCAGGGGCAGGAGGAGATTGGCATCGCCAACCCATGGCCTGTAGAGCGTGAAGCCGTCCCGATTCCAGTGCACGACCAGCCACGCCGCGTCGCAGGCCCACTCGAAGATCGTTGGCTCGAGCGACGAGTCCTCCACGGCCCGGATGGCCTGCAGGGCGCTGAGCTTCGAGATCTCCCCCCGTGTCTCCACGAAGAACAACACCGGGTAGGCGGCGCCAAACTGGTGGAAGTACGCCTGAATCGCCGGCCTGCTCACATCAGGCTGCGAGATCGGAGGCTCCGAGATCAGGAAGGCCAGACCGGAGATGGTCTCGGTACGATGGCTCCGCGCCAGACGCTTGACGAGATCCTCGAAGCGCTGCGAGACCACTCGATCGTCCGCAAAGGCGGCTTGCAGCGATTCAATGGAATCGGCTAGCTGGCGCGACCAGGTTCGGGACACCGCGAGCGACGCGAGTTGGGAACGCGCCTCACTCGGATCGAGCCAGGTATTTCTTTCCCGAGGGCGACCGCACTCACTGGGGACCTGGGCATGTGCCGTAGAACCAGCGACCTGAAAGAGAATGGCAGCCGAGAGCGACAGCGAAAGTCCGGCCCTCTGGATTGTCGACATATTTGCCCTCGAAGGAGACGACTCCGTAGCGCCGGATTCCCTACCGGGAATGAAAGGTGGCCGTTCTCACGCTGCGTAATGCAAGCAGCGACCCATGCTCTCCGAAGACAAACGCATACTGCCGGGCCTCAAGAGGCGACCCGCCATCCTCGAGTTCCGAGATGGTACTCTCGATCACCAGGTGTCGTCCGCCAGGCAAGGGGACGAGTGTATCAGGGCCCCAATCACTGGGCATGCTGGTTTTCCATGCCGTGAGGACCTCGGTGCCGCACCGCCCGTCCGCTTTGCTCGCGGGGAAGCAGGTGTGACCGACCCACCTGTCAAGCAAACGACCCGCGACGTGTGCTCGGTGCAGCAGGGCCACGGCGTCACCGTCGCCGCCTACATGGGCCAAAATCTCCGCCAGCCCGGCCACATCGGGCGAATTGAATCCGCCGAGTCGGACGATTCTGCCATTGTGGATCGCCACCACGAAGGAATGCCAGTCGGAGATGTGCGGAAACGCCCGGTATATGGTTGCTCCTTCGCCGTCGTCAGAAAGTCGCTCAAGTGTGAATGAAGCGGGTCCGAACGGGACGTCCGCGGGCTGGACCATGGCATCGATCTCCGCGGAGGCCGCCTCGGTGACCATAACCTCTTCGGATGGATGAGGAGGCGACCCCGCCTCGGTTCGAACTGGTACCGGTGACGAATCGATCAGCGCCCCGAATTCAGCACGGCCCCTCCCGGGGAAGAGGTCGGGCGCCATGCTGTCCAGCACCGCCCGGTGCGCCTCGGACAGCAACCGGTAGGCCTGCGGCAGGAGGAGCCGAGCTTCCATTACATCCGGTCTGTACCGCAGAGTGGCATGCGGTCCGAGGCTCCTGTTCCATTGGGGCACGAGCCAGGCGGCATCGCAGACGTAGCTGAAGACGGTCGCTTCCTCCGCCGGATCCTCGATGGCACGTATCGCCCGAAGGGCGTTGAGCCGCGAAAAGTACGCGCCCCTGGTCTCGACGAAGTGCAGAATCGGGTAGGCCTCGCCGAACACCTCGTGGTACGCATGTATCGCGGCGTCACTCACCCACGGATCCGCGACTGGTGCATCAGAAACAAGAAACGCCAGGCCGGCCTGGGTCTCTGCTGGCCGCCGGCGTGCCATCGCCTTGACCGTGCGGACGAATCGGTCCCTCACCTTCGGGTCTTCCGGCGTTGTTCGCTGGATGACCTCGATGGAATCGGAAAGCCGCCGAGCCCACCCCTGAGCCTGCCTGGGCGGGAGGAGCGCCACTCGACTCCGGCTGGAGTCAGGGTTCGGATTCACGATGCCTGGCTGGTTGCAGGCCTCGGGGTACTGAGCCATGGCAGGCCGGCCGACTAGACAGAGGCCGAGCAGGGCGTACAATCTCATTGCGTGCACCGTGCACCTCGCTATGAGTCGGTATCGGCCGGATGTTTCGCGCGTGCGGGTTCGATTGAGGAACGAATGAAGCTCACGCGCATCACACAGCTCGCAACTGGACTGCTGCTCGCGCTGATCGGAGCGTTCAGCGCACTTGACCTCGTCCGCCTGGCCGTGAGCCCCGCAACGTATACGTTCGGTACGGAGGTCGCGGGGTGGAAGTACTATAGTGTCGCTCACTTTGTGGCAGAGTCGATTGCCAGTCTGCTGCTCAGTGCCGCGGGACTCTTCTTGCCTCCTATCCTCAAGCTCGAGCCCGCCTCGGCGCTGTGGTTGCGAGTTGTTGTGTTGTTCGTGCTCCTACTCTCGCTTTGGGTCGTGTAGCCTATTGAGGTTGGTTCCGCCGACCTGCCTGTTGCTCGTGACCCGGTGAGAGAGCAGTCGAGACCGCCAAGTGCAGCCGCAAGACGGCCTTAGGCTGCCTCATAACTGCTATTGCTCATCCTTGACTTGCTTCTTGCATCTCTCCATCAGACGCTGGTCGGCCCCTTTGACCCAGGTCAGCGCATCGGGCTTTTCGAGACCGACGACATAGCGGTAGTAGCCACTTGCAGCGGGATGTCCTGGCCCCGTGGGCGGCGTCTTGTCCCTCCCTCCAGTGCGAATCGCGGCGTATGCTATTGTCGAGTCATCCACCGAATAGAGGCAGGCACGCCACCGAGACTGAAGCGTGCCATCGTTGTCGTAGAAATCGTACCTTTCGAGTGCGGACCAGAGAACGGTAGGTGGATAGTTCAAGCTCGGGGCCACGGCGAAGTATGCGCTGTGGATCAAGCCCGTACCCCAGTTGACCGATCCGGTGACAAAGTAGATCTCGTCTCCCCGGAGGTCGTGCCGGGCGACATTGAGATAGGGCGAGTCGGTGCGAATGGGGGGCGTGAGGACCGCCCGCAGGAGATAGCGGGGGATAGAATCAAGATTGAGCTTTTGCCACTCAAGCTGCTCGAACGTTCTCCCACCTTCGGGAGATTGCCCCATGAGGCCTGGAGCCGGAAGCGCGGAGTTCCAGAGTATCAGTGCGCACGCGATCCGCGACATGTATTCGCTCATTGCCATTGCCTCGTCAACCGTCCTTGGGAGAGCACCTAATATGCGCTGGACGCTGACCCTCTCGACGCTCCTCGTCCTGCTCCAGCATACGTCAGGCGCCGCCGCCGCTCAACTGCCTGCGTTGTGTAGCGAAGCCGCCCACGGCGTCACCTGGAAAGCGATTCAGCCTCCCGATGTTCCGCCCCGTCGTCCCATTGAGGATTCGGTCAGGGCGATCGTACGCGCACTCTCTACTGGCCATCCATCGCTATCGCGAGAGCGCGCCCTCCTCCGTGTCCGGAGGTTGTGGCAGGCCGACCCGGATGGCGTCGAACGGGAACTGGGCACCATCACACTCTCTGAGAGCACCAGTCGAGAGGCCGGCGCCTACGAGGCCGGCTGGCTCTACAAGAACATTCCGGGGCGAGCCTCCACCATCCTGGACCTGCTGGCGCAGACCGATTGGCAACGCGCGGAAGATGCCTTCGATGCGGTGGCTTGGCCGGTCGACAGCGTATCACAACGCAGGATCTTTGTGCTTGCCTGCGATGCGGCCTGGAGGATCTTCCAGTGGTCGGGGGACTCCGTGTACGGGCGCGCCCACGACAGGATCTCCGACGTGAAGGACGGATCGGTCGTGATCAGCCGCGCCTCGGAACTCCTCTCCGGCCCATACCTCGCGGCGCTGGAGTCGATCATTTCCCAGGCCTACGACAGATACGGGCTGATCATCGACCGGTGGTCGGGAACGCATACCCCGCCGTACTAGCCGCCCTGAGGAGCGTGGTGGTACCCAGGCCACGTCGTATCCCTCCCAGCCCGCGCCACCCCGCCGTTGCTCCGAAACCCTCCCCGTGTAACTTCTCCCATCCCGAAAATCAGCCCGCCGCACTGGGGCTGACGGGCCAGATCGTTCTCCCGTTGCAGTCGCACGCCGCTCCAGCCCGTCCCGGCGCGAGGCCCGCATGGCAACCTCCCGATCCAAACCCGACCCCAAAGTCACCGCCGCCGAGCTCCGCGCCTACTTCGCGGCACTCCCGCCCGATGCGCGCCGCATGCTCAAGCAGGTGCGGGAGGCGATCCGCGCCGCCGTCCCCGCCGCGGAAGACGCCTTCAGCTACCGCATCCCCGCCATCAAGATCGACGGCCGCATCCTGGTCTGGTACGCCGGCTGGAAGGAACACGTCGGCATCTACCCGATCTCGATCGCGGTGCAGCGCGCCCACGCGAAGCAGCTCGCGGGCTACGAGACCGCCAAGGGGACGGTCCGCTTTCCGTTGGGTGAGCCGCTGCCGGTGACGCTGGTCAAGAAGCTGGTGAAGGCGCGGCTCCTGCAGCTCCGCAAGGGAAAGCTCTAGAACCGGGGTGAGCGATGATCGAACGACTGACCCTGCCCGTGCGCGAGGCCGATCTCCGCGGCCTCGCCGAGCTCTTGGTGGACGCCGTCGAGTCCGGCGCCGCCGTCACCTTCCTGCCGCCGCTGAGCGTCGAGCGCGCCGAGGCGTGGTGGCGGAAGACGATCGACACCGCGGCCGCGGGCGCGATCTTCCTGGTGGCGCGGGACGATCAGGGGATCGTCGGGACGGTGCAGCTCCACCCCGCCTGGGCGCCCAACCAGCCGCACCGCGCCGACATCGCGAAGCTGATGG
Source organism: Gemmatimonadales bacterium (assembly GCA_044229445.1). Lineage (GTDB taxonomy): Bacteria > Gemmatimonadota > Gemmatimonadetes > Gemmatimonadales > GWC2-71-9 > JADJOM01. Next base: position 5,745 of record JBGASX010000088.1, on the reverse strand, counting down.
TGCACCGCCGCGCCCGCGGCAAGGGCGTGGGGAAGCGACTCATGGAATCCATCGAGGCCGCCGCCCGCGAGAGCGACCTGACCCTGCTCACCCTCGACACCAAGCGCGGCGATACCGCCGAACGACTCTACGCCGGGCTCGGCTGGAGCAAAGTGGGGATCATCCCCCGCTTCGCGCTCAACCCCGACGGGACGATGCACGACACGGTGATCTTCTACAAGGAACTCGGCTGACGCTCCGTGCCCGGATGCTTCCCCCGTCTTCCCGGCCACTTCCCTCGACGTACCGGCTGCTTCCCTCGTTTCCCCGGCCACTTCCGCCGATTTACCGCGCACTTCCCTCGATTTACCGGGCACTTCCGCCGATTTACCGGCCACTTCCCTCGATTTACCGGCCACTTCCCTCGATTTACCGGCCACTTCCGCCGATTTACCGCGCACTTCCCTCGACTTACCGGGCACCTCCCCCGATTTACCGGGCACTTCCCTCGATGTACCGGGCGCTTCCCTCGATGTACCGCGCACTTCCCTCGATGTACCGGGCACTTCCCTCGTTTCCCCCAGTTCTTACCACGCTCCCCACGTTCCTTACCACGCTCCCAACCTTCCTTACCACGCTTCCCACCGTCCTGACCGCGCTCCCGACGTTCCTTACCACGGTCCCGACGTTCCTTACCACGCTTCCGACGACACTTACCACGCTCCCGTCAGCACTTTCCGCGCGTCCGCACACGCCGATCACTGCCTGACACATGCCTTTTCGCGCTGGCATGCCCCTTGAATAAGGGTGTCCCGTCCGCGAGTGGTCGAGACACTCGTGGACGCGGGACATCCTGATGGGCATGGTGCCGGGTCTCGACCTCGGCGACCAGAGTGGTCGAACAGTGAGGTGTTGTATGAGAAGCACGATCCGGCTGAACCTGGACGCGGCGCATCGCGTCTACGCGCTCAGCAAGGAGCACGACTCGACGATCAAGGGGTATGTCGATGCCGTGCGGCAGTTGGGGGACCGCCTGACCCGGGCCGAGTCCCTGCAGCAGCAGCAGGAGGAGGGAGAAGCGTCGAGGTCGGCACTGGTGGCCAGCAAGGATGAACTGCGCGCGACGATCCGCGACGGACATGTGGCGCATCTCATTCGGATCGCGCGTGGCTCGCTGCCGCAGGATCCCGAACTGCGCAAGCGCTTCCGCCCCATCGGTCATAGTGCGAGCTGGCAGCAGTTTGTCGCCGCGGTCCGGGCGATGCTCGCCGAGGCCGCAAGCCGGAAGGAGATGTTCATCACGGAGGGGATGCCGGAAACCTTCGTGGAGGATCTGGAGAAGCTCCTCGACCAGTACGTCCAGGCCATCAATGAGAAAGACCTGGCGAAGGCCCGCCGGATCGGGGCGGTGGCGGATCTCAAGTCGGTGACGAAGGAGATCGTGCAGCTCATCCGGCGTCTCGATGCCATCAATCGGAAGCGCTGGCAGGATGCTCCCGAGCTGCTCGCGGCCTGGGTGAGCGCCAGGGACATCGCCTATCCCCGGAAGCCCAGCGCGGCGGCCGCGGCAAAGGCCAGGTCCGACGGAGGCGCAGCGAAGAACGGCGGCGTGGAACAGGCATCGTGACGCCGTGTCCCGCGTAGGGGCGACCGGTCGGTCGCCCCTATTGCCATTCCCGGCGACCAGCCGGTCGCCCGTATGGCGTTCCCGGCGACCAACCGGCAGCCCCTACGGCATCCCCAGCGCCCTCGCGATCGCCGGCTCGACCAGTTGCGCCATCACCGCATACCCCGCCGCATTGGGATGCACCCCGTCCTCCGAGTACTCCTTCTTCATCCCCTGCCGCTCATCCGCCATCGCGGAGTGGTAATCAAGAAACACGGCGTTGTGCGCCTCGGCGTATTCCCGCATCCAGGTGTTGAGCGCTACGATCTTCTGCGCCGGCTCGAGCCCCGGGCGCCAGGGATAGTCGTACACCGGGAGCACCGAACAGAGCACCACCTTGATCCCGTTCGCCTCAGCCATCTCGGTCATCGCGGCGAGGTTGTCCTCGATCATCTCGATGGTCGAAGGGCCCGTGTTCCCCGCGATGTCGTTGGTGCCACCCAGGATCACCACCACCCTCGGCGCGAGCGCGATCACATCCTGGTGAAAGCGCAGGACCATCTGGGGTGTCGTCTGGCCGCTGATGCCGCGCCCGACGTAGGGCTTGCCGGGAAACTGGGTCGCAAAGAGCGGCGCCCACCCCTCGGTGATCGAGTTGCCCATGAAGACGACGCGATTCTCCCCCCGGGCCGGCTCCGGCAGGGTGGCGTTGTCCGCCCGGTAGCGGGCGAGATTCGGCCAGTCGGTGACGCCGGACTGGGCCGCCAGGCGAGTGGCGGCGGCGAGCATGAGCAGCGCGAGCGACGCGGAGGTCATTCGGGAAACCGGGGTTGAAGTGTGACGACCGTGTGACTTCTGTTAGGGATCCGAGGTCTATTGGAAGAGGGCGCCCGGCTCCGGACCGGCCAGCGGCGCCGCCTGAGATCGCGTCCGGGACCGGAGTCTCCTCACCATGCGAACCACCACACTGCTGCTTGGGCTGATCACTCTGGTGGCCTGTTCGGATTCGTCGGGGCCGACCGCCAGCCAGATCCGGGCCGAGCAGGCGCGCTGGCACGGCAAGTTCATCCGCGACTATCAGTATCTCTACCACCAGGCCGGGTTCTACAATCCGATCGCCGGCAAGGTCATCCTGGTGAACGTGATCGGTGACACGGTCCGCGCGGCGAGCGACACCCTGACGGGTGACTCGATCCCCATCGCCTGGGGCGTGATCCCGACGATCGACGGCCTCTTCAACCTGGCCATCGGCGCCGCCGACGACGGCACCCTCACCGCCATCCGGTTCGACGCCGCCCTCGGTCATCCGATCCGGATCGATATCGCCGGGCCGCCCGATGCCGGGGGCAGTATCTTCGTCTCCAACCTGCAGCCGCTGCTCACCGCCGCCCAGCCGCACCGGTAGAGCTCCCCCGCCGCCGCGGAAGGAATCCAGTCATAGCCTTCCGCGAGGAGCCGATCTCCAGGATGCCACAGACCGAACAGTACGTCGTGCATGGGATGCCGGTGCGCATCGTGAACACCCGGCCCGATATCCGGACCGAAAATGTAGTCCGTCGGCTCGGCGCGGCGCTCGACCTCATCGCCGCCTATGCCCCGCGCTGCTATCGCCGGCTGCATCACGATCTGGCCGGCTTCGTGGTGGAGCGCTTCGCCTGCCGAGGCGCCTTCTTCCCGCAGTCGCGGGAGTGTCTGGTGGAGCTCACCTTCACGGTGAATCCGCAGCACACCCTCCCGGAAGTCGCCGCCTCGATCGTCCACGAGGCGACCCATGCGCGGGTCGCGCGCTGGTGCGGCACCACCCCGCCGGAGGCCCGGGCCCGGGAAGAGCAGTTGTGCCGTCGCGCCGAACTCGCATTCGGGCTGGCGCTGCCCGACGGCGGCATCGTGGTGCAGCGGGCGCGCGCATCGCTCGCTCTCGAGGATCAGGATGTCGCCCCGACCGTCGACTGGGGCGAAGCGGCACGCCGGATCGCCGAGGTCGATGCCGCGGCCCGGCGCCCCGGAAACCCCGGCATCGGGTAGTCTGACGATGACCCGGTCACGGGGTCCCGCCCGCTTTGCCTCCCTGCAGCGCATGACCTAGATTCGCTCCGCCAGTCCACCCCTCGGAGCGCCCTTCATGTTCTTCCAGCGGTTCTACGACGACACCCTCGCGCAGACCAGCTATCTCATCGGCTGCGCCAGGACGGGCGAAGCGCTGGTCGTCGATCCCAACCGCGATGCGGCGCAGTACATTCGCGCCGCGGCGGCCGAGTCGCTCCGCATCACCCACGTCACCGAGACGCACATCCACGCCGATTTCCTCTCCGGCACCCGGGAGCTGGCGCATCTCACCGGCGCGGTGATGTACCTGTCGGATGAGGGGGGACCGGGGTGGCAGTACGGCTTCGGCCAGGAAGGCGGAGCGGTCCTGCTGCACGACGGCGACCACTTCATGGTCGGCAACATCCGCTTCGAGGTGCTGCACGTGCCCGGGCACACGCCGGAGCATCTCGCCTTCGTGGTGACCGACACCGCCGGCGCCAATGCGCCGATGGGGATCGTCTCGGGCGACTTCGTCTTCGTCGGCGATGTGGGCCGACCCGATCTGCTCGAGAAAGCGGCGCGGGTGGCGGGATCCGCCGATGGCGCGGCGCGCGCACTCTGGAAGAGCCTCGAGAAGTTCCGCGCCCTCCCCGATCATCTGCAGGTCTGGCCCGGGCACGGCGCCGGCTCCGCCTGCGGCAAGGGGATGAGCGCGGTGCCGCAGAGCACCGTGGGCTACGAGAAGCTCTTCAACTGGGCCTTCAGCGCGAAATCGGAAGCGGAGTTCGTGGCGATGGTGCTCGCCGATCAGCCGGAGCCGCCCAAATACTTCGCCGAGATGAAGCGGCTCAATCGCGACGGCCCGCCGATCCTGAACGGCATGCGCCGGCCGCCGCGACTCGAATCAGCACGGCTCCCCGAGCTGCTCGCGAGCGGCGCGGTGGTGGTGGATGCCCGTCCCGCCGCCGACTTCACCGCGCGCCACATCCCCGGCACGATCCACATTCCCCTCGGCCGCTCCTTCACGACCTGGGCGGGGTGGCTGCTCAGGTACGACGTGCCCTTCTATCTGATTGTGAGCGACGACTCGCCCGCCAAGCTAGACGAGGCGGTACGGCATCTCGCCTTCATCGGGCTGGATGGTGCGGCGGGGTGGTTCGGCACCGACGCGATCGAGGCGTGGGGCAAGGCGGGGCGGAGCTACGAGAGCACCGCGACGCTCACCCCCGACGCGCTCGCGGCGCGGCTGGAAGGGGGGGCGATCACCGTCATCGATGTGCGAGGCGAGTCCGAGTGGAAGGCGGGCCACATTGCTGGCGCGACGCACATCCCGCTCGGCTACCTCACCGACCGCCTGGCCGAGGTGCCGACCGGCAAGCCGGTGGTGCTGCAGTGTCAGGGGGGAGGAAGATCGCTGATCGCGACCAGTCTGCTCGAGGCGCACGGCATCGCCGGATCGATCAACCTCACCGGCGGCTTCGGCGCCTGGGAGAAGGCGGGGCTCCCGGTCGAGCGCTGAGCGGCTACTTCAGTTCGGGGAAGTCCTCTTCCCAGAACTCCGCGGGGTGACGCTCGGCCGTCGCCCCGCGTTCCATTTCCGCCCCGCGCAGCGCCACTCGGCGGATCTTGCCTGACACGGTCTTGGGCAGCTCGGCGAACTGGATCCGGCGGACCCGCTTGTACGGGGCGAGCCGCTCGCGGACGAAGCGGAAGATCGCGAGCGCCGTGGCGCGTGACGCCTCGACACCGGGCTTCAGCACCAGGTACGCCTTCGGTACCGAGAGCCGGATCGGATCGGGGCTCGGCACCACCGCGGCTTCGGCGATGCATTGGTGCTCGATCAGCGCGCTCTCCAGCTCGAAGGGGCTGATGCGGTAGTCGGAGCTCTTGAAGACGTCGTCGTCCCGGCCCACGAACCAGAAGTAGCCATCGGCATCGATGCGCGCGACGTCGTAGGTGCAGTAGAACTCGCCGTCGAGCCGGTGGTCGCTGTCGAGGTAGCCCGCCATGAGCCCGGTCGGCGCCGGTCTGAGGCGGAGATTCACCTCGCCCTCCTCTCCTTCCATGCCATCGGCATCCACCAGCGTCACCCGGTAGCCGGGCATCGGCTTTCCCATCGAGCCGAGCTTCAC
>JBGASX010000087.1:0-18635 GCA_044229445.1 Gemmatimonadales bacterium | reverse complement strand
ATCGCCCGCGTACATGCCGAGGATGCCGTAGTTCTGCTCGGCGTCCATCGCGTTGTGCCACTGCCGGGTGTTCTCCAGCGGGATCTCGTAGTCGATCACGATCCAGTTCTTCTTGAACCACTCGTCGATCCACGCGAAGATGATCCCGCCGGCGGCGCCGCTCTCCCGGATTTCGCGCGTGAGCCGCGCATCGATCCGCGCCATCGCGACTTCGTCGTGGCCGCCGTGATGCCACCCCTGCGGCTGCCGGTGCGCGAGTCCGCGGCTCGACGGCACGCCGTATTCCGAGAGGAGCAGCGGGACACCGGCGTGGTGCCGCTTGAGCTCGCGGAGATAGCCGAAGTAGTTGGAGCGCCCCTCCGACGAGCTGGCTTTCCCGTACTCCGGGTCGTACAGCATGAAGTCGGGATAGTAGGGGTAGGCGTGGTAGCTCGCGAACCAGCCGGCCGGATTCGCCGGGGTCGCGCGCACCAGCATGGCGTCGAGGCCGATCGCATCGTTCTCGTACTCGTTCGAGGCGCGCGGCGCGGGGCGATTCAGCCGGTCGCGCCAGTCCGCCTCCTCGTCGCTGTTCGATTCGGTGACATGGTGCAGCGGATCGAGCGTGGGCCAGTTGGTGTAGGCGACCGGGCGGATGGTGTTGTACCGCTCGACCTCGTAGCCGACCAGGTAGTCGCACTCCTCCGCCATCCAGCTGTCCATCGCCGGCGCGGCCCCGCGGGTGGAGAGAAAGCGCCCGGTGAAGGCGCGCGCCGGATGCTTCGCGTCGAAGTCCTTCACCGCGTACGGTTCCCACTCGCGACCGAGGATGTAGCCGAGCGTCCATGGCGAAACATCCGCGTCGTAGCGGCCACCGGCGTGCCCGGGGCGAAGCGGGATCTCGATCCGGCCATGCAGCAGGTCGACCACCCGGCGCATCTCCTGGCGGAACTCCCCCTTCCATGCGGCATCATCGAAATCATGCTCGGGCGGGAGTTCGGTCCACACCCCGTGAATCAGCCACAGCGTCTGACTCCGGTGGGTCGTATTCCACGCCCGCAGCGCCCGATAGAAGCTCGGCGGAAGAATCGTGTACAGGCGGAGCGTGTTGGCGTGCATCCCGGCGATCAGCCTGAACCACCCTGCATAGGTGGCCGAGTCAGGCGGAAACTCCGAGGGGAACTTGCCGGGGAGTGCGACCCCCATGTTGACGCCGTTGACGTAGAAGCGGCGCCAGCCGCCTCTGGCCGCGGGAATCTCGAAGAAATCACCGCGCACCCGGGCATCGATGCGGAGCTTCGCGCGACGATTCGCGGCCTGGAGTGCTGGGCGGTCCCAGTCGGGATCGATCTGGGCGAGGATGCCGCGCGTGGTGTCGTTCTTCGGGTGCAGTGCGAGGGCCTTGCGGCCTGCCGCGAGTGCGCCGGCCCGGTCGCCCTGGCGCCACCGCGTGATCGTCAACCCGTCCCAGGCATCGCCGTTGGCGCTGTCGGCCAGAATGACCACCCGGAACAGCGAATCCGCCTCGGACACTTTGTCCAGCCGCAGCCGGACGTAACCCAGCCCCACCTTCGCATCGAGGTTGTTGTCGCAGATCCGGTCGGCCCGCGCGAACCGCTCGCCGGCGACCGCGATCGCGTCGGCGCGGTACGCGGTCCAGGCGGAGTCGACCAGTGCCGCGGCCTCGGGAGGGCAGGGGGCCGCGCAGGCGAGGGCGAGGAGAATTAGATTCGTCGCCATGGTAGGTGCCGAATCTTAGCGACGGAGTGAGGACACCGCATGACGGAGACTACGGAGCAATCGATCCGCACGCTGGGTCGGACCCTGGTGGACGAGTTCGGCCGCGGCTGGTCGCGCGGCAAAGTGGACGTGATGATGAGCGTCTTCGCCCCCGAGGCGGTCTTCACCGCGGGGCCGTTCGAGGAGCCGCTCACTGGCATCGAGGCGGTCCGAGGCTACTGGGCGGACGTGCCGCTGTACCAGTCGGAGATCACCTTCACCGCGGGGGAGATCTTCGCGGTGGGGCCGTGGTTCTCCACGGAGTTCAAGTGCACCTTCCGCCGCCGCCGCACCGGCGAGTGGGTGGATGCCCGCGGCTCGATGTTCTGCGAGACCAATGGCACCCTGATCACCGAGATGCGGATGTACTGGGAGCGGCGGTAGGACGGCTCGACGACTCCTGGAAATCAGTCAGCCCCCGGGATGACCGGGGGCTGTTTGCTTCGTCCCGCTGAGGGGTGAGTTCGCGATGGCCCTGGAGGGCGCGTGCGTAGCCTGCCCTGCGTCGCTACCCCAACGTCTGCCAAGCCGAGCGCCCGGAAGGGCCGCGCGGACGAACCCCGATCTTTACTGGTTTCGCCGCACGTAGTCCAGCGCCCACTGCAGCAGCTCCGGGCTCCGGAGCCCCACCCGCGTCGCGAGCCCGATCGCGTCCTCCTCCTCCATCCCCTCGTCGAGCATCAGGAAAGGGATCAGCGCTGCGCCGACACGGTTTGCGCTGGCGCAATGGAAGAACATGCTCCGCTCCCGGTTCGCCTTGAGGACGTCGCGGATCCGGGTCAGCGTCGCATCATTGAGGTCGGACGCCGACACCGGTACGTTGACATACTCCATGCCGAGCGCCTGGACGGCCGGCGCCTCATCGACGGGATGCGGCTCGAACACCGGGCGGATGTTGAGCACCACCGAGACGCCGGCCGCCTTGAGCGCCTCGAGGTGGGACTGGGCCGGCTGGCCGCCGGTCACGACAGTGGGCAGAGCCTGGCAGGCGTTGACGACGCCGCGAATGGCTTCGATGGGTGTGGGCATACCGGAAACTAAAGGAAGACGGCATGATCTGGTACATCGCCCTCGGCAGCGCCCTTGGCGGCGTCCTCCGCTACGTACTCGGCGGCGCGATTCAGCGAGCGGCGGGACCGGGATTCCCGGTCGGCACCATGATCGTCAATCTCTCCGGCTCCTTCCTGCTTGGCTTCCTGCTCCGCTACGCCACCCATCCGCCCTCCCTCGCGCCGGAGGTGCGGGCGTTTCTGACCGTCGGCCTCTGCGGCGGCTATACCACATTCTCCACCTTCAGCGCGGAGACGGTCACCCTCATGCAGGATGGCCAGTGGGCGAAGGCGATCACCTACGCGCTCGGGAGCGTCGTCCTTGCGCTCGCGGCCACCGCGGCCGGCTTCGCCGCAGGGCAACCGTTCTCCGGGGCGCAGGGTTAGGCGGCTCCCCACGGGACCTCGTGAGTAGATTCCAGCCATGCTGACCGTCGCCATCGCACAGTTCCGCCCGGACAAGGGCGCCTACGCCGCGAACCTGGCGCGCGCGGGAGAGGTCTTCCGCCATGTCGCGGGATGGCCCGCGCCCCCCGCCCTGGTGGTCTTTCCCGAGGCCGCGCTCACCGGCTACTTCCTCGAAGGGGGGGTGCAGGAGCTCGCCCTCTCCGCCGAACAGCTCTACCTCGATCTCGCCCGGGTGCACGCCGAGAGCGGCGCCCCGCCGCTCGACGTGGCGATCGGCTTCTACGAGATCTGGCGCAATCACCTCCACAACTCGGCCCTCTACGCGAGTCTCGGCGGGGCCGATGCCGGCATCCGCCACGTGCACCGCAAGGTCTTCCTGCCGACCTATGGGGTCTTCGACGAGGAGCGGTTCGTCGAACCGGGCCGGAGCGTGCAGGCCTTCGATACCCGTTGGGGCCGCTGCGCGATGCTGGTCTGCGAGGATGCCTGGCACTCGATGATGCCGACACTCGCCGCGCTCGATGGAGCGCAGCTCATCCTCATCCCCAGCGCCACGCCGGCACGCGGCCTCGCGCCCAAGCCGGGGCAGTCGCGCCCCGCGAATCTCGATCGCTGGGACCGGCTCGCGCAGGGGATCGCAGAGGAGCACGGCGTCTACGTCGTGCTCTCGCATCTCGTCGGCTTCGAGGGGGGCAAGGGATTCGCGGGCGGCTCGATGGCGGCCGGCCCCCGAGGGGATGTCCTGCTGCAGGCGCCGCTCTTCGAACCCGCCACGCTGCCGGTGCCGGTGAATCTCGAGGAGATCACCCGCGCCCGCGCCGACGCACCGCTCCTCTCCGACCTGCAGAGCCGGCTGCCCTATCTGCTCGAGAGCCTGGCCGAAGGTCGGGAGGGGGGAAAGATGGGAAGGCGGGAGGACGAGAACGCATCGCCGCTCCCACCGGTCCGCTCGTCCGCCATTCCGCCTTCCCGCCTTTCGGCCGATCCGCTCGCGATCGATCCCGAACTCACCCGCACCTGGCTCGTCGCCTTCATTCGTGACGAGCTGCTCCGCCGGCGGAAATTCGGCAAGGCGGTGATCGGGCTCTCGGGTGGCGTGGACAGCGCCCTCGTCGCGTTTCTCGCGGCCGAGGCGCTCGGACCGGAGAACGTCACGGCGATCCGGATGCCCTACCGCACCTCGAGTCCCGAGAGTCTCGAGCACGCCCAGCTCGTCATCGACAGGCTCGGGATCCGGCATCGCACGGTGGATATCAGCGCAGGCGTCGATGGCATCGTCGCCGGCATCGGGGGCGACACGACTCCGGCGCGGAAGGGCAACGTGATGGCGCGGATGCGCATGATCACGCTCTTCGATCTTTCCGAGGAGCTGCGCGCCCTGCCGCTCGGCACCGGCAACAAGACCGAGCGGCTCTTCGGCTACTTCACCTGGCACGCGGACGACTCGCCGCCGGTGAATCCGATCGGCGACCTCTTCAAGAGCCAGGTCTGGGCGCTCGCGAAGCACGTCGGTGTCCCCGACGTCATCGTCACCAAGCCGGCGAGCGCCGACCTCATCAAGGGACAGACGGACGAGGGCGACTTCGGCATCTCGTATCCCAAGGCCGACGTCATCCTCCACTGGCTACTGCAGGGCTATCGGCCCGAGCAGGTGACGGCCCAGGGCTTCACCGCCGCAGAGGTGGAACTGGTGCGGAAGCGGCTCGAATCCACTCACTGGAAGCGCCGCCTGCCGACGGTAGCGATGGTGAGTCAGACCGCAATCGGAGAGTATTACCTGCGACCGGTCGACTACTAAGCACTACGCACTCGATAAGTACGGGCAGCGGCCGGTCGCCTCTCCCCGGAACCCGGATGTACGGGCGACCGGCCGGTCGCTCCTGCTCCTCGAAACTCGGAGCTTCATTGTCCAACTCCCCTGCAAGCCGCCCGATGTCGTACTCGCGTGCCGAGCTCACCACGCTCGTCATGCCGAACATGCTCAATGTCCTCAACGACCTCTTCGGTGGGCACCTGCTCTCGATGGTCGACCAGGCGGCGGCAGTGGCGGCGATCCGGCACGCGGGCGGCCCCGCGGTCACGGCCAGCTTCGACCGGGTGGACTTCCGCGACCGGATCGGGGTCGGCGCGCTCGTCACCTGCATCGCGACGGTGGACTTCGTCGGCAACAGCTCGATGGATGTGTCGGTCGAGGTCTATTCCGAGCATGTGCCGACCGGGGTGCGGCGTCACACCCATTCGGCGCACGTCGTCTTCGTCGCGATCGATCCCGCGGGCAAGCCGATGCGGGTACCGCGGCTCATCCCCGAGACGCCGGAGGAGCACGAGCGCTACGCGCGCGCGGAACAGCACCGCGCCGAGCGCAAACGGTGAGGGATGACCCCGTAGGGGCGGACGTCCCCGCCCGCCCCTCGACAGTCGTCGCCGTCTTCGGTGGTGGCGGTGCCAAGGCGGCCGCGCACATCGGCGCCTTCCGCGCGCTCGAGGAGGCGAACCTGGTGCCCGGCCGCATCGTCGGCACCTCGATGGGGGCCGTCTTTTCCGCGCTCTTCGCCTCGGGACTCAGCGCCCGCGAGGCCCTGGAGCGGGTCGAGATGATCGGCGAGAAGGATATCGTCCGGGCCGAACCGTTCGCGTTTCTCAAGGGTCTCTGGGCGAAGTCGCTGCTGCAGCCGGAGCCGTTCCGGCGCTCGCTCGAGCGGATGCTTGGCACCCGCCGCTTCCAGGATCTCAAGATTCCGCTCACGGTCACCGCGACCGCGCTCGACACCGGGGAACTCACGCTGTTCGGCGAGGGAGGGAAGAGCGTCCCGCTGATCGAGGCGCTCTACGCCACCTGCGCACTTCCGCTCTTTCTTCCGCCGGCGATCATCGAGGGCCGGCGCTACGCCGATGGCGGGCTCCGCGCGGTGGTGCCGCTCGAGCCGGCCAGCTTTCTTCCGGCAACGCTGGTGGTGGCAGTGGATGTCGGGCCGGGCTTCGACGAGGCTCCGGGTGGCGCCTCCGGGCTGCCGCCCGTGGTCGAGATGCACAACGAGGCCACCGGCATCCTCATGGCGGGGCAGACCGCCCAGGCGCTCGCGCTGTGGCGGGCGAATCCCGCCCGGCCACCTCTGATCTACGTCCGTCCCAGAGTGGAAAAGGGCGCGACCTTCCGCGTGGATCAGGTGCGCCGGTTCGTCGAGGAAGGCTATACAGCGACCCGCGTGGCGCTCGCGGGCTTGAATTCGCCGCCGCAATAGGCAAATTGGCTGGACAGTTCACCCGCACGGGAAATAATGAAAGCCTCCGAAGTGATGGTCCCCAACCCCTTCGTCGCGGTCGCGAACGCCTCCGCGAGCGAAGTCGCGATCATGTTCCGCACCCGGAACATCTCGGTCGTGCCCGTGGTCGACGACCATCGTACCCGCCGCTTCCTCGGCGTCCTCAGCGACCGTGATCTCGTCACCCGCTGCCTTGCCACCGGCAACGACCCGTCGCAGACCCGCGCCGACGCGATCATGCGCACCGACAGCCCCGTGGTCGGCAACGACACCGAGCTCGACGGCTTCGCGGTCTACATGAACCAGGACCCCAACGAGTCGCACCTCCGCGCCACGATCACCGTGGTGGACTCGGAGCACCGGGTGATCGGGTTCATCAGTCACCCCGAACTCGTCACCGGCATCAAGCTCATCTGGCGCTGACCATGCCCTCGCCCCGCATCTACACCGTTCGCGAAGCCGAGGCCACGCTGCCGCTGGTGAAGGGCATCGTCACCGACATCATGGTGACCCACCGGCGCTGGACCGAGCTGGTGGCCCGCTACGAGCTGCTGACGGGTCAGGTGCGCGCCGAGGACGGGGAGTCGCTGGAGCTGATCACGCTCCGCGACGATGCGGCCCGCGCGGCGGAGCGGATCAACGACTGCCTCGTGGAGCTGGAACAGCTGGGCGGGGTCTTCAAGGGGTTCGAGCACGGGCTGGTCGACTTCTACGCCCTCAAGGACGACCGGCTCGTCTTCCTCTGCTGGCAGCCCGGCGAGGAACAGATCACCCACTGGCACGAGGTCGACGCCGGGTTCGCCGGTCGTCAGCCGATCGATGCCCACATGCTTGCCGAAACGGTCATTGGATGAATTCCCTCTGGTTTCTCGCCCACATCGCCGGCTTCACCCTCTGGCTCGGTGGTGGGGCCGCCTGCATGCTCATCGGGATCCGCGGCCGCTCCGAGGATCGCCCGACGCAGGCGGTCATCGTCCGCATGCTCGGCGGCGTGCACCGCACGCTGATGCTCCCCGGGATCGTGCTCACCGTCCTCTCGGGCGGCTATCTCTCGGTCGCCGCCGCCAACGGCGGCATGCCCAGTTCCTGGCTGATGGTGATGCAGCTCTGCGGCGTGCTCGCCGCGATCCTCGTCCTCTTCGTCTCCCTCCCCGCACTCGGCCGGCTCAACCGCATCGCCCCGACCGGTGAGACCGCGCCGGTGTTCGATGCGCTCCGCAAGCGGCAGTCGATGGCCGGGATGATTGCCGGCAATCTCGGGATCATCGCGTTGATCGCGGGAGTGCTGCTCAAGCACTAGAGTTCCGAGTACCGAGTTCCGAGTTCCGAGTTCGTCAGGGTAGGAGGTTCGAGAGACCGAGCATCGCACGATCCTGCCGTTATTCTCGGAACTCGGAACTAGCTCTTCCTCCCTGTCTTGCACACCGCCCTCACCGGACAACGATCGCAGTGGGCGACTCGGGCCGTACAGATCAGGGCGCCGAGTTCCATGATCGCCTGATTGAAGGTCCACGCGGCCTTGCCGGCGCGTGGCTGCAGCGCCAGTCCCGTCGCCCAGAGCTTCTTCTCTCCCGCACTCCCCTTCGCCTTCGGGTGGAAGGCGCGCCGGATCACCCGGCCCACGTTGGTGTCCACCGCCGGCGTCGCCTGCTCGTAGGCGAAGGTCGCGACCGCGCCCGCGGTATAGCGCCCGACCCCGGGGAGACGCTGCAGTTCCTCGATCGTCAGCGGCAGTGCTCCGTCCCGCTCCAGCACGACGACCTGTGCGAGCCGGTGCAGGTTGACCGCGCGCCGGTAGTAGCCGAGACCCTGCCAGACCTCGCGCACGTGGAGTGGCTCCGCGGCGGCGAGCGCGTGAATCGTCGGGTAGCGCGCGAGGAAGCGGGGATAGAATTCCTCCACCCGTGAGACCTGGGTCTGCTGCAGCATGAACTCCGAGACCAGCACCTGGTACGGATCGCGGGTCCTGCGCCACGGGAGGTCGCGCCCCTGCCGCCGGAACCACGCGGTCAGGCGGCGCCGGAAGGCGAGCATCTCAGGGGTGGACTTGGCGGGCATGGGGGGCGAAGATAAGAACGCCCTATGGCCGCCACCACCCTCGACATCCGACGCCCGCTCGGGCGGCTCGTCCTCAACTCGCTCGCGCATGTCGGGCGGCTGAGCCTGATGGTCGCGGAGATGGGCCGCGGCCTCTCGGAGTGGCGGGTCTGGATGCCGCTCACCATGACCGAGGCCTGGAAGGTCGGCGTGGGCAGCGTCCCCATCATCCTGCTCGTCGCCGGCTTCGCGGGCGCCGTCACCGCGCTCCAGACCGGCTACCAGTTCACCGGCAGCATCCCCTACTACGTCGCGGGCTCGCTCATCGTCGAGTCGGTGGTCCTCGAACTGGGGCCGGTGCTCACCGGACTCATTCTCGCGGGCCGCATCGGCGCCCGCTACGCCGCCGAACTGGGCACCATGCGCGTCACCGAGCAGATCGATGCCCTGGAGACCCTCGGCCGCTCGCCGTCGAGCTACCTGATCATCCCCCGCGTGCTCGCGGGGCTGATCATGATCCCGATCCTCACCATCGTGGCGGACGCGACCGGCGTCCTCTCCGGCTGGTGGGCGGTGCAGCAGGTGCTGCCGGTGACGAATCACGACTTCGAGTACGGCGCCCGGATCTTCTGGCATCCTTTCGATGCATGGTATTCGGTGATCAAGGGCTTTTCCTTTGGCGTATGCATCACCGTGATCTCCTGCTACTTCGGCTTCAGCACCGAGCAGGGCGCCGAAGGGGTGGGCAAGTCCACGACCGGCGCGGTGGTGGCGAGCTGCGTGATGATCCTGCTGCTCGATACCCTGCTGGCGAAGCTGCTGCTCAAGTGACCCGATGATCGAACTCAAGGACGTGCGCAAGCGCTTCGGCACCCAGGTGGTGCTGGATGGCGTCAACTTCCAGGTGAAGGACGGCGAGACCCTCGCCCTCCTCGGCCCCTCGGGCACCGGGAAGAGCGTGCTCCTCAAGCACATCGTCGGATTGATCCACCAGGACTCCGGCACCGTGCTGGTGGACGGGCTCGACGTCGCCAAGCTCAAGCGGGAACCGCTCCGCCAGCTCCGCTCGACGATCGGCTACGTCTTCCAGAACGGCGCCCTCTTCGACTCGATGACCGTGTTCGAGAACGTCCGGCTCGGGATCACCAACGGGGAGCAGTATCGCGACATGGACTTCTGCCGGGAGCGGGTGGCGAAGTGCCTGGAACTCGTGAACCTCGTGCCGGAGACCGCGCTCAAGTACCCGGCGCAGCTCTCCGGCGGCATGCGGAAGCGGGTCGGCATCTCCCGCGCGATCGCCGGCCGGCCGAAGTACCTGCTCTATGACGAACCGACCTCGGGCCTCGACCCGGTCAACTCCGATATCATCGATCAGCTCGTCAAGCGGCTCTCGACCGAGCTGGGCGTGACCAGTGTGATGGTGACCCATGACGTGCGCGGCGCCTTCAAGGTGGCCAACCGGCTCGCGCTCCTCACGGGAGGCAAGATCGTGCAGCAGGGGACACCGGAGGAGTTCATCAAATCGACCGTTCCGGAGGTGCGCGAGTTCCTCGAGCGCGACTTCGGCAACCTCAACTTCGCCGCCTGAGCCATGGATCTGCACTATCAGAAGGAAGTCTCCGTCGGCACCCTGGTCCTCGTGGGCGCGGCGCTGTTCGTCGGCGGCACGATGTGGCTCAAGGGCACGAGCTTCCATCGCACCGGCCGCACCGCGGTGGTGCAGTTCGCCGACCTCAACGGACTGCAGCCGGACAACGCCGTCACCGTCTCCGGCTACGAAGTCGGCAAGGTGAAGGAGGTGCTGTTCAAGGAGCCGGGAAAGGTGCTCGTCACCGTGACGCTGCCGCCCGACCTCAAGCTCAAGGCCGACGCCTCCGCCGAGGTGATCACCAGTCTCTTCGCGAGCGGCGCCCACCTTGCCATCTCCCCGGGCACGCCGGGCGCTGCCGACCTCCCCGAGGGCCAGGTGATCCTCGGCGCACGGAGCGCCGATCTCTTCGCCAAGGGCTCCGCCCTCGCCGACCGCGCCGACTCGGCGCTGATCGGCGTGCAGGCGATCGCCAACCAGCATACCGCCGATGAACTGGTGAAAACCCTGAAGGCGATGCAGCAGGCGCTGAGTACCCTGAACAACCGGCTCCCCTCGACCACGGCGGAGGCGGAGCGGACCATGATCTCGCTCCGGCGACTCTCCGAACGGCTCGACAGCACGGTGGCGCAGCTGCCGGTCGAGCGCGCCGATACCCTGGCCCGGAACCTCTCCACCATGACGGTGCAGCTCACCGCCACCGGCGCCCGGCTCGACACCCTGATGCAGCACATCAATGCGGGGCAGGGCACGATGGGCAAGTTCGCCACCGACACCGGCCTCTACACCGACAGCCGGGCGGCGCTGCAGTCGCTCAAGCTGCTGATCGACGAGCTCAACAAGCACCCCGGCAAACTCAGCGTGCAGGTGAAGCTGTTCTGAATGCGGGAACACGGCACCGCGCTCATCCTGAGCCCCAAGTTCACCGAGGCGCTGCTCTACGCCGGTGAACTGCACGGACGACAGCGGCGGAAGGGGAGCGGAATCCCCTTCATGGCCCACCTGCTCGGCGTGACGGCGATCGTGATGGAGGACGGCGGCGACGAGGAGGAGGGGATCGGCGCGCTGCTCCATGACGCGGTCGAGGATCACCCGCGGCGGGGCCATACCGAGAAGGAAATTCTCGAGCGCTTCGGGCGCCGGGTCCACACCATCGTGATGGGCTGCACCGAGCCCGACCCGCACGCGCTCGAGGACGGCACCAAGGGGCCGTGGGAACAGCGCAAGCGCAACTACATCGAGCATCTCCGCCACGCCGCCGACACCGACGTGCTCCGGGTGTCCACCGCCGACAAGCTCTACAACGCCCGCTCCATCATCAACGACATGCGCCTCGTCGGCGAAGAGGTCTGGCACCGCTTCAGCGTCCCCAAGGAGAAGACCCTCTGGTACTACCGGGAGGTCACCGACGCGCTGCTGAGTGCGACCCCGCCGGAGAATTCCCGGCTGGTCCGCGAGCTCCGCGGCATCGTCACCGCACTGGAGCGCGGGGTGCAGCGCCTCTGATCCTCCCCTGCTAAGTTTGGCGCCATGCTGAAGCTCACCTTCCTCGGCACCGGCGCCGCCTGCCCGACCCTCGACCGCAACGTCACCTCCATCGCCCTCACCCGCGAAGGGGAGACGATGCTGTTCGACTGCGGCGAGGGCACCCAGCGCCAGATGATGCGCTACGGCGTGAGCTTCACCTTCCGCGACATCTTCTTCACCCACTTCCACTCCGACCACCTGCTCGGCGTCACCGGGCTGCTCCGGACCCTCGGGCTGCTCAACATCTTCGGAGAAGAGGTGCGCCGCGAACCGCTCACCCTCTACGGCCCCAAGGGGGCCCAGCGCATCCTCACCCACGCGCTGGAGCTGGGCATCGAGCGGGTGAAGTTCCCGGTCGAGATCGTGGAGCTCAAGCCGGGCGACCGGGTAAAGCGCGACGACTACGACATCACCACCTTCCCGACCGAGCATCGCGCCGACACGATCGGCTACACCCTCACCGAGCACACTCGGCTCGGCCGCTTCAATCCGGAGAAGGCCCGGGAACTCGGACTCCCCGAGGGGCCGCTCTGGGGGAAGATCCACAAGGGGGAGTCGGTCGAATCGCCGAGCGGACGGATCGTGACGCCGGCCGAGCTGGTGGGGGAGCCGCGGGCGGGCCGCAGCGTCGTGATCTCCGGCGACACCCGTCCGGTCGAGGCCCTGCGCGATGCCGCGCGCGGTGCGGACCTCCTGATCCACGAGGCGACCTTCAGCCAGGCGGACGTCGCCCGCGCGATCGAGACCGGTCACTCCACCGCCCTCGAGGCGGCCGAGATCGCCGCCGCCGCGGGTGTGCGCCGGCTGGTGCTCACCCACATCAGCGCCCGCTACACCCGCGAGGCGCCGGAGCTGCTCGCCGAGGCCCGTGGAGCATTTCAGGAGACGGTGATCGCGCGGGACGGGATGGAGATCGAGGTGAAGTATCATGGGGAGAGTACTTAGTACTTAGTACTTAGTACTTAGTACTGTCTCCTTCGTCGCGCCTCCCTCTTCGTGAACCACCAGGCACCAGGCACTCACATGCGCCTCACTCTGCTGTCCATCGTGATGGTGGTACTCGTCTGGTCCGGCATCGCGCCGCACGACCGCTTCACCTGGTTTCTCGAAGTGGCACCCGTCCTGATCGGGCTCCCGGTCGTCATCCTCACCGCGAAGCGCTTTCCGCTCACGCCGCTGGTCTGCACCCTGCTCGCCATCCACGCCTGCGTTCTGATGGTGGGTGGCAAGTACACCTACGCCGAGGTGCCGCTGGGCTACTGGGTCAACACGATCACCGGCTGGACCCGCAACAACTACGACCGGCTGGGCCACTTCGCGCAGGGCTTCGTCCCCGCCATCGTCGCCCGCGAGATCCTGCTCCGCACCTCGCCGCTCAAGCGGGGGAAGTGGATCACCTTCCTCTGTCTGTGCATCTGCCTCGCGATCAGCGCGACCTACGAACTCATCGAATGGCGCACCGCCGTCGCCACCGGCGGCGCGGCCGACGCCTTCCTCGGCACCCAGGGCGACCCGTGGGATACCCAGGAGGACATGGCGATGGCGGGGGTCGGAGCGATTGTTGCGCTCACGACACTCTCCGGGGTCCACACCCTCCAGCTGAAGCAACTCGGCATCAGAACCTAGGCCGGGACAGCGGCACGGCGCGCGTCCATCCCCCGGCCCCCGGTCGCAGTTCGCCTCGCATCGATCCTCACGTACCGGCGACTGGGCGCCAAGCGCTCAGCACCCTGAATTCGGAACTCACCCGCCTGAAACCCTCCGTCTGACAGTCCCGTACGTTTGACCAGATCGTCATTCTGGTCAAATAGACGGACCTCATGCCCCCAGCCCTGCCCCCGGACGTTCGCGACCGCCTCCTCGATGCCGCCGACCGGCTGCTCGCGGGCGGTGGCTATGCCTCCATGACCATCGCATCCCTCGCCCGCGAGGCGGGTATCGGGAAGGGCTCCGTCTATCTGCGCTTTCCAAGCAAGCAGGAGGTCGCACTCGCGGCGATCGACCGGAACGCCGACCGGGTGGTCGGGAGCCTGAAGCGGGTGGCGGAAGGCCCCGGCACCGCGCGGGCGCGCCTCCACGCGATGCTGCGGGCCAGGATTGTGGAGCGGTTCGACTACGCAAGGGGCCACTCGGGCAGTCTTGACGACCTGCTCGCCGCCTTTCGCTCCGAACTGCTCGCGCGGCGCGCATCTCAGTTTGCCCGGGAGGCGAAGCTCCTCGCGCGGGTGCTCGGGGAGGGCATCGCCGCGGGGGAGATTTCCCGGGTCCCGCCGCGTGCCACGGCGGAGGCGTTCATCACCGCAACCAACGCCCTGCTCCCCTTCTCCCTCAGCACCAACGAACTCGGTCATCGCCGCACGGTCCTGGCGCGTGCCGAGCGGCTCAACCGGCTCCTGCTCGCCGGCGTCACGCCTGCGGGCACTTCCACACGGAGATAGTGCCATGCGTACCCTCTCGCTGCTGGGTCTCGTCACCCTCGTCGCCGCCCCCCTCGCGGCCCAATCGGCTCCCGGAACACCCACCAGCATCGACGCGGCGCTCCGCCGCCAGGTCGTCGAGTCCCTCGCCGTGAATCTCGAGCGGAAGTACGTCTTCCCCGACGTCGGCAACCGGATGGCCGCGGACCTGCGGACCCGGCTCGGCCGCGGCGAATACGACACTATGACGGACGGCTCGGCCTTCGCGGATCGCCTCACGGCCAGCATGCGCGAGATCGGCCACGACAAGCATCTCCACGTCAACTTCTTCGAGGAGAGCCGGGGCCTCATTCTCGATGAACGGCCCGGCAAGGCGGAACAGGCTCGCCGCGATGCGTTCATGCGCTACAGCAACTACGGCTTCGATCGGGCCGAACGAATGCGCGGGAATGTCGGCTACCTCGACTTGAGCGGCTTCGTCGATCTCGCACATGGCCGAGCCACGGCGCTGGCGGCGCTCCGGTTCCTGGCGGGCAGCGACGCGCTCATCATCGATCTCCGCAAGAACGGCGGTGGAGAGCCGGAGATGGTCGCCCTGATCAGCAGCATCCTCTTTCCCAAGGGAGAGAAGGTGCACCTCAACGATCTGGTCTGGCGGAAGGGGAACAAGGTGGAGCAGTTCTGGACCGAGGCGAATCTCGACCTGCCACGGATCACGGGCGAAGTCTACGTCCTCACAAGCCAGTACACCTTCTCTGCCGCGGAGGAGTTCACCTACAACCTGAAGCAGCTCAAGCGTGCGACCCAGGTCGGGGAGACCACCGGCGGCGGCGCAAATCCCGGCGAGGGCGTCATCCTCGCACCCCACTTTGGTGTCTTCATGCCGACGGGCCACGCCCGGAACCCCATCACGCACGACAACTGGGAAGGGAAGGGGGTCGTGCCGGAGATCGCGGTGCCCGCCGATCAGGCGCTCAAGACTGCGTATGTGAAGGCGCTGGAGACCCTCCTCGGGAAGGCGAAGGATCCCGAGATGATGGAGGCGCTGCAGGGGGCGCTTACAGCAGCGAAGGCGGGCTAGGGGAGTAGCTCGCGATGTAGCGCGGCACGTCGAACTTGCCTTTCGCCGCCTTGAGCGACTGATAGCGGACGTTGCCGTAAATGGGTCGCGGATAGAACGGCCGGTCGAACTTGCCGAAGATCCACATGATGCCGCCGTACGAGTTCGGATCCCGGCCGTCGAGCGAGTACTTGTTGTTCAGGTGCTCCAGCACCCGCAGCGCCTCCGCGGCGTTCGGCGTCCACTGGAGCACCGCCTTCCCCCACAGCATCCGCATGTAGTTGTGCATGAAGCCGTCGCGCAGATAGGAGCGCTGCGCGGCGTTCCACAACTCGTCGTGGGTCTCGGCCCGCTCCATCTGCTCCATCGAGTAGAGATAGGGGCGCGGATCGGCCTCGTGATTCGAGAGCTGCGTCGCCGCCCATGCCGGAATCGCGGCGGTGGTGCGGTGCTTCGGATTGAAGTGACAGAAGTTGTGCGCGACCTCCCGCCACACCAGCGCCTCGTCGAGAAACTTGGAATACTGCGCCGCCGGCCCCGCCTCCCGCGCGGCGAGCAGCACCTCGTGGATCGAGAGGTTGCCGAAGTGGAGCCAGGGGGAGAGCCGGCTCACCGCCTCCGGCTTGGTGGGATCGTTCCGGTCGTCGGCATAGCGCGACAGGCCGGTCTCGAGAAAGGCGGCGAGCCGGGCGCGGCCCGCGGTGGTGCCGCCGCGAAAGGCCGGCGAGGGCGGCACCGAGTGATCGACGTCGGAGCGCGCCACCAGCGCGGCGATCTGCTCCGCGTGCTTCACCACCGTCGGCTCGAACGGCAGCTCGATCCTCCGACGAATCTTCGGCTCCGGATTCTCCACCGGAAAGAAGAAGTGCGGCAGCGCATCCATCAGGATCGGGCGGATGCCGCGCGCGGTGCTGTGCTCCTTCTGATGGAACGCCATCGGCACCAGCGTCGCCGAATCGACCGCGATCACCGGAGTCGCTGTCTTCTGCCGGAGCCCGCGGACCTGGCGCGGGACGATGAAGGTCGGGAAGTAGTCGGTCACGACCAGCGCGGCGCGATCCGCAAGCGCAAGCAAGGGCGTAGGGGCGACCGGCCGGTCGCCCATACCCCCCACCGGCCGGTCGCCCATACCCCCCACCGGCCGGTCGCCCATACCCCCCACCGGCCGGTCGCCCCTCCGCCCCGCCGGCCACGCTGTGAACTCCCCCTCCGCGCCGTCCAGCCAGAAGGCGTAGTTGATCCCCTTCGCCGCGAAGTCGGCGGAGAGATCGATCACGCTCTCGAGGATCCAGGTGTGGAAGCGGTCGTTCGCCCAGGGGTAGTCGTGCCGGAGCCCGTGATAGACCTGCAGCGGAAGGCCCAGTTCGTTGGCCCGCTCGATCGCGAAGTTGAGCGCGAAGTTGTCGTGCGCCCGATGCGTCGTCTGCATCCAGTACAGCACGAACTCGCCGCCATGACGGGGGCGACTATCGCTTGGCGCGAAGATCCGGGGATCAGATATGAGTTCCAAGTTCCAAGTTCCGGGTTCCGAGTTCCGAGTTCCGAGTGCTTGGTGCTGAGTGCTTGGGAGAGGCATGCCCGGCGCGCGGGCGGAAGGCAGGTGCGCGGTGTCGTTGGAGTCTTCCCGCCCGCAATGCTCTAGGACGGAAGTGTCACGTGCGGGGACCATAGGCCCCCGGCGCGGGCCGGTCAACCGATTGTTCAGACTTGGGGACACAGGCCCCCGATTGCCCCGTTTTCCGGGCTGCTGCGCATGAGCTATGCAGACCCCAACCGGAGGCTCCATGCCCACCGCTCGTTCTGCACCGCTCCCCCGGCGTGTGCCCGTGCTCCTCGCCATGCTGGCCGCGGTACTCGTCGCCTGCGGCGGAGATTCTTCACCCACCAATCCGTCACCCACCTCCGGCTCGCTCTCCGGCGTGGTGCGGGGCGCGGGGAACGCCCCGCTCGCCGGCGCGAATGTGACGGTCGGCACCCTGTCCGCCACCAGCGGCGCCGATGGTTCGTACAGCTTTGCCGATGTGCCCCTGGGGCCGCGAACCCTGGCGGCCTCGGCGGCGGGGTACGCCAGCTTTTCCACCCAGGTGACGGTGGTGGCCGGAAGCACGACCAGGGACATCGCGCTTCAGCGGGCCGTCGTCTTCCTCGCCGACACCGCCGCACTCTACATCCCGTCCACCGTGACCACGGTGCGGGCGGTCATGATCTATCTCGGCAGCTTCGACACCCGTCCGGTGGCGACCAGTCAGTTCGACACGTCCCAGACCGGCGTCGCCATGCAGGCGTTCCGGGGCGGGGTGAGCGCCATCCTGGATCAGCGCGGTGTCGCGCTGATGGGCATCACGGCCGTGAGTCGCTCGGATGACGCCAGCATGGCCGCCGCCATCACCTCGGCGCTGTCGGCGCTCGCGACCGCAAGTGGCCATCCTGAGGTCGCGACGGCACCTCTCCTTCCCGTCGGCATGTCCGGCGGTGCCCGGCCCACAAATGCCCTGCTGCAACTCCAGCCCCAGCGGCTGGTCGGATTCTTCACCTGGATCGGCGTCTTCTCCCCGTTCCTGACCTCGGCGCAGATGCGTCAGGTGCCCGGGGCCCTGCTTCTCGCCGAGCGCGACTCCATCGTCGACAACGCCTCGGCGCGCAGCTGGTTCGATGCCAACCGGTCGCAGGGGGCGCTCTGGAGCATCGGCACCCAGCCTAACGCGATTCATGATCCGCCGAACCCCGCGGTGCGCAACGCGATGTTTCAATGGTTGGACGACGAACTGGCCGCTCGGCTCCCGCCCGGGGTAACCACGCTGGTGGCACAGTCGGAGAATGCGGGGTGGCTGGGAGACCTGACCGCCCTCACCATCTCGGACCACGCGCAGTACGGCGGCGATCCATTTACGGCGGCGTGGTTCCCGTCCCAGGCCTTCGCCGCGAGATGGCAATCCGTCGTTACGATCCCGTCGCAGTAAGACGGG
Source organism: Gemmatimonadales bacterium (assembly GCA_044229445.1). Lineage (GTDB taxonomy): Bacteria > Gemmatimonadota > Gemmatimonadetes > Gemmatimonadales > GWC2-71-9 > JADJOM01. Next base: position 562 of record JBGASX010000087.1, on the reverse strand, counting down.
CGAGGCTGGCGCGGGCCCGCTCGGCGTCGGGTCGAAGGAGCGGGTCGGCGTTGCGCCAGACATCGGCCACGAAGCGGTAGCAGCGGAGCGCCGTCTCCCGGTCGCCCATCCGCTCGGCGAGTTGTCCGCGCAGCAGGCGCGCGCGCACCGCCGAGGGGGTGGGCCCGCGCACGTCGCCCCATCGATCGAGCAGGACGGCGGCGGCGGAGTCCTCTCCCCGCTGCACCAGCAGCTCGGCGAGCTTCACCTGTTCGAAGTGGCAGTCCCCCACACTGCAAAGCAGGAGGTTGAGACCACGGAACGCGGCGATCGCCGCGACGGTGTCTCCCCGGGCCAGGGTGAGCCACGCGGTCGCCGCGGGGGCGAGATAACGGCCGCGCAGCACCGCGCGCCCGGAGTCGGAGTGCTGCGCGACATCCGCAGCGCGCCGACCGAACCGTGCGATCGAGACGGTGTCTCCCCGGGCGTACCACCAGGGGAGGCCGAGCAGGTGGCGCTGCGGGGGCCACCCACCTCCCATGCTCCAGGCCGTGTCGCTGCCGAATCCCCGTGCGAAGGTGCG